>JBBEAX010000052.1:59839-102774 GCA_040882645.1 Acidimicrobiia bacterium
CCGACGTCTATCACCAGTGTCTGCAGATCGGTGAATTCCTCGATCCGCCCCCGGCCCCAGCCGGTGTCGGTGCCGGCGGCACCGCCGAATGGCTGGAAGGTCTCCCAGAAGTCGGTGGAATCGTTGACCACCACCGTGCCCGACCGGATGCGGTCGGCGTACCAGAACGCCTTCTGCAGCGAGTTGGTGAACACGGCAGCCTGGAGACCGAGGCGGGTGCGGTTGGCCATGGCCACCGCCTCGGCATCGTCGGAAGCGGTGAGGATCGGCAGCACCGGGCCGAACGACTCGTCGGTCGACAGCAGGCTCTCCTCGGGCACCCGGTCGACGACCGTGAAGTCGTAGTAGAGCGCGGTCGGAAACCCGGGAGCCCGCCCGCCGCCTCGCAGTAACTCGGCACCGCGCTCGGCGGCGTCGGCCAGATGCCGGTCCATCTTCGCCGCGGTCGGCTCATTGTTCAGCGGGCCCATGTTGGTGGCCTCGTCGAATGGGTCGCCGAGTTTCACCACCGCCGCTGCCTCGAGTGCCGCCTCGACGAAGTGATCGTGGACCGATTCGACGACGATCACCCGCTCGGTGGCACAGCAGACCTGGCCGGCGTTGTAGTACGCCCCGTAGACGGCGGCTTCCGCCGCGGCAGCGATGTTGGCGTCGTTGGTGACGATGGTGGGCCCGTTGCCCGACATCTCCATGATCGAGCGCTTGATGCCCATGCGGGCGATGATCTTGCGGCCGGTCTCGCTCGACCCGGTGAAGCCGACGGCGTCGACTCCGGAGTGGCTCACCAACGCATCACCCACCGAGGCCCCTCCCGGGATCACGGAAACCAGCCCTTTAGGCACGCCTGCTGCATCGAACGCCTCCGCCAGCTTGAGCAGCGCCAGTGAGGTGAACTCCGGCGGCTTGGCGATCACCGCGTTGCCGGCGGCGAGACCGGGGCCGATGTACTCGAGCGGGATGGTCACCGGGAAGTTCCACGGCGTGATCGCCGCCCACACCCCCACCGGTCGCCGGAAGGTGAACATCCGCTTGTTGCGATCGGTGGTGGGGATCACCTCACCGCCGAGGCGCTTGATGTCTTCGGCGGCGTTGATGAAGTACTGGTTCGCCTCCTGGATGTCCTCGAGCGACTCAGCGTGATACGGCTTCCCCTGCTCGAGGGTCTGGATCCGGGCGATCTCCTCGACCATCTCCTCGATCGCTCCGGCGATCCGGTGGCAGAGGTCGGCCCGCTCGAAGGGCGACCAGTGACGGAAATCGTCCTGGGCAGCCCGAGCGGCGGCGACGGCCCGGTCGATATCGGCAGCCGAGGCGATCGGGATAGTGGCCAGATGCTCCCCGGTCACGGGGCTGATCAGCTCGTGGGCCTCGTCCCCCGTGCCATCGGTCCATTCTCCGCCGATATAGATCTTGGCCACCGCGGCCATTTCGACCTCCCACTTCCGGACGAGCGACGCTACCAGCGGCGCCCGGGATCGACCGCCCTTCGCTCACCCCTTACACTCGCCGCTCCGCGAGAGGAGCGAACCATGGGCCTGCAGGGTCCCACCACATCAGACTGGTACCAGAGGGCGAACGCCGCCCTGGTCAACGGCGTGTCGAGCGGGTTTCGCTTCTGGGGCCCCGACGACACGCTGGTGATCCAGCGGGGCGACGGCGCCTACGTCGAGGACATGGACGGCAAGCGCTATGTCGACTACCAGTTGGGGTTCGGCCCCGTGATCCTCGGCCATGCCCATCCCGCCATCTCGTCGGCGGTGGCCGAGGCCGCCGCCTCGGGCACGACCTTCGCGATGACGTCGGCGCGCGAGATCGAGGCCGCCGAGCTTTTCAAGGCGGCGGTGCCGTGGGTGGACCGGCTGCGGTTCACCAACACCGGCACCGAGGCAACCATGCACGCCATCCGGCTCGCCCGGGCGGTGACCGGCAAGGAACTCGTCCTCAAGTTCGAAGGCGCCTATCACGGTGCCCACGACTACGTGCTGTTCTCCACTGCAAGTGCGGCGCCCGCCGCGATGGGTTCGCGCCGCAGCCCGGTGCCGCTACAGAGCTCCTCGGGGATTCCCGAGGCGATCCGGGCGTTGGTGCGCACCCTACCGTTCAACGACCTCGAAGCCGTGAAGCGCCTGTTTGCGCGAGACGGCGGACGGATCGCATGCGTGATCGTGGAGCCGATCATGGGTAACTACTTCGGAGTGATGCCCGACGACGGCTATCTCGCCGGGCTCCGTTCCCTTTGCGACGAGCACGGCGTGGTGTTGATCTTCGACGAGGTAAAGACCGGCTTCCGTATCGCCCTCGGCGGCGCCCAGGAGTGGTTCGGGGTGACTCCCGACTTGGCGACCTTCGCCAAGTCGATGGGCAACGGGTTCCCGGTGGCAGCGGTGGCCGGACGCGAACACGTGGTGGGGGCCTGGGCCGACGGCGGGGTGATGCAGGCAGGCACCTATTCGGGCAATGGCCTGTCGGCCGCGGCGACCGCCGCCACTATTCGTGAGTTGCTGACCGGAGCACCGCTCGCCGCGGTCGACCGCGCCGGCACGGCTCTGATCGAGGGCATCCGCGGCATCTGCTCGGAGAAGGGGCTCGCTGCCCATGTGCTCGGACCCCCGTCGATGTTCGGGATCTTCCTCGGTGAAGAGCCGCCGCGCGATTTCCGGGATGTCGGCGGGCATGACGAGGAGCTGTACTCGAAGGTGGTCATGGGAATGATCGCCCGTGGCGTCATGCCGTGCGACGACGCAAGGGAGCCATGGTTCGTCTCGGCGGCCCACGGTGACGCCGAGGTCGAGCTATCACTCACCGCCTTCAGCGACGCTCTCACCGAGGCACTGGGATAGGCGTGACAGCAGTCGTACCAATCGCCGGAACGGCCCTGGCCGACTTCGAGGCGGCCCTGGCGAAACTCGACGCCGGCTGCTGCGACCCGGGCCGCAGCCCGCGGATGCAGGCACTGGCCGCCGCCCTGGCTGCCGTCCGCCGGGAGATCGGGGAGATCGAATCGAACCCCGAGGTGGCCCCGGCAGCCATCGTGACCCTCGAAGAGATGGGCGGTCAGATCGGGCGCCTGCAGGTCGGCTGCTGCACGGAGAAGCGAATGCCGATCTACGCCCGGATGTTGGAGGATCTCGCCGATGCCCAGCTGGCCGTCAGCCGGGCGATCGGCACCGGCCACTAGACCTCGTCGTGGTCGTGCGGCAAGGGCGCCGGCTCCCCGGCGGCCTGCAGCCTCCGCTGGCGTAGCTCGCTGAAGATCATCGCCGCGGCCAGGATCGAGAGGATCACCCCGAGAGAGAGGAAGGTGTTGACGTGGTACCACGGGGCGACCGTCATCTTCAGCCCAACAAAGATCAACACCGCTCCCAGCCCGTGCGACAGGTAGTGGAACCTCTTGCGGGCGTTGGCGAGTAGGAAGTACATCGCCCGCAGGCCGAGGATCGCAAAGGCGTTGGACGAGAAGACCAGGAACGGCTCGTGTGAAACGGCCAGGATCGCCGGCACCGAGTCGACTGCGAAGATGATGTCGGTTATCTCCACCACGATCAACGCGGCGAGCAGCGGGGTGGCCACGCGCCGCCCGTTGACCTTCGTAAAGAAGTTGTGCCCATCGAGGTCCTTCGACACCGGCACGAAGCGCTGCACCAGTCCGAGGATCTTGTTCGCCCCTTCGCCCTCGTCGTCGCGGTGCCGGATGACCTTCGCCCCGGTGTACACGAGGAATACTCCGAAGATCACCAGGACGAAGACAAACCGGGTAATCAGCGCGGTGCCGAGGCCGATGAACAGCCCCCGGAACACGAGCGCCCCGAAGATGCCCCAGAAGAGCACCCGGTGCTGGTACTTGAGGGGCACCCTCAGGGTCGTCAGGAGGATTGCCCACACGAACACATTGTCCACGCTGAGGGACTTCTCGATCAGATACCCCGACAGATACTCCCCGAAGGCTTCGGCGCCCCACACGTACGCGACCACGCCGGAAAAGGCCAGGCCGCAAGCCACCCAGGCCCCCGATTCGAATAGCGCCTCGCGCTGCGAAGGCTCGTGGTCGTCGCGATGACGGAACAGATCGATCGACAGCAGGACGAGGATGGTGATGCCGAGCGCGATCCACGCTCCCATGGGCACGTCGATCGAAACGAAGTTCTCGCGAGGGATTGCAGGGGCGGCGAGCACGACCCCTTTCTAGCGTCCCCGCAGGGGCAAGAACCCCGCAGTCGGCCCGGGAATGGACGGGCCCTTATGCCTGTTACAGTGGCAAGGCCGCACCGGGTGGAGGCCAGCGGAAATTCGCTTCCCCGGTGACTCAACGGCATGGCTTGTTCCCCGGCTCGATTGCCTCTTCGGCCGACCCTCGACCGCGCACGGCGTGTTGCCGCGCCGGTCGGGCAGAGCTCGGCACATTCAATCGATCACCCCTCTGGGGGCCAGGAGACTGACTCATGTCCATCACGTTCGCCCAACTCGGGCTGCCCGAACCGCTCGTGCGCGCCCTTGCCAAGAGCGGTATCACCGACCCGTTCCCGATCCAATCCGCAGCCATCCCCGATGTCATGGAAGGCCGGGACGTCTCGGGCAAGGCGCCCACCGGATCCGGCAAAACGCTGGCCTTCGGCCTGCCGATGCTGGCTCGCGTCGCCCGCGCCAACAAGAACCGCCCCCGAGCACTGATCCTCGCCCCAACGCGCGAGCTCGCCGAGCAAATCAAGCGTGAGCTGGCGCCGCTGGCCGGCGTCGCCTCGCGCAGCGTGTTCGCCATCTACGGCGGGGTGTCTTACGGCCCGCAGAAGAACGCGCTCCGCCGCGGGGTCGACGTCCTCGTCGCCACCCCGGGCCGGCTCGAAGACCTCATCGAGCAGCGATCGATCGATCTGACCGAGGTCGACATCGTGGTCGTCGACGAAGCAGACCGCATGGCCGACATGGGATTCATGCCGGCGGTGCGGAGGATCCTCGACAAGACCGCCCGCGATCGCCAGACGATGCTCTTCTCCGCCACCCTCGACGGTGACGTCGCGGTGCTGAGCCGCGACTACCAGCGGAACCCGGTCCGACATGACGCCGGCACCGTGGAGCCCGACACGATCGACGCCCGCCACCACTTCTGGTCAGTGGACAGCCACGACCGGGTGCAGCAGACGGCTCAGGTGGTCGGCGAGATGGGGCGCTCCATCGTCTTCACCCGTACCCGCCACGGGGCGGACCGCCTCGCCAAGCAGCTCGACAAGTTGGGCGTGGCTGCAGCCGTGCTCCACGGCGGACGCTCGCAAGGTCAGCGCAATGCGGCGCTGGCGAGTTTCTCGAACGGCCGGGTCAAGGCACTGATTGCCACCGACGTGGCCGCCCGCGGGATCCACGTCGAAGCGGTCGCCTCGGTGATCCACTTCGACTTGCCCACCGACCACAAGGACTATCTGCACCGCTCGGGCCGCACTGCTCGCGCCGGCGCCACGGGAACCGTGGTCAGCATGGTGGCCCGCGACCAGGAGCGCGCTGCCAAGCGCCTCCAACAGGATCTGGGGCTTCGCTCGAGCTTCGACATCCCGAGCATGGCGTCGCTCCGCAACGGCGGGCACACCATGGGCAGCGCTCCGACGAAGCCGCGGGAGCGGGGTCGCGATCGGGACCGCGGCCGCAACGAACGGCCCCGCGGCCGCGAGGCCAGTGCGCCCCGCCGGGCGCCTGAGCCGACGGCAACCGGCAACGGTGCCAACAATCCCACACCGGGCGCCGAGAGCCTCTATGTGGCCAACCTGCCATGGACCGCCACTGATCAGGATCTGGCCGCACTGTTCAAGCCCTATGGCACGGTCCACCAGACGACGATCATCATCGACCGCAAGACCGGAAGGTCACGCGGGTTCGGGTTCGTCGACATGCATCCGCGTGAGGCGGCCAGCGCAGTCGATGCGCTCCACGGCGCCGACATGGACGGACGCGACCTGACGGTCCGGCTCGCCCGCCCGCGGGGACAAGGCGCCTGACCGGCACGGCACCATGCCCGCAACCCCAATCCGCAATGTCGCCCTGATCGCCCACGTCGATCACGGCAAGACCACCCTGGTCGACGCCATGCTCGGCGCCACCGGGGTGTTCTCCGCACACGAAACCCGGGTCGACCGCGTCATGGATTCCAGCGATCAGGAGCGGGAGCGCGGCATCACGATTCTCGCCAAGGCCGCCTCGGTGGTCTGGAGGGGCACCAAGATCAACCTGGTCGACACTCCCGGGCACGCCGACTTCGGGGGTGAGGTCGAGCGGGCGCTGGCGATGGTCGACGGCGTGTTGCTCCTCGTCGATGCCGCCGAGGGCCCGATGCCCCAGACCCGGTATGTGCTCTCCAAGGCGCTGGCGCTGCAGTTGCCTGCGGTAGTGGTGATCAACAAAGTGGATCGGCGCGAGGCCCGGATCGAGGCGGTGGTCGACGAGGTGTATCAGCTCTTCCTCGACCTCGATGCCTCCGACGAGAACATCGAGTTCCCCATCATCTCCACCGTGGCCCGGCTCGGGCGGGCGAAGGTCGGCCTGGGTGTTCCCGACGAGGACGCCGACCTCGGTCCGCTGTTGGATGCAATCGTCGACTCGATTCCCGGCCCATCGGGCGACTCGGACGCCCCCCTCCAGGCGCTGGTCACCAACCTCGACGCCTCCGACTATCTGGGGCGCCTGGCGATCGGGCGGGTCGTGCAAGGCACCCTCCGCAGCGGCAACCAGGTGGCCCTGTGCCACTCGATTGTGGAGGAAGCCCCGCTCAAGCGGCGCCTCACCCAACTCCTCGGATTCGCCGGCCTCGGCAGAGTCGAGGTCGACGAGAGAACTGCCGGCGACCTGTTCGTCATCGCCGGTTTTCCCGAGGTCGAGATCGGCGACACGCTCGCCGACCCGATCAACCCGGTGCCGCTCCCCCGGCTTGAAGTCGACGAGCCGGTGCTGCGGATGACATTCGGGGTCAACACTTCGCCGTTGTCGGGTCGCGACGGGAAACTGCTCACTTCGCGCCAGATCCGGGAGCGTCTCGAGCGTGAAGTCCTCGGGAACGTTTCGGTCAGGATCGGCAACACCTCCTCGCCCGAGATCATCGAGGTGTCGGGACGCGGTGAGTTGCAGCTATGCGTGCTCATCGAGACGATGCGACGCGAGGGGTTCGAGCTACAGGTGAGCCGGCCCGAAGTGATCATTCGCGAGATCGGCGGAAAACCCCACGAGCCCTTGGAGCGGGCAGTGGTCGACGTTCCCGACGAGCACGTCGGCACGGTCACCCAGGGGGCGGCCCCGCGCAAGGGCAAGATCACCGACCTGCGCCCCGGTGACACCGGCCGCACCATCGTCACCCTCGAGGCGCCGGCGCGCGGCCTGATCGGGTTCCGATCGCTGCTGATGACCTCGACCCGGGGTACCGCCCTGGTCCATCAGCATCACGCCGGGTGGATGCCGTGGGCAGGGGAACTCCCCCACCGGATCGGTGGGGCGATGGTGGCCGACCGCAAGGGAAACACCACCGGATTCGCCCTGGACAATCTGCAGAAGCGGGGTGAGCTGTTCGTCGGCCCGGGCGAAGAGGTCTACGAGGGGATGATCATCGGCGAGGCGTCCCGCCCCGGCGAGATGCAGGTGAACCCGGCCAAGCCGAAGGAACTGACCAACATCCGCGCTGCCAACGCCGACGAGGCCATCAAGCTCAAGCCCCACCGCGATCTGACCCTGGAACTAGCGGTCGAGTGGATCTCCGACGACGAGTTGGTCGAGGTGACACCTAGTGCGATCCGCGTGCGGAAACGCCACCTCTCCGAGAGCGAACGCAAGCGCCTCAAGCAGCGCTAGC
Source organism: Acidimicrobiia bacterium (assembly GCA_040882645.1). Classification (GTDB taxonomy): domain Bacteria; phylum Actinomycetota; class Acidimicrobiia; order Spongiisociales; family UBA11373; genus JAUYIV01. Next base: position 67,659 of record JBBEAX010000052.1, read on the forward strand.
CGGGGCAGGCCCGCAGGCTGTGTCCCTCGAAGTCGGGCACAGGCCGGCTGCGGGCTTCGGCAAGCGTCTCGGCCGAGCCGTTCTCGGCGATGTCTCGAATGAGCCATGACATCTCACGGATCTCGCGTTGCTGTGCCTCAATGATGGTCACCGCCAGTTCACAGACACGGAGGTCTCCGATGTCTGCTCGCTCGCTAGCGAGGATTGCGATCGAATGGTGCGGGATCATCGCGTTGAGAAAGTTCCGATCATCGATCGCGCTCTGCGATCGAATCAGGAAGGCGGCGCCTCCGAAGAGCAGCGCGCTGCTCACGAGGATCGCCGTGTTGATCCTCCAGTTCTGGTACATGCCGAGCATGAACAGCAGCATGACCACCGCCATCGACGCCCCCATGAGCAATGTCATGTAGAGGCGCTGCTCGCTCCAACGCAGGTGGGATGCTTCATACGTGTTGGTGTACGTGAGCAAGTACATCACGACCATCGCGGTGACGATCATCGACCCGAACCGCACGTAGTGCGACGTGGGCGAACCTCCGCCTGTCTGGTCTGGGTGCTCGTCCTTTGCCGTTTCTCTATCCGAAGCCACGATGCAAACCTCCATGGAGCGACAACGATCGATGTCCGGGGCATATGCCTTCTCCATACCCCGCCGGATGCCGCAACCAATCAGAGATCGTGCTCGCCTCAAGCATTGCTGAACCGGCCCGGCCAGTCCGCGGATGCCCTATGGTGGCGACCGCCCGCCGCCTTCGATCCCGGCAGCGCCCGTCGGTAGGCGACCGACCTCATGTGCCCAGCGACCCGGAACCGCGAACGCGGTTGAACCTTGGCGGGGAATCGATGGCTACGCCCGGAGCCGTAGGCGGCGCGGGCCACACACCTCCGTTCGCCTACCACGCACGCAGATCCGAAGCCCTCACGATCGAAGGTGTCAGATGTCGAATCGAAGAATCGCGGTCACAGTCGGGATTCTCTTCTTTGTCCAGATGGTCACATTCCTGATCGGTAGCTCACTCGTCCAGAAGTTCCTGGACGGGGAGACCGGAAGGACGACCCTAACCATTGGTGTCCTATTCGAGTTGGCAGCAGGGGCCGCAATCGTGGCGATCGGTTTCCTGATGTACCGGGTGCTCAAGCCGGTGAATCAAACGGTGGCGGCGTGGTACCCGGCGATGCGGGTCGCCGAGCTGACCGTCACGGTGGTCCTCGGCGTGTATCTCCTCAGCCAGCTGAAGGAATTCCCGAATCATCTGCTCTGGGTCTACATCCCCACCGGTATCGGTGGCCTGATCCTGGGCTACCTGCTCTTCGTGTCGCGGGTTGTGCCCCGGCCGATTGCTGTGCTCGGTGTCGTCGGATACGCCATGCTCCTGCTCGGTGTGTCGCTGGATCTCGCCGGCGCGATCGACCTGAACGGAGGAGCAGGGCTGGTGATGCTGAGCCCTGGCGGAATCTTCGAGTTCGTCGTCCTCCCGCTCTGGCTCATCGCCAAGGGATTTCGAGCGCCAGCCGTCAAGGCGATCTGAGGTCTGACACCGAAGAACTGGTCGCGAGAGCCGGCGGAGGTGGGAAGCCTCGTGCCGGCCCTACTGGTCCTGTCGCCGGCGGACCTCGGCCTCGTCGTGATCCTTGAGGCGCACCCGCTCGGCCTCGGCGTTCGACTCTTTGCGGACGTGCTCGGCCGCGGCGCTTTCCTGGATCCGAAGCCGTTCGGCATCGGCAGAATCACTCTTGCGGCGCTCGTCCTCGGTGGGCTCGGCCGGGTTCGAGGTCACGAGGAGGCCGCTTGCCCCTTGGCGGCGCGTACCGTGTAGGCGTTGCATGGGCACTTGGGAACACTGCAGTCGTTCTCGTGGTGCTCCTTGCGAGGATGCCCACAGACCATGCACCGCTGTCGGTTGCCATCGACGATACGGGTGGTGTCGTTCTTCATCGGATCTCCCTGCCGGGGTGACCCAGGCGATAGTTGGACATGTCAGCTCCTTCCGAAGCCTGAACCGTCCGAAGCGACGCGTTTCCGGAACCCGCAGCGACCGACGCATGGATCCTGCGGAGACCCCGCCAAACGGAACAAGGGCGGGGCCGGCGCCGTACGCCGATGCGCACACTTGTTGGCATTTATGGTAGCCGACCTCGGTGCCTCTCCAGCAGTCCCCTGGGTCCGCGACCCTGGCCTCACAGCACACAACGTGAACCTGCGTTCTCACGGCCACGGCGGGCGAACCGCATGGACCCCTCAGGCCCACGGTCGGCTGGGCAGGGACCCGGCCGACACCGCGACGAGGCGTCAGCCGAAGAGCCATCAACCGGGTGGGCCCGGCAGGACTCGAACGCGAACCGATGCCAACGGCGCGAAACGCTCCCCTGATATCGACGACGTCGTCTCGATCCGCCCCGCCAGGGCAGCCCCGAACTGCCCTGGCGGCTGCGCCCGGGTGGTCGCCCGGTTCGATGAGCCATACTGAGACCCGACCGGCGAGCCGGAGGGCCGATCCCATGACATCATCCACCGAGGACGACGCGACCGTCGCCGACACTTCCGCCGCTGCGGTGACCGCCGCTCTTGAGGCGTTCAATGATCGCCGCTGGGACGACTTCCTAGCCGCCTACGCATCCGATGCCGTCGTCGAGTACCCGCAGTCGGGTGAGCGCATCGCCGGCAAAACCAACATCCTCGGGCTGGTGAAGGCCTTCCCCGCGCCGCCCCGGTTCCAGCCCACACGGATCCATCGAGCCGTTGACACCGTGGTAGTCGAGGTCGAGGCCGACTACGGAGACGGCGTCCCGTGGAGCGGGGTCTTCATCTATCGGGTCGCCGACGGGTCGATCACGCACGAGCGAGCGTACTTCGCCGCCCCGTTCGAAGCACCCGACTGGCGCGCCCCATTCCGAGGTGAACCGGCGTGATCGACCGGAAGACACGAGCCCGGTTCGACGACTTCTCCTCCCGCCTCGCCGCCGGCGACGCCCCCGGGATCGTCGCCTTCCTCGCCGACCGCTTCTACGGCCACGAGCCCGCTCCCGGTGAGCCCACCGCGGCGGCCCGCATCGCCCCACTGCTCACCGACCTCGCCGCCGCCCTCCCCGACCTGTCCATCGTGCTGGCGCAGGTGGCGCCTTCGGGAAAGGATCTGGAGGCGACGATGCGGCTGACGGGGACGATGAGCGGACCGCTGTGGGGGGCGCCTCCGAGCGGGGACCGGATCGACTGGACCACGCGGGTGCTGATCCACCCGGTGGGTGAACGGTTCGCCTTCGCCCTCCCCGATGTGTCGATGTCCGAGGCGCTGGGGCTGCTTCGCCGACTGGGGCTGGTCAACCCTCCCGACGCGATGCATCTCCCCAGCCGTCATCCGTCGCGCATCCCCGACTTCTTGATGAAGGTGGCGATCACCGGCTCGACGACGGACCGGGACTGCCCCCATCTCGACGAGGTGCGGGTGACCGACACCGACGCCGCAGAGTGTGAGCAGTGCATCGCCACGGGTGCCGCGTGGCCGGCGCTTCGCATGTGCCTGGTGTGCGGCTTCGTGGGCTGCTGCGACACCTCGGTGAACCGCCACATGGCGGCCCATGCCGAGGCGACCGGCCACGCCGTCATGCGCTCGCTGCGCATGGACGAGCAGTGGATCTGGTGTTACCAGGACAACGCCTTCTTCGAGGGCACCCGGCTGGATCGGATCAGGGCGCGCCTCGGGTGAGGGCAGCCGACGGCCCGCCGCCCAGGGTGCCCGTGGAGTTCGATTCGGAGGGCGCCACCCTGCGCGGGTTCCTATTCCCGGCACAGCGGGGAGAGCCACCGTTCCCGCTGGTCGTCATGACTCATGGCACCTCGGCCACCATCCCGATGGTCACCGACCGCTATGCGGAGGTCTTGGCCGCGGCGGGGATCTCAGCCCTGCTGTACGACCACCGCAACATGGGCATCAGTGGCGGCGAGCCCCGCCAGGAGATCAACCCCTGGGTGCAAAGCCGCGGATACCGCGACGCCATCACCTTTGCCACCACCCTCGACGACCACGACCCGGAGAGGATCGCGGTGTGGGGCGACTCCTATTCGGGAGGCGAGGTGTTTCTGGTGGCGGCCTGCGACGCCCGGGTGAAGGCGGTGGTGGCGCAATGCCCCGTCTTCGGCGCCACCGTGCCCGACACCGATCCCACCGCCGAGGTCTTTGCCGTCCTCGGCGAGACCTTTGCGGCGGGTGATGTCTCGGGTGGGCCCGAGGACCGGGTCGGCCCGATGCCGGTGGTGTCGGCCGACCAGCTGGGGGCCCCGTCCTTGTTGAAGCCGATCCAGGCGTTCCGCTGGTTCGTGGAGCACGGGGGCCGGCATGGCAGCGGGTGGCGCAACGAGGTGACGAGCGTGGTCCCGTCCACCACCACCCCTTTCAGTCCCTACCTGTGCACCCCGTTCGTGACGGCCCCTTCATTGATAATGGTCGCCCCGGGCGACGAGATGGTCCACGCCAACCCGGCGGTGAGCCGCGGTGCCTTCGACCTGCTCTCCGGGAAGAAGCAATGGCACGAGATCGATGGCGGGCACTTCGGTCTCCTCTACCACCCGAGCCCATTGTTCACCGAGGCGAGCACGGTCCAGGCGGAGTTCCTCGCCACCCACCTGCACGCCTCGTAGACGAGCAGTGACGCTGACGATGGATGCCGGCGAGGCGCTGGCAAAGGTGGGCCGCAGAGGCATGAACACAGTGGGCCTAACAGGATGGAACGCGAACCAATGCGTCGTCCTGCTCCAAAAGCTGTAAGACCACCTCGGGAGGTCTGAAGCACTGAGGGACTGGCCGACTAGCTACCTGGTCCCGCAACTTCTTCGGGATGCGCCGCAGGCAGGCGCTCTTGGAGGGGGCCGGCCCGCCGGGTACGGCGAATTCAACCAGCGGACGCCTCGCCCATGGCGAGTACGAGAGCGTTACCATCGTGAGACTGACGGCGATGGAGCTCGCCGAAACTGCCGAATTTGGCTGATGGCTCCTACTGCATCAAGGAGGAGCCATACCGTTGGTTGCTCGGAGTCGTCCCGCATCGCTAGAGAGGGTTCTCGCGGTGCTGGCCGGGGGGCTAGTGGGCTCGGCAGCGCGGCTCGGGGTCGAGGCGGCGCTCGGGTGGGAACCCGGAGGATGGCCTGTCGCCACTCTGGCGGTGAATGTGGTGGGTGCGGGTGTGCTCGGCTGGTACCTGGCTCGACGTGCTCGGTCTGCGTCACCGTGGTGGTCCTTAGGCTTCTGGGCGATCGGTGTGCTCGGTTCATTCACCACGTTCTCGGCGCTGGGTGTCGAGGCGGTCGCTCTCCTCGAAGCAGGGCGCGTCGTGGCGGCCGGGTGCTACGTGGTGGTGTCGGCGTTGGCCGGGTTGGTGGTGGCGGGCGTCGGTTACCGCCTCGGGGAGGGGCGATGACGGAACTCGCGGTGGTGGTGGCCGGAGGGGTCGGGGCTGCCGGGCGCTACTGGATTGGCGGGATGGTCCAGCGGAGCACCTCAGGACGCTTCCCGGTGGGCACCCTTGCGGTGAATCTCTCCGGGAGCTTGCTGGCGGGGTTCATCCTGGCGGCTACCCCAGCAGGGAGCATCGCCAGGGTGTCTCTCCTTGGCTTCGCCGCTGGGTTCACCACGTTCTCCACCTGGAGTACTGAGAGCCTCGCCATGCTCCAGACGGGGGAAAGGGTGAGGGCGGCACTCAACCTGGCGGGGATGCTGGTGGCTGGGATAGGACTCTGCGTACTTGGCTATGTGATGGCAGACTGAGACGACTCGGGAAGGATGGCCAATGGATACTCCCATCGATGCGGAACGGTCGGTCCCCGGCTCCGACGACGAGCGGTCACTGCTGCGAATCTTCATCGGCGAGGACGACCGCCATGAGGGTCGCCCCTTGTACCAAGCCATAGTCGAGACTCTGCGAGCGAACGACCTGGCTGGCGCCACGGTACTCAAGGGCATCGAGGGGTTCGGCAAGTCGAGCCGGCTCCACACCTCCTCGGTGCTACGGCTGTCGGAGGACCTACCCATCCTCATCGAGTGCGTCTCACGCACCGACAAGATCGAGCAAATCCTCCCAGTGCTCGACGCGATGATCGGTGACGGTCTGATCACCACCCAGCCTGTCACAGTCCGTGTGTATCGAGCGGAAGGGCCCGCCCGCCCGGCCGACCGGTAGGGGGAGTTGCGCAGGTAGGCAGAGTGAGTACGCGGCCAGAACCCGAGCGGCCTCGCTTGTCACCCTGGCGGTTTGTGGTCACCTTCGGCGTCGTCAGTCTGCTGGTGGACGTTGTCTATGAGGGTGCCCGCTCTGTCGCCGGGCCGTTCCTTGGCTCGCTGGGAGCATCGGCGCTGATGATTGGCGCTATCACGGGGGCTGGCGAGGCAACGGCTCTGATTCTCCGCGTGGTCAGTGGTCCGGCTGCCGATCGGTCCCGGCGGTACTGGGCTTGGGTGATTGCTGGCTACGTAATCACCGTCGTCGCTGTGCCTGCCCTGGCCTTACCGGTTGGTCTGTTTGGTGCGTCAGCCCTGATCATTATGGAGCGCGTCGGCAAGGCGGTCCGCAGCCCGGCCAAGGATGCTCTGATCGCCAACGCCGGAAGCAGCACTGGTCGGGGGAAGGCGTTTGCAGTTCACGAGGCACTGGATCAGGCGGGCGCCTTCATCGGCCCCCTAGTGGTAGCTGCCGCTCTGGCCGCAACGGGCGGCTACCGCTTGGGCTTCGGAGTACTCGCAGTCCCGGGATTGATGGCCGTCGTCATCCTTGTCTGGCTGGCGCGCAGAGTCCCCAACCCGGCCGTCTACGAAGAGCGTACTGCCGACATCCAGGCAGGCGATGCCCCAGCGGCGAAGCTACCGCCTGCCTTTTGGCGCTATGCGGTGTTCACCAGCCTGACCATGGCCGGGTACGCGACCTTCGGCCTGATCGGGTACCACCTGTCATCTCGGGAACTGGTGCCTGCGGCCGCGGTGCCCTTGATCTACGCGCTGGCAATGGGAACAGACGCTCTGGCTGCTCTTATCACCGGACACATGTATGATCGGTATGGCTTCCGGGTCCTGACTGTTCTGCCCTTCCTGGCAGGGCTGGGCACCATGCTGGCCTTCAGCGGTACCGCCACAGTCGCCATCTTCGGTGTTGTGGTCTGGGGAATGGCGATGGGGGTGCAAGAGAGCACGCTACGTGCCGGTGTGGCCGATCTGGTGCCCGCAGCAAGACGAGCGAGTGCCTACGGCGTCTTTGCAGCGGCCTATGGCGGGGCCTGGTTCGTCGGTAGCACTGTGCTGGGCTACCTGTACGGGAGAACGCCAACGGGTTTGATAGTCGCTTGTCTGGTAATGCAGCTTTCTGCGCTTCTCGTGCTGCTGGCCACAAGAAGTTCAACGCCCCGGTCCGAGCTGAGGAGCCAATACTCATAAGATACGCCCCACGGTCAGCCGGCTGACAGGGTCCCGTGATTTATGTCCATCCTGAGATCGATCGGACTGTTCGTCCTCGCCGCCATCGCCGAGATCGGCGGCGCCTGGCTCGTCTGGCAAGGCTTCAGGGAGAAGCGAGGGCTCGCGTTCATCGGCGCGGGAGTGATCGCCCTCGGCCTCTACGGGTTCTTTGCCACCTTCCAACCGAGCCCCCATTTCGGACGCATCCTCGCCGCCTACGGCGGAGTCTTCGTTGCGGGTAGCCTCGCTTGGGGATTCGTCTTCGACGGGTTCCGACCCGACCGCTACGACATCATCGGAGCAGCCGTCTGCCTCCTCGGAGTAGCCGTTATCATGTATGCCTCACGGCCAGCGGGGTGAACCCACCACCCGTACCACTCCCTCGGGTCGTGAGCCGAATCCAGGGTAAAGGTCTGCTAGGTGAATGCCTGCTCAGAGCCACACAATTGGCGTCTCCCCCACAGTCGTGGTCGTGAGCAGAACGGCAGCCTCGTCGTTGTGAACTCGACAACGCTTTGTGGGCCTAACAGGATGGAACGCGAACCCTATCGCCGAGCTCCTGTCCGGCGCGTGGAGCGCCGGCCTAGAGAAGCGGTGACGGCAGGGCTGCCAGGAAGAAGAACCACGCGCCGAGTGCGATCAGCACATAGCCGCTCCACTTCCTGACCGTCGATCCGACCATCCGCAGCGCCTGCAACGAATCCCCCGCTGCAACGCTCACTCCGATCGACGCCGAGGCGATCAGGAGGGTGAACACGCCAATGGCAGCGGCGAAGGACCACAGCGTGGTTGCTGTCCCCACCGTCACGGACTGGGTGGCGAGACCAGCGAGAAGGGCGCCGGTGCAGCCGAATCCGGCCAGCAGGTACCCGAAACCGTAGGTGACATCGCTGACCCAGCGGCGCTTCGATCTGGGTTCGAAGGCCGCCGCGGCGACGGAGGCAACCTTGTCGAACATCCTGAAGCGGGTTCGCATCAAGTGCGCCTGGTGCAGACCAAAGACAACCAACACGACTCCCACCAGTGCGCGGAATGTCCGTCCGGCGGGTTGGTCGAAGGCGACCACCTTGGCGACGGCCTCGCCGAGGAACACAACCCCGGTGGCGATGATGGCGAGAAGCACGGCGACGCCGATCGCCACGCGGGCGGCGCTGGCGACGCTCTCGGGGGCCGACTCGCCCGACCGCTTGGTCAAGAAGGTGAGCAGAAGTGGGAATGAGCACGGCGAGAAGAAGGCTGCGAACCCCGTGGCCGCCCCCAGCCCGACGGAACCTGCCGATACCCCTCCGGTGGCGATTACACGAAAGCCCAGATAGCCGAAGAAGCCGACAATCATCAGGCCTAGGGCAATGATCAGGTAGCGGGCCCGGGCGCGTCGAACGAGCTGGCGATCCGTGGTGGTCATGCCGCGCAGCAACTCAGCATCTTGATGTCTTTGCGGAAGCCTTGGGCCGCAGGCTTGAGGGCTTCTGCCATTGTCAGGTATGGGTGGTAGGTCTCGGCGATCTCATCGACGGTGGCCCGGTACTTGAGCGCCATGACTGCGGCCTGGATCACGTCTCCGGCGCCGTCGCCGATGATGTGGGCCCCGAGCAGGCGTCCGCTGGTCTCGTCTGCGACCAGCTTGATTAGACCGTGGGTGTCGTGGTCGACGATCGCTCGCGGCACTAGGTCGAGGGGTAAGACCGAAGTGATCACCTTCTTGCCGGATTCACGCGCGTCGGCCTCGGTGAGGCCGACAGATGCGATCTGTGGCGTGGTGAACGTGACACGGGGCATCGTGGTGAAGTCGATCTTGCGGCTGCTACCCCGAAGTGCGTTCTCTGCTGCGATGCCGCCGCCGAGTGCGGCCACATAGACGAACTGTGGGTGGTTGGTGACGTCGCCGGCCGCATAGACCCGTTCGTTGCTGGTCTGGAGGGTCGCGTCGACGATCACCCGGCCCCGATCGTCGACCTCGACCGCGGCCGCCTCGAGTCCAAGACCCTCGGTTCGGGCTCGGCGGCCGGTGGCCATGAGGATCTCATCGGCTTCGAGCCGGACAGGTCCCTCGGTGGTCTTGACCTCCAGCCATTTACGCGACGCGTCCGAGCCCGCCTTGGTGGCCTCGGCGCCGGTGATGACTGTGGCTCCGATGTCTCGGAGACGTTGGGAGATCGCCTCTGAGATCTCCGGTTCCTCGAAGGGGGCGACCCGGTCCAGAGCCTCCACGAAGGTGACGTGAGAACCGAGATGAAGGAAGAGTTGTCCGAGCTCGAGGCCGATCGCGTTGGCGCCGACCACGATCAGCTCGGCTGGCAGTGTCTGCTGCTCCAGGGCCGTCGTCGATGTGAGGTAGCCGACGTCGGAGAGGCCGTCGATCGGCGGGACCCACGGTGCGGCACCAGTCGCTATGAGAAAGCGACCAGCGGTCAGGGTCCGGCCCCCGACGTCGACGGTGTCCTCGTCGATGAACCGCGCATTCCCTTCGACAAGGTCGATTCCGTAGTGGTCGAGCAGATCCTCGTACTTCTCCTTGCGTAGCGCCGCCACCACTTCGTCCTTCTGGGCCACGAGCGCCTGAAGGTCGACTTCATCTGCTGAAGTGTCTATGCCCGCGAACGGCGAGTGTCCGGCCCGCCAGTAGCTCTCGGCGGCACGCAATAAGGCCTTGGAGGGGACGCAGCCAATGTTCACGCACGTGCCACCGATCGTGTCGCGTTCGACGAGCGCAACCGAGGCACCGAGGTCGCGAGCCTTGATCGCAGCCGCGAATGCAGACGATCCCGAACCGATCACCACCAGGTCATAGTCGGAGGATTCGGCACCGGAGACCCCCTCGGGCTCGGTGTCTTCAGCCACGTTGTAGCCGATCGCGGCGACTTCGTCTGCTGCTGCCTGCTTAGAGAATGACGGTGTAGGGATGCCGGCTGCAGTTCCTCGTCGCCAGTCCACGCTCACGTTCACGAGCCCGGCTCGCTCCAGTGCTTCGCCGACTGTGACCTCGCAGTGGTCACAGTGCATTCCCCCGATGCTGAGAGACACCCGGTCGCTCATGATGTGGCCTCGCGGCTCGTTCCCTCGACCTTGGTCTCGAACCCGGATTGAACGATGTGACACACGCAGTCCCCGCGCGGCCAGTCGTCAGCGACCTCGTCCGCCAGCCTCCGCAGATGCTTCAGTTCCCCTTGGAGCAGTTGAAGATCCTGAATTCGGCTTTCGATGAGCGACGCCTCGCGCGCGATTACCGCCCGTACCGCGTCACACGGCGCGCGACCGGTAAGCCGCAGCTCGACGATCTCTCGAATGTCATCGAGCGGAAACCCCAGACTTCGCGCCCGCTTCACAAAGCGAACCAATTCAAGGTTCGCCTCGGAATAGTCGCGATACCCCGAATCGGTCCGATCAGGTGCGGGAAGCACCCCTTGCCGCTCGTAGAAGCGGATCGCCGACGCCTCGAGCCCAGTCGCGTCCGACACTTCACCGATGCGCATCACGCCGTCCATGCTGTTTCATACCCTCAGACTAAACCTTAAAGTCACTTCAAGGTCAAGAGAATCCGACGACTCCATGTGGAAGACAGAGACGGCGGTTCGAACATGTCCTGATGGGTACCCAGCAGGACACTCGCGCCAGAGTGCTCGACCACCACTGAGAAGCAAGGTGATTCGAGGTTCGAGACAATTGCAGTGGGCCTAACAGGATGGAACGCGAACCAAGACAACGGCGAGATTACGGAGTTGCTGGACTTCCTGGGCTCGCTCTGAGTGCTGGATCGAGCTCTCTCAGCCTGGTCAGAACTTTCACTCGATGAGTTTCGCTGAGTCCACGACTGAACGCCGTCCTCGGCCGGCGCTCCGCCGAGTCCCTTCCCGCGCCCGCTCGCTCGGCATGCGCTATATGTTGTCGATGATCCCCTTAGCTATACGGAGTAGCTCGTCCGAGGTGAGGCTAAGCGGTCCCTCGGCTCCGGTGATCAAAACCGTATCGACGGTTACCAGCCGGCTTCCGACGGCAAGAACGAGGTTGATCCGCCGTTCTTCAACCCTGTACTGAGCCGTTCCGCCGGCGTAGTCAACGACATTGGCGTAGTCGAGCGGGATGATCGTATCGTCAGTGAGTATCTGGGTGCCCACCCGGAGTAGCTCGTTGTCGTTCACACGCAACCAAGCGCGTCGCCACTCCAAATCTGGACCGCCTGGATACACGATCCGCTCGGCTGACAGGACCTTGTACGATTCGAAGCCCACTATCTGCGCCATGGCCGCGATCAGGTCGGGGGCATCAGCCACAGCGTCGGCTGGCGTCTGCACCCCTTGCGCGAACCAAGGCCACTCATAGGGCGGCAGACCGGCCACCTCTTCCAAGCTCGGAGGCCTAGTCAGGGCCTCCGAGAGATCTACGACAGACATCTCCCCCTCGTTGCCCGGATCGTCGGCGGAGCCCCGATCATCTAACGACGTTTGGGCGTCCGCCGGAAGAACCGTGTCAAGATCGACGAACGGATTCTGCATGGCGACGGCCATCGCCGAAACCCCGATCGCGGCAGCGAGCACGACGAGGACGGCTGCATTCCTGAGAGCCCTTCGCATTGTGAGTCTCCTTCCTAACAGCCGCTGTACAGGGGTCCTCCGGCCGTTCCCATGATCATCTGATGCTCGTCGCTCTCGAGCCCATCCGCACGAGATTGCATCTACCGTCGTAGCAGACGTTGAGTCTGCGCACTTCCTGACACGTCTTGAACCTAGATATGCCGTTCGTGCACAGCGACTGCCCCACGACCGGAGTCCCGACCCCCTCGACCCATCGCTTGTTTACCTCGGTGGCGCTAGAGGAGCCAGAATGGAAGGCACGGTGATAAGACTGAGGCCCGGTGTGCCACTGAACGTCGCCGTGAGTCCCGTTGTGTTGACCTCTGAATGCCAGAGCGACTCCGCGTCCGATAGAAGGTCGTCACAGTGCCCGGCAGTAGAAATACCCAACCCGATCGAGGGATGAAGAACAACAAACCCCGACGTGCACGCGTATACGTTGGAAACATACGTCATAGCTGGGTCACGGCTCTGGTCGCGGCAGGCGCGGTCCTGGTTCTCGTGGGTGGCACGGCATGGCTCTTTCGGTCTGTCGGATCGGATACGCCGGTGGCAACGACCGCAGTGGTGGGACAGTCGTCCGTGGGTGACAGCCCCGAAAACCCGACGCCGGTTGGTGAAAGGATGCTTGTCGGGGGTTGGAACCTGCGCGTCGTCGGCAGCACTCCGAGCGGTTCGGAGCTGTTCGGTGTCAAGGTGACAGCAGGCAACTATCGGGACGGATCCACCACGATCGCATCAGGTGTGTCGCTGAGTGCCCGTACAGAGACTGGTGAGACACTTGCTCCGGTGAGGGCGGGCTGTCCCGACGTGCTCTCGGTTGACCAGGCCATAGCGTCCGACGCGACGCTCGAAGGGTTTGTGTGCTTCAGGGTCGACCCTGTCAGCGTCGCCGGGTTGCTGCTCGTTGCGGAAGCGGTTGACTCGCCGACGCCTCATCGGGTCTACATGGCGACCATAGAGCCGGGACACGATTCAGGGACCGTTGAGTTCGGCCCTGACGAGCTGGTCGCCGAGCTGCAACACCAAGGGCTCGACGCGGTAGTTGTCGACTCGCCCTACGCCCGGATTGGTTACATGCAGCGAGCCATCGAGGTGCGGATCCTCTGCATCGGAGATCACGAGGCATCTCTGTTCGTATACGAGACCTCTGCCCTTGCCCAGTCTGATGCTGCCACGATCCGGCCCGACGGGAACCCTGAGAACGTCACCATCGACCTCATCTACGGCAGGCTGATGTGGTGGGCTCGAGGTCGCGTGATCGTCAACTACAACCTCGCCCACCCAATCATCTGGGCGTCGCTGACGACGGTGATGGGCAGCCCACTGAGCCCTGACGGCACATCCTTCGCGCCGCCACCCGATCCTCCCCCCGTCTCTGAATCGTGCAGTAGGTGACAGGTAAGCAGCCGGGCTACCGGGGGTGGGTAGGAAGGCTCCGTCGCCGAAGTTGGTGGCGGACACGAAGCCCAGCCGATTCAGGAGTGGGCCTGACCGGACAGAATGTGAAACGTCCTGCGGTTCTGTAGAGAAACCAGGCGAGACCCTTACCTTGACGTGACCGTTGCACCTGAGCCTCGTGTGCGCCGATGGGAGCCCGTTGATGCCCTCCTCAGGGGGCCGGACTCGTTCGCCGCGGCCGCAAATTCGTGTCCTGTGGATACGTGGGCGGTGTGGCTGTCGTGAGCGGGATCCGGGAATCCCAGGTAGGCGTACCGTGATGCTGGTCAAACTCAGGGGTCGCCAAGCGAGCTCGAGCGGCCTCGGCGTCGATGGTTCAACGCGGCTGTTCGACCAGAACCGCAAGCGCCCCGAGATCCGCCTCATCTCCTCGCGTATCCCTCCAGATCCCGTCGCCTGCGTCCCGGAAGACACCCTGTAGATGCACCGGTGAGAGCAAAGTGAGCATCGGAACGTCCCCTCTAAAAACTCGGATGTTGTGCTCTAGGAGAAACACGACGATCCGGTCGCCCTCAGCGAGTATCACCCCGGGGGAGCGTCCGTATCTGAAGAAGGCGGCGCCAGCGACAGGCCTCTCTGCTTCGTCGTCAGGCAGGAGGCCATCTCCTTCGACGTGCTCAGGGAAGTCGTTGTCAACGACTTCGGTCATTCCGATCGCGGTCGCCTGTTCGAGGTCCAGCATTGTCTCGAAGGAACCGCCTCCGACGGTGATGGTCAATAAGGTGCCTGCGGCGTAGTCGTACTCTGGCCCCGTGGCGGCAACGGTCCTGACAACGCGGACTACCACATCGGTCAGCACCTCCAGATTGGAGAGTCCGTTGGCATCTATCTCCGCACCGGTTGGGAATAGGCGGTCCGCGGTGTTCAGATGCGACTTCTGGACGTCCAGAACCTCAGCTTCGATGGCGACATGAGCTAACGAAGCGATCTCCTCGGCTGAGCTGTCCAAGTATGTTGCGCCACCTACACCTCCGAGCTCACTAAGAGATGTGGGTTCCGCTGCAATGTTCGTCCCGTCGGCTTCAAAGGCACCGTCACCCTCCTCACTGCCTAGGCAGGCGTTCATTGCCAATGATGCAACTACGAGTGCAACTTGGGTGGCTCGACCGGGCAGATTCCGACTCATGGGCACCCTCCCCCGTAGCCGTGCACGTGTCCGTATACCTGGCACCTGCCCCTCGAGTCAGGCGTCCTCTTCGCAGAGACGCAACGGACTGAGGCTCTGGTTCCACGCCGCGGCCGCACGCCGTCCCTAGAACGCGCGGCCAACGACGAGAGGGTACCTAACAGGACGCGCCGATCGCCACGGCGCATTCCCAGAGGTCAGAACGCGACTTCACGGTTCGAGTAACCGTTGTGGGCCTAACAGGATGGAACACGAACCAATGCAACGGCGAGATTACGGAGCTGATCGACTTCCTGGGCTCACAATGAGCGCGGGTCTGCAACGATCAATCCTCAGGCCTCCACCCCTCTAGGTACTTGACCGCCCTGTGAATGCGATGCAGGGCCCTACCGGTACGTCTCCCGCGCCGGAAGAACCGTCCAGTAGAAGATCGTTCGTCCGTCCACCGACCAGTACGGCAACCCGTCGAAGGCGGGATCGTTGGTCAGTCGCAGCCGGTCCGATCCATCGGCAGCCATGGTGAACACGTCGCTCCCGCCCGCACCGTCCAGGACGCCGAACGCGATCCGGTCACCGTCCGGTGACCACCTTGGGGAGAAGCCCTCCCCGAGGTCCGAGACGACCCCGGAGGCGAGGTCGAGCACCCCGATCCGGTGGCCCCCACCAAGGCTGTCGAATGCGATGCGGCTCCCGTCGGGGGACCACGTCGGGTTGGAGACATCCCGCTCGAGCAACGGCTCGAGGTTGAATCCGTCCGAGTCGATCACCCACAGCCGGCCCGGGTGCCCCCAACCGTTCACGTCGTCGTCTCCAGAGACGAAGGCGATTCGAGTGCCGTCCGGGGACCATGTCGGTGATTGCTCATAACCGTCGAGGTCCGTGAGCCGGGACAGGGCTGACCCATTGGGGTTAACGACATAGATATCGGTGTCGGCGGGCTCACCACGGGCGAAGGCGATCGTGCTTCCGTCCGGCGACCACGAGGGCATGACGTCCGGCACGTTGTCGTGTGTGACCCGGCGTACCTCCCTGCTCTGGACATCGACGATGAACAGCTCCCACAACCCGAGGTAGTTCCTGCTGAAGGCGAGGTGCTTTCCATCCGGCGAGAACGCACCTGCTGCGTCCGGCCATCCATCGACGAGCGAGCTGGATCCGGTCCCGTCTGCTGCCACGGTCGCCAGCTGGAGCGAGGTCGGCTTGCATTCCGAGCTGGGACCCGGGGTCTCCCCACCATCGACAGCGCCGATCACGAGCTCGTAGAGCAGTGCGGGCATGTTGACCCGCGGGGTCACGTCCCCGGTCACGTCGTGCGTCATCACGACCACCAGGTCGAGGTCGGAGACGATTGCCACGTCCTGTCCGCCGAATCCGGAGGCGATCCACACCTCGTGGCCCAGGATGGTCGGTCCCCACCACAGATACCCGTAGCTCCTGGGGATATTCGGTTGGCGCAGGCACCCCAGGTCCCAGCGCTCGGACAAGGACTCGTCGACCCAGTCCTCGGACACGAGCCGTCGGTAGCCATGAGCCCCTCGGTCCAGCACGAGTTGACCGAAGCGGGCGATCTCTCGCGGAGTGAGGAACATGCCGATGCCCCCCGAGAAGTACCCACCGGGCTCGATCCACCAGCCTTCCACGTCAATGCCGAGGGGCCCCAGAAGCCGGTCGGCGGCGTACTCGCACAGCGACATCCCGGCGGCCTCGGCAACCACCGCGGCCAGCACCTGCGTCAATCCGGTGTCGTAGGAGAACTCCGTGCCGGGCTCTGCGACCCTGGAGCTCGACAATATGGCACGGATCAGCGAGGGCTCGCCCGGCACGTTGCTGGGCTCCCACTCGTAGTTCCCATCGGGTTTGGGAACTTCGAGCCCGCCAGACATCGTGAGGAGATCGCGCACCGTGAGGTCTCCATTGGCGACAACCAGTCCTGCAGGCAGCAACTCATCGATCCGCGTATCGATTAAGAGTCGGCCCTCGTCGATCGCGATTCCCGTCAGAACGGATGTGATCGACTTCGTCAGCGAGTAGAGGTGGTTCGCGTCAGAGGCTTCGAAGCCGTTGAAGTAACGCTCGAACACCAACCTGCCGTGGCGCACAACCAAGAGGCTCGCCGCATCTGGCGAGAGGGCGACGTTCTCGGCCGCGGTCTCCAGGATCGCGGCGTCGATGCCCACCGTTGCCGGATTCGATGTGCCCCACGCCATCGGTGTGGCGTCGTGGTAGGTCGGGCTGTCCCCGAAGAAGGGATTCTCTGGGTCCGGATGGAACCCGGCGCACTCGTTGCCGTACCCCGGCGTCGTGGAGCGCGTGGTGCACGCCGCAGCCACGAGCGCCAGGGTGAGCAGTGCCGCAAGGGGCCGGGAGCGGCGGTTCACGGCCGTTGCCAGACGCGACGGGCGGCCGGGTCGCGTGAGGCCACCAGGAAGATGACCATGCCTGCCATGGCGGAGAGTGACCACCGCGTCTGCAGTGCTCCCCAACCCCCGGGCACGTCCCCCATCGGGAGGGGACGCCAGCTCGGCGGGAAGATCGAGGACACGATCAGAGCCGACAACAGTGCAGAGCTCCCGAGTGCGCCACCCCGCCCTCGGTTACGGCTGGCAATCGTCGAGGCAAAGCCGACACTGAGAGCAAAGAGCCCGGCGAACATGGCTACGAGCGTGACAGTCTCCTGAATTCCCCCCGCCACCGGGATCAGCACGAGGGCCGCCCAACCAAGCACCGTCATCGGGGCCACGACCGTGAGGCGGTGGAGTCGACGTCGGAGGAGCGATGTCGGTGACGTCGCCAGTGTCTCGTGCGACGGGTCGTCAATGGCGAACGCAGCCGCCGCGGCAAGCAGCGCTGTCGGGAACGCGACACTCTCGCCACGGCCGGCAACGGCCGGAACCGCCCCGACCATCAATGCGATCGCGAGGGGGTGCCAGGGCACGGCCATTCGTGTGTAGCGCAGCGGAGTCACAGCAAGCACGGTCCCCGGGGAGGGCACACCCCGCTGATGAGGACGGTGAGACTGACGACCACTGCGACCCCCGACATCAGAGCGACGATGGTCTGCCCGCGTCGCCAATCGGGGCGGCCGGAGGCGATGGCGGCGAACAAAAGGGCCAGGGCGAGCAGGTAGCCGATGTGCCATGCGGCGAGGCCCCACGTCTCGAGGGTGGCAAAGGGCCAGATTACGTGCCATGCCGCCGGCGTCTCCCCGGGTGCGATCAGAAACAGGGCAAACGCAACCACGGGTGCCACGAAGGGACTCGGCATCCACGTCGCAAGCACCAGGCCCACGGCGCCGAGCATCAGCACGAGGACGGCGTTGTGGATCACAAAGAGTGCGCTGACCGCGGGCACGTCGAGGCGGGTCGCGGCGAACAGCACCCCACCCCCCACCAGCACGCTTGTCACCGCCGCGGGCCAGAGTGCTCCGGCAAACAGCCCGGCGACCCGAGCGCTCCGCGGTGCCGGCAGTGCTTCGTGTTGTTCGACGGCGTGCTCACGTCGGTCCCGCAGCGCGGCCCGGTTCACCGCAACCATGACGAATATCGCGGCAAGAAAGAAGCTGACGCCCATCGTCCACGCATCGTCGTCCCAGGTGGGCGACTCTTCAGCCAGTGCGGAGCGGATGAACACCCCGGTGCCGAGGAGAGCGATGGCGAGGCCGGACCAGAACACCCGGCTCGCCAAGAGGTGTCTTCCCTCGGCGACCGCCAGGGCGGTCACCACCGGACCCATGGGCGGATTGGCAGACGAGTTCAACTCGCACCTCCAGATGAGCCCGAGAGCAACAGATATGCGTCGTCGATCGTGGGTTCGACAAGGTCGGCACCAGACGGCGGCTCGCCGACATGGCGCAGCGTCCCGTCGCCGCTGCGCCACGAGAGGAGCGTCTGCGCGTTCGGCCTGTCCGAGATCCAGACCCTCCCGACGGCGACTTGGCGCAATGCGTCGGGAGCGCCATCGAACTGCACGCGGCCGGCAGCGATCACGACTACTCGCTCACAGACCGCCGCAATGTCTTCCGTCTGGTGGGTCGACAGGAGGACCACCGGTCGATTGGGGAGTTGGGAGACCAGCTCGCGGAACCTGAGGCGCTGCGCCGGGTCGAGACCTGATGTCGGCTCGTCGAGGAGGAGGAGGTCGGGTCGATCGAGCAGCGCCTGCGCGAGGGCCAGGCGGCGTCGCATGCCGCCCGAGAGATCCCGGACCTTGCGGCGTGCTTCTGCGGTCAGTTCGACCAACCCCAGCACCTCGCGAACTTCGTCGTGGCGCTTTCTGCGGTCGGTCAGCTGTTTGAGGATCGCGATATAGTCCACGAACTCGAACACCGTAAAGTTGTCGTAGAAGCCCGGCTCTTGGGGCATGTACCCGAGGCGGCGTCGGATGGACCTTCGCTGCTCGGCGTCCGCAGGATCATGCCCGAGCAGTTCGACCGATCCTGCGTCGGGCGCCTGCACCGTTGCGAGGACCCTCAGCAGCGTCGTCTTGCCGGCTCCGTTCGGCCCGAGCAAGCCTGTGATGCCTCGCTCTGCCGAGAGGTCGATCCCATCCAGCGCCTGCACGCGCCCGTAACGCTTGCTTACTCCGGTCAGCCTTATTCCGCTCATCGCGCCGCCTTTCGGGCCGGTTGGTCGAAACGGTCTCGACGCAGAGTCATCGCCGCGAGCAGACCGCACACGAGGACCGAGAACACCATTTGTGCCGGGCCCTGGAACGACACGAGTGGGGTGGAGGCGGACATCTCGAGTGCCGTGACGGCCGCAACCCACAGAACGGACACGACGGCGGCCGCGGTCACGGGCTTCGACACGGTCGATAGGAACAGTGTCAGCAGGGTGCACGCGACCGCGGGGAGCAGCCACAGCGCCGCGGCGTGAATCTCATCGAGCATGAGCGCCGGTCCCACGGCTGTCGCCGCCACGGCCACGATCACGGTCGACGACCTCACCACGACCAGCCGCAGGCGACCGGTGGGTGACGACACCTCGAGCTCCTCAAGAGGCGCGCCCGAGGGGCTGAGTGACATGGCGACGCCGATCACAACCAACAGCGGGGCGACGACCAGAAATGTGATCGTGCCCAGCGAGTGCGAGGCGAACGCGGCGAGCGCGAGGACGGCAGCTGCCGTCGCCAACCAGGAGGAACGCACCACTGCAGCCAGGGCCACCAATCGCCCGACGTGCGCGGTGACACCGAGCCGACCCAGTCCCTTTTCCAGCCACCTGGCTGCCGGCTGGTCGACCTCGTCGACGATCTCATCCCAGATTCGCTCTCGACGCAGGGGGTCCACGGCCCTGGTCGCGAGAGTCCGACAGTCTGGGCACTCGATGAGATGGGCGTCGGTTGAGTCGGCCGTCACGGCACCGAGGCGTCCGTCCCGGTACTCGGTCATGATCTCGTGCGTGATGTGCCAGCTCATGCCAGAGCCTCCTTCAGCTGACGGCGGGCGCGCAGCAGTCGCGATTTGACTGTTCCCTGTGGGATTCCCAGCAGCACCGATGCTTCACGGGTTGTGAGGCCGTCGAGCACGGTTGCACGCAGGACAGCCTGCAATTCGGGCGACAGCGCGCGGAGGGCCGCCGCCATGTCCCCGTGGTCTACTCCCTGCAGCACGAGATCCTCGGCGGAGGGTTCGGGGGCGATGGTGTTCTCGAGTCCGATTGGCCGCGAGCTTCGGCGAAGGCGGTCCACCAGGCGGCGAACGCCGATGCCCCAGATCCACGCTGCCACCGCGCCATCGCCGCGAAACTGTCGGGCATTCCTCCACACCCCCATGAAGGTGTCCTGGACGACCTCATCGATCAGCGAGCTGTCCGGGCAGCGCCGGCTCAACCGCAGAACGAGCCACCCCATGTGTCGGCGATAGAGCTCGCTCAGTGCGTCGTCTCGACCCTCAGAGATCAGAGACAGCAGGTCGCGATCGTCTGCATTCGCGAGTTCGGCTCTGATCACATCTCTATTGTCGACGGCCAAGGGCCGATCGGTTCACCGGCGGCCGAGTTCTTTGGCTTGGTGGACACGGTGGCGGCACGGGAAATCGGATCTCGCTGCTGAGAGTCCGCCTTTCGGGCTCGCTTGTTTCGTCATGAGGCGTCGCCACAGGCGAGAGGGGATGTGCGGTTCCCGTGGTCTCGCCTCCCAGGGAGAGTGGCATCCTGCCCGGCTTCAGGGCGTCGGGTGGGCCCGCCAGGACTCGAACCTGGGACCTACGGATTATGAGTCCGCTGCTCTAACCAACTGAGCTACGGGCCCGACCGAACGGGAGTGTACGGCCCGACGAGGGGTCGGGCTGTCGAGGGCTACTTGCCGCTCCGACCGATCCCGGCGTCCTTGAGGAGGGCGGCGGGGACCCCGGCTTCGCGCCAGGCGGCATAGGAGATGCCCTTCCGCTTGGAATACGACTTGGCGTTCTTCACGAAGTCCTTCTCGAGATCGGCGAGTTCGGGCGCAGACGACGCCTTGGCGAGCGACTGCTCGGCTTCGATGCGCGCCTGACGCAATTCGACCGCCCGCAGTGGATCGCCTTCGGCCGCAATCCGCTCTTGGAGGTCGCCAATCCGCTTCCGCAGAGTCGCTGGTGTGACCGGACGCCCGGGTCGACGGCGCTTCAAACCCTCGAGATACTGCTTGATCGCCCGTGATTCACGCCGGCCCTTGGCCAGCGCCGCTTTGTGTTCATCGGACATCGGCATGTTTGTTTTCCTTCCAGAGGCGACAGTTCGAGACTGTGGAACATCGTAAGGCAGATTGGATCTATTTGCGAGATACCGTGGCATCCGTTTCCGGTTTCTTGCAGAGGTAACTCGGACCGCCACGCGACGCACTTCATAGGGGGCAGCGGCGCTCCGGAGTCGGGCGGGCACACGGGCGAACGCAAGGATCGGCACTGTTCCCGGCCCCGATGGTTCCGCCCTTCGGCCCTGCCCCGGCGGCCGCCGATCACCCACGATGACGGCAGGAACGGAGGTGACATGTACGACATAGTCCCGCGGACCCTGCAGGAGCAGCCGACGCTGGTGGTGAGAGGCCGGGCATGCGCCGAGCACATCGGAACCTGGCTCGCCGACGCCTACCGCAAGGTCGGCGACCACGCCGCTCGAACGGGAGCCCGCTTCGCCGGTCCTCCGTTCGCCAGCTTCAAGCCCCTCGACACCGAGTTGCTCGAGTTCGAGATCGAGGCCGGGTTCCCGGTGGCCTCCAAGGCATCGGGAGCGGGTGACGTGGAAAGCAGCACTCTGCCGGGAGGAACCGCGGCCACCACGCTTCATATCGGACCGTATGGGTCACTCGGGCGCGCTCACGAGGCCGTCGATTGCTGGGTCGCGGAGCACGGTATCGCCCGAGAGACACCGTGCTGGGAGGTCTATTACTCCGATCCGATCTCGGAGCCCGACGCCAATCGCTGGCGGACCGAGATCGTCCAGCTCTACCGTTAGTTTCACCTCCTCGCGCCGCGGGTAAGCATGGACGAGACTGAAAAGGAGATGGGCATGGGCATGGTCGTGGCAATTCTGCTTCTCGCGCTGCTATTGGGCGGGGTGGGCATCTTCGTGGCGGCCCTTCGGTGGCTGTTAATCGTGGCGTTGGTGCTCTTCATCGTCGGTGGCATCACGGGTTACTCTCGCCGCGCCTAGCCGCGGCCTTGTCGCGAAGAGGGGGGAGGTGCCGCCCGCACCTTCCTCCTTTCGCGTCGTGACGGCTGCGGGGACATCCGGCTCGGCGCCATGGGCATCGGACCCGTTCCTGAGGGGTCTCGGTCAGCAGGGTCGGCGGACGCTGGCCGCTACCGTCTCGGCCGATGCCCCCCGTATTCCTCGCCGCAGGCCCGGGACTCCCGGACCTCATCCTCGACATCGGACTCGCCCTGGTGGGCGCCGGGTTCCTCGCCATCCTGTTCACCCGCATCCGCATCCCGACCGTGGCGGCATTCCTGCTCGCAGGCGTGTTGCTCGGGCCGGTCGGCGGGGTGATCTCGGACGAGGGGGCCATCGACACGATCGCCCAACTCGGGCTCATCCTCCTGTTGTTTCTAATCGGACTCGAGATCGACTTGCGCTCCCTGGTAGCGAGTGGGCGCACCGTGCTGATGTCCGGAATCCTCCAGTTCCCGGTGACCGTGCTCTTCGGCCTCCTGGCCGCCCAGGGCCTGCTCCTCATCGGGGTGGGCAGCGGCGTGATCGATTTCCAGTACGGAGCCCTTTATGTGGGCCTGGCGATCGCGGCGTCGTCGACCCTGCTGGTGGTCGCCCTGCTCCAGCAGTCGTTCACGCTCGACACCGTCAGCGGACGCATGGCGATCGCGCTCCTCATCTTCCAGG
The DNA here is from genome assembly GCA_040882645.1 of Acidimicrobiia bacterium. GTDB lineage: Bacteria > Actinomycetota > Acidimicrobiia > Spongiisociales > UBA11373 > JAUYIV01. The sequence goes on from JBBEAX010000052.1 coordinate 90,568, forward strand.
ACGTGTGGGCGATCATCGTCCTCGCGCTTCAGCCGAACCTCGATAGTCCACGGATCGGCCCGATCGCCGCATCGCTGGCGGGCATCGCCATCCTCGGAGTGGTCGCCGCGTTCGTGGCTCGCACCGCCCTGAACCGCGGTCTCTCCTGGGTGGCGAAGCAACCTGCCACCGTCCTGGTTGCCTCCCTGGCATGGTGTTTCGGCGTCGTGATTGCCGGAATCAACATCGACGAAGCCCTCTCGCGGACGTTCGACATCTCGCCCGGACTCTCGGTGAGTGCCGGCATGGGGGCGATGATCGCGGGCACCACGATCGCCAGTCTGCCGTTCGCCATCGAGATCACGCGCCAGGTGTCGGTCGTCCGCGACTTCTTCGTGACGTTGTTCTTCGTGGGCATCGGGATGACCATCCCGGCACCCGACGAGCTGGCCATCGTTGTGCTCGCGGTGCTCCTGGCCGCGCTAGCCATCGCGTCACGCTTCCTCGTCATGCTTCCCCTGCTCTACGCCAGCGGGCTCGATCGCCGTAACGCCACGCTCACCTCCACGAAGCTCGCCCCGATCTCCGAGTTCGGGCTCGTGATCGCCTTCATCGGCCTGCAACTGGGCCATATCGACGCCAAGGCGAGCGCCGTGATCGTGCTCGCCTTCGTGATCACCGCGGTGTTGAGCCCGTGGCTCTTTGCTCATTCCGACAAGGTGTACGACGCGATCGCCCCGATCCTCGATCGGCTCGGCCTCAAGCAGCCAACCTCTGGGCCGGGCGGATCCACTGAGGCATATGACCTCGCACTCCTCGGCCTGCACCGCACCGGATCGTCACTGCTCGCCGAACTGCACGCCACAGAGCCGGAGCTACTCCACCGGAGCCTCGTGATCGACTTCAACGTGGCGATCCACGCCCAGATCGCCGCACTCGGGCCGCATGTCGTGTACGGGGATTTCACCAAGCCGGAGACGCTGCAACACGCAGGGGTCGACCGGGCCCGGGTGGTGCTCTGCACGATTCCCGGAGACATCCTCGTCTCAACCTCGCCCCAGCGACTGGTCAAGACGATTCACGAGTTGTGCCCCGACTCGACGCTCATCTTCACCGCCACCACCTTCCCCGAGGCCCGGTCGCTGTATGCCGCCGGGGCGGACTTCGTGCTCATCCCCCGGGTGGACGCCGCCCAGTCGGCGCTGAACGCGGTCCGGGCAGCCCTCAACGGCCAGATCGGTGACCTGCGCGCCGAATCGGACGCCCGCTTCGAGGGGTCCGACCGGCGCGAAGCGCTCGACTGACCGCCGGGCTGAGGCCTTTCGGGCCTTTCCTACAATCCGCACGGCCAGGGAGGTCCCGTCATCCGTCACGCCATGCTTGCCGCGCTCGTGGTTGTCCTTGTCGCCTGTGGCGACGACGCGTCGACGCAGTCGGCAGCGCAGCTGCACCCGCTCGGCGGCGCCGTCGAAGTGGAGATCGACGGGGTGATCCATCCCGTCGACGACGATCAACCTCTCGAGGTCGGCCACACGGTGCACACCGGCCCAACCGGACGCGCCGAGATCCTTTGGCCCGACGGGAGCGTCACCCGACTCGACTACCTCACCGCGTTCTCCATCGTCGAGATCGGCGAGAGCCCGAGCACGCTCAGGGGGCGCCAGACCGCCGGCAACTCCTACAGCCGGGTGATCGAGTTCACCGAGGCCGGCAGCCGCTTCGAGATCGACACCCCCTCGGCGGTGGCGTCGGTGCAGGGCACGGAATATGCCGTGTTGATCGACCCGAACGAGGTCACCACCGTGGTGGTGGTGGACCGGACGGTGCTGGTCACCACCCCGGGCGGTGAGGCGACCGTGGCGGCCGGGTTCAGCCTGACGGTCGGCCCCCCCGAGGTGTCGACCGGTCCGATCGGCGACCCCGAGCCCACCCCGACCGAATTGCTCGAGAGCGACTGGATCGCGTTCAACACCGAAGGGTGAGCGCGCCGAGCGTGCGCTCGCGCGAGCTCCGGGGGGGAGATTCGAACTCCCAACCAACGGATTAACAGTCCGCTGCTCTGCCGTTGAGCTACCCCGGAAGGAAGGCCGGGAAGGGTACCACCGGCCTGAGGGACGCTTTCCCCACTGTTTTCGATTCGGCGTGGCCGGGTATCACTTCAGGTACATTTGCAGTTGGAGTCGACTCCGACCACCCTGATGAGGCAGCTAGAGGGGCAATCACAATATGGCAGAAGGAACGAAGCTCATGGTCTGGATCGACCAGGACCTCTGCACCGGTGACGGGATCTGCGAAGAGATCGCCCCCGACGTGTTCGTCGGACGCGATGACGGGCTCTGGGTCGTGAAGGAAGAGGCCCGACACTTCGGGAAGACGATCGTGTTCGACGCCAAGGAAGGCGATGGCCACGGTCCCGACGGTTCCCGCGGGGTCGCCCGGATACCCGACTCGCAAACCGACATCGCCATCGAGGCCGCCGAGGAGTGCCCTGGCGAGTGCATCATGATCGAGCCCTACGACGCCGCGTCGATCGAGGGTCGCGGGGTCTAAAGGTCTAAGGGGGTGAGCGAATAGGCTCGCCCCCTACGAGTCGCCCAGGTAGTCCTTGAGACGCCCGGCGCGTGACGGCTGACGCAGCTTGGCGAGTGCCTTCGTCTCCAACTGACGCACCCGCTCCCGGGTCACCTTGAAATGCTTCCCCACTTCTTCGAGCGTGTGGATGTTGCCGTCGGCAAGCCCGAACCTCATCAGGAGCACCTGCCGCTCCCGCTCCGTGAGTTCCTCGAGGACGATGCGGAGGTAATCCTGCAACAAGCGGAACGAGGCCGCCGCCACCGGCGCTTCGGCGTCGTGGTCCTGGACGAAGTCGCCGAGAGTCGAGTCGTCCTCCTCGCCAAGCGGCGACTCGAGCGACAGCGGGTCCTGGGCGATCCGCCGTAGCTCGGTGATCTTCTCGGGCTCGAGCTCGAGGTCACTGGCGATTTCGGCGATGGTCGGCTCGCGACCCAGCTCCTGGCTCAGGTTCCGTTGCACCGCGGCCAGCTTGTTGATGGTCTCCACCATGTGCACCGGCACCCGAATCGTGCGGCCCTGATCGGCGAGGGCCCTCGTCACCGACTGCCGGATCCACCATGAGGCGTAGGTCGAGAACTTGAAGCCCTTGCGGTAGTCGAACTTCTCGACCGCTCGCATCAGGCCGAGATTGCCCTCCTGGATCAGGTCGAGAAGGGGCATCCCCCGGCCAACGTACTTCTTGGCAATCGAGACGACGAGGCGGAGGTTCGCTTCGACGAGACGCTGCTGGGCTCGCTCGCCGAATCGGGAAGCCCGGTCGAGGATGGCCCGCTCCGCGACGCCGATCGGTTCCTCGATGTGCGAGAGCTTCTCCTTGGCCCTCAGCCCGGATTCCATCTGCATCGACAGCTCCACCTCTTGCTGGGCATCGAGCAGGGGCACCCGCCCAATTTCCTGGAGGTACATCCGGACCGGATCGCTCACTTCGATCTCGTCGTCCACCTGGACCAAATCGAAGACGGCCTCAGGGGTGTCCTCGCGGATCTCGACCCCGCCGGAGCGCAACGCTTCGAGCACCCGGTCGAACGCGTCAGGGGGAGCCTCGGCGTCCTCCAGCTCCTGCTGGACCTCCATTGTCATCAGGAAGCCGCGTTGGCGGGCGCGCGCCAGCAGGTCCTCCAGTACGAGATCTGCCGGTGTGGTCATTCATGGCTCCATAAATCGCGGCGCTGCTTTTCCAAAGCTATCAACTCCCTGAAGGCAATCGAATACGCCTCTGGCTCTGTGTCGGCATCGAGCGAGCCCACCTGAAACTGCAGTTCACGGATGCGGCCCTCGAGCGCGCCCACCTGGACCTTCTTGACGACTTCCGCCGCATCCGGCAGCGGTCGGCCATCGAGGGCCAGACGACCGAGCATCTCGCCGATGGCCGGATCGGCGCCGCCCACCAGCGAACCGAGGTCGGGGGGCTCCCCCGGTTCCATCGCCTCCAGCGTCGGGGCGATCACGTCATACGCGGCGAGGTGCTCCGGTACCGAGAGAAGTGTCGACCAGTCGATCCCCCGCACGTCCGGATGGTTCGCCAGCAGAAGGCGCAGCACTTCGACCTCCGCCTTCTCGGAGCCGCTCTGGGGTCGGGCCACAGGGGACCGTGCCGGCGACCCTCCCTGTTGATTGAGCAGGTGGCGCTGCTCCTCGACCAGGTCGATCACCTCGTCCACCGAGTTGGTGATCACCCGACTGGCGATGAATCCCGCCCCCTCCCGTCGCGACTGGCGATCCGGGTGCTGGGCGACGATCGCCGCCGCCGCCCGCACTGCCCGGGCCGCGGCCTGACGGTCGGCCTTGTATGCAAACTTGGCGATCTCGGCCTCGATCCGGTATTCGATGAGCGAGGTGGACGTGTCGATCGACTTGCGAAGAGCATGGGTATCCCCCGCGAACACGACATCGGCCGGGTCCCTGCCCTCCGGTAATTCGGCGATGCGAAGGTCGAGGTCGCCAGGAGCCGACCGCTCCAGGCCGCGCAGGCTCGCGCCGGCGCCCGCTTCATCGGCATCGAACATCAGCACGATCCGGTCGGTGAATCGTCTCAGTAGGTCGAGGTGTTCCTCCCCGAGGGCGGTCCCGCAGGTGGCGACCGCGATCGGCAGTCCAGCCAGGTGCAGGGCGATCACATCGGTGTAGCCCTCGACCACCACCACCTCACTGCCTCTCACCACCTCACTCTTCGCCCAGTTGAGCCCGTATAGGAGGCGCGACTTGTGATAGATCGGTGTCTCCGGAGAGTTCAGGTACTTGGGGCCATCTCCTTCGAGCAGTCGGGCGCCGAACCCCACGGCATCACCCCGCACGTCGAAGATCGGGAACATGATCCGGCCCCTGAACCGGTCGAAGATCCGGCCGGCGCGGTTCCTCAGCGCCAGCCCGGCCGAGACCATGACGTCCTCCGGCACCTTCGACGACCGGAGATGTGACACCAACGCCTCACCGCTCGTCGGGCTGAAACCGATCGAGAACCGCTCCACCACGTCGGCGTCGTATCCCCGTCCCCGCAGGTAGGAGCGGGCCGTTCCTGCCTCCTGGCCCGCCTTCAGACGGGCGTGGTAGAAGTCCACCGCGGTGCCGGTCGCATCCACCAGCACCTCGCGCCGATCGCGGCGCTTGGCCGCCTCGGGGTCACGCTCGAGCGTGATGCTCGATCGGCGGGCAAGCATTTCCACCGCGTCGGAGAAGTCGACCGTCTGGGTCTCCTGCACGAACCGGAAGACATCCCCGCTCGCCCCGCACCCGAAGCAGTGGTACAGCCCGCGCGACGGATCGACCGACATCGAGGCGGTCTTCTCCTGGTGGAAGGGGCACACCGCCATGACCGAGCGCCCGGCCCGCTTGACCTTGGTGACCTCGGCCACCAGCTCGACGAGGTCGGTGGCGTCTCGAACGCGCTCGATGTCTTCCCGCCGGTAGGCCACGCGGGGAGTGTAAGTGGTCCGCCGATCGTGAGACAGAGACGGGATTCGCGAGGTGGGCAAGGCGCGATACGCGATACGCAATACGCAATACGAAGGACCCGCCCGAGCAGTTCTGTCGAATTGCGTATCGCGAATCGCGAATTGCGGGGCGAGCGGAGCAAGCCCCCTACACCACCCCGCCGAAACGGCCTTCGATGTGCTCGGCCAACTCGGCAATCGGGATCCGGACCTGGTCGGTGGTGTCGCGGTCGCGGACCGTGACCGCCTGATCCTGGAGCGTGTCGAAGTCGATCGTCACGCAGTAGGGGGTGCCGATCTCGTCTTGGCGCCGGTAGCGGCGTCCGATCGACTGGGTGACATCCACCTCGATGGGCCATCGGCGACGCAACTCGGCGGCGACTTCTTCAGTGACCGCGACCAGGTCGTCCTTCTTGGAGAGCGGGAGCACCGCCACCTTCACGGGGGCCAGCCGCGGATGCAGCCGAAGCACCACCCGCGACTCGCCGCCGACTTCGTCCTCTTCGTAGGCGTCGACCAGGAAGGCGAAGGCGGAACGGGTGACGCCGGCGGCGGGCTCGATGACATGGGGGAAGAACCGCTCGTCGCTCTCCTGGTCGTAGTACCGCAGGTCGACGCCGCTGTGCTCGGTGTGGGCCCGGAGGTCGAAGTCCGCCCGGTTGGCGATCCCCTCCAGCTCGTCCCACCCCCACGGGAACAGGTACTCGACATCGCTGGTGGCGTTGGAGTAGTGGGCCAACTCGTCGGATGCGTGCGCCCGCAGGCGGACGCGTTCGGGATCCATACCCAGGTCGATGTACCACTGGAGCCGGGCATCGAGCCAGTACCGGTGCCACTTCTCAGCGTCCTCGGGCCGACAAAAGAACTCCATCTCCATCTGCTCGAACTCGCGGGTGCGGAACACGAACTGCCCGGGGGTGATCTCGTTACGAAAGGCCTTGCCGATCTGAGCGATCCCGAAGGGGAGGCGCATGCGGGTGGTGCGTCGCACGTTCTCATAGTTGATGAAGATCCCCTGGGCGGTCTCGGGACGCAGGTAGACGAGGGCGGCATCGTCCTCGACCGGCCCCAAATGGGTACGCAGCATGAGGTGGAAGGGGCGAGGCTCGGTGAAAGTGCCTTCTTTGCCGCAGTTCGGACACTTGTTCGGGTCCTCGAGCTTGTCGACCCGGAACCGGTTGTTGCACGACCGGCACTCGACCAGCGGATCGGTGAAAGACGCCTCGTGACCGGAGGCCACCCAGACCTGACGGGCCTGGAGGATCGACGAGTCGAGGCCAACGATGTCGTCGCGCTCACGCACCATCGTTCGCCACCATGCGTCTCGCAGGTTGCGGAGCAACTCCACCCCGAGGGGCCCGTAGTCCCACGACGACCGCAACCCCCCATAGATCTCGGAGGCTGGAAACACGAATCCCCGCCGCTTGGCGAGGTTGGCGATGGTGTCGAGCGAAGGGGCAGGCATGGGTGGCGATGTTAGAGGGGGGCAAAACGCCTCCCGCCACCCGCCTCCCGCAAGAACGCGCGGAGACGGCGCGCGACCTCTTGCCCGTAGCAGGCAGCGGGCAGCGGGCAGCGGGCAGCCCTACCCCACTCCCCCGTACCTTCGCTCGCGCGCTCGATACTCCTCGACCGCTTGCCTCAGATCTTCGGTGCGGAAGTCGGGCCACAGGGTGTCGGGGAAGGCGTACTCGCTGTAGGCGGACTGCCACAGCAGGAAGTTGCTCACCCGTTGCTCGCCACTGGTGCGGATAACCAGGTCGGGATCGGGCATGTCGGGGATCTCGAACCGGGCCGCCAGCGCCTCCTGGTCGATGTCGGCGGGGTCGATCTTCCCGGCGACCGCGTCGACGGCGAGCCGTCTGGCGGCTGCGGCGATCTCGGCGCGCGCCCCGTAGTTGAAGGCAAACACCATCGTCATGTTCGCGTCGCCGGCGGTGAGTTCTTCGGCCTCGCGAATCCGGGTGCGGAGGCGGTCGCCGACGCGGGCATCGGCGCGGTCGCCGAGAAAGAGCACCCGCACCCCCAGGTCGTGCAGCTCATCGCGGCGCCGGGTCAGCAGGTCCTCCTTGAATCCCATCAGGAATTCCACTTCGTCGGCGGGCCGGGACCAGTTTTCGGTGGAGAAGGTGAACACCGTCAGCCACTCGATGCCCAGTTCGAGTGCACCGTGAACGATGTCGAAGAGGGCGGCCTCGCCGGCGGCATGACCAGCGGTGCGTGGCAGCCCGCGGGCCTCGGCCCACCTCCCGTTGCCGTCCATGACGATGGCGACGTGCCGGGGATCAGGCATCGATCGCCAGGCTCTTGATCCGCCGATCGAGGTGATACTCGATAAAGCGCCGGGTCACCCCCATGGCCTCGCCGGAAAAGGTGGCGTCGTGCACCGGAAGGGCGCCGAGGTCTGCGGCGGCGAGGCGCGCCAGGTAAGTGGTGAGGCCGGGTCGCAGCGCCACCGCCCCCGGGGCGGTGTCCTTGTCGCACAGCGCCCCACCGGCGGCGAAGGAGAACTTGTTCAAGCCGTCGGTCCGCCCGCACCCGGCACACTCCTCGAAAGCCGGGGCGACGCCGACGACCTGGGCGGCCTTCAGCAGGAACGCCGCCACGATGTCGGGGTGGCGGGGACCCGCTTCGAGTGCGGCGAGGCCTTGGCGCAGCAGCAGGAAAGCCCGGATCGAGCTCTCCTCTTCCTGGGTGACGGCATCGATCACCTCGACCATGGTCCCGGCTGCCAATACCCGGTCGAGGTCGCCGCGGAGGTTCGGGTAGGCCTCGATCACCGACACCTGGGTGATGGTCCCCAGATTGCGCCCTTCGTATAGGACCAGATCGACATGGGTGAAGGGCTCGAGGCGGCCCCCGAACCGGCTCTTGGTCTTGCGGACGCCTTTGGCCACCGCCCGGACCTTGCCGTGGTTGGGGCTGAGCAGCACCACGACCCGGTCGGCTTCCCCGAACGGGAAGCCGCGGAGGACGATGCCCTGATCGTTGCGGAGTGGCACCACCCCAGGGTACCGGCGGGCGCCGACACCCCCGGGAACCGGCGACGGCCTTCGGGTCGTCCCACCATCAGCAGCCCCAGGAGGATGCCCGATGATTCGACGTGTGGCGATCGCCATCGCCCTGATCCTGGCGATTCCGGCACCGGGATTCGCCCAGACCGGCGACGACGTGATCATCGAACCGGTGCCGCCCTGCCCGTGGTGGCACTGCGGCGGTGAAGCAGACGTCTCCATCGAGGAATACCGCGTCGACACCGTGATCGAGAACGGCATCGCCACCACCCGGGTGCGCCAGGTGATTCGCAACCACTCGGATTTCCTTGCCGAAGGCACCTTCCTGTTCCCGATCCCCGCCGACGCCTCGGTGACCGGACTCACGCTGTGGATCGACGGCGAAGCCGTCTCCGGCGAGATCCTCGAAGGTGAGACCGCCCGTCGCACCTACGAAGAGATCATCCGGCGCACACTCGACCCCGCCCTCCTCGAGTTCGTCGACGATGGCCTGCTGCGACTCTCGGTGTTTCCCCTTCCCGCAGAGTCGACCCGAACCGTCGAGATCGAGTACCGCCAGGTGCTCACGGTCGATGGAGGTCTCACTCGATACCGGCACCCGATGGCAGCGGAATCCAATGCTGAGATCGAGGAGATCTCGGCGCGGATCGAGATTCGCGACTCCGCCGGCGTCAAGGCGGTCCACTCCCCCACTCATGAAGTTTCCATCGACCGGCCTGACGAGAACACCGCGATCGTCGGATTCGAGGGCGACGGCCAGGACCCTGGAGAGATGGTTCTCTATTACTCCACCGACGCCGGCCCGATCTCGCTCGATGTGATTACCCACCGTCAGGATGGCGAGGGCTACTTCTTGATGCTGGTCTCCCCCGGACTGGCGACCGATCAACAGGTCGTCGCCAAGGATGTCGTTCTGGTGCTCGACACCTCGGGTTCGATGGAGGGTGAGAAGTTCGCCCAGGCACAGGACGCTGCCCGATTCGTGCTCGATCGCCTCAACCCGGACGACCGTTTCGAGGTGATCGCCTTCTCGACGGCCACCAACGCGTACGCCGGCTCACTCCAGCCGGCGTCACAGGCTCCGCTGGCGCGGACCTGGATCGGCGGCCTTGCAGCCGGCGGGTCGACCAACATCGACCTCGCCCTCGGCGAAGCCCTCGACCTGGGCGAGGATCGCCCGCTGTACGTGGTCTTCCTCACGGACGGTCTGCCCACCGAGGGAGTCACCGACTCCGCCAGGATCCTGGACCGCCTCGAAGATCGCGGCGGAGCGTCAACTTCGGTGTTCGCGTTCGGTGTCGGCTACGACGTCGACACCTTCCTCCTCGACTCGATCGCCCGCGACCATCACGGCACCACCGCGTATGTCGGTCCCGGCGAGGAGATCGATCGCGCGGTCGAGACGCTCTACTCGAAGGTTTCCTCTCCGGTTCTCACCGACGTCACGATCGAGGTGAACGGCGTCACGGTCTCCGACATCCATCCTTCGCCCCTCCCCGACGTCTTTTCAGGCGGCCAGCTGGTCGTGGCAGGCCGTTACGACGAGCCCGGCGATGCCACCATCGTCCTCTCCGGACGGGTCCGCGGCGAGACGGTGGACTTCACATTCCCTAACGTCCGCTTCGGTGACTCGGGTCAGGACGATTCCATTCCGCGCCTGTGGGCCACCCGCAAGGTGGGGGATCTGCTGAGGCAGGTGCGCCTCGAGGGGCCAGACGACGAGACCATCGACCAGATCGTGCGACTGTCCATCCGCTGGGGCATCGTCACCCCGTACACCTCGTACCTCGTCACGGACGATGCGCCGTTCGGTGAAGAGGCGATCGGCGACATCGCCGCAAGGGCGGCCGCCGAGGCCGAAACCCCGCCGCCCGTTTCGGGCGAGAACGCCTTCGGTGCCGCCGATGCCGCGGCCTCGATGAGCGACTCCGACGTGGTCTCCCGCCCCGACGACACCTATGCCTCGCTGGTACGAGTGGCCGGCGGCCGCACCTTCCGGTTGGCCGACGGCAAGTGGGTCGACACCACCTACGAACCGGGGATGGAGGCGATCCGGGTGCCGTTCGGATCGGACGACTACTTCGCCCTGGCGGCCTCGGACCGGGCCCTCGGACTGGCCCTCACCGTCGATGCCTCGATGATCGTGGTCCACCAAGGCGTGGCATACGAAGTCATCGCCGGGGACGAGACGGGCGACCCGCTGCCGGTCTTCCCGAACGAGGAGATCACCATCGCGCCCGCCAGTGTCCCCGATCCCGCCGATGATGACTGGCCGATCGCCCTGATCGTGTTGGCGGGCACTGCCGCTCTCGCGGTGACGGCCGGTCTGATCCGGGCGGCCACCCGGCGGGGCTAGCCGAAGCGCTAGCCGAAGCGTCAGCCAGTTGCCTCGACCGTGCCCACCATCCCGGCCTCGATGTGCCCCGGGATGTGGCAGACCACCTGGTAGGTACCCCCCTCGGGGAGGGTGAACGAGATCGAATCCGACGCACCGCCGTCGAGGTCGGCGCTGGCGGCAAGGATGCGGTCGGGCGTCACCTCTGCGCTAGTGGTCACCGCGACTCCCTGGTTGAGGACCACCCAGCTGTGCTGGATGCCACCGATGTTGGAGATGTCGACCGTGACCTCCACTCCTGCCGCGAGCGTGACGCTCGCTGGGGTGAACGAGAAGTCATCGAGGGCCACCGAGACCGAGGTCGGCCTGCCGTTGTCCGACGAGTCATCATCGCCGCAGGCACCGAGGGCCAGCGGGAGCAGGAGGAGCAAAGCCAGCTTCTTCATTGACCATTCCTTGTTGAGAGCGATCCGGGACGCTAGCGGCATTCCCGGTTTGTCCATCCACCACACCACACTGGGGGCATGGCGACACCACTCACCCCTGCAGAGAAGCAATCCCTGGCCGACGGACATCCGGCGTGGTCGATCGAACGCGAGGAGATCTCGCAAACCTTCGAGTTCTCCGACTTCGCCGAGGCGATCGGCTTCGTCAACCGGGTGGCCCTCGCCGCCGAGAAGGCCGACCACCACCCCGACATCGACATCCGGTGGAACAAGGTGACCCTGGTTTTGTCGACGCACTCGGAGGGGGCTTTGACCAATCTGGACCAGAAGTTGGTCGAGACGATCGACGCGTGGGACGTCTGAGTCAGCAGTACACCTCGACCGTGACGACTCTCGACCAGGGCCCCACGCCGACTCGGACACCGAGAGTTACAACCATGTAGCCTCCAAGGCGACGCTGATCAATCGAGAGGGAGAGACGATGCCCAGGTCAAGGAAGTTGCTCATTTTGGCGATCCCAGCGGTGATGGCGCTGCTCCTTGCAGCCTGCGGCGACGATGATGGCGGCGGCGCCACCTCGTTCACCGTCGAAGCCGAAGAATTTGAATTCTCGCCCAATGACTGGTCCGTGGCCGCCGACACCGACGTCACGATCACCTTCAGCAATCAAGGGTCAGTCTCACACGAGTGGGCCGTCCTGACGGAGGGAACGAACATCGAGAGCGAGGCCGAGTTCGCCGAGGAACTCGTCGAGTTGGAGGTGGAAGCGGTCCCGGCCGGTGACACCGTGACTCAGACCTTCAACCTCCCGGCGGGTACCTATCAGGTGATCTGTGCCCTAGAAGACCACTTCGACGCGGGCATGGAAGGAACCCTCACCGTCTCAGGGTGAATTCGCGGCGCGCATCCACGCTATCGACGTCACGGGG
>JBBEAX010000053.1:0-2370 GCA_040882645.1 Acidimicrobiia bacterium
GGGCTCGTCGCCGCCGGCGGAGTCGCCTTCTTCAAGGTGCAGGCCGGGTACGACTCGCTGCAGGCGTTCAGCGCAGAGCAGAACGTGACGCTCGCCTACAACGAGGACGGGCAGCTCACCGACCGGGGCACCACCGAGGGGGCTGAGGCGATCATGGCCCTGCTCACCGAGGACTGGAAGTACCCCGTGGTCGAGTCCGACCTGGACCCCAACGATCCGCTCGTGGACACCGCCACCGAGTACATGTACCAGATGGCGACGATCACCTACCACACGCTGCACGGCACCGTGACGGTCACCCTCGCCGAGGATGCCGATTTCAACGGTCAAGTGTTCGCCGCCGGCACCTACGATGTGCCCATCGACGGCCGCTACTGGACCGACTTCAACCGTGCCCACCCCCTCGATGCCCAGGCCCGTGGGCTGGCTTGGACCGGCACGGCGCACGGCCTCATCGCCGAACTCGGCGTCGGGACCGTCACCCACTCGGCCCTCCAGATGGGCCTCGCTCTTGCAGCCGCCTTCGCAGTGATGGGCCTCATGGGCCTGGTTGCCGGTGGCGGAATGATCTGGGTGAGCCGGGGCGGGCTCATCGAGGTGCCGCGCGGTCGTCAGATCCGCAAGGAACTGGAGACCGAAATCGAGGAGATGGAAACCGAAATCGAGGAACTAGAACTCCTCGAAGCCTGAAAAAGGTCGGCTCCAGGGAAGGGCCCCCTTCGGGGGGCCCTTCCCGTTCCAGGGCTCTGCTGATCCGGAAGCAACGGCCAACACCCCGATCGGTAGGGTTGTGGCACACCCTGACAGGAGGGACCCGACGTGGATGTCCGCTGGGCTGCACTCGGCGAGGGAGGTCGTCCGATCTACCTCTACGAGAAGGACCGCACCACCAAGTTCCGCCAGGTGCTGTGGGGCGACTACCTGCGCATCGAGGATGAGGTCTCCGGCGGGTGGCTCAAGGTGATCTGGGCCCCCAAGTCGGCCGACCCGCCCGAGGTGTACATCAGGAAGTCGGACACGGTGGAGCGCCGTCCGCTCGAGGTGATCTTCGTCGACGTCGGCCAGGGCGACGGAGCGGTCCTCATCACCCCGGAGACGGGAGCCAAGGAGCGGGTTCTGGTCATCGATGCCGGCGAGGGAAACAACATGGGCAACTTCCTCAACGGCCGCTTCGGCTCGTACCGGGCTGGCTTCGACTTCCACGCCGCGGTGATCACTCATCCCGACAGCGACCACTACCGGGGGTTCCGTCCGCTGTTCTCCAACCACAAGGTCGGGTTCGGGACGGTCTATCACAACGGACTGGTGGAGCGCCCGGTCTCGGGGACATGGGACAAGCTGGGCGGGCTCTCCCCGAACGACCCGGCCACCGGGCGGCAGTACCTGACCCAACTGGCCATCGACGACGCCGTCATCCAGGCGGAGTTCTCCAACGAGCAAGTGAACGGGATGAAGCTGTTCCCCCAGACGATGTTCGCTGCCCTGGAGAACCCCAAGGTGAAGCGGTTCCGCATGCTGTCCACTGCCCACGGCGACCGCCAGGGGGGCAAGACTTACATGCCCGAGTTCGCCCCCTCCGATGGAAGGGGCTACACGATCGAGGTGCTCGGACCCGTGGTCGAGGCCGGCCCCGATGGCGCGCCACGACTGAGACGGCTCGGCGACTACGGCGAGACCAAGAACGGCCATTCGGTGCTGCTCAAACTGCGCTACGAAGGCCTCCAGTTGCTCTTCGGCGGCGACCTGAACCGGCGGGCCGAGGAGTTCCTCTTGATGCACTACGCCGGGATCGACTCCTTCCCCGACCCCGGCACTCAGGCCTACGCCGAAATGATCAACGATGCCTCCAGTACCGTCCGCTGCGACGTACTCAAGGTGTGCCATCACGGGTCATCCGATGCGACCGACGCCTTTCTGGCCGCGGTCAACCCAGCCGCCTTCATCATCTCCTCGGGGGACCAAGAGGGGCACGTCCACCCCCGGCCCGATCTGCTCGGCCGCCTGGGGCGATTCGGCCGGGGTCCGGCCCCGGTGCTGCTCTCCACCGAGTTGCAGCGGTCCACCCGCGAGCGCGCCGACCGGAAGCTGGTCGAGGACCTGGAGCGGGACATCGAGACCCTCGCCGCTCAGCCCTCGGTGGAGCTGCGCGACAGCATCACCAACCGCGTCGCCGAACTGGCCCGGAGCAACGTCGACGTCTGGGGGGCGATCTACCTCAAGACCGACGGGGAGCGGCTCATCACCGCCTTCAAGATCGAGGCGGGCACACCGGTGAAACGCTGGTTCTACTTCGAATACGCCTTCGACGAAACCGGCCAGCTCGTGCTGGTGGAGTGAAAGTCGGTTGAGGAGGACGGCTGCCCGCAGGGC
>JBBEAX010000053.1:2380-3410 GCA_040882645.1 Acidimicrobiia bacterium
GGTGGCGAGGAGAGCCGTAAGGCGTGGGCGCATTGGTGTTGACCCTAATGCCCGTCGCCACCGGCGCCGGCTATGAAGCTGGCGCCCGGGGTTGCCGTGGGGCTGGGGCCTGCCGAGGGTGGCGAGGTGGATGCCCTAGGCATCTGATGTGGGACATCGGTGGTGGAGGTGAGGGGATTTGAACCCCTGGCTTCTTCCGTGCGAGGGAAGCGCTCTGCCGGGCTGAGCTACACCCCCAGAGGGACACCGATCAGCGATGTCGTTCTCAGGATTTTCGGGAGTGTAGGAAGGTATCAAGTCGCCAGTCGCCAGTCACCAGCAGGAAAGCCAATCGCGAGCAGAGAGCGGCCACGACTCTTGCTGGAGGCTGGAGACTGGAGGCTGGAGGCTGGTTATTCCTCGTATTGCTGCTTGAGGCGATCGACCACTCCGGGATCGGCCAGCGTCGTGGTGTCGCCGGCGGCGCGTCCTTCGGCGATGTCTTTGAGGAGCCGGCGCATGATCTTTCCCGACCGGGTCTTGGGGAGCTCGGCGGTGAACATGATCGATGACGGACGGGCGATGCCGCCGATCTTGTCCACGACGTGCTCCATCAGCTCGTCGCGGAGAGCGTCGTTGGTCTCCACCCCCTCCTTCACGGTGACGAAGGCGGCGATCGCCTGACCCTTGACCTCGTCGGCCCGGCCCACCACTGCGGCCTCGGCGACCGAGGGGTGGTCGACCAACGCACTCTCGACCTCCATGGTCCCGATGCGGTGCCCGGCGACGTTGAGAACGTCGTCGACCCGGCCGAGGATCCAGAAGTAACCGTCCTCGTCGCGCTTGGCGCCGTCCCCGGGGAAGTACACGCCATCCCACCGCGACCAGTAGGTCTGCTGGAACCGCTCGTCGTCGCCCCAGATGGTCCGCAGCATCCCCGGCCAGGGGCTGGTGATCGCCAGGTACCCGGCGCTCACGGGATCTCCCTGATCACTGAGCACCGCCGCCGAGATCCCGGGGAACGGGGTGGTGGCGCTGCCCGGCTTGGTCG
>JBBEAX010000054.1:0-4921 GCA_040882645.1 Acidimicrobiia bacterium
TGCGCCGGGGCCGCTACATCCGCATCCTCCCCGGCGACAAGGTCGACATCGACCTTTCGGTCTACGACCCCAGCCGCGGCCGCATCGTCTGGCGCTACCGGACGTGAGTCGGACGCCCTTCGGGCGTCCTTCCGCAATTCGCGATACGCAATACGCAATTCGAAAGAATGATCCGGGTTGACGCCTCGGACGCCGACACCCGTTAGGCCCTACATGCCGGGGTACGGCGCACCGATCGATCGCAGGCCCCATAGAGGCTCTGCACCGAACCTGCGCCGGGTTGATTGTGCCCAAAGGGCCCTGGTCACGGCCTCGGCACCGGCCTAGACCGAAACCTGCAGAGGCTGGCGAACCCGGCTTCGAGATTCGGGAGGTTGATCCATGGCCATCTACTTGTCGCTGATACTGCTGGGAGTCGTCATCGCCTGGATCGGTGGCTACAAGGCATGGAAACGGGGCCTTACCGGGTGGGCCTGGGCGGCGTTCCTCACCGGCCCCATCGTCGTCGTCGGCCCGGTCGTCGGCATCATGGCGATGACCCGTGAGGCGGATGTGACAGGACCCATCGACGAGCCCTGTCCCGGGTGCGGACACACCCTCGGTCACTCCAGGCGCGGAACCTTCGATCGGTCCACTGAGCAACGCGTCGCTAGCCCCGCGACGGCCCTGATCAGCGGCGTACTGGGGGCAGCGCTGCTCGTCGGCGGCCTCCTGTTGGCTCTCTCAGTGTGGAGAGGGGGAGACAAGAGCTGCTCGGGCGCGGTCTGCCTCGAGTGGGAGCACGGCGCAGGCATCGCCGGGATCTCCTTCCTCGTCATCGGGCTGTGGCTCGGCTCGGCGGTGGGGTCGCGAGCGCTGGCGTTCCTGCGAGCCGACCGCGTGCCGGGCACCGGATACCGCTGTGCCGGCTGCAATCACCAGTGGACCAGGCTCAAGGCAAGCCTGACCGCCGCATGACCCGATTCTCCTGAGCGGGAAGTGGCGTCGCGGTCGTTGCTGAGCTAATCGCCAATCGCTAATCGCGGAGGCCGGCGGCAGCCGGCCGACCTCACACCTCTTGGAATAGGTAGCGCCGGAGGATGTCGAGGCGGTCGCCCACTCCTTCGGGGTGGAGGTACCAGAGAGTCGCCGCGATCGATGAGAGCAGGGCGTTGCCGTCCTGGGGGGTGAAGCAGAATCCGACGAGCTCGTTGCCGTTGCGTACGGCCAATGTCTCGATCGGCAGCACCGTCTGGCTGAGGATCCGACCGTAGTAGCCGTGGTCCCGGCCAAAGGAGAAGATCTGGTTGGCGGACCGCTTGTGGGTGAGGGCCACGCGTCGGTTGGCACTCAGCCGCTCGATCGCACCCTCGACGGTGATCTCCCGATCGAGTACCAGGCTGAAGTGCAGGGCATGCATGTACTGGGTCGGGAGCTTGACTGCCGACGAGAACACCGGCAGGTCGTGACCCAGCGTCTCGAACAAGTGATGGGCATCGCGGGCGTGGTGAGTGCCGAACCGGGCATCGTCATGACGGCCTACCTCCGGGCTCGGGGCGAAGCCGCTGTCCTGGCTGATGTCATTCGCCCGACGCATGCACAGGAACCGGCCGTTCTCGAGATAAGACACCGTGCCCCCCTCGTCGAAGGCGAGCGTCTTGATCAGCACCGAGATGTTGTGGGTGTTGCACGACACCACGTGGATGAACCGGTCGTGACCCCGGACCAACGCATCGTCGTTGATGCCCCGGGCATACATCTTGCCGAACCCGAACTCGGAGCCCTGAGCAAGGAAACCCAGCGGTCCACGCGCCTGCTCGTAGTGATCGACCTTGTTGGCGTTACCGGCCGGGGTGCAGTCGATGACCACCGACGCCCGCTCGATGGCCTCCATCGTCTCCAACTTGGGGTTGTGGCCGATCTCCTCGAACGAGGAACGTCGATCCGCATCCACCGCGAGAACGGCGCCACGCCCAACAAGGTCCTTGACCTTGGCGCGCTCCTCGATCATCGGAGTGCGCTTGTGGAAGGTCACCTCGTCGATACCGAAGGCTTCCCGGTAGTCGGCGAGGAGCCCGATCAAGGGCTCCCCGATGGTTCCGGTGCCGACCACATGGACGATGTTCGACATTTGCCCTCCGTCACCCGCCTGAGCCGGTGGTCATGCTATCCCCATGGAGGGTGGCGACCAATCACACCACCCCGACATAGTTGAGGCGATCGCTGGCATCCAGCCGGGGACCGTTGTTGCTCCATGCGTGCCCGACCACGAGGTTCGACTGCTGGCCCTCCTGAACCACGATGGTCGCGGTGCACACCATCGATTGGTAGTGACCGAGCGTTGGGCCCCCAGAGCATGCCAGGTCCCCGATCGGAACCCACGGGTCGAGGATCTCAGCACTCCACACGGTGGCGGTGTTGGCATGATTGCTGAGGACATACCGAATCACGGCGGTCTCCCCCGCTGCGAGGTTCGGCCCGGAGCCACTGTCGGCGCCTACGCCGTTGATCGTCACCTCGAGGATGATCTGGTCCTCACGCCCGAACGGCTTCACGTGGTAATACAGCCTCTCATTGGCGGCGACGTTCTGGTCGGTTCGAACCGTTGCCACAATCGAGGTTTCGATCAGCGTGGCCACCCGGGTACGGGTGCACACCAGCACCTCGCCCGGCTGAATGGCGGTCTCGGGGCAGTCGATCGCTCCGACCTCGGTATCGGTGACCTGTATTCCGGTGAGCTCGGTGCCGCCGACGTTCGCCACCAGATACGAGAAGGTCATCACCTCGCCCTCGCGGATTCGGGGACCGGCGGGATTGTCACCGTCGAGGCCGTCGACGAGGAACTCGATCCGCACGCTGGCATCGTTCGACTCGGGCACGAAGAAGTGGAACGGATCGAGGGCCTCGACCGCTTCTCCTGCCGAGTTGTACGCGGTGGCGCGAGCGCTACCCCCATAGGTGCCGGACGGCGGGCTGAGGTTGGAGGTACAGATCGTCGATGCCCCGGGGGCAAGCTGTCGTTCCGCACATGTCACAGACCCGAATCCGGGCAGGTTCACCCACAGACCCCACAGGGTCTCGGCACCGGTGTTTTGGATCTCAAAGGAGAGGGCGGCTGTTCCGCCGCGGGCGATCATCGGCCCGGGAGCGACATCGGCATCCGCGCCACCGACCAAGGCCTCCAGCGTGAGAGCAACGCCGTCGGTGGACACCACACCCGAGTAGTGGACATCGGCGGCATCCGATGCCCGCGTCCCAACCGCGTCCCACGCCGAGCCGACGACGGTGGCCGCGTATCCACCAGCCGCCGCGGTAGCGGTCTTCGAGCATTCGACCGCGGCGCCCGGAAGCAGGTGGCGGTCGGGGCAGGTGATCGTGCCCATGCCTCCATGCTCCAGATATAGCCCCCACAGTTCACCGGTGCCGACGTTGCGCACGCGGTATGTGAACGTGATCGGCGCACCAAAGGCGAACTCGGGACCCGGCCCCTGGTCGGCATCGTGCCCGTCGACAAGAACTTCGACGTCCACTCCCGGCGCGGTCGCGGGATCACCGCCCGATACCACATAGTGAATCGCCTCGAGGTCGAACGCCTCGGCACCATCGTCGTCCCATGCCTGGGCCGATACCTGATCGGTTCGAGTTCCGGATGCGCCTACCCGCTCCACCGAACAGGTCACCGTCGCACCGACCGCGAGGTCGCGGCTAGGGCAGTCGATCCGGCCTACGCCGTCATGCCACACATACAGGGACCACAGTCGGCGGTTTCCGGTGTTGGTGATGTCGTAACGGAACTGGAGCGGCGCACCCGGCTCGATCGTCGGACCGGGTGAAGCGTCTGCGTCGTCGCCGTTCACCGAGACATCAAGGCTCAGCGTCGCCGACGGAGGCGGAGGCGGGACCGCATTGCCGGGCCGCCCCATCACCTCGACCTCGGCGAGTGCGAGCACTGCGTCGAAGTAGTCGAGCTGGATCCGCACATATCTGCCGGTTCGGTTCACCGGCACGACCGTCTTTCGGTTCGCCGCGTCCTGGTGATAGAAGTCCGAGACGCCCGGCTGGGTCTGCGTGTTCTTGATGTCCTTCACTTCGAATGGCGTGTCGCTGACGAATACATGGAACTTCTGGAGGCGCTCAGAGCAGCAATCGGTTCGGTTCCACAGGACGACGTGGTCGATGTTCTGCACCTTGCCGAGGTCTACCTCCCACCACGCCTCAGACACCCGGTAGGTCATCGCGACCGAACCCGCGTCGCGATGCCCCTCGGTGTTCCCATCGACCGCGAGCCCGGCCGCAGTGCCCGTCTGCCACTGAGTCGTGGAAGACTGCGTCGCCGGCCTGCCGAGGGCAAGGTTCACGAACTGTGACGGAGCGGGCGCCGTCGCCCCGGTGTAGTGAACGCTCTCGGAGTCTTCGACCCCGCCGCTCGTGGGCCACGCGGTGGCGAACGCCTCGAGGGAGCGTTCGCCCGCCTGGGCGGTCAGCTGCGCCTCACAGACCATCAGCGAGTTGGGGGCGACATGCCGCTCCGGACAGGTGACCCTCCCCACCCCCTCCTGGTAGAGATAGAGCGACCACAACCACTCACTGGAAGAGTTGCGGATCTCGTAGGTGACGGTGATCGTCGATCCGGCATCGACTTCGGGTCCAGGAGCCGCATTGGCGGCGACACCACCCACGAAGACCTCGAGGTCGAGCGGGACGGCACCTTCGACGGCACCGGCTGGCGCGGCCACGGCCACTCCGACGGCGAGGGCGACGGCCCCAACAAGACCGCGGGTTCGACCCGACCGGCCGGACCTGCCCATCAAAACACCCCCACATGGTGAGCGGGATCACTGCCGTCGAGTCGCTGGCGCTGGTTGGCCGACAAAGGCGGCACATTGATGCCGGCGTAGTGGATTGCGGAGTCCTCGACCCCGCCCGTCGCCACCCGAACGGT
>JBBEAX010000054.1:4931-21976 GCA_040882645.1 Acidimicrobiia bacterium
GGCGAGCGACCCGAAGACGGCGAGGTCGCGGGGCCCCTCGGTGGCGCCCGCCGCGGGGGCGAGGGCCAATCCAACGGCCAAGACGGCGGCGACCACAAGACTGCGCATTCAGAACCTCAGGAGTAATGGAGAGAAAGGAACCCGATTCGCATCGTATGTGCACAGAGTGGTTGCTTCAACACTTTCCGTGGTTTCGGCGTTGCCATTCACTTTCACGGGGAGGGACTAGTCAGTTGCCCCTCGCTTCGCCCCGGCCAGCGATGGGCGATGGGCGAAACCCGGACGGGGCAGTTCGCACCAATTGAGCAGGCTCCGCGGGTTGGGGAGGTCTGGGAGACTGGGGGGATGCGGGCTTTGCGGTTTCATGGGGTAGGAGATCTGCGACTCGAACACATCACCGAGCCCGTTGCGGGAGAAGGGGAGGTCATCGTCCGCGTCGAGGCGTGCGGGGTGTGCGGGTCGGACCTCCACTTCCTCGACGGAACCGCCCGCACCGCCCATACCCCGATCACTCTGGGCCACGAGATCGCCGGAACCGTCTACCAGTCCTCCATCGACGGGTGGCCTGTCTCCAGCCCGGTACTGGTGGCCGCCGGAGGGCATTGCGGCGAATGCCGTCGGTGCCTGGAGGGGCGGGTGAGCCTCTGCGAGCGATCCGAGGTCATGGGAATCCACACCGATGGGGGCCTCGCCGACCTGGTTCGGGTGCGGGCCGACATGCTCATCCACCGCCCGCCTGAACTCTCCCCCGAGGTCGCCGCAACCGCGGTCGACGCCGGGGCGACCGCGTATCACGCCGTCACCCGCCGGGCTGGCGTGCGCGCCGGCGACTCGGTGGCCATCATCGGTGTAGGCGGACTCGGCGGCTATGCCCTGCAGATCGCCCGCAACCTCGGGGCAGGTCCCGTCATCGCCGCCGACATCGACCCCAAACGGCTCGAGGAGGCCCGTCGGCTCGGGGCCGACGAGGTGGTCCTGATCGAACCCGGGACCTCGCTCGGTCGGCAGGTGAAGCTGCTGACCGATGGCGGCGTGGACGCTGCCCTCGAATTCGTAGGCCGGGCGCAGACCGTCGACGCCGCGGTCAAATGCCTGCGACCGGGTGGTGTCGCCGTGGTGGTCGGTGTCGGAACCGAGCCCCTGGTCACCCTCCCTCCGGTGCTCTGGTCGAACCACGAGTACACCCTCGCCGGCTCCTACGGAAGCCTTCCCGGCGACGCCGAGGCAGTACTGGCAGCCTTGGGGGACGGCGCCCTCCAGCCCCCGCCCATCGAGATGGTGACCCTGGACGATGCCGCCGAAGTAATCCGGGCCGCCGCCCGCGGCGAGCGCCAAATCGTTGGGCGCCTGATGGTGCAGCCGTGACGATCGAACTCCACCACGGCCAGTACACGATCTCGACAGATCCGAACCGGCTGGATCTAGACCTGATCCAGCGGTGGCTCGACGAGGAGTCGTATTGGGCCCGCGGCCGAACGCGGGAGACCGTCGAGATGGCCGTCGCCCACAGTCTCAACTTCGGGGCCTACACGGAATCCGGCGAAATGGTCGGCGGCGCCCGGGTGGTCACCGACTTCGCTACCTTCGCCTGGCTGTGCGACGTGTTCGTCGTCGCTACCCACCGCGGAACCGGGCTCGGCAAGGCACTGGTCGAGGCAGCGACCCAGCATCCACGCCTCAGGGAGATCAAACGGTTCGCCCTCGCCACCGCCGACGCGCATGATCTCTACCGTCAATACGGGTTCAACGACCTGGACCACCCGGACCGGTGGATGATGAGGAGAGGTTCGACCGCGTAACGAAGCGCAATTCGCAATACGCAATACGCGATACGCAATTCGCGATACGCGATACGACAGAACGTGTAGATCGGTGTGCGACGCGTTTCTGTCGTATCGCGTATCGCGAATTGCGTATCGCCACTCACTCACGGAGACGGTGAACACCCGAAATCACCGCAACACCCCCCTCTCCCACACGCTTACGAGGCGTTGGTATTCGGGGCTGGTGTTGAGCAGTTGGGCGTGGGATCCCAGGGCGATCACCCGTCCCGCGTCCATCATCACCACCCGGTCGGCGCGTTCGGCGCTGCGGAGGCGATGGGCGATGACGATGGCGGTCCGGCTCTCGAGCAAGGTATGCAATGCCCGCTCGACGCGCGCTTCCGTTTCGGGGTCGAGATTGGCCGTGGCTTCGTCGAGGACGATCACTGCCGGGTCGACCAGCAAGGCGCGGGCGAGGGCAATCAACTGCCTCTCCCCCGCCGAGAACCGGCCGCCGCGTTCCCTGACCAGCGTGTCGAGCCGCTCGGGCAGCTCGCGCACCCATTCTTCGATGCCGATGGCCCGGCAGACCTCCCACAGTTCGTCGTCACTCGCGCCCGGGCGCGCGTAGCGCAGGTTATCGCGCAGGGTCCCGTTGAACAGGAAGCCCTCCTGAGGAATGAGGACCGCGTGCCGCGCCCGTGCCTCTCTCGTGACCGACTTGAGGTCGTGCCCATCGATCAGCACCCGCCCGGCGGTCGGGTCGTAGAACCGGAGTACCAGGCGTGCCAGCGTCGACTTGCCGGCCCCGGTCTCGCCCACGATGGCGATCCGCTCCCCCGGCGCGATCTGTAGATCGACATCCTCGACCACGAGCAAGCCGGGCTCGTACCCGAACGAGACGCCATCGAGCACCACCTCGCCGGAGAGTCGACCCGGTAGATCCTCGGCGCCACGGACATCGGCCACCGCCGGTGGCGTATCGAGAAGGCGAAACAGCTTCGAGAGGGCAGCCGCCGCCGACTGCATCTGGTTGTAGACCTGGGAGAGGTTGATGATCGGTTGAAAGAACCAGTCGAGGTAGAGCAGCATCGACACCAGCGTGCCGAACGAAAGGTCGCCCGACACCACCCGCCTGCCGCCGAAGTAGAGGACGATGGCGTACCCGGCGATGCGCAGAAAGGCGACCGCGGGGAAGTACCAGGCGACCGCCCGGGCGGTGTTCATGTTCGCCTCGTAGTACTTCTCGTTCACGCGGCCGAACTCTCCGGCCTGCTCGCGCTCACGAGTGAACGCTTGGACGACCCGGACTCCGGTGATCCCCTCCTGCAGCGTGGCCAGCACCCTTCCGATCTGTTCCCGCACCTCGCGATAGGCGCGGCCGGCGAACCGCTGGAACACGTACGAGAGGCCCACCAAGAAGATGATCAGCAACAGCACCTGCCCGGCGACGGTGGGGTCCACCAGCACCATCGCCACCGTCACCCCGAGCAGGGTCAACACGTTGGTGACCAGGGTCACGGCACCCTCCTCGGCGAAGTCCTGCACCGACTCGATGTCGTTGGTCATCCGGCTGACCAAGACCCCGGCCTTCGTGCGCCCGTAGAACCCCATGTCGAGGCGCATGAGGTGCGAGAACACCCTCGAACGCAGCATCTGCAGATACCGCTCACCGAGCCAGGCCACGGCGTACTGGGCAATCCGTTGCGCCACGTACTGCACGATGAGCAGCGCGGTGAAGGCGGCCGCCGCGATGACGATCACCGACCGATCGCTTGCGGTGATCCCGTCGTCGATGCCGACGCGAATGGCGATCGGACCGAGCAGCCGGGCGATGGTGGCCACCACCGTCGCCACCGTCGCACCCAGCAGCGCCCGTCCCAGGCCGCGACCCAGGCGGGCGGCCCGACCGATGAGACCTGAGCTCTGGCGGTCGGCGTCGGTCATGGCGTGGCCTCGGCCTGAGCGAGAACCTCGCCATAGCGCGGGACGGTCGCCAGAAGGTGCGCGTGCGGACCGGTGGCGACGATCTGACCCTCGTCCATGAACACCACCTGATCCACCAGAGCCAGGGTCGAAGTCCGGTGGGCGATGATGATCGTGGTGCGGCCCTTCATCACCTGCTCCAGGGCGGCCAGCATCTCGGCCTCCACGATCGCGTCGACCGAGGAAGTGGCATCGTCGAGGATCAGCACCCGGGGGTCGCGCAGCACCGCGCGGGCGAGTGCGACCCGTTGCCGCTGGCCCCCGGACAGCGAGTGGCCGCGTTCCCCCACGATGGTGTCGTAGCCCTCCGGCAGTGCGGTGATGAAGTCGTGAGCCTGGGCCAACCGGGCGGCGAGGCGGATCTGTTCGTCGGTGGCCGTGGGATCGCCGAATGCGATGTTCTGCCGTACCGGCGCGGAGAACAGGAAGGTCTCCTGGAACACCACCGCCACCTCACGCCGCAGTTCATCGAGGTCGATCTTGCGGACGTCGAGGCCGTCGAGGGTGATCGCGCCGTCATCGACGTCGCGGAACCGCGGGAGGAGGTGGGCGATGGTGGTCTTGCCCGAACCGGTGGGGCCCACCAGCGCGACCGAGCTCCCCCCGGGGATCGTCAGGTCGACCCGCTCCAGCACGGCCGGGCCGCCGGGGTAGGCGAACGACACCTGGTGGAACCGCACCTCACCCGGCCCCGGAGGGATGGGCGCCGAAGCCGTGGGGTTGACGATGGCCGGCGCCTGCCCAAGCAAGGTCTGAATCCGCGTCGCCGCGGCGGTGGCCCGCGGTATCTGCGCGAAATACCACCCGGTGATGCGCAAAGGGAAGTTCAACAGAGCGAGGTACTGGGTGAACGCGACGAACTCCCCGAGGGTGATGTGGCCCGACACCACCCGGAACCCGCCCAGCAGGAGGACAGCGATGTTGGCGAACGACGGGACCATCTCGAACAGCGGGGCGTAAGCCGATCGAATCCGGGCCAGGCGAGTGCCGCGATCGAAGATCCGCTCGGCCGCCACGTCCAGCTTGGCCTGCTCCTGGTCTTCCTGACCATACGACTTGATCACCTGGATCCCGCCGATGGAGTCCTCCACCACCCGGCTCAAGTCGGCCAATCGTTGCTGCACTTCGAACGACAGCTTCAACACCCGCTTGGCGTAACGACGCGCCAGAAACAGGACCAGCGGCACGGTGAGCGAGGTCACCAGCCCGAGCACCGGATCGAGGACCACGAGCATCACCGCCACCGACAAAAACATCCCGATGTTGGCGACGGTGATCGGAGTCATCGCGTAGATCAGGCGTACCTGCGACAGGTCGCTCGAGGCCCGGGCCATCAACTCACCGGTGCTGGTGACATCGTGGAACGAGAACGCCATCCGCTGGATGTGCTCGAACATCCGATTGCGAAGGTCGGTCTCGGCCCGGTAGGAGAGCCGAAAGCCGTAATACCGACGAGCCCCGATGCCGAACCCCAGCAGCACCCCCGCCCCGAGAAGGAGGAGCACCAGGCCACCCAGGTCGGCCCCCTGATCTCCGAGGAGTGCCTCGTCGACCACCCGGCTCACCAGGTAGGGCACCGCGACCGTCATCGCCATCCACACCAACGCCCCGCCGATGGCGAGGGCCATGTCACCGCGATAGCCCAGCAGGGTGCGGGTGAGAAGCCTGAAACCGGCCTGCGCCTCGCTCTCCCGCATTCCCGATGTCACGCAGCGACGGTAGCGGCGGGCAGTTGGCAGGCCGCCCGTCGGCCCGAGGAGGCCGCCCGCCCACCAGATGCCAGGCCGACCGTTAGGTCGGCCCAAGGCGGCCGAAGGCCGCCCGCCCGCTAGTCGAGGGGAGCGGCGAGGACCTGATCGGGAGGGGGCTCGCCCGCGACGTACAGGGCGACCACGGCACCGAAGAGGATGGCGAGAGCACCGACATAGAGCCAGACCAGCGCCACCGCCACGGCACCCAGCGTGCCAAAGGTCGGGCCGAGATCAGGGGCGGTGGACAGGTAAAGCCCGAAGCCGAGGCTGCCCAGCAAAGCCACCGCCGTGGCCACCGCGGCGGCCAACCACGCCCCTGGCAAGGGCCGGGGTGGGCCGAAGGTGTACAGGGCGAGAAGGAAACCGAAGAGGCCAAGAGCCGACACGGGAACTCGTAGCCACGCCCAGATGTCGGCCAGGCCGTCGAAGCCGCTGAGGTAGCCGAGGAACTCGAAGATCTCGCGGCCCGCCACCAGCAGCAGGGAGGTAATGAGCAGGGTGATGCCACCGGCGACGGTCAGGGCGACCGCGGCCAGCCGGATGGAGGCCCCCCGGCGCCCCGCGATCTGGTGGTCGACCGCGGCGAGCGCCCTCTGCAGGGCCACCACGGCGCGCGAACCGAGATACAAGGCGACGATCGAGGAGATGAGGATCAGGATGCCCTCGCTGCCCCCAACGCGCTCACCCGCCTCCTTCATGAGGTCGACGATGAACTCGACCACCGACTCTGGGGCAACCGGTTCGAGAGCGCGCTCGAGTCGGTCCACCGCAGCCGCCGACTGCCCGATGAGCCCTGCGACCCCGAGCAAAGCGAGGGTCAGGGGAACCAGGGCGAGGAACGCGTGATAAGCCACCGCGGCCGCATGCAGCGACAACCCGGAGTCGCGAACGCGCCGGTGCACGGCAAGGGCATGCTTCTTGGCAGTAGCGAACACGGAGTCATTGTTACCCGAAGCCCCCCCGGGCGAAGCATTGAGTCTGGGCGCTCCTTGCCAT
The DNA here is from genome assembly GCA_040882645.1 of Acidimicrobiia bacterium. Lineage (GTDB taxonomy): Bacteria > Actinomycetota > Acidimicrobiia > Spongiisociales > UBA11373 > JAUYIV01. The sequence continues at coordinate 11,428 of JBBEAX010000054.1, forward strand.
CCCTGCGGACTTCGCCAGACCAATGCGCCCGAAGGCTGGAGACTGGAGGCTGGAGACTGGAGACTGGAGACTCCTATCCCCTCACCCTCCGTAGACTCGCCCCCGAATGTCACCGATCCGCCCGCTCCAGGTGGGAGCCGGGCTCGCCATCCTGCTCGCCGCGACCAGCATCGCGCTCTTCTCGATGTTCGGAGCGGAAGAGTCGACGGCGGCCCCCGGCACGCTTCCCGACCTTGGAACGCTGGTCACGACGACCGTCACCGAGGGCGGTACCGCCACCTCGGAGCCCTCCTCGACCACTCTGGGGGCGACCACCTCCACGACCGCGTCCACTCAATCCCATGCCTGGGTGGACCGGCGCACCGTTGGCCAACCCTGGGGAACGACCGTCGAAGGGCTGCTGACCTTCCGCGGCAACCCCACCAACACCTACTACGGCCAGGGGCCGGTGCCGTCCAATCCGGAGAAGACCTGGCGCTACCCCGACAACCCGATGTGTAGCCAGTCCACCGACCTCGGCGTAACCACAACCTGGTGCGGCAACGGCTGGACGGGACAACCGGTCATCTGGGAACGCGAGGACGGCGTCACCGAGATGATCTTCGGGGCATACGACGGGAAGCTCCACTTCGTCGACGCAAAGACAGGCAACAAGACCCGCGACGCCTTTCAGACCGGCGACTTGATCAAGGGAACCCCCACGATCGACCCCGACGGGTACCCAATCGTCTACTTCGGCAGCCGCGACAACAAACTCCGGGCCCTTGCCCTCGACCGCGGACAACCAGTCGAACTGTGGGCATTCGAGATCTGCCTTCCCAAGCCCAGCTGCCCGGAGCCGTCGGACACGGTCGCGGTCGAGGGCCAATGGAACGACGACTGGGATGCCAGCCCCCGCATCGTCAACGACATCTTGTTCGAGGGCGCCGAGAACGGCTGGTACTACATCTGGAAGCTGAACCGGGCGTACGACAACCTCGGCCTGGTGACGATCGAGCCCACCCTCCTGTTCAAGATGCCGACCTTCGACGACGCATTGCTGGAGAAGATCGGACCGTCGTATCCGGCGATCAGTGTCGAGAACACGACGGCGATCTTTGAGGGGCGCGCCTACTTTGCGAACTCGGCCGGCCGGGTGATCGGGCTCGACATCACCAACATCGAGAACGGTGAGGCGCCGATCGTATTCGACTACTGGGTCGGCGACGACGTCGACGCTTCGATCGTCATCGACGAAGAGGGCTTTCTCTACGTGTCGGCGGAATACGAGCGCTACCTGCAGCAGGCCCAGGACGTCGGTCAGCTGGTCAAGCTCGACCCGTACACCTCCGGGGACCCCTGGGTCTGGGGCATGTTCTCGCTCACGACCGCCCCGGCCAAGGGCGGCCTCTGGTCCACGCCGGCGCTGGGGGAAGGCGTCCTGTATGCGGTGACCAACAAGGGCTTCCTGGTGGTCGTCGACCAGGAGACCGGGGAGGAGATCGCCGCGCTGCAACTGGCTCCCGGTTCCTGGTCATCGCCGGTGGTGGTCGGGAACGACTTGATCGTCGCCGCCCAGGACGGCCTCCTCCGGAAATTCAACATCACCGACCCCCGTTCTCCGGTGCTCGACTGGTCCCTCGTCATCGGCAGCCACCTCGAGTCGACCCCGGCGGTGTGGAAAGGGATGATCTACGTCGGCAGCCGCGACGGTTTCATGTACGCCGTGGGAAACAAGAACACCTAGATGCGCCGGTCGACCCCACCAGCGTTGGTAGCGATCGGGCTCGGGGTCCTGCTCGCCGCCGCCAGCGTCACCGCCCTTTTATGGCTGGCGACCGACCGCGACGAGTCGGCGGCCTCGACGGTTCCATCTGGTTCCAGTTCGTCGACCACCACTGGCTCGAGTGGCACCAGCACGACGGTCAGTTCGGGCACCACCTCACTGCCCGATGCAACCACCACCACCGGGGCCCCGTTTCACCCATGGGTCGATCGACGGACGGTGGGCCAGCCGTGGGGTGATCAGGTGGTCGGCCTGCTCACTCACCGGGGCAACCCGACCCACACCTACCACGGCGAGGGTCCGGTGCCGGCATCCCCCGCCACCGCATGGCGGTACCCGGCGAGCGGCGGCCTGTGCGGCCAACTGACCGACTTCGGTGTCTCCTCCACCTGGTGCGGCAATGGGTGGACCGGGCAACCGGCGATCTGGGATCGTCCCGACGGGGTGATCGAGTTGATTTCCGGCGCCTACGACGGCCGGCTCCACTTCGTGAACGCCGTCACCGGTGAGCCCACCCGTACGCCCCTGGCCACCGACAGCATCGTCAAGGGCAGCCCCACGCTCGATCCCGACGGGTTCCCGCTCGTCTACTTCGGCAGCACCGACGGCAATCTCCGCATTGCCGCGTTCGACCGGGGGGATCCCGTCACCCTGTGGGCGTTCGCCACCCCGTCGTTCTCGGTTGAGGGACGCTGGAACACCCACTGGGACTCGGCACCGCTGATCGTCAACGACATCATGTTCGAAGGCGGCGAGAACTCGATGTACTACATCTGGAAGCTGAACCGCCGGTACGACGCCGAAGGGATGGTGACGGTCGCCCCGGAACTGCTTTTCAAGATGGAGACCTGGGACGATGCTCTCCTCACCCAAATCCAGAGCGGATGCACCGCGGTCAACGCGGCTCGGTGCACCTCGACGAGTGTCGAGAGCACCACCGCCATGTTCGAAGACCGCATCTACTTCGGCACCTCCGCCGGACGGGTCATCGGCCTCGACATCACCGATGTCGAGAACGGCAACGCCCCGATCGTGTTCGACTACTGGGTCGGCGACGACGTGGACGGGTCCATCGTCATCGACGAAGAAGGCATGCTCTACGTCCCGGTGGAGTGGAAGCGGTTCAACAACCGGGGCCTGGAGGTCGGCCAACTGGTGAAACTCGACCCGTACACCGATGGCGACCCGCGGCTCTGGGGGATGGAATCGATCACCGCTCCCCCGGCATACGGCGGTGTCTGGGGCACACCGGTGCTGGGCGACGGGGTCGTCTACGTACTCACCAACAAGGGGAACGTGGTCGCCGTCGACCGGGACACGGGTGAGGAATTGTGGTTCCATCACATCGGCCCCTCTGCCCGCGTGGGGGTCTCCACCGCACTCTCGTCACCGATTCTCATCGGCAACAACCTGCTGGTCGCCGGATACGAGGGCCTCCTCTACAACTTCGACGTCACCGACCCCCGCCAGCCCGAGCTCGCCTGGGAGTTCCGGGTCGGCGCCTCCACCCTCGAGGCGACCCCCGTGGTGTGGAAGGGGATGGTCTACCTGTTCTCGCGCGACGGTGCCCTGTATGGGATAGGGGATGGATGAGGCTCCGGCGTCCTCCTCTGCCGTCTTCGGCGGGGGAGGTGTCACCGCCGTCCCGGCGGTGACGGAGGGGGCAGCGGACCCTACGAGCACTCCAACCACTTCTTCAAGAACGGAGGGAGACGCCGTTTGGGGAGCCCGGTTGCCGGTAGCCGGTAGCCGGTAGCCGGTTATCCTCGCGCCCCATGCTCCACGACTACACCAAGGTCACCTCTCAGAAGCCACTCCGTCAGGGTCGATCAAGGCGATGACGAACATCCCGTACGTCCGAACCGCGACCGGTGAGTTGGGCGAGCCCTCCGGGCCCTCGGTGGAGGCCGAGGCTCGCATGCGGTTAGTCACCCAGGCTGTCGAAGATGCCATCGCTAAGGGCGAGACGCTGATTTCTTCGATCGTCGACCACCAGGGTGCGCGCACGTGGGCCGACACGATGGCACCCCTCGACTCGCTCGGCGATGCCCTGGTGCGCGCCTATGGGGAAGGACCATTCATGGCCCGGGTCCATCCCGACAGTTATGTCCGCGACGTGGCGCAGGCCGCCGAAGAGCGTCTTTCGAAATGGCAGTCTGATCTGGTTTTCCGGCGCAACCTCTACGAGGCGATCGAGGAGTACGCCGCCACCCCGGAAGCCGCCGCACTCGAGGGTGAAGATCGCCGCCTGCTCGACTTCACCCAACGCGACTTTCGTCGCGCCGGTCATGGGCTGAGTGACGCAGAGCGCGCCGAGGTGCAGAAGATGCGCACCCGGCTGGTCGAGCTGGACGTGGCTTTTACTCGCAACATCGACGAGTTCGAGGACAGGCTCGACCTCACCCGCGAGCAGCTGGCCGGGCTGCCTGACGACTACGTTTCCCGCCTCTCCCCCGGCAAGAACGAAGGCACCTTCCGGGTGTCCCTGGACTACCCCGACTATTACCCGTTCATGGACCAGGCCGAGGACCGCGACCTGCGGCGTCAGATCCAGTTCAAGTTCTACAACAAGGCCGCCGGCGACAACCTCCCGCTCCTTGAGGAAGCGGTCCGTCTCCGCCACCGGATCGCCGAGATCTTCGGGCTGCCGTCGTGGGCCCACTACGGCATGGAAGAGAAGATGGCGAAGGACCCCAAGGTGGTCGAGGAGATGTACGCCGGCATCGTGCCCGCGCTCACCGCCAAGGGACGCAGCGAGATCGACGACCTCGCCACCGCCCAGGGCGGCGAACGGCCCGAGGGATGGGATCACCGATACCTGCACAACAAGATCCGCAAGGAGCGGTTCGGGGTGGATCCCAACGAGGTGGCCGCCTATTTCCCCCTGCAGCAGGTGCTCGACGGGATGTTTGCGATCACGGGCGAGGTTTTCGGGCTGAAGTACCGCCAGCACGAGTCGATCCAGGCGTGGCATAAGGACGTCGTCGCCTACGACATCCTCGACTCGGCCAGCGGCGAACTGTTGGCGACCTTCTATATGGACCTGTTCCCGCGGGAAGGCAAGTTCGGGCACGCTGCGGCCTTCGACCTGATCTCGGGTCATGGCGAGCAAACGCCGGTGACCGCGATCGTGGCCAATTTCACCAAGCCATCAGCCGACGCCCCTTCCCTGCTCCGCCATGACGAGGTGGTGACGCTCTTTCACGAATTCGGTCACGTCCTTCACAACAGCCTGGGTCGGGCAAAGCACATTCGGTTCGCCGGTTACAACACCGAGTGGGACTTCGTCGAGGCCCCGTCGCAGATCATGGAGCATTGGTGCTGGAACGCCGACGTGCTGCGCAGGTTCGCCCGGCACCACAAGACCGGGGAGCCGATCCCCGACGAACTGGTCGACCAGTTGGTGGAGGCTCGCAACCTCCACATCTCCCTGGCGATGCTCCGCCAGGTGTCGTTCGGGAAGCTCGATCTCGCCTTCCATGGACCGGGAGCGAAGAAGGACCTCCACACCATCACCAGGGAGACGACCGAGATCGGCCTGTTCCCGTTCCACGAGGGCACCTTCTTCCCCGCCGGGTTCGGGCACCTCTTCGGATACGACGCCGGGTACTACGGATACCTGTGGTCGAAGGTCTACGGCGACGACATGTTCAGCCGCTTCGAGGCCGAAGGGGTGCTGTCGCCTCAGGTCGGCAAGGACTACCGCGAGAAGGTCATCGGCCCAGGGGGCTCCAAGGACCCAATGGACATGCTGCGCGACTTCCTCGGCCGCGAGCCCAACCAGACGGCGTTCCTGAGGTACTTGGGGATCGAATAGCTCGCTGGTGTCAGGGCAGTCCGAGAGCGAGCCGCTCTCTGCTCTGCGGCGCTACCCGGTCAGGAATGCTTGAACTGCCGATGCGAATTCGTCGGGCTTCGAGCTGTGCACATGATGTCCGGCCTCGATGGTCACGAGACGGCCGTGGGGGATTCGGCTCACCATCGCCGATAGCTCTCTCTGGTCGATGAAGCTGTCGCTCCCTCCCCCGATCACAAGAGTCGGGGCGGTGATCTTGCCGAGGTCGGCCCACCAGGCAGGATCAGGGTTGTTGAGCTGGTGGATGATTGGGCCAAGCACCGCCCAGTCGAAGGACACGGGTTCGGGGGCCTCCGCCGACGGCGCCGGAATCTGCTCGCGACCCGAGGGGGGCGGCGTGTCCTCCAGGACAAGACGATCGATTCGACCTGGCCAGTGCTCGGCGAACAGCACCGAGACCGTTGCCCCCATCGAGTGGCCGATCAGATGAAACCGGGTCAGGCCGAGGGAATCCGCAAAGTCCCGGACATCGTCTCGCATCAACTCAAACGAGTAGCTGATGGTGCGGCTACTACCACCATGCCCCCGCAGGTCGAGTGCGATCGTCCGGTAGGAGTCGCTAAGCCGATCGATGATGGGCTGCCAGTCGCCAGCAGACCGCCGCATCGCGTGCAGAAGCAGAATCGCCTCCTCGCCGTCACCGGTATCGACATACGAGAACGGTCCCGCGGATAGTTCAACCTGCATCGACCCAATCCTCACACATCGCCGGACCGCACACGCTTCTTCGCGGGAGTTCCCGTCACGTTGACGATTCGCGCATCAACGCTTCCAGGTCGTCGAACCCGACACCGTTGAGGGTCGGGACCACCCAGTCGGCCGCCGCCAGATCAGAGTCACGAGTGATCTCGTTCGGGACAGCCACACATAACATGCCTGCGGCTTTGGCTGCGGCGACGCCGTTAGTTGAATCCTCGAAGGCAACGGCTTCCCCCGGGGCAACTCCGAGCGCGTCAACTGCCTCGATGAAGACGGTTGGGTCGGGCTTGGCTCGGGCGGGATTCCCATTGGCAGTGACGATCGCCTGGAACCGGTTCAGCAAGCCGAGGCGTCGGAGGTGACCAGTCACCCATTCGTCGGTGTCGCTCGACGCCACCGCTAGAGGAACCCTGCGATCGGCTGCCTGGGCAATGAGATCTTCGATACCGGGCATCAGCTCTTGCACGCTGATCAACTCCAACTTCCGGCTCCAACGAGCCGCTGCCTCCTCCGTGGTCATCGCCCGGCCGGTCAACTCCGCCAGGTAGGCACCAGCGTCGAATTGCCCCAGCGAGCCGACCTCTTTACGCCAGAGACTCAGCGGGAGTTCAACGCCCCGCGACCCATACAACTCGCTCCAGGAGAGATACGCCGGAGACTCCGTTTCGAGGATCACCCCGTCGAAGTCGAACACCAACGCGGCCACCCGGGACATCAAGCGAGGGTATCAGCCCCCTCAGGACCCCTGTCAGGAGTTCGCCACGGCGCCTAGTCGGTTGGCGTTCACACTCTTGCCTCCGCTGCCGTGGCGCAGTCAATTAATGGGGGGAAGAAGGGGGGCAGTTTTCCAGAATCTGTTTCAGCCTGAGCCGCGGCGAGCCGATCAAATACCATAAACACACCTCTCCGTTCTCGCGGCGTGAACCGAACCCAAGTCGGGTTCGGTCGTCGGGCCTGTGTTGTCGCAACTGTGGGATGCGCCGGTCTTAGTGTGCTCGCAACGCTGATGTCGTTCGCTAGCGGATGGCGACAGAGCGGAGTCGTAATCGTGGCGGGTGCCGGACTGCTGTCTGCCCTGGCGGTCCGCGAAGTGATCAGCAGGCACTATCGGTATTCGGTCCTAGTGGTCGTCGCACTGGTCGCGGTGGCGGTTCTCATGCCTTTCCAAGACGAAAGCGGCCTCCATTGGTCCTCGGCGGTGACGATCGTCCTGGCGATGGGCGGTCGCCTTGTCTTTGTGGGTGATCCGAGGAAGGACCGGCTGTTCTTAACGCTGGTGTTTGGCGTATGGCTGTCGAGCGTGGCCTGGTCGGTCTCGCCTGTGATCGCGGGGTCCAGCGTGTCGTTCGCTCACCCCACGACGTGGGGGATCATCCTGTGGCTGGGCGTGTTCATAGTCGGAAAGACCACCTTCGCGCTCGGAGCCATCGAGCGGCGGTATCAAGCACTATTCGACGGGGCTCCGATCGGACTGCTCTCTGGAGACTTTCGAGCTGTTGGCCGATGGCTCGAAGGTGTTCCCGTGGCGTCGGTGGACGAGTTACGCGACTACCTCGACAGTCATCCCGATGAACTCGCCAAGGCGATACGCCTGGTGAGGGTCGGGGACGTCAACCCGGCGGCGCTGGCCATGGTCGGTGCAGAATCCAGGAACGCGTTCCTGCACTTGATTCTGAACACGACCGAGTTTGCGGTCGGGGCCTTTGTCGAGCTGCTCGTGGCGATCTGGGAGCAGAAGACCATCGTCGACGTGTACTTCACGGGAACAAAGGTGACTGGTGAAGAGCTCCGCGTCCGTCTTCGATCTTCCTTCTCCGAGATGGAAGGGGGTGGCCTCCAACTTGCCGGCGGTCTTTCGGCCATCACCGATGTCACCGCACTCTGGAACGCCACCGCGTCGAAAGACGAACTGCTGGCGAGTGTGAGCCACCAGCTGCGAACGCCGCTTACCGCGATAGTCGGATTCACCAACGAGCTCCTGGAAGGACCGCAACTCGTGAGTGAGGCTGAGCGAACGCAGATGCTGAGCATCGTCGCTGAAGAGGCCGAGTCCATGAAGCACCTGATCGAAGACCTGCTGATCGCGTCCCGACCAGACACGTCCAACCTGATTCTGCGCATGAGCCCGATCAGCCTGGCGCCCTATCTGGGAATTTGGAGCGCCAACCGAACGGTCGCCGCCCCGGCAGAAGGCCTGCGATTCGGAGACTGTGACATCACGATCTGCGCTGACCCGTTGAGGCTCGGCCAGATCATCAGGAACCTCATTGCCAACGCCAGCTCCCACGGAGGCGACGACATCACCATCGAGGCTTCCACCGTCGGTGGAATGCCAGTGATCACCGTGTCGGATAACGGTCCCGGTATCCAGGCAGAACTGGAAAGTACAGCCTTCGAGCCCTATCAGACGACCGTCCACGACTCGAGCCAACTGTCATCGCTGGGAATTGGCCTCTCGGTCTCCCGGAAGCTGGCCCGGGCGATGGGCGGCGATCTCACCTACGTCCGCCGCGGTGGATGCACCGAATTCCGCCTAGCACTCCCAGCACCCGACGGGACTCCCCCTGGCGGGGAGACACCCCTAGCTGCATGTCCCGGGTGCAATCTCGCGGGCACATGCACCTGGGGCCTAGGGATACAAGCCCCCGACATCACCCCGAGCAGCATCACCAAAACAGCGGCATAACCTTCCACACCACATTGGTCTGCGGGTAGGAGAGCCCCTCGGCACCCCTGTCAGGACTTCGCCGGTGTGTCATTCTGGCTGACTGCTGACCGTGACCACGCGACCCTCGAGAGTCCCGCTCAGGAGGAGGCGGGCAGGCTGAGTCCGCACTGAAGGAGCAGTTCCAGGGCCTTGTCGTCGTTGGCGCCCCGCAGTTCCGACTGCAGCCGGTGGAGGCGCATCTGGTGGGCCGTTGGGGCGGTGCCCATCACCGGCCCGTCCGCCTTCCGGGCCTGGGCGCGCCGCATCTCGTCGGCTACGGAGTAGGCCAGGATGTAGCGGGCGCGGTCGGCATCGCTCGCGATGCCCGGGTTCATTCCCAGACCCTTTGCAGCGGCCTCCAATTCGGTTGGTGTCATGGTCGCTGTTCGCTGAAATAGGTTGGGGTCGCTGCCCTGCACTTGATCGCGGATCCTCCAGCCCAGGAACTCAACGTCATCGAATGGATGCTGCTCCAGCAACTCCTCCGGCGAAGCCTCGGCCTCGGTGGCGGCCAGGCGCGTTCCCTCGTAAGCGCGATCCACCAGCGCCCCCCGCAACTCAGCGGCGATCTTCCCTACTCCGGTACTGAGCTCGCTGCTGAGCATGAGGATCTGGGTCCACAGGCGCCAACGAGCTTTGCCCCAGCCGTTCCAGGCCCTGGCTCCGGCTTCGGGGGTGGCAGTAGTCGGACGTTCCTTGATGAGGTACTGCTTCTCGGCAAGGGTGAGGGTGATATGGCGGCGCAGCAGTTCGATCATGTTCGTGCAGAGCTGCAGGTCGAAGTCCAGTGTCCCGACCGGATCGTTGATCAGGTCGGCCGACAGTTGTGGAACCCTCGCGGCGTATTCCTTCAAGATGAGTTTCCACTTCCACCACTCTTCATGCTGGAACCCCTCGGGGTTGTACGCCTTGAGATGGCGGTCGAGGCGGCCCATAGTCTCCGTGCGCAACGCCGCCAGGTCCGCGGTGGGCGCGGATAGGGCGAAGCGAGCGGTGTTCGACTCATCGGCCGGGTCTCCCCCGGCCACGCGGATCTGCTCTTCTATGCCGGCACCGGCGGTGGTGTCAGGAATGATGCTGCCGACGACCCGCCACTCCGATTGAGGATGAGCAGGGCCCCGTTCCTTCTCCCACACGCGGCGCGCCTCCTGATGCACGGGATCACCTGAGAGCGCCGCCTCTCCTTTGCGGAGGCAGGCGAGCAAGCCGCCGGCCCAAACCTCGCAGTGCATCCAGTCGTCCGTAGGGAAACCGAGAGGGTTGTCGTACGCCTCCGGGTACAGAGTCCAGCCCACGAGTTGCGACCGGGTACCGGCGGCGGTCGAGAAGAGGGCTTCCCAGGGATGCGGCATCTGTCCTCCTACTCCTCGGCCGACCCCCCTTCGAATGCTACCAAGGGCCCGCCAAGCGGCGACGCCGGGAGCCACCACGCCCCGATTCAGGCTCGTGTAGTAGGTCCGCAGCCCCTCGGGACCCCTGTCAGGAGTTCACCAGGATTCGGTTCGCCGTCACAAGCGCTCCT
>JBBEAX010000055.1:0-98230 GCA_040882645.1 Acidimicrobiia bacterium
CCGCGGTCGTGGTGGTCGAGGATGCGATGGTGGTTGTCGAAGGAGTGGTGGTGGTGGTCGTCGTCGCAGCCACCGTCGTGACCGTGCCGCCGATCGCCACGGTGCCCGCCTGCTCGCAGTCCTCCTCGGGAAGGTTCCCCAGGTCGCCGTCGGGGGTCACCGCCGCCGCCGCGACGAACACCCGCTCGCCTCCTCCCCGGACGTTGCGGACCGCCAGCCAATCGCCACTCCGACCCGTGATGAGCACCCGATCGCCGCGGTGGAGAGTGCCGACCTCACCGTTGCCGGGACACAGGAAGGTGGGCACCGAATCGAGGGCAAGACGGGCTGGTTCGCCCTCCGCCGCCCCGAACCCGACCAGGCCGAGGGTGCCGCCGACGATGGCACCGGCGATCGCGGTCGCTCCGAGAACGCGCTTGAGAGCGCTCGGTAGAGATATCGCCATCGGCCCCCCCGTCGGAGTTGGGGCGAGGTTAGACGAGGGTCCCTCCCTGATCTCCCTTGAGGACGAGAAGATCGGTTCTATCGGGCGTTCCCGGGCGGGAAACCCCCTGTTACATCGGGTCGTCGCGTCGCGCCAGGTTGGCGAAGCGGTTGAACTCGGCGGCGAAGGCCAGCTTGATGGTTCCTCGGGCCCCGGCGCGGTGCTTGGCGATCTCGACTTCGGCGATGCCGGCGTTCTCGGGGTTGTTGGTGTCGTAGTAGTCATCGCGGTAGATGAACAGCACGACGTCGGCGTCCTGCTCGATGGCGCCCGACTCGCGCAGGTCGCCGAGGCGGGGGCGCTTGTTCTCCCTCGACTCCAACTGCCGGTTGAGCTGCGAGACGGCGATGACCGGCACCTTCAACTCTCGGGCGAGGTTCTTGAGCGAGCGGCTGATGTCGGCGATCTCCTGCTGGCGGTTCTCGGCCGCCCGTGGCCCCTGCATCAGCTGGAGGTAGTCCACGACCACTAACTCGAGGCCGCCCTTCCGCTTGAGGCGGCGGCACTTGGCCCGGATGGAGGTGACGGTGAGGTCGTGAGAGTCGTCGACGAAGAACGGCATCTCGTACAGCTTCGAGGATGCCTGGCTCAGCTTGCGCCAGCGGTCGACGTCGAGCTGACCGGTCTTGATCTTCGAGGCGTCCACCCCCGCCAGCGAGGCAAGGAGGCGATGGACCACCTCTTCGCGGCTCATCTCCAGGGTGAAGAGGGCGACCGGCTTCTTGTGGTCGGCGATGTTGGCGGCGATGTTGATCGCCAGCGTGCTCTTGCCCATGCCGGGCCGGGCCGCCACCACCACCAGGTTCTCCGGATGGAGGCCGGCAAGGATCTGGTCGAGTTCGTGAAAGCCGGTAGGAGTGCCGGTGACGGCGCCCCCGGCGTCGCCAAGCGCCTCGATCTTCTCGAGAGCGGCCTTGAGCATCGGGCCGACCGGCTCGAGGCCCTCCCCCATCTTCCGTTCGGCGACGGCGAACACCTCGGCCTCGGCCGAGTCGAGCGCCTGCTCGATGGGAATGTCACCGCGCAGGGCGAAGGTCCCCACCTCGCCGCCGGCGCGCAGAAGGCGGCGCCGCACCGAGGTCTCGTCGACGATCCCGGCGTAGTAGTCGACGTTCGAGGTGGAGGGAACCCCCTCCATCAGACGGGTGATGGCCCCGATGCCGCCTACCCGATCCAACGACTCGTTGCGGCGCAGCCAATCAGAGACGGTGATCGGATCGATCGGCTCGTTGCCGTCGAAGAGGGCGGTGATCGCTTCCCAGATCGTCTGGTGCGCCGGCTTGTAGAAGTCCTCGGACCGCAGGGACTCGAGTGCCACGTTGGCGGCGTCGGCGGACAGCATGACCGCGCCGAGGACAGATTCCTCCGCCTCGATGTTGTGAGGCGGTGCCATCCCCTGGGTGGTTCTGCGCTCGAGTTGAGTGGTCATTACGCGGGAATCACATCCAGAGTCAGCCGTGCTTCGATGTCGCGGTAGGGGGTGATGATCACCTCGTGCAGCCCGATCTCCTTGATGGGGCCGGCCAGCCTGATCTGCTCGGCGGGGACCACGACGCCGGTGTACTTGGCGATGGCCTCGGCTACGTCACGCGCACCGATCGAGCCGAACAGCTTGCCCTCGTCGGCGGCCCGGGCGGCGACCACCACGGTGGTGTCGGCGAGCGCCTGGGCGACCTGCTCGGCGGTCTCCCGGGCGACGGCCTCGGCCGTCTCCCGTGCCTCGCGCAAAGTGTGGGCGTCGCGGAGCGACCCCGCGGTCGCCTTGATCGCCATCGAGCGGGGCAGCAGGTAGTTGCGCCCGTAGCCCTCGGCCACATCGACGACGTCTCCCTTGTGCCCTAGATCGGCCACGTCCTGAGTGAGTACGAGCTTCATCGGCCGAGGTAGGGCAGCAGGGCCATCTCACGGGCGTTCTTGATGGCCCGTGCGATCTTTCGCTGGCACCGCGGGCAGTTGCCCGTGACCCGCGAGGAGCGGATCTTGGCGCGGTCCGACATGAACTTGCGGAGGGAGGCGACGTCCTTGTAGTCGACCTTCCAGTCGCGGGTCGCGCAGAACTCACAAGTCTGCTTCTTGGGGCGCCGGCCCCCCCTTTCGGGAACCCGGCGCTTCTTCTTCTCGGCCTTCTGTGATCTCGGTGACACGGTGTCCTCCTGGGGAAGTGTGGTTTAGAAGGGGGCCTCTTCGGGCCCGTAATCCTCTCGGGCTACAGGGGCGGCGGCGACGTTCGGCTGTGACCCACCGCCGAAGCTGTCCCCGCTGCGGGGTGACTTGGTGACGGAGGCAGTCGCCCACCGCAACGACGGGCCGATCTCGTCGATCGCAACTTCGACGACCGAACGCTTCTCGCCCTCCTGGGTCTCCCAGTTCCGCTGCTCGAGGCGCCCGGTGACGATGACGCGGGCCCCCTTGGTGAGGGACTCGGCGGCGTTCTCGGCGGCATCCCTCCACAGGGTGCCTCCGAAGAAGCTGGTGTCCTCCTGCCATTCGCCATTGCGGTCTTGCCAACGCCGATTCACGGCGAACCGAACCTTCGCCATGGCCACCCCCGATGGGGTGAACCGCAGTTCCGGGTCCTCAACCAGGTTGCCGATGAGCGTGACGTGATTGGCTGCCATAACTATCCCTCTGCCCCCGCTGCCGGGGTTGCTCGATGTATTGCTCTCAATAGTGAATGGTGGGTGTGACGAATTCCAGTGGTCAATCCGGGCGAATGAACTTGTGGCGGACCACCTGGTCGGAAAGCGATAGCGCCCGATCGATGTCGGTGATCGCCGCCGGTTCGGCGTTGAACTGCAGGACCGAGTAGTAGCCCTCGTTGAGATGGTTGATCTCGTAGGCGAAACGCCGCTTGCCCCAGAAGTCGTTCACGGTTATCTCGGCGCCACGCTCGGTGAGTGCGGCGGCGACGCGATCGACTTCGGTGCGGACATCGCTCTCGGCCATCTCAGGCCGAAATATGGTCATCAATTCGTACGTGCGCACGATGCGCTCCACCTCCTTTGGACACCCGCGTACGGCGGGAGGCCCCCGTAGGGGCAGTAGGGGAAGGCGGGGAGTGTATCGCGGCGAGGGCGGAACGCGGAAATGGGCGAAAGCGCGATACGCGATACGCGATACGAAGGAAGCGGTGAACGAGTGCGATACGGGTTTGGCGATTCTTGCGGAAGGCGGAAGGCGGGGCGGCCTCTGGCTATGGACTATCGACTCCCAAGAAGGGTTGATCCATTTCGTCGAAGGCTCCCTGAAGGGCTTCCAGGGCGTAGCGGTATGGGCCGGATGGCTGATAGCGCTCGCACGGTTCGGCGACGCAGGGCTCCATGCTGAGCAGGTCGACCAGGGTTCCGTCGGCGGCGAAGAAGGCGATGTCGAGCGGCATCAGGGTGTCCTTCATCCAGAAGAACGAGGTGGTGTCCTCCTCCCACTTGAACAGCATCCCGTCGAGGTCGCCGAGGTCCGTGACCCCCATCAAGCCCTGCGCCCGTTCGTGCGGCTCGGAGGCCACGGCCACCTCCCACTCCTCCCCCGACACCTCGATCGTCTGGTGCTCGAAAACGTCGAGGGGGTGGGCGACCGCGGCCGTGGTCTCGGTGGTGGGCCCGATCACCGGCGGAACGGTGGTCGCCCTGGTAGCCGGATCCGGCTCGGTGAGGAGGACTCCCACCGCGATCACCAGCACGACCACCAGGCCGACACCGACTGCGGGCAGGGCCCAGGGACGGGTGGTCACCCGTCGCTCAACAGCGCTCGGGCAACCTCTTCGGGCATGTGATAGGACTCTTCGTCCGAGGGGAAGTCGCCCTTCTGGACATCCTCGAAGAAGCGGGTGACGGCATCGATGGCTATCGCCCCCAGGTCGGCGTACTGGCGCACGAACTTGGGCACCCGTCCTTCGCCCAGCCCGAGCAGGTCGTGGAAGACCAGTACCTGCCCGTCGACCTTCGGTCCGGCGCCGATCCCGATGGTCGGGGCGCCGACCTCCTTGGTGATCAACTCGGCGAGCACGTCGGGCACCCCCTCGAGGACTATCGAAAACACCCCGGCGGTGTCGAGCGCCCGGGCGTCGGCGATGAGCTCGCGTGCCGCCTCGATCTGCTTGCCCTGCACCCGATAGCCACCCATCGCATGCACCGATTGGGGGGTGAGGCCCAGGTGGCCCATCACCGGGATCTCCGCGTCGAGGACCGCCTCGATCATCGGCAGCCGCTTGCGGCCCCCTTCGAGCTTGACGGCTTCGGCCCCGCCTTGGGCGACCATGCGCCCGGCATTGCGGACCGTCTCCTCCACCGACACGTGATACGACATCCACGGCATGTCGCCCACCACGAGGGCGGCCGGCTTGGTGCCCGCAACCGCCCGGGTGTGATGAACCATGTCGTCCATGGTCACGGTCAAGGTTGTCTCGCGGCCCAGCACCACGTTGGCGAGTGAGTCGCCCACCAGGATGATGTCGGCGCCGGCGGCGTCGGCGATGCGCGCCGAAGGGGCATCGTAAGCGGTGACCATCCGCAGCTTGGGGCCGCCCTTGGCGGCGCGCACCTTGGGGGCAGTCTGCTTCTCGCGGGTCTCGTCGCGCATTTCTCAGCCTTTCTCCCCACCGGGTTCCGGTTGGGGGAACATCGCGCGTCTTCGGTTGACTCCCGCCTTCGTGGATCGGCCGCCGAATGGTCGGCCGTACCTGCGGGTACCCGTCCATCATAGGAAACCACGGGCAAAGGCCGGCACTACCGTCGCTCCCCATGGCACACAAGGACATCTCGATGACCCCCGCGGAGGTGAGTGCCTTCCTCGAAGCCGGCCACACCATCGTGGTCGCCTCACTGGGGCGGGGGGGCATGCCCCATCTGGCACCCATGTGGTACGTGATGGAAGACGGCAAGGTGGTTTTTCGCTCGTTCACCAAGTCGCAGAAGATCGTGAACCTCCAGCGGGACCCTCGAGTCACCCTCCTCCTCGAAACCGGTGAGAGGTACGCCGAGCTCCAGGGGGTGATGATCCAGGGACGGGCCGTGCTGGTCGACGACCCTGCCTACACCCTGGGGATCTACGGGCGGCTCGCCGCCAAGTACGCCATGGTGAGCGACACCCCGGTAGTCCTCGAGGGTGAGGCCCTGGAGGCCGCGTTCGGGCGCTTTGCCCCCAAGAACACCGCGGTGACCGTCGAACCCCAGCGGATGGTGACCTGGGACCACACCAAGCTGGGCGGGGGGTATTAGGCGGCCGGCAAAGCCGGCCGCCGCGATTCGCGATTCGCAATTCGCAATTCGAAGGAAGGGCCGGGTCGCTTCGCTCCCGGCCGATTGAACGGGCTCTGGAGGTGCTCGGGCGGGGGTTCGCCCTTCGCCATTCGCCTTTCGCTCGATGGTTCTGGCCACGAGACGCCCAGAACTCGCGAAAACTTCCCAGCCCCTCGAATTGACAATCGTTATATCGAACCGATATAACGATCTACACGATGTTGGACATGGCGATTCTGGGGCTGCTCCGCGAAGGGCCGATGCACGGGTACGAGCTGCGACAGCGGCTGGTCGACCTGGGCTTTTGGCGCATCTCGTTCGGCTCGGTATATCCGGCGTTGCGCCGGTTGAGCAAGTCCGAGTGGGTCGAGATCACCCCGGGGGCGGGACGGCGGAAGGAATACCGCATCACCGCCGAAGGCAAGGAGCACTTCCAGCAGATTCTCGAAGACGAGGGTTCCGAGGTGGAGAACACCACCGCATTTCGGGTACGCCTCGCCTTCTTTCGGTACATGGAGCCGAATGCACGAATCGGCTTCCTCGAGCGGCGCAAGGCCGTACTGCGGGAGCGGATCGCCACGGCTCGAAACTCGTTGCGCAAGACAGCCGATCGGGTCGACCGGTACACCCACTCCCTGATGGAGCACGGGGTGCGCGCGGCCGAAGCCGACGTGGCCTGGCTCGACGAACTCATCGCGTCCGAACGAGACGCACCCGATGAGGCGACCGACGCCTCGATGGATTCCTGAGGAATAGGGAGGACGAGATGGGCAAAGTAAGGGTGGCGATTGCCGGAGTCGGCAACTGCGCCAACTCATTGATTCAGGGCGTTTCGTATTACGCGAACGCCGAGGCGGGCACCACGGTCCCCGGCCTGATGCATGTCGAGCTCGGCGGCTATCACATCCGCGATATCGAGTTCGTGGCCGCGTTCGACGTCGACGCGACCAAGGTGGGCCAGGAGCTCACCAAGGCCATGTGGACCGGACCGAACGACACCTACCGCTTCTCCGACGTGGTCGAGACGGATGTGATCGTCCAGCGTGGCCCCACTCTCGACGGTCTCGGCAAGTACTACCGCCTGACGGTCGAAGAGTCGGTAAGCGAGCCTGTCGACGTCGCCGCCGCCCTGCGGGAATCGAAGGCAGATGTCCTCGTGGCCTATCTCCCCGTCGGATCCGAGCAGGCGCTTCGCCATTACGCCGAGGCAGCGCTCGAGGCCGGAGTCGGCTTTGTGAACTGCATCCCGGTGTTCATCGCCAGCGACCCCGTGTGGGCGCGGCGCTTCTACGACGCCGGACTGCCGATCATCGGTGACGACATCAAGTCGCAGGTGGGGGCCACGATCGTCCACCGCACACTTGCCCGGCTCTTCGAGGACCGGGGCGTGGTCGTCGAACGGATGAGCCAGCTGAACGTCGGCGGCAACATGGACTTCAAGAACATGCTCGAGCGCGAGCGTCTCGAGTCCAAGAAGATCTCGAAGACCCAGGCCGTCACCTCCCAACTCGAGAACGGGCTCCACGCCGACGATGTCCACATCGGGCCCTCGGACTACGTGCCCTGGCTCACCGATCGCAAATGGGCGTACATCCGGATCGAGGGACGGGCGTTCGGTGACGTGCCGCTGACGGCCGAACTCAAGCTCGAGGTGTGGGACTCGCCCAACTCGGCAGGCGTCGTGATCGATGCAGTCCGCTGCATCAAGCTGGCCCTCGACCGGGGTGTCGGCGGACCGCTGCTGGCGGCATCCTCGTACTTCATGAAGAGCCCCCCGGTTCAGTTCCGCGACGACGACGCCCACGACAACGTCGAACGGTTCGCCGCCGGCGAGGATCCGACCAAAGCGGAACTCACCGAGTATCTGGGATAGGCCTCGCTGCGCTCGGCCCGGCTGCCCGCTACCCGCTTCCCGCTGCCGGCAAGATCGGATTCGGAGCGGGTAGCGGGTAGCGGGTAGCGATTCCTCCCGGGCCAGGGATCCCTAAGTTCTTGCTCGCAACCAAGCGATATCCGCGCCCTGTTCCGCCGCCCCGCCGGGCGTTTCGACGACGGTGGGAACCCCGGCTGCCCGGACCACCGAGACCAACAACCCTTCTGGGATCATCCCCTCTCCGAGATTGGCGTGGCGGTCGCGGCTCGAACCGTGCGGGTCGCGCGAATCGTTGCAGTGGATCAAGTCGAGCCGGCCGGTGAGTCCGCGCACCCGATCGGGCAAGCCGTCCAGTTCCGCCCCGGACGCCCAGGCGTGGCAGGTGTCGATCACCACCCCAACATCGAAGGCGCCGATCGCCTCCCACAAGCGCCCGAACCCGTCGATCTCCCGCAGGACCGCATTGCCCCCGCCCGCGGTGTTCTCCAACAGCACCGGAACCGTCAACTCGACCGAGTCGAGCGCCTTGCGCCACCGGTCGTACCCGACGGCGACATCCTCATCGTCGCCGACGTGGCCGCCGTGAACGATGACCCCGGCGGCGGCAATGGCCCCCGCCGCCGCCAGGGTGTCGGCGAGGATCTTGCGGCTCGGGATCCGAATCCGGTTGTTGGGTGAGGCGACGTTGATGAGGTAGGGGGCGTGTACGTAGATCGGCAGGCTCGACGCGGCCAGTGCCGCCGCATCGGGGCGGCGAGGCGGCGCCTTCCACGACTGCGGGTTCGACAGGAAGATCTGGACGAGGTCTGCATCACGAGCGGCGGCCTCGGACAGCGGCTCGGCGGTACCGACGTGGGCCCCGATCGGGATCACTCGTCGGGCCCGGCGACTCGGGGGCGATCGGCCCGCTGGTCGAGGAGGGGAGCCACCATGTGGGCGGGTCGATCCCACTCCTCCGTATACAGGTGGATCCACGGCGGATCGGGTTCGGCACCCGATGGATCCGAGGGCAGCAGGCCCATGTCTCGCAGGCGGATCGAGAGCACCGGCACCGGCGCTCCTTCGCTGTCGATCACGCCGGAGCGGACCTCGACCACCTCCTCCCACGGAAACAGGCGCGCCCGCCGTCCGGGACCGTCGACCCGGACCGAAATCCCCTCATCGTCCGCCTTCAGCAAGATCGTCGGCCGGACGAGTTCCTTCAACCCCCAGATCATCGCCGCGGACCCGCCCACCAGGAGGGCCGACCCGACCACCAGGTCACGCCGCCGTTGGGCGCGGCCGTCCTGGGTCCACGACTTGGTGACGACATCCACCGACTCGCCGTTCTCGTTGATGGTGGTGCCGACGACAGATTCGGTGAATTCGGGTTCGGGGAACCAGCGATAGGAAACCATCATGTCGACCGCCAACAGGATCGCCGGCACCGCAAACGCCGCATACGCCAGCAAGCGAAGAGGTGAACGGGCGATCGAGACGCTGACGGGCATGGCTGGAGGGTAGATCAGCAAGCCCCACTTTCGGTACGCAATGAGCAATGCGCAATGAGCGACCTGCGGTCCGCGTCCGTGGAAGTTTGACGCGTCGCGCATCGCGCATTGCGCATCGCGCATTGCGAATCGCCCCCCGGCGCAGACCACTCTTGTCTTGCTACTTGACTCTTGACTCTTGCTACTTTCCGAACCTGCGCTCTCGCCGGGTGTAGTCGCGTAGGGCGCGTAAGAAGTCGACCCGGCGGAAGCCGGGCCAGTGGACGTCGACGAACGAGTATTCGGCATACGCCGCCTGCCACAGGAGGAAGCCCGACAGGCGGGACTCCCCGCTCGTGCGGATGACCAGATCCGGGTCGGGCAGATCGGCGGCGTACAAGTGGGCGGCGATCGCCCCTGCATCGATCGAATCGGCTAGTTGCTCGGCCTCCACCCCGTCGGCGGCCAGCTTCGCCACCAGCTCGCGGACCGCGTCCACGATCTCCTGGCGGCCGGTGTAGGCGAGCGCCAGGTTGAGCCGCCGTCGCCCGCGCGGCGAAGACGCCGACAACTGCCGCGCCGCCTGCTGGAGCCGGTCGGGCAGCAGGTGGATGCTGCCGATGACACCCACCTGCAGGTCCTCGCCTCCGATTGCCGGCAGCCGCTCGAACAGGTCGACCAGGACGTCGTAATACGGCTCTAGTTCGGCCGGAGGGCGTTCGAGGTTCTCCTGCGACAGCAGCCAGCAGGTCATCACCGGAACGTCGAGGTCACCGCACCACCCGAGGAACTCGGCGAGCTTGTCCATCCCCGCCCGGTACGACGAGGCGTAGTCGCGAAGGCCGGCGATCCGGGCGAAACGCCGGTGGCCGTCGAGGATCACCCCGACGTGTCGAGGGAGCTTCTCCCGGTCCAGCGATCGAAGGAGGCGCTCCTCGTAGAGCCGATACAGCGGCCGGGTCAGCACGGTCCTACGCGGCGACGGCCCGGAACGCCTGTCAGCAGGTTCCGTCATGATCCTGGGGCGAGTCGCTTCATGGAAGCCCACATACATCGATGCCGTCGAGGAACCCAGCCTTGAAGGACTCGAACCGCCTGAAAGCACTCGCGTAGCCCTCCGTGCCCGCGGGGGCCGAAGTCTGCAGGAAGCCGCTGATGCCCTCGTCGAGATCGCCCGCCGTGAGGATGATCCCGGTCGGGTTGTCCTCGAAGGTGATGGCCGCGGTCCACACCCCGGTGAGGCAGTCGCGCTGCAGGGTGGCGGGAACTCCCTCGGTCTCGAGGCCGGCCTTGTGCTGCACCGCCTCGTGCCACTGGGTGGCCAGCACCAACCCGAGGGCAAAGTCGCCGATCTCCGTGTAGAGGCCGGGGAACAGCTGTTCTTCGTCCCAGGCGACGAAGTCCTCCGGCGGGCAGTAGAACACGTTGCCCTCGTAGAACGCGGTGTCGGAGGTGAATCCACCGCACGATGGAAACTCACCCGACGAGGGGAAGTAGGGCACGGTGCGGTCGACCGGATCCCACGCCTCGCCGAAAACCTCCGGGTAGACGAGCGCCCAGAACGCCTCGAGCGAGCCGATCAGCTGCGAGGCGGCCTCGGCATAGGGAAGGTCGACGCTCCCATCCTCTCCGACAAAGGGGACATGGAAGAACGGGGGCGGGGTGGCCTCGAATGTGGCGCAGTGCTCGGTTCCCAGTGAGTAGCCATCGAAGAAAGCACTCAGGCGCGCGAACGAGTTGCCATGGGCGTTGGCGCCGGTAGGGGCGCTACCGAGGGAGTCGCCGATGAGCACGAAGCCCGCCATCCCTTCCTCGAGGTCGCCAGCGTCCAACTCGAGGATGTCGCTTTCAAGGCGATCGACTCGCCCGGTCCACGCCCCGGCGAGACAATCGGCCTGCAATTCGGACACGATCGTCGGAACCGCGTCATCCAATCCGAAGCGAGCCTGGATCGCATGACCCCACTCATGGGCGAGGACGAGGGCGACCGTGAAGTCGCCGTACTCCGCGTAGAGCGGCGCCATCAGGCCCTCCTGGTCCCACTGCACGCTGTCGTTGAGCTGGCAATAGAACGCGTTGACCTCGAACTGGTCGCGTGACAGGGGACCGCCACAGATCGGCACGTCGCCTTCGGAGACGAAATAGGGACCGAACGCCGTGACCGGCTCGTAATCCACCCCGAACACCTCCGGCAGCTCGGCACTCCAGAACTGCTCGAGGTCGGTGATGGTGAAATCGACGAGCGTCTCGATGTCGGTGATCGGTTGGAACCCGCCTGCGGTGGTAGTGGTGGTGTCGCCCGTACTGCGTTGGCAGATGTCCACGATCTCGACCACGACGGGATGCGATTCGATGTCGCCCTCCGTCTCGAGGTCGAGGAAGTCCTGGAGCGACATCCGCTCCTGGAACTCGTCGATGGTGCAGCGGCAGAACGCCACAGTCCCATCGACCGAACACCCCTCGACATACGAATCCACGATCTGGGTCGGATACTCGAACGCGGCAGCGGTCGTCGAGGTGGTGCCGGCGCCCGTCGTCGTCGTGGTGGTGATGACCGACCCACCATCGTCGCCGCAGGCCGCCGCGACCAACCCCAGGGCGAGTATCAGTACCAGGCTCTTCTTCACTTCCTCCACCCCTTCCACGGCCCCGGCCGGGGCGCGGTGTCCAGTGTCGTCTCGGCAGTCAACGGTTCGCCATGCAGGTCCCGAATTCGGCCCCACATCCAGACGTCGAATGCCTCGGATGAGTCGGCCATGGCTCGTACGGCGGCGGCGGGATCACGACCCTCGGAGAAGATCACCGCAAGGTGGGTGTCGCCGTGATCGACGACCGACACCACCTGGCGGGTGATGCCACGCCGCCGTTGCGACTGAGCCCATTCAATGCGGCGGGGTCCCATCAGCTCGGCATGGAAAGCATGCCACTCGTCGAGCTTTCCCGCCGCGATGGGCCGGACGGTGATGGTCGCGGCCACTGATCCTCCAACTGGCTGTGACGCGGCACAGTAGCCAGTCCTCGGATTCAACTGGGAGCCACCACAGCCTCAGCCCACCACTCGCGCGTAGAGCGACCGAAGCCGCCCCGCCCACCGATCCGCGCCGAACTCCTCGTCATACCGCTCGCGACCGTGCTTGCCCATCGCGGCCCTCTCGTCGGGGTCGCCGGCGAGACTCGCCACCGCGGCGGCAAGAGCGGCCGCATCCCCCGGAGCCACCAGGATCCCGGCGCCCGGAGTCACGATCTCGGACACCCCACCCACATCTGAGGCGATGACGGGGCGAGACGCGGCGATGGCGTGGATGAGCGCGGTCGGCAGCGCGTCCGCCAGCGAGGGGTGTACCACCAGGTCGGCGGCCGCCAGGATCCGATCGACGTCCTCCCGAAAGCCGGCGAAGACCACCCGCCCCGGCGGAAGGTCGGCCGCCAGGGACCGCAATCGGCCTTCCAGCGGTCCGTCGCCCACCAGCAGAAAGACGACGCCGGCAGTGGAACGCGCCGCCTCGAGTAACACCTCGTGACCCTTCCCCGGGCGCATGACTGCGATCGTGGCGGCAACCACGGCATCGGGGGCGATCCCCAACTCGGCCCGCACCGCGGCGCGGGTACCTTCAAGCGGCTCACCGGGGTCGGGCACTCCGTTGCGGATCGTCACCACCCGACCGGGTTCCTCGGCGAACTCCTCCAGGTACCAACCCCGCATCGCGTCCGAAACGGCCACCGTGGCCGCCGCGGTCCGCCTCCGGGACGTCGCCGCGAGGTTCCGCTTGAAGAGGGCGATACCCGAGACATCTCGTTCGATCACATGGAGGGTGGAAACGTGGGGGATCCCGCTCTGCAAGGCCACCCTGCCCGCGATGAAATCGGCGTGCTTGAGGTGGGAGTGGAGCACGTCAGGCCGTTCGGTTTCGACCAACCGGCGCAGCCGGCGGGGACCGCGCGGATCCCACCAAGCACGGAGATCGAGCGAGGCCACTCGGGCTCCGGCGGCGCGCAGCAGCTCGGGATAGCAAAGGCCGGCGGTGGGGAGCATGCTCACCACCGCCAGGTCGATGCCGGCGCCGGCCGCCACCGAGGCCAGGTCGACGAGAACATGCTCGGCCCCACCGGGGCCGAGGTCGTGAATCAGATGAAAGACGCGCAGCGGCGAAGTCACGGAAAGAGCATCGGCCCGATCTGTCGTGGTCTAAAGAGCGACCCGGGGCGGAAGTAGCAAGAGTCAAGAGTCAAGAGTCAAGAGAGGTCTGCTGGCGATGTGGACGCGATTCGCAATTACGCGATTCGCAATACGCGATACGCGATACGACAGAACGGACCGCTCGCAGCGGGGCCTGCGGCCGCCTTGGGCGGCCTGCAGGGCCGCCGTCCCACGGCGAGTAGCAGTGGGTATCACCTAGCCTCGCGCGGCTATGCGAATCCTCGTCACGGGTGCCACTGGTTACATCGGAGGTCGCCTCGTGCCGCGGCTGCTCGACGCCGGGCATCAGGTCCGTTGCCTCGCTCGCACCCCCGCCAAGCTCGCCCAGCACCCGTGGAGGCGCGAGGTGGAGGTCGTCGCCGGCGACGTGCTGCACGCCCCCTCCCTGAAGGAAGCGGCCACCGGCTGCGACATGGCGTTCTACCTGGTCCACTCGGTGGCCGCCGGCAAGGGCTTCGCCGACCTCGACCGCACCGGCGCCGACAACTTTCGCCTCGCCGCCGAGGATTCCGGGCTGCGGAGGATCGTGTTCCTCGGAGCGCAGGGGGCGGCCAACGGTGTCCATTCCCAAGTGGCTGCGGTTCGCCACGAGGTGGGTGCAATCCTCGCCTCGGGAGTGGTGCCGGTCACCGAGATCCGGGTGGGGCCGGTGATCGGGTCGGGATCGCGGTCGTTCGAGATGGTGCGGTCCCTCACCGAGGTCAGCCCGATCCTCCTCGCCCCGCGCTGGGTACGCAACGAGTGCCAGCCGGTCGGGGTGAGAGACGTCATCGAGGCCCTGTCCTCTGCCGCCACCGACGACTCGGCCCTCGGCCGCGTCGTAGAGCTCGGCGGGCCCGAAGTGCTCACCTTCTTGCAGATGATGAAGATCTACGCCGACGAGGCCGGCCTGCGGAAGCGGCGGGCGATACCGGTGCCGATGACCGCCGCCCGGCTGTCGTCGCTGTGGGCGGGGCTGGTGACCCCATTGCCGGCGCGGGTGGCGCGTCCTTTGATCGAGGACCTGCGATCGGGGCTCGTGCCCGAGTCGCCCGAGCCGCTGGTGGACGACCCCACCCCCTACCGTGTCGCCCTTCGCCGGGCCTTGTCGCGGCTCCCGGGCGGGGTGATCACCCGCTGGTCCGATGCCGAATCCCACCCGCCTGCGCCGGAACCGAACCGGTCCTGGCGGGGCGAGATCGTCTATATGGACCGCCAGGTGGTGCCCACCGACGCCGAAACCGCTCACCTCTTCTGGGCCTTCAGCCGCATCGGCGGCAGTGTCGGCTACTACGGGCTCGATTGGGCGTGGCGGATACGCGGCCTTCTCGATCGGGCCGTTGGCGGTCCGGGACTGCGGCGCGGCCGACGGCATCCCAACGAGCTGCGGGTGGGCGAGGTCGTCGACTGCTGGCGGGTCGAAGAAGTGGAACCGGGGAGGCGCCTCCGCCTACGCGGCGAACTAAAGATCCCGGGTGAGGCTTGGCTCGAGTGGGAGACCCGTGACACCGAGTTCGGGGCCGACCTGATCCAGACCGCGTGGTTTCGCCCGCGGCGGTGGCGGGGCCGGCTCTACTGGTACGGAATGCTCGCCGCCCACCGCATCGTCTTCCCGCGAATGGCGCGGCGCATCGCCGCTGCCGCCGAAGAACGCGGGTACTCGACGCGGTGAACCTGCCCGAGGCGTTGTTGATCACAGGGGTGGTCACGGCGATCGCCCTGGTGGTGGTGTGGCTGGCCAGCCTCGCCCTTCACAACGCCTCGATCGTCGACCCCTTCTGGGGCACCGGCTTCACGATCGTCGCGTGGACCGCCTTCATCGTGGCGGGGGACCGCGGGGCGCACGACTTGCTCCTCGCCCTACTGGTGACGATCTGGGGAACCAGGTTGTCGGGCTACCTCCTCTGGAGGAGCATCGGCAAGGAGGAGGACTACCGCTACCAGGCCTTCCGCCGGCGATGGGGATCCCGGTTCGGGATCGTGAGCCTGTTCACGGTGTTCCTGCTCCAGGGGGTGCTGCTGTGGATCGTCTCGCTTCCGGTGCAGGTGGCGATGCTCGCTCCAGGGGAGATCGGCCTGCTCAGCGCGATCGGCATCGTCGTCTGGGGTATCGGGCTCTCATTCGAGGCGATCGGTGATTGGCAACTCGCCCGCTTCAAGGCGAATCCCGACAACCGGGGCCAGGTGATGGATCGGGGTATGTGGCGATACACCCGCCACCCCAACTACTTCGGCGACTTCTGTGTCTGGTGGGGGATCTTCATCGCCGCCCTGGATGCCTCGGGGACCGCGTGGACCGTCATCGGGCCGATGCTGATGTCATGGCTGCTGATCCGGGTGAGTGGCGTGGCGATGCTGGAGAAGACGATCGCCAAACGCCGCCCCGGCTACGCCGAGTACGCGGCGCGTACCAACGCGTTCTTCCCGGGCCCGGTGCGGCGCCGGTGACGACGGACGCCTGGTCAGGTCTCGATCGAGCCTTCCACCGAGTCGCCGTGCTCGTCCCGCTTCTTCCGCTTCACGAACGCGACCACGATCGCGAAGAGCGCCGCCATGCCCAGCCACTTCTTCTTGGATGCCATGGCAGAAGGGTACCTGCCGTGCCTGCGGTCAACCACCCGCCTCCCCGACGAGTCACCGCTCTAGCCTCTGCGACATGCTGACAGTGGGATGGCGTGAGATCGTCGGGCTGCCGGGACTCGGCATCGAGGCGATCGCCGCCAAGATCGACACGGGGGCGAGCTCGTCGTCGATCGACGTCAGCCGGATCGAGGAGTTCGTCGCACCCGACGGCACGCGGATGGTCCGGTTCCGGGTGCACTTGTCGCGGAAACAGACGGTCGAGGCAAAAGCTCCGATCGCCGACGAGCGCCGCATCCGCAACCCCGGTCGCGGAGGCAGGGAAGAGGAGCGCTATGTGATCCGCACCGATCTGGCGATTGGCGACGACCAGTGGTCGATAGACGTGACCCTCGCCCGGCGCACCCGCATGCAGTATCGGATGCTCCTCGGCCGCGAGGCGATGAGCAACAGGGTGGTGGTCGATCCGGGCGCCTCCTATCTCCTCGGTGGCCCGGCATGAGGATCGGCGTACTCAGCCGTCGGCCCGGGCTCTATTCGACGAGGCGCCTCGTCGAGGCCGCCGAGACTCGGGGTCACGAGGTGGCGGTGGTCGATTACCTCCGCTGCTACATGGATATCACGTCGCGCCGCCCCCGCGTGCTCTTCGCCGGACGGGAACTCGAGTTCGACGCGGTGATCCCCCGGGTGGGGGCCAGCTATACGTTCTACGGCACCGCGGTCGTCCGCCAGTTCGAGATGATGCATGTGCTCACCGCCAACGAGTCGCAGGCGATTTCCCGGGCGCGCGACAAGCTCCGCTCGCTGCAATTGCTCTCCCGCGCCGGCATCGGGCTCCCGGTGACCTCGTTCGCCCATTCGATCAAGGACATTTCCGGCCTCCTCGACGTGGTGGGCAAGCCCCCCTACGTGATCAAGCTGCTCGAGGGCACGCAGGGGGTGGGCGTCGTGCTCGCCCCCACCCTCAAGGCCGCCGAGTCCGTGATCGCCGCCTTCCGGCAGTTGGACGCCAACATCCTCGTGCAGCGCTTCGTGTCGGAAGCCAAGAACACCGATCTGCGCGCCTTCGTGGTCGGTGGCAAGGTGGTGGCGGCAATGGAGCGGGTCGCCGCCGAAGGAGAGTTTCGAGCCAACCTCCACCGCGGAGGCACGGCCCGGGCGGTCGAACTCACCGAAGAAGAGCAAGAGACCGCCCTCACCGCCGCCGCCACCCTCGGCCTCGACCTCTCCGGCGTCGACATGCTCCGCAGCGACGAGGGCCCCCTGGTGATCGAGGTGAACTCTTCGCCAGGCCTCGAAGGCATCGAAGCCGCCAGCCGAGTAGACGTTGCCGGCGCAGTCATCGAGTATCTGGAGAAGCGTTTTCATCCTCCTCTCGAAGAGGACTGAGGCGGCGAGGTACTCAGCATCCGTTAGTAGAGGCGGCCCCCCGCCCCCCGCCTCCCGCCTCCCGCAAGAGCCGCGCTGACCCCTTCACTCGCGTAACCGCGGTTTCGCCTTTCGCAGCCCGGCCGCAGGCCGGACCTTCGCCCATCGCGTGCCGAGCGAAGCGAGGCACTTATCCACAGATCTCGAAACCGGGTGTAACCCCCGTCACCATGCGCGCGCCCCTCGGGTCTAAGAGTCGTAAGGGGAAGCCCACGTATAGGAGGAACTCTGTGGACGTAGCACTCATCGTCATAGGTGCGATCTTGTTCATGTACGGCTGGTTCTGGGGTGGGGTCACAGAAGCCCGCACCACGGCATATGCCATCGGCGCCAGCGCATTCATGCTCGGCCTCTGGTTCGCCTTTAGCGGCGGCGCCGGTGGCGACGCGGTCGGCGGGGCGTTCCTGGGATTCGGAGCCATCTTCGGATTCATGGCCGCCGCCAACGCGTGGAACGAGTCGAGCCAGGACCGCACGTATGGCATGTTCGCCCTGTTGTTCGGGATCGTGGCCCTCTTCGGGTTCATGTACTTCTCGGACAACGAGGCGCCCGGGCAGTACACGTTTGCCTCGCTCGTGCTGGGCATCGTGCTGTTGCTCCACTTCATCTCGGCCGGCCTGGTGGCGTCGAACCGCGGTTTCAAGTCGCTGGTCGGATGGGTGACGCTGTTCGCGGGCGTGGTGCTCGTGTACTTCGGCTTTGCTGAGGCGCTCGGCAACGGGTTGGAGCCCTTCTAAGGCGCCCAGCCAAGACCAGGTTCCCGGCACTGCCGGGGACGGATCGAGAGAGCGGGAGACCTTCGGGTCTCCCGCTCTCTACTCTTGGAGGCGAGTCGCAGGTAGGAGTCAAATGGAACCCAAAGAACTCCTCGGCAGGATCAAGGCCGAGGTTGCAGCACCAGCAGAAGAGGTGACGTTCGCCCGGTACCTCGAGATGGTGCGGGACGACCCCCGACTCGCCCGACTATCGCACGCACTGATCGCCGACATGCTCGAGGCTTCCGGTGTGTCCACCGGGCCCGACGGCGAGGAGCGCTTCGACCTTTTCGAGGGCGGGCTGTTCGGTCAGCAGTGGGTCATCCAGCAGGTGGTCGATTACTTCCGGGCGGCCGGATGCCGCCTCGATGTCCGCAAGCGGATCCTGCTTCTCGTCGGCCCTCCCGGGTCGGGCAAGTCGACCCTCATCAACACCATCAAGGAGGGTCTCGAGGCGTACACCAAAACCGACGACGGCCGGGTGTACGCGGTCAAGGGCTCTCAGATGCACGAGGACCCGCTGCGGCTGATCCCCAATGAGCTCCGCGACGAGACCGGCGTCTACATCGAAGGGGACCTCAATCCCGAGGTGCGTTGGTTGGTGGAATACGTCTACCAGGGCGACATCACCAAGGTGCCGATCCAACGGATCCACTACAGCATCGCCCGCGGCACCGGCTTCGGCACCTTTGTCGCCACCGACCCCCGCTCGGAGAACCTTGCCCGCCTCGTCGGTGAGGTGGAGCAGAGCCTCCTCGATCCCACCGACCCGGGATCGGTGCGGCGCGCTTACCGATTCGACGGCGAGCTGAACGCGGCCCACCGGGGGATGGCCGACCTGCTCGAAGTCTTCAAGATGGACGAACGCTTTCTGGCGGTGCTGCTGAGCCTCAGCCAGGAACAGATCATCAAGACGAGCGGTCCCGGGACCATGTACGCCGACGAGGCCTTGGTCGCCCAGAGCAACCTCGCCGAATATCAGGAGCTCGTCGACAACCCGCGGGCGGCCGCGATGCTCGACCGCCTCGTGGTGGTGAAGGTTCCGTTCGTGCTGTCGGTGCGCGACGAGATCCGCATCTACGAAAAGATGCTCTCGGGCGCCGACCTCGGCCGGCGCGACGTCTCGCCGCTCGCCCTCCACACCGCCGCCACCTTCGCAGTGCTGACCAGGCTGGAGCACCCGGGCGGAGGCATGCAGGGCCTGATCCGCAAGCTCCGGCTCTACGACGGCCGCTACGGGCCTCACGGCGGCTCGGAGGACGCCCGCAAGCTGCGGGACAAGGCGCCAAACGAGGGCATGACCGGACTGAGCCCCCGCTACGTGATCAATCGCCTGTCGCAGGTGGCCGGCAACACCAAGGGTTGCCTCGATGGCATCGCGGTGCTCGAAGCGCTCTGGGAGGGTCTCCCCCAGCGGGCCGGGTTCACCGAAGACGAACGCGAGCGTTGGAGCTCACTGCTCTCCGCCACTCAGGCCGAGTACGACGAGATGGTGCAGTTGGAGATTCGCAAGGGGTCGGTGCTCGGGTTCAAGGACTCGGCCGAGAAGATGGCGAAGACGGTTCGGGAGGAGGTGGCAGCGTGGAAGTCCCAGGGCGACGCGGCCAACACCCCCACGCTGCGACGGTTGGAGCGGCTCATCGACGTCCCCCAGTACGGACGAGATCGATTCCGCAATGCGCTCTCGGCAGCGCTGGAGTTGAAGGGGCAGCGGGGTCGCCCGCTCCACACCCGCCATCCCTTGTTGGAGGATGCGATCCAGCGGGCACTGCTGCCGTCGTGGAGCGACGTAGCCAAGAAGCTCGACGACCAGGGCGACGGCATCGTCCAGGGCATCCAGGCTTCCGGCTGGCGCAAGGCCTGTGCCGAGCAACTGGTCGAGTACGCCCACAAGTTCATCGGATCGAAGCGCGACCGGCGGGACGAGGGCGAGAAGAAGCCGACCTGGTACTCCTGAATCAAGAATCAAGAATCAAGAAGCGGGACTGGCGTCATCTTGAATCTTGACTCTTGTATCCCTCTCCCTTATCCACTCGTCTAGAAGCCGCAGCGCTTCCTCTTCGTCGTAGGGGCCTTCGTCTAGGCGGTGTTCCAGGAGCATGTTCATCGCTTCGCCGACGAGCGGGCCGGGTTTCAGGCCGAGGTGCTGCATCACCCGGTTTCCGTCGATCGGAGGGCGAATGCGGTCGATCTCTTCACGACTGCGCAATTCGGCGATGCGGTCCTCCAGCTCGGAGATGGCGCGCTGGATCTGCCGCTCGCGCTTCTCGTTGCGGGTGGTGACGTCGCACCGGACCAGGGTGTTGAGCTGGTCGAGTTGATCGCCGGCATCACGGACATACCGGCGGACCGCCCGATCGGTCCACCCCAACTTGAAGGTGTGGGGGCGCATGTGGAGGTAGACCAGGCGGGAAACGGCGTCGATGTCGTCCTTGGGGTAGCGCAGTTCGCGCATGCGTGCCTTGGTCATTCGGGCACCCACGACCTCGTGGTGGTGGAAGCTGACGCCGCCCTCGCCCACCTCGCGGGTTTCGGGTTTTCCGATGTCGTGGAACAGCGCTGCCAGGCGGACGATCCTGTCGTCGGCGGGGCACTTCTCGACCACCGCGATCGTGTGGGCGAGCACATCCTTGTGTTGGTGGAAGGGATCCTGTTCGACGGCGAGGGCGGGGATCTCAGGGATGAAGTGGTTGGCGAGCCCGGAGTCCACCACCCCCCAAAGCCCGGCGGCCACGAACTCTCCAGTGATCAGCCGATCGAACTCGCCGTGGATCCGCTCGGCGCTCACGATCTCGATGCGCCCCGCCATGGCGGCGGCCGCCGCCAGCGTGGCCTCCTCCACCGTGAACCCCAGAGTCGCGACGAAGCGGAAGAGGCGGAGCATTCGCAACGGATCGTCGGCGAACGAGATCTCGGGTTCGATCGGAGTGCGGAGCACCCCGGCGCCGAGGTCGATCAGACCGCCGTGCGGATCGATCATCTCAGGCTCTGGCACGAGCCGCAGCGCGATCGCGTTGATGGAGAAGTCCCGGCGAGACAGGTCGGTGGCCAGATCGTCGGAGAACTCCACCACCGGCTTGCGGCTCTCCTCGCGATAGACCTCACTACGGAAGGTGGTGATCTCCACGCTGATGCCATCGAGGTGAGCCCCGACCGTGCCGAACTCCTTCCCGACGACCACCACTGCCTTCGCCCAGCCTCGGAGGAGCCCCTCGATCTCGTCAGGGGACGCATCGGTGGTGAAGTCGTACTCCTCGACGGCCGCCACTCGATCGAGCAAGGCGTCGCGGACGCTTCCCCCCACCAGGTAGAGCTCGTGCCCCGCCGCCCGGAACCGCTCGGCAACCCGAACGGGAACCCCCTCGGCGCGCAACAGCGGTTGAAGACGGGCGGGGATCATGGGCCAACTCTAAGGCAGGCCGCTGCCCGCTACCCGCTACCCGCTGCCAGCAAGAGCCTTTGACTCGCTTGGCCGCCGCACGGCCCCTCCGGCTCGCTTCGCTCGCCACCTCCCCCTACTGGGGAGGAAACGCGTGAGACAAACTTCTTGCGGGAGGCGGGTAGCGGGTAGCCGGTAGCGTCTCTTGCAGGCAGCGGGCCGGCCGGAGGCCGGCCTACTTCGTCCCTATCAGCCCCAGCTGCTGCGCGCGCAGCTTGAGGTCCGCCGGGTTGGTGGCGTTGCGCATTGCTTCGTCGAAGGCGATGGTGCCGCTGCCTGCCAGTCGCAGGATGGCCTGGTCAAAGGTCTCCATGCCGTAGTACGACCCCTCGGCGATGACGTCGGGGATCTCATGGGTCATCGTCGCGTCGGCGATCCGTTCGGCGACCCGGTCGGTGTTGACGAGGACCTCCACCGCCGGCACCCGACCCTTGCCGTTCATCGCGGGGATGAGCCGCTGGCTGAGAATCGCCTTCAGCGAGCCGGAGAGCAGCACTCTGATCTGGCGCTGATGCTCGGTGGGGAAGAAGTCGATGATGCGGTTGATGGTCTCGGTCGCATCGAGGGTGTGGAGCGAGGACAACACCAAGTGACCGGTCTCGGCAGCTTTGAGGGCGGCATCGACGGTCTCCACGTCGCGCATCTCGCCGATGAGGATGACGTCGGGGTCCTGGCGGAGTACTCGACGCATCGCCTCGCCGAAGCTACCGGTGTCCACTCCCACTTCGCGCTGGCTCACCATCGCCACCTTGTCGCGGTGGACGAACTCCACCGGGTCCTCCACCGTGATGATGTTGACCCGGCGGTTCGAGTTGATCCAGTCGACCAGCGCAGCCAGGGTCGTCGACTTCCCCGACCCGGTCGGCCCGGTTACGAGGATCAGTCCCCGCCGCTCGGCGGCGAGCCGGGTGAGCACCGGAGGAAGCCCCAGTGAGGCAAAGTCGCCCGTGGGTGGAAGCAGGGCGCGCAGGGCGATGGTGATGTTGCCCCGCTGCTGAAAGGCGTTCACCCGGAATCGGGATCCGTCGGAGACGCCATAGGCGAAGTCGGCCTCACGATGCTCCTTGAACTCGACCCGCAGCCGGTCCGGGATCAGGGCTTCGAGGTAGGCGTCGACATCGGCCACCGTGAGGTTCGGCTGCGGAAGGGGGCGCAGATCGCCGTCCACCCGGATCGTCGGGGGGATCCCCGGCTTCAGGTGGAGGTCAGATGCTCCGGCCGTGCGCGTATCGGCGAGAAGCTCATCGATCGAGGGCAGGTTCGAGGTCAGGTCCGGCTCTTCCTATCGGCTCAGGTCGTATCGGCACCGCCCTCAGCCGCCTTGAACACCCTTCCAATGCGGCGCCATCGCCTCGGCAACCATCTGCACCGACTGGTGGGCTCGCCGGGGTGAAACGGCCGACGGCGGCGACGCGGACTCGCCGGCCGCGCCCCGCAGGGTGGCGGCAACCGAGGCTTCGATCGCCGCCAGGTTGTAGCCCCCTTCGAGGAAGTAGATGGTCGGGATCCCCAGGGACGCCAGGCCCGCAGCCATCCGCTGGTAGTCGGCGGCCTCGAGCATCACCCCGGCGAGCGGATCGGCGCGATGCGCGTCGTATCCGGCGCTCACCAGAACGCGAGCGGGAGCAAACTCGGCGAGGACAGGGACCACCACCCGATCGAACGCCTCCGCATACGCGTCGCCCGCGGTCCCGGGAGGAAACGGAAAGTTGATCGTCCGCTCCGCCCCGGGGCCGCTGCCCGTCTCCTCGAGCCATCCGGTTCCCGGGTAGAAAGGAAACTCGTGAAGCGACACGTAGAGCACCTGGCCGTCGGTGTAGAACATGTCCTGGGTGCCGTTGCCGTGGTGGACATCCCAGTCGATGATCGCCACCCGATCGCCGCGGCCCCGGATGCGATCGGCAGCAACCGCCACATTGTTGAACAGACAGAATCCCATCGCCCGTGCCCCCAGGGCG
The DNA here is from genome assembly GCA_040882645.1 of Acidimicrobiia bacterium. Lineage (GTDB taxonomy): Bacteria > Actinomycetota > Acidimicrobiia > Spongiisociales > UBA11373 > JAUYIV01. Next base: position 23,401 of record JBBEAX010000055.1, read on the forward strand.
TGATGACCGGGGGGGCGCACCACGTTGAAGGCGACGGTGGACTCGCCGTCGTCGATCGCCTGCAGCGAGGCGAGGCCGGCACCCACTGCCCGCAGCGCCGCGGTCCAGGAGGCGGGCACGGCCGAGGTGTCCGGATCGAGCGCCCCCCCGCCGGCCGCACAGAAGTCTTGGATCGTCTCGACGTACGCCCGGTCGTGCACCCCGAACAAGTCGGTGATCTCGGCTTCGGGGGCTAGTCGCTCATCCACCTCCCCTCCCCACGATCGGGCGCCCCGTAGAGCGGCGGTCACCCGTTCGGGACGCTCGGGATGGCCGGCACCCGTGTCGTGGTCGAGAAACGCCTGGTGGTGAAAAAGCAGCGGTCGCATCGCCACCACTCTGCCACGGGCCGCCGCAGGGATTCAGCGCGACCGGCCCGCACCTACCATCGCCGTCGTGACAACACGAGTACGGGTCGAGGGCAGTTGGCCCGAGCCGATCACGCTGAGGAGGGGTTGGGCACGGGCCGAGTCGCGGCCGTGGAACGATGTCGTCCCGATGGCTCACCTCCGTTTGATGCGCGGCGGAGGAACCCAGTTCCTCAGTGACTGTGTCGACGCCCTCCGCGAGGTCGGAGCATCGGCCGTGCTGTCACCCCCGCTCCCCCGGTCCGCGCAGCAGACATGGTGCGACGCCGAGTTCGTGCATCACGCCGACCTCGCGCTTCTCCGCACCACCCTGGATCGAATACCCCCGCCGGCTCATCTCGTACTCGTCGGAGGAGAATCCGACATCGAGGAGGCGCTCCGCATCGACGCCGCCGCCTTCGACGACTTCTGGCGGTTCGACCACCGAGCCATGTGCGAGGCGATGGCGGCCACCCCTCGCGCCGTCCTTCACGTCGTCCGCAACGCCGCCGGCGGACTCGCCGGCTTCGCCGTCAGCGGAGCCGGCACATCGATCGCCTACCTGCAACGCCTGGCGGTCGATCCGGGGAGCCAGGGCCGCGGGATCGGGCGGTCCCTGGTCCGGTCATCGGCACGATGGGCGAAGCGGATGGGGTCGCGGGTGCTCATGCTCAACACCCAGATCGACAACGACGGAGCGATCGCCCTCTACGAGTCGGAGGGATTCGTCGCGCTCAAGGAACCCCTGGCGGTGCTGAAGAACGCGGGGTGAACAGAGAGGCAGGAATCAAGAATCAAGAATCAAGACCGTGGCAGGTTCGAGTCTTGAATCTTGGCTCTTGATTCCCTCCCACAAGACAGGGACCCTGCATCCGCCCCTGGGCTACTTCAATCGGTAGGCAATTCCGATCACTCCGGGGCCCGCGTGGGTTCCTACCACGGGGCCGAGGCGGGCGAGCATGACTTGTCCGGGGTAGCGAGCGGCCACCTCGTCCCGGAACGACTGGAGGTCATCGGGATCGGAGTGGATCACTGCGAGTGCCTCGACCCGGTCGACGATTCCGTCGAGATGCTCGAGGATCGCCGCCACCGCCTTCCTCCGGGTGCGCACCCGCCCGGCCGGCGAGACCACTCCGTCGGCGAACGCGATGAGCGGCTTCAGGTCGAGCAGATTGCCGAAGAAGGCCGCCGCCCCCCCGATCCGGCCACCGCGCTTGAGGTACTCGAGCGTATCGAGCGTCGCCAGCAGATTGGATTTGGTCGCGGCCTCCACTGCGATCCGTTCGGTCTCGGCGATGGTGGCCCCGGCCTCCGCCGCCTGGGCTGCCTCGACCACCACCAGACCCAGGGCGACCGAGACGAGCCGGCTGTCAATCACCCTGACCGGGATCCCCCCGCCGTAGCTGTCGACGGCGAGCACCGCCGCCTGGTAGGTGGCGCTGAGATCCGATGAGATACAGATCACCACCACCCCGTCGGCGCCCTCGTTGGACAGCCGGGTGAATGCCTCCTGGAAGCGCCCCACCGAGGGGGCGGCGGTCTCCGGGGTGACGTCGCTGGTGGTGAGCTTCGCCCAGAAGTCGTCCTTGGAGAGTTCCTCCCGATCGACAAAGTCCTCGTCGCCGAAGCGAATCGTCAGCGGCACCACCGTGAGCCGGTGTTTCCCGACCACGTCATCCGGGAGGTCACAAGAGGAGTCGGTGATGATGCGGATCATTTCAACCTGCAGTCTCGCGCGCGTTTCGTGTGCTCGCGCTGTGAGGGGCAATTCGCAATTCGCAATACGCAATACGACGAACCCGGGCTCCAGCATTCGGCACGCTCGCTGCGCATTACTCATTGCGCATTGCGCCGAGCGCGCGCACGGCCTCGGACCCTCATTAGCGTCTACGCGTAATGACGGACCGCGCCGAGCTCGACGCCATCCTCATCGGGCGCTACCTTCAGGGGGAGGTGGCCGCTTTCGACGAGTTGATGCGCGCCCACGAGGACCGAGTCTTCGCGGTGTGTCTGCGAATGCTGCGTGATCGGGAAGCGGCGCTGGATGCCACCCAGGAGACGTTCATCGCGGTCTTCCGCAAGGCCGATCGGTTCGCCGGCCGCTCCGCGTTCAGTACCTGGCTGTACCGGGTGGCGGTGAACACGTGTTACGACCAGGCCCGCCGCAGGCGGCGCCACGCGGCGGTACCCCTCCCCGAGTCGAACGATCCCATCGATGTGTCCGCTGACGATGGGTTCACGTCGGCCGAGTTGAGGTCCGAGATCGAAACCGCGCTGGCCGCCCTACCCGACGAGTTCAGGGCGGCCGTCGTCCTCGCCGACGTCGAGGGCCTATCCCTCCAGGCGGTCGCTGACATCCTCGAGGTCCCGGTGGGCACGGTGAAGTCACGGGTGTTCCGGGGCCGCCGCCTGCTCGCCGAATCTCTCGGGAACCTGAGAGGCCCTTCCGACACTCCTATCCGAGAAGCCAATGCCTGAATTCGACCACGACCTCATCGCCGCCCTCGCCGAAGGCCGCCTCGACCCGAGTGAGGCCGCCGCGGCCGAGCGCGTGATCGCCGCCGATGGCGAAGCCACCGCGGCGCTCACCCAGCACCGCCGGGCGCTCGCGGCCATGCGGGCTGCTTCCCCGGCCACCCTCACCGACGGCGAGCGGAATCGCGTGCAGATGGCAGTGGCCGAGGCCATCGGGCTCGACCGCGCCCCGGCGCCGCCCGCTTCGGGACGGCGGGCACCATGGGGCGCCATTGGAGTGGCGGCCGTGACTTTGGCCGCCCTGGTGGCGGTCGTCCCCATCGCCGGACTGCTGACCAGCGACCAACCCGACTCCTCCGCGGTATCGCTGGGGATCGCCGAGGTCGACAGGTCGAGCGCCCGTACCGCCGAGGACGCCGGCGCCGAGCCGATGGCCGGCGTCGACTCCACCGTCCAGGCCACCGACGGTATGTCCACGACGCCGGCGAACGGAGACTTCGAAGGAGCTCCGGCCGCCCCCGATGCCGACGTCGAGGAGGCGCTCACCTCACTGGCCGACGACCCGGCCGGCGGCAAGGAGAGGGCCACCGCTCCCACCGCCGAGACTGCCTGCGCCGCCGAGGCGTCCGACCAGATCGACGCGTCCCCCGACGCTCTCGAGTTCATCGAGATGACGATCGGAGACCGCCAGGTGCTGGTGTTCTTCACCATCGTCGACGGGGCGCTCGACGGCGCCGCGGCGTACTCGCCTGCCGATTGCGAGCTTCTCGGCACCCTCCCCTGAGGGTCGATCTCCGACGCATCGTCCGGCGTCGCCGATGGCGCCATCGACCGGTCCAGGCTCTAACCTCGGGTGTATGGCCGACCAGGACCAGCCCCGCGACGACTACCCGGTGAGGATCGCCGATTTCCTGGAGGCGGTGGCCACCAAGATCAGATCGATGACGGTCGACAAGGTGGCCCGCGTCATCACTTATGTGACCCTGGGGCTGGTGGCGTTGACCCTCGTCGCCACCGCCTTTCTCTTCTTCCTGGTGGGGCTGTTCCGGATCACCGGCGAGTTGACTCGCAAGGCCTGTGACTGCACCCAGTACATGGAGATCACCTACGCGGTGATCGGTGGAGTATTCCTGGCCCTCGGAGCGTTGTTGTGGTCTAAGCGGGTGCGCGAAGGCTCGCCCGCTGAGCGCATCCGACGCAAGGACGATCAGTGACCGAGAAGCTCACCATCATCGGCTCCGGCCCTGCCGGGCTGACCGCGGCAATCTACGCCGCCCGGGCCAACCTCGAGCCGCTGATGATCGAGGGCATGGCCGCCGGCGGCCAGTTGATGCTCACCACCGACGTCGAGAACTACCCCGGCTTTCCCGACGGGATCATGGGACCCGAACTGATGGAGCTGTTCAAGAAGCAGGCCACGAGGTTCGGCACGAGGATCGTCACTTCCGACGTTTCGAAGGTGGATCTGTCACAGCGGCCCTTCAAGATCTGGGTCGGTAATGACGAGTACCAATCCGAATCGATCATCGTGTCCACCGGCGCGTCGGCGCGCTGGTTGGGCGTCCCCGGCGAAGACAAACTCCGCGGCTACGGCGTTTCGGCATGCGCCACCTGCGACGGGTTCTTCTTCCGCGATCGCCCGATCATCGTGGTCGGCGGCGGCGACTCGGCCATGGAGGAGGCGTTGTTTCTCACCAAGTTCGCCTCCCGGGTCACCATCGTCCACCGTCGCGACGAGTTCCGGGCGTCGAAGATCATGGCCTCCAGGGTTCTGGAGCACGACAAGATCGACGTCCGTTGGAACACCATTGTCGATGAGATCCTCGGTGACGGGTCGGTCACCGGGGTGCGGCTCACCGACCTCGAATCCGGCGCCGCCGAAGAGTTCGCCACCGAAGGCGTGTTCGTCGCCATCGGCCACGATCCGAACACCGGTCTCTTCAAGGGTCAGCTCGAACTCGACGAGAAGGGCTACCTGAAGGTGTTCGGCAACACTTCTACTTCGGTGGCCGGAGTGTTCGGCGCGGGCGACGTGGTCGACCACACCTACCGCCAGGCGGTGACCGCCGCCGGCATGGGCTGCGAAGCCGCCATCGACGTCGAACGCTGGCTCGACGCCCAGGGTGGCGATTCCTATCCCCCCGCAGGGTCACGAACCTCGACCGAGATGGTCGCCGATCAATAGGAGGTGAAGGCCTCAGGGCCCGCCAATGGCTGACAATGTGATAACCGCAACCGACCAGGGGTTCGCCGAGCTCATCGCCGGCGACACCCCGGTGCTCGTCGACTTCTGGGCCGAGTGGTGCTCGCCCTGCCGGATGATCGCCCCGGTCGTCGAAAAGATCGCCACCAACCACGCCGGCAAGATCACCGTGGCGAAGCTCAACGTCGATGAGAACCCCAACACCGCCATGCGGTACGAGGTGATGAGCATTCCCACTCTCATCGTGTATCAGGGCGGCAACGAGAAGAAGCGCATCGTGGGGGCGCGGCCCGAGCAGGCGATCCTCTCGGAGATCGACGAGTTCATCGCCTAGCTCGATACCACCCGGCCCGGCCGCGAGTGAAGCGTTCACTTTCTGTCAGGATTGGCTGACATGGCCCTGTATCAGATAGGCGACACCGGGGACGCCGTGCGCGACATTCAGGACCGCCTGGCAGCGGTCGGCTTCGCCATCGACGGCGATCGCTCGGGTGAATTCGGTGAAGGCACCGAGGCGGCGGTCCGGTCGTTCCAGGAATCGAGGCGCCTCGCTGCCGACGGGATGGTCGGCCGCGAGACCTGGCGCATTCTCGTCGACGCCAGCTACACCCTCGGTGACCGGCTCCTCTACTACCGGATGCCGATGCTGCACGGCGACGACGTGGCGGAACTGCAAAGCAGACTCAATGCTCTGGGTTTCGAGGCCGGTGCAATGGACGGGATCTTCGGCCCGGTCACGCTGCGGGCCGTCATCGAATTCCAGCAGAACCGCATCATGGCTGAGGACGGGATCATTGGCCCGGCGGTGGTCGCCGAGTTGACGCTGATGTCGCGCGAGACCGGGAAGATGGGACGGCACGAACTGAAGGAGCGGGTCTGGCTGTCCAACCTGCCCCACTCTCTCGCCGGCCAGCGGGTGTTCGTGGACCCCTACTGCCGGGACGATCGCGAGGCCATCGAGGCCTGGGCGGCCGCCCACGGGGCGATCACCACGCTGAGCGAGGCGGGCGCCCATCCGGTGCTCAGCCGTTCGGCCGATACCCGGCCCGCAGAGCGGCTCCGCGCCGAGCACGCCAACGAGGTGGGGGCGTTCATCGTCATCGGTTTCGCCTTGCCCTCCACCGACGTCCCCGGGGTCTACTTCTACTCGTCGGCTCGAGGCCAAAGCGAGGCAGGAGAAAGGATCGCAGCAGCGGTCGCCGCCGGGCTGGGGGTCGAAGCGGTGGGCCGGGTCACCCCGCTGCTGCGCGACACCCGCGCCCCGGCGATCGTCGTGGCCCTACCCCGCCTGGACGCGGCGGTCGGCGCCTCAGCCGCTCGCAGCGTCGAGTCCTGGTTCGACAACCATTAATCAGCGCCCGGTGGCGGGATGTCAGGGGCCGGACCCCTCACTGGTTCAGTTCGCGATAGATCCTCTCCAGATCATCCACGGATCCGAACCTTATGGTCAGCCGTCCCCCACCCCGCCGTCCGTACTGGATGGTGACGGGCGAGCCGAGACGCTCCGTCAGTCGCTCCTCGAGAGCGATGATCTCGGCGGGGCGCTCGCGTCGGGCGGGACCACCCGAATCGACATCCCCTCCGCCGTGCTTGCGGACCGCATCTTCGACCTGACGAACCGACCAACCTTCGTCGGCGGCTCGATTGGCCGTTCGCACCGCAAAGGCGGTGTCGCTGGTTCCGAGTAGCGCCCGTGCCGCACCGGCCGAGAGCCTCGCGTCGGCCAGCAGACCCTGAATCGCCCCGGGGAGGTTCAGCAATCGCACGGTGTTGGTGATCGCCGACCTGCTCTTGCCCACTCGCTCGGCAACCTGCTCGTGTGTCATGTCAAAATCTTCCATAAGAGTTCGGTAGGCGGCGGCCTCCTCCAGCGAACCAAGATCCTCACGCTGCACGTTCTCGATCAGCGCTTCGGCCAGGCGTCCCGAGTCGTCGGACACCCTGATGACCGCGGGGATGGTGTCCAGGCCGGCCAGCTTGGCGGCTCGAAGCCGCCTCTCCCCCGCCACCAGCACGTGCCTGCCGTCGTCGTCTGCCGGCCCGATCACGATCGGCTGCAGGACCCCCACCTCTCTGATCGAGGCCGCCAGGGCCTCGAGGGCCTCCTCGTCGAAGCGCTCCCTCGGCTGGCGGGGATTGGGGGTGATCGCGCCGATCTGCACCCAGGCGAACCCCTCGGTCGGAACGGTCGTCGACAGGAGGGCCTCGAGCCCCCTCCCCAATCCGGACTTACGTGGTGCGGCCATGTCTCCTCCTGAACTCCTCGGCGAGCGAGCGGTAGGCGATGGCCCCGCGGCTCATCGGATCGAACGACTCGATGGGTTCCCCGAACGACGGCGCTTCGGCCAATCGCACCGTACGGGGAATCACCGTGCGGTAGGCCCGATCGCCGAAGTGCTCCCGGACCTGCTGCGAAACGTCGGAGGCGAGGGTGGTGCGGCGATCGAACATGGTTATCACCGCTCCTTCTATCTCAAGTCCAGGGTTAAGGTTTGCCTGGATCGCATTGATCGACTTGAGTAGTTGGCTCAATCCTTCGAGCGCGTAGTACTCGGCCTGGATCGGAATGATCACCTCATCCGCTGCGGTGAGCGCATTTACGGTTATTAGCCCGAGGCTCGGGGGACAATCGATGAACACGAGGTCGAACGCCCGCTCGAGCTTCTCGATGGCGATCGCCATCTGGCGCTCCCGGGAGAACCGGGCCACCAGCTCGATCTCTGCCGCCGCCAGATCGATCGAGGACGGGGCGACGAACAGCCGGTCCATCGCGGTGGGCAAGATCACTTCGTCGAGGCCGGCCTCGCCCAGAATCACGTCGTAAACCGACTTCACCACCGTGCGTCGATCCACGCCGAGGCCACTGGTGGCGTTGCTCTGGGGATCGCAATCGATGACCAGCACCTGCTCCCCCATCGTGGCAAGGGCGGCAGCCAGGTTGATCGCGGTGGTCGACTTGCCGACCCCGCCCTTCTGATTGGCGAAAGCGACGACGGTTGCGCGGGAACGAGCGGGGTCAGGCACCGAGGCGCATGATAAGGATCCAGGCGGGTCCGTCAAGGATTTCCGGTGGCGTGCCCACCACCTCCGCTTGCAGGCCCAAAGCGGTGGCGACCCCCACCAGGTCCCGGGTGCGATCCGGCGGCTCCTCCCGTCGACTCAACCCGAGGACTGCGGTACCCGGAATCCCCAGCAGGCGCCCGGCCAGGCCAACGGCCTCCGGCGCCTTGACCGAGCCCCGAAACACCAGCCCGGACCATTCGTCGGCCACCTCGAAGACGTCTCCCTGGGCGACTCGAACGTTCTCCAAGCCAAGGATCCTCACCGCCCTGGTCAGCAGCCGGATACGGCGCCCCCCGCGATCGAGCACGGTGACCTCCGTGTCCGGCCACAGGATCGCCAGCGGGATCCCGGGGAGACCGACCCCGGTGCCCACGTCGAGGATCTCGGTTGGTGCGGCCGGCCATGCGGCGGAGAAGGCGACGGAGTCGGCGATGTGTCTCCCCCAGATCCGGTCTGCCTCCCGCGGTCCCAACCCGCCCGCCGGAATCGCCTCGTGAATCAGCCACTCCGCATACGCCTCGAGCGTTTTGCCCTGGCGTTCGGACAGCTGGTGGCCGGCCCAAACGGCCGCCTGGCGAGCTAGATCGGGGGAGTCCATGGTGAAGAAGGTACCACTTTCGCTACCCGCTACCCGCTACCCGCTACCAAGGGATGGGAGCTGATATTGGTTTCACATGAAACGACTGCACGCGGGTGAGAACCGTTCCACGTGAAACATTGAAGGGGGCCGAACATGGGACACCACAAAGAATCATGGGATATCACAGACCGGTCCCGCGTCATTTGCCGGGGGTAGCGAAGGGCGATCGCAGCAGGCAGCGATTGTCAGCGGGTAGCGACTGTCAGCGATTTCGCTACTCCGCCGCCACGATCACGGACCGGTGGGGCTCTTCGCCTTCGGAGTAGGAGCGGACGCCGTCGATCTCGCCGACGGTGTCGTGGACCACCTTGCGGTCGGCGGAATTCATCGGCTCGAGCATGACTTCGCCGCCTTCGGCGATCACCTTGTCGGCGAGTCGGCGAGCGTAGATGCGGAGCGCCTCGCGACGGCGCTCGGTGTAACCGGCGATGTCGAGTCGGATGCGGGCGCCCTCCTGGGTCTTCCGCTGGACGATGGTCCGGCAGAGCTCGAGGACCGATTGCAGAATGACCCCTTTGGTGCCAACGAGCGCCTCGGTCTGTTCGCCGGCGACGTCGGCGTAGATGATCTCCTCCTCGACCCGCACCGAGACCTTGCCTTCGAGTCCGTAGGCCTCGAGCAATCCCTTGAGGAACCGCTCGATCTCGGCTGCCTGCTCGTCGACGCCGATCACGTCGCGATCGTCTGGGCGTGCCCTCATCTCCTCACGCTCCTTCGAACGATCATCTCGCTTCGGAGGCCTCGGCTTCGGGCTGCTGGCCGATTTGGATCCACGGTCTCCTCCCCTTCCTCCGCTCGATGAGCGCTGGTCCGACTCGCGAGGCTTGGTCCCCGCTCCACCCCGCGGGTGCCGCGTGTCGCCACCCGAACCGCGGCTCCGTCGCCCGTTGCTCGGCTTCGGCGGCTTACGCTTAATGCGAACCACGGCGCCTTCGCCGCCGATTCCGAGGAATCCCCGGGTCGGTTGCTGCAGGACCTCGATCTCTGCCTCATCCTGAGACTTGAGACCCAACTCCTCGAGGCCCGCCTCGATGGCGGTCTCCACCGACGGTCCCCTGACGTCCACGTACTCCCTGGAAGACACCTACTTCCTCCTCCGCTTCTTTCCCCGCTTCTTCTTCGAGACGTTGGAGCTCCGTTGACCGCCACTCGGAAGAGGCCGGGTGGCGGTGGGGGAGTCGTCGCTCGGTCGGGGTTGCTTCCCTTCCTTCAAAGATGCCGTCTTCGGGGATGCGGCCTTGGTCGGGCTGGATCCCTTCTTGTCGCCTCCGTCCATCCCGAGGATGAGGGCCTGCTGCCCGATCCTGAAGATCTGGCTGGCAGCGAAGTAGACCACCAGGCCCGCCGGGAGGGTGTAGGAGATGAACCCAAAGAATAATGGAAAAATCTTCATGATCGCTTGACCGGGGGGCTGCTGGCCGCCTTGGGCACTGCTGCGGGCCATGGTCTGCCGCTGCTGCCAGTAGGCGGTGAAGACCACTATCAGGATCGTGAGGAAGTACGGAATCGCATCGATGATGCCGATGTCGAGGGCGTTGCTGGGGGAGACGCTCAGGTCCATCCACAGGAAGTCGACCCGACCCTCTGCCACCGCCCGTGCCAGCTCGCTGCCTTCGGTTACCCATTTTCCCGGATTTCGCAGCACGCTGAACAGGGCGAACCAGATCGGCATCTGGAGCAGAAGGGGGAGACACCCGGCGGCGGGATTGACGCCCCTCTCCTTGTAGAGCGCCATCGTCGCCGCCTGTTGGGCCTGCCGATCGTGCTTCAGTTCCTTCTGGATCCGCTTGATTTCGGGCTGGATCTCCTGCATCGCCTTCATCGAGCGGGTCTGCTTGAGGGTGAGCGGGAACAGCAGAATCCCGATGACGACGGTCAGCAGGATGATGGCGATCCCGAAGTTGGCGATGAGGCTGTAGAAGAAGGTCAGCGTTGCGCCGATGATCTCCTGAATGCCGTTCCAGATCCCCGACATCAATGAACCCCTATCTCATCGCGGTGCGGAACCGGATCGACTCCGCCTTCTCTCCACGGATGGCATCGCCCGATCCGCTTCACGGCCATCCAACTGCCGCGCATCGCGCCCCACTCGTCGATGGCTTCGAACGCGTATCCCGAGCATGTGGGCTGGTACCGGCAGCGCCGTCCGACCAGGGGAGAGAGCGCCTTCCGATAGAGGATGATCGGTCGCTGCAGCCACCAGCCGGGCTGGTAAGGCTTCAGCGTTCCCTTCACATCTTCCACCGCTCACTCCTGTTCCATCGTCGCCCTTTGGGCCCAGGCCACCAGCGCCTCGAACGGCGCTCGGACTGCTGCCGCAGAGGCGATCACCACATACTCGCGGCCCTCCCGCAGCGGGACGAGGCGTAGCGCCTGGCGCAACCGCCTCTTGGCCCGATTCCTTCGGACCGCGTTACCCACCGCCCGGCCGGCGACTACCGCCACCCTGGGAGTGCCCGGCTCGCCCGGCGCGGCGAAGACGGTGATGCCGCCGACGCGCCGACGCGTCCCGACCCGCCGCACTCTCCCGACGTCGGAACTCTTTCGCAGCGGGGCGTAGGGCGCCGCGGCGATGCTGCGACCTATGCGGAAAGCCGGCGTCGGCCCTTGAGGCGCCGGCGCTTGAGGATTGCGCGGCCAGCCCGCGTCCGCATACGCAGCCGGAAGCCATGCCGCTTCTTACGGCGGCGAACATTCGGCTGATAGGTGCGCTTCATGAGGGAGTCCCAAGAGAAGGAAGAGGATGCTTTCGGGTGAGGTTACGAAGAGTTGGTCGACTTTGTCAAAGGTGAGGCGCGCCCGCAGAAGCCGTTCGCGAGAAATGCCAATGAGTCGCGAAAGATCACTTACCGGCCTGATCGTCCACACCTTCGTCTCCAACACTACGAACTCGCGAAATCCATCTCTGATTGTCGTTGATCCATAAGGGGTTTCGCTGGCCGCCAGCCCGGTCGCCAGTGGATAAGCCGCGTTTTGTCATTCTTGTGGGGCGCGATGGCCGTTTCATATACTCGCCGTTCACCGGTCCCCCCAACCGGTCGACTTCCCAGGTCATCGACCCAGCGGCGCGCTGGGTGGGGCAAGAGTAAGAGCGGGAAATCCGCCCTTCTCCACAGGTGTGGATACCCCTGTGGAGAAAGATTCGATACATGAGAGCACTCGAGGGAGGACGTGGAAGCCCATCCGGCCGCTGAGAGTTGGGACCAGTTTCGCCAATCGCTCCGATCAAGAGTCACTCCAGTCACCTGGAGGACCTGGTTGGAGGGCCTGTCTCCCCAAACCTTCGACGCAGGTGTCGTCCGCATCCTCGCCCCCAGCGAGTTCCATCTCCGCTGGGTGAACGAGAAGTATCGGCCGATCATCGAGGAGTCGGCCGCCGCCGTGTACGGCGACGGGGTCGTCGTCGAGATGGCGGCGAGAGAGATGCCGCTGTTCGACAGCCCCACCGTCGACGATGAGCTGGGGCCCGACACGCTCACCGAGACTCCCATTCCGGTGGAGGGTGAGGACGATCCGCTCGTCCCCAAGTACTCGTTCGAGAACTTCGTGGTAGGCCCGTCCAACCGCTTCGCCCACGCCGCCGCCCTCGCCATCGCCGAGCAGCCCGGAGGGCACTACAACCCGTTGTTCATCTACGGCGGAGCCGGCTTGGGAAAGACCCACCTGCTCCAGGCGATCGCCCAGCACTGCGCCGACCTGAATCCCCGCCTCGAGGTCTGTTACCTGACCTCGGAGGAGTTCTTCAACGGGTTCATCGATGGCATTCGGCGCAAGCGGATGGACGAGTTCAAGGCCCGCTACCGCAGCGTCGACATGCTGCTGCTCGACGACGTTCAGTTCCTGGAGGGCAAGGAGCAGATCCTCGAGGAGTTCTTCCACACCTTCAACTCCCTGTACGAGGCAGGCAAGCAGTTGGTGTTCTCGTCGGACCGGCCACCCAAGAGCCTTTCGAGCCTCGAAGACCGCATTCGGAGCCGTTTCGAGTGGGGCCTCACCACCGACATCCAGCCCCCCGACGTCGAGACCAGGCTGGCGATCCTTCGCAAGAACGCGGCGTTTGCGCCGGTGGTGGTGCCCGAGGCGGTGCTCGATTTCATGGCCAACCGGGTGGTCGACAACATCCGCGAACTCGAAGGGGCCTTGACCCGAGTGACTGCATATGCCGCGTTGACCCATCAGCCGATCGACCTCGAGATGGCCGAGGACGTACTGCAGGATCTCGGGCCGGCGCACAATGCCATGCCGATCAGCCCCGGCAGGATCCTGGCGGCCTCCTCCGAATCGTTCGGGGTATCGATCGGCGACCTCGAGAGCCCGAGCCGCAAGCAGCCGCTGGCGCGGGCCCGCCAGGTCGCCATGTACATCTGCCGCGAACTCACCGACCTGTCTCTTCCCAAGATCGGCAGCCTGTTCGGGGGCCGGGACCACACCACCGTGCTCCACGGGGTGAACAATGTGGCTCGGCTCATGAAGGAAGATCAGCAGCTCTTCGATCGTGTCACAGCCCTGTTGCAAAGTCTGAGGAAATCGTGAGCATTCATCCACAGTCTCCCCAGGGCACCCGGCAGGGTGTTTACAACCTCCGCCAGTCGTCCCCTGGGGTGGGGACGACGAATCGGCGCCTGACCTGGCCCGATGGCGGCTTCTCCACAATCCACACCCCCTACTACTGCTACTACTTGTTCTTTCAATAAATACAGTCGAAGAAGAGAGAGGAACACCCTGTGCGTATCAGAGCGGAACGAGACGACTTGGTCGACGTCCTCGGCCGCGCCGCCCGCGCCGTCGTAGTTCGTTCGCCGCGACCAATCCTCCAAGGCGTGCTCGTGGACGTTCGCGGCAAGACGATGCGGATCACCGGTACCGACGAGAACATCACGGTCAGGACCCAGCTCGACGTTGAGGTCCTCGAGGAGGGGACCACCGTCGTACCTGCCCGGCTGGCCACCGAGGCGGTTCGTAAAATGCCGTCGGGGGCAGTCGTAGTCCACGCCGAAGGCGGCGAGGTCGAGATCACCGGGAACGGGCCCCGGTTCCGGTTCCGCGAGTCCCCGGTCGACGACTTCCCGCGGATTTCCGAGCCAGATCTCTCCGACTCGGTGAAGGTCGCCGGCGACGAGTTCATCGATGCGGTGAATCAGGTCGGGGTCGCCGCCTCCAACGACGACGCCCGTCCGATCCTCACCGGGGTGTACTTCGAGAGCGAGGAGGGGCGGCTGCGTCTGGTGGCGACGGACTCCTATCGGCTGGCGGTGCGCGACCTCCCCTCGGTCGACGCCCAGCTGTCGGGGCTCGTGCCGGTGCGCGCACTGAAGGAACTGGGTCGCAGCATCGGCGCTTCCGAACTTCAGGTCGCCATCGGGGACCGCGAGGCGGCGTTCTCGTCCGATCGGGGCACGCTCACCGCCCGGTTGATCGAGGGAACGTTCCCGAACTACCGGCAGCTCCTCCCCCCTTCGTATCCGAACCGGCTCAGCTTGTCCCGCGACGGGCTGCTCGAGGCGATCGACCGGGCGTCGCTGGTGGCCGAAGACCACATTCCCATCCGGCTCACGCTCCAGAAGGGCGGGGTGGAGCTGAGCGTCACCCGACAAGACGTCGGCGGCGAGACCGAGCATGTCGATGGTGAGTACTCGGGTGAGGAGATGACGATCGCCTTCAACAGCCGGTACCTCAACGACGGTGTCAACGCGGTTCAGGGCGACGAGGTGGTACTCGACGTGATGGATCCCCTCAAGCCCGGCCTGTTGCGCGGCGGCGGGCACGACGACTTCGTCTATCTCCTCATGCCCGTCCGGCTTTGAACGAGTCGATCGCGTGCAACTGGTCTGGCTCGAACTTCGGGACTTCCGCTCGTACGAGTCTCTGGCGTTCCGTCCCGAACCAGGGGTGAACGTTCTCGTCGGCCCGAACGGCGCCGGCAAGTCGTCGATACTCGAAGCCATCGGTTACCTCGCCACACTGTCCTCGTTCCGGCGTGCTCCCGAAGCGTCGTTGGTGCGGGAGGACGCCGACTCAGCGATCGCCAGAGGCGAGTTCTTCTCCGGTGGGGGAGGCACCGTCATCGAAGTCGAGACGCCGCGGACGGGTCGCCGCCGAGTGCTCCTCAACGGCAAGCGCGCCCAGGGCCGCGCGGATGTGGCCGCGGCTGTCACGGTGGTGGCATTCCTCCCTGACGATCTCGACCTGGTCAAGCGCGGTCCGGCCTACCGGCGCGAGTACATCGACGACGTCGCCGCGCAGGCGTGGCCGGCAGCCGGTGCCGAACAGGCCGACTACGAGCGGGCTCTGCGCCAACGCAATGCCCTTCTCCGTAAAGAGGGGCGACGCGCCGACGGGCCCACGCTCAATGTATGGGACGAGCGGGTGAGCCTGCTGGGGGCACGGATCCTCGAACGGCGCCTGGCCGCGGCGGCCCTGCTCGAACCGGCCGTAGCCGGGCTGTACCTCGAGTTGGGGGAGGGCGGGGAGCGATTCAGTTGGAGTTATCTCTCCAGCGGGTTGGGCACTCTGGTCGCCCCTTCGGCAGGGGACACCCTGGTGGAACCGCTGCGGGCTGCGATGGCCGCTGCCCGCAATGATGATCTGGACCGGCGCACCACCACCGTGGGCCCTCATCGGGACGACCTGGTGATGCTCCTCGATGGCCGCGACGCCCGCACTCGGGCGTCTCAGGGAGAGCAGCGCTCGATCGCTCTCGGCCTTCGACTGGCTGCGTTCCGGGTGCTGTCGGATCGCCGCGGATCGCCGCCAGTGCTGCTGCTCGACGACGTCTTCTCCGAACTCGACGCGGCGCGCGGTGAACGCCTGGTGGGGCACCTTCCCCACGCCCAGGTCTTCGTGACCTCGGCGCGATCGGAGGAAGTGCCCATGGTGGGCGCGCGGTGGCGCGTCGACGACGGCGAGGTGAAAGCGGCATGACCGACGACGACCGGGGGCTGCGCCCGGTGGGCCGCGGGGTCGAGAAGATGCTCCGCGACCTGGGAATGCCGGAGATGTTCGACGTCGCCACCATGGTCGAGAACTGGGCGGAGGTGGCCGGGGAGCCCTTTGGGTCGATGGCGGTGCCCGACTCCTTTGGCGCCGGTGTGCTGACATTGAGCGTCGCCGACGGGGTGGCCGCATCGCTCCTCAAGTACCGGGTCGGAGACCTCATCGGACGGCTCGCCGGCCGTTTCGGGGAGGGGGTCGTGACCTCGGTGCGGATCAAGGTTGGGGGCCACAAAAAGGGCCTCTGACCTGGCCTTTTCCAATTCTGAGAGATCGGGATTGTCACCGATCCCGGCTATACTTACACCAATGTCGGCGGTGTCCCACAGGGGCCCGCGACCAATCGCCAACCGCCGTCGATGACCCCGAATCTACGTTCGGGAGGGCGCCGGTTGAACGAACGAAGGAGACTCGTGGCAGGGAAGAGCGCGCCGTCGTATCAGGCCAAGGACATCACCGTTCTCGAGGGTCTCGAAGCGGTCCGGAAGCGGCCGGCGATGTACATCGGATCGACGGGGCCCCGCGGTCTCCACCACCTCATATGGGAAGTCGTCGACAATGCGGTCGACGAGGCGATGGCCGGCTACTGCACCCGGATCGACGTCACCCTCCACGCAGACCATTCGGTGACCGTGCGCGACAACGGCCGCGGTATTCCGGTCGACAAGCATGAGAAGACCAAACTTCCGGCGCTCACCACCGTCCTCACCACGCTCCACGCCGGCGGCAAGTTCGAGCAGGGCGCCTACACGGTGTCCGGCGGTCTCCACGGCGTCGGCATTTCCGTGGTCAACGCCCTTTCGACGTATCTGGAAGCGGAGGTGGTGCGCGACGGCTTCACGTGGCTCCAACGGTTCGAGATGGGCAAGCCGACCGCGGCCCTCAAGAAGGGCAAGCCCGCCAAACGAACCGGCACGCAGATTCGCTTCCTCGCTTCCCCCGAGACCTTCAAGGAGACCGTCGAGTACGACTACGAGATCGTCTCCGCCCGTCTCCGCGAGATGGCGTTCCTCAACAAGGGTCTGGAGATCCGCCTCACCGATGAGCGGACCGATCCGAACACCAGCGATACCTTCAAGTACACGGGCGGACTGGTGGACTTCGTCAAGCACCTCAACGCCAAGCGTGAACCGCTGCACGCCCATGTGATCTCATTCGAGGACACGGGGGACGACGCCGAGATCGACCTCGCCATGCAGTGGACCGACGGCTACACCGAGAACGTGCTCACCTTCGCCAACAACATCAACACTCACGAAGGCGGCACTCACGAGGAGGGCTTCCGCAAGGCGCTCACCCGGGCCATCAACGACTTTGCCCGCGACCGGGGTGTTCTCAAGGAGAAGGAAGAGAACCTCGTCGGCGAGGACATCCGCGAGGGCCTCACCGCGATCGTGTCGGTGAAGGTGCGCCAACCGCAGTTCGAGGGCCAGACCAAGACCAAGCTCGGCAACACCGAAGTGAGGTCGTTCGTCGAGGTGGCCATGAACAAACTGCTTCCGGAGTGGCTCAACCGCTATCCGGGGGAGGCCCGTCAGATCGTCGACAAGTGCATCACCGCCTCCCGGGCCCGGCTGGGGGCGCCCGCCGCCCGCGACCTCACCCGCCGCAAGAGCCTGCTCGAGTCGTCGGGACTTCCCGGCAAGCTCGCCGACTGCTCGTCGCGCGATCCCGCGGTCAGTGAACTGTTCATCGTGGAGGGCGACTCGGCCGGAGGCTCTGCGAAGCAGGCCCGCAACAGCGAGTTTCAGGCGATCCTCCCCATCCGCGGCAAGATCATCAATGTCGAGAAGGCCCGGCTCACCAAGGTCCTCCAGAACACCGAGATCCAGGCCTTGATCACGGCGATCGGCACCGGAATCGGCGAAGAGTTCGACATCACCAAGGCGCGCTATCACCAGATCGTGATCCTCACCGATGCCGACGTCGATGGGGCCCACATCCGCACGCTGCTGCTCACCTTCTTCTTCCGCCACATGCCACACCTCATCGAGAGCGGCTACGTGTACATCGCCCAGCCGCCCCTCTATCAGGTGAAGACCGGCAAGGACGAGGTCTACGCCTACTCCGACGCCGAGCTGGACGAGGTCAAGAAGGGCCTGAACGGCAAGAAGGCTGCAATCCAGCGTTACAAGGGCCTCGGCGAGATGAATGCGGGCCAACTGTGGGACACCACGATGGACCCCGATCAGAGGGTCTTCCTCGAGGTCGGAGTCGAGAGCAAGGCGGTCGCCGATGACATCTTCCAAACGCTCATGGGCGACGACGTCGAAGCCCGTCGGAGCTTTATCCAGCGGAACGCCAAGGATGTCCGCTTCCTCGACTTCTAGGAGAGCCAGATGACGGACGACCGGGACGCCCGGGTAGAACTGATCGACATCGAGCAGGAGGTGAAGGCCTCCTTCCTCGAGTACGCCATGTCGGTCATCGTCTCCAGGGCGCTGCCCGACGTACGCGATGGTCTCAAGCCGGTTCACCGGCGGATCCTCTTCTCGATGTACGACTCGGGGAGCCGGCCCAACCAGCCGTTCCGCAAGAGCGCCCGGGTGGTCGGCGACGTCATGGGCTGGTTCCATCCCCACTCCGGTGAGGCCATCTACGACGCGATGGTTCGCCTCGGCCAGGACTACGCCACCCGCTACCCACTCATCCAGCCGCAGGGCAACTTCGGCACCGTCGATGATCCGCCGGCGGCGATGCGGTACACCGAGGCACGGCTCGAGGCGCTGGCGATGCACATGCTCGACGGTATCGACGAGGACACCGTCCACTTCGAGGACAACTACTCCGGGGAGCGTCAGGAGCCGACGGTGCTTCCGGCCCGTTTCCCCAATCTGCTCGCCAACGGGTCCACCGGCATCGCGGTCGGCATGGCGACGAACATTCCCCCGCACAACCTCAGCGAGATCATCGACGCGACCATTCACATGATCGACAACCCCGACGCCACCGCCGAAGACCTGCTCGAGTTCGTCAAGGGCCCCGACTTTCCCACCGGGGCGTACATCGTCGGCACCAAGGGGGCGCGCGACGCGCTGCTCACCGGGCGCGGCTCGGTGAAGATGCGGGCCGTCACCGAGGTCGAGGAGGTTCGGAAGGGGCGCACTGCGATCATCGTCTCCGAGATCCCGTACCAGGTGTCGCGCGACCGGATCATGGAGAAGATCGCCGACATCGTGCGCGACAAGAAGGTCACCGGCATCGCCGACCTGCGCGACGAGAGCGATCGCAACGGCACCCGCCTCGTGATCGAGTTGAAGCGCGAGGCCACCCCGCAGGTGGTTCTCAACCAGCTCTACAAGAACACCCAGCTCCAGGAGAGCTTCGGGGTGAACATGGTCGCTCTGGTCGACGGCGTTCCCCGCACCCTCAACGTCGCCGAGATGATCGGGTATTACATCGATCACCAGATGGATGTGATCGAACGGCGGACCCGGTTCCGCCTCGGCCGGGCAGAGGCCCGCGCCCACATCGTCGAGGGGCTCCTCATCGCCCTCGACAACATCGATGCCGTGGTGGCGGTGATTCGGGGGTCGAAGGACACCGACACCGCCCGCACCGCCCTGATGAAGAAGTTCAAGTTGAGCGAGATCCAGGCGACGCATATTCTCGACATGCCCCTGCGTCGGCTCACCGCGCTGGAGACCACCAAGCTGCGCGAGGAGCACGCCGAGCTGCTCAAACTCATCAAGTACCTCAACGGCCTGCTGAAGAGCCCTACGAAGCGTCGGGCGCTCATCGCCGCCGAGTTGAAGGAGATCCGGGAGAAGTTCGGCGACAACCGACGAAGCATCTTCATCCCCGACGATGGCGACATGACGCTCGAAGACCTGATCGCCGACGAGGAGATCGTGGTCACTGTCACCGCCAACGGTTACGTCAAGGCGGTCAATGCGTCCGCCTACAAGAAGCAGGGGAGGGGCGGTCGCGGGGTCAAGGCCGAGAATCTGCGTGAAGACGATGTCATCCACCACCTCGTCCACACCACCGCCCACGCCTATCTGTTGTTCTTCACCAACCGCGGCAAGGTGTACCGGATCAAGGCCCATGAGCTCCCGCGCAAGGACCGCACCGCCAAAGGGGTACTTGCACAGTCGGTGCTCCCCCTCGGCCCCGATGAGGTGATCGAGGCCGTGGTCGATACCCGTGACTACGAGACGGCCCGATACCTGGTGATCGCCACACGGGATGGGCAGATCAAGAAGACCAAGTTCTCCGACTACGACAGCCGCAACAGCAGCCTCATCGCGATTCGGCTCGCCGGCGATGACGAGGTGGTGGCAGTGCGCACCACCACCGGCAAGAACGACATTCTGCTGTTCACTTCCGACGGGCAGGGGATCCGGTTCAAGGAGGGCGACATCCGGGCCATGGGCCGCGACACGATGGGGGTCAGGGGCGTCCGGCTGCGCGAGGGCGATCACGTGGTGTCGGCGGCGAGCGACCAGGAGGGCGACGAGGTGGTGCTGCTGACCACCGCCGGCTACGGCAAGCGGGTGAAAACCGCCGAGTTTCCCCGTCAGAAGCGAGGTGGCCTGGGGGTGAAGGCCATCAAGCTCACCAAGGCCCGGGGGACCCTGGTGGCAGCCCGCACCATTGCCCCGGGGGCCGAGATCTTCGTCACCTCGTCGACGGGAGTCGTGATTCGCACCGGCACCGACAAGATCAGCCGGCAGAAGAGAGACTCCACCGGCGTCAAGGTGATGACCGTCTCCGGCGGCGGCACGGTCACCGCCTTTGCCCAGGTCCCCCCCGAGGAGCTCGTCGACGAATGAGTTGCGGGCATGGTGATCCGCCGCAAAACGGCGGACCCCCGGTAACGTAAACAGGCCTTTCCGAGGAGTTCCCAATGGCCGTCCAGCGAGTGCGACGGGTCATTCGAAAGATCGACCCGTGGACCGTTCTCAAGGTCACGATCGTCTTCAACGCCATCATGGCGCTCGTCTTCGTGCTCGGGACGGTGATCTTCTGGTCGATCTTCGTGAATGCGGGCATCCCCGAGAGAATCAACGACCTGGCCTTGCTGATCGGGATCGAGAACGGCATCAACCTCGAGGGAGCGGTCTATTTCCGGGTCGTCCTGCTGCTGTCGATCATCGGCACGATCATGATGACGGGCTTCTTCACCCTCGGCGCGGTGGTCTACAACCTGATTTCTGACCTCGTCGGCGGCGTCGAGGTGATCGTCCTCGAGGAAACCCTGGGGGCGCGGGCGGTTCCCCGGGCCACGCATTCGGGCGTCACTCGTCCTCCGGCGCGTCGGGGCATCCTCCCCACCGTGCGCTCGGCGCTCTCACCCAAGAGCGACGAGGAGAGAGCCCGCGCCGCCGCCAAGCAGGCGGCGAAGGACGAGCCGGCTCCGGTACGAGCCCCCGAAGTCCCCCAGGTAGAGAAGACGGGGTAGGGGCCGCGATACGCGATACGCGATTCGCGATACGACAGAAACGCCTGGATCAGCCGAGACGCGCCGGGCTCCGTCGAATTGCGAATTGCGAATTGCGAATCGCGGCTCGGGCGTCAGCCCGAGTAGGCCGCCACTTCCAGTCCCACCCGCAACGCCGCGGCCAGGTACTGCTCGGGGTGATCTCCGGGGCGGTGAACCCCCGGGCCCACAGCGCCCTCCGCCACCATGAGCGCGCCGGCGGCGAGGGCGATCCCATCGAGGTGGAGGCCCAGGTCGGCGACCCCGACGACCCGCGAGACGTGCTCGCCGTCGGCGTCACCGATCACGGTGGCGGATGCACCGGCCCACTCACCCTCGATCGGAACCCTGATGCGGATGCCGCCGTCGTCGCGCCCTGCCCCTTCACCCCAGCGGGCTCCGACCGGCTCAGGGAACGCCACCGGCTCGCCCCGTCGCAGCGGTTTGCCGGGCACCGTCCAGGCGGTGACGGTCCCGGTTACTTGGTCGGTACGGGCGATTTCATGGGCTGTCAGCGACTCGGCGATCCCCGAGAGGTTGGCCCCCACGAGGAGCGTCATCCCACTTTCGGTGAAGCGCCGGGTCACCTCCCGGTCGATCCGGTCGGCGGTGACGACGCAGGAGATGCCGTCATCGGCGGCGATACCGGCAAGACCGGAGGCGGCGACCGCGTCGTCGGTGGCTAGAGGGTTGTACCCGGTGAGCTCGCGGATCTTGATGGTCCGGCGTTCGGAGATTGGACCTTGATATCCGTACATCCCCAGGGCGACCAGGTCGCGCTCGGCGAGCAATATGAGCGCGGCGCGTCGTCCCGCCTCGCCGACCGCATGGATGGCGATCCTCACGTGTCGAACGGCTTCAAGCCGGTGTCCATTTGCCGGAGTCGGCTGGCGGCTCGATGGGCCGGCGCCGGAAAAGCGCCAGCGCCGCCGCGGCCAGGGCGGTGACGATCACCACCTGGAAGGTTCGTCGGAACATGGGCCGAGTGTAAGGGAGCCGCGCTGCAGCGTCGGAAGCGGAGTCGCCGGTTGGAAGGTGGCGGAGTTTCGTCATGTGGGAGACTGCCCCATGGCACGCCTTGCAGCACCAGGCGAGAAGGTGTCCTTCGAGGAACTCCAACTCGGGACTCGAAACCACGGGATGCCTCTCGAGGCCCTGCGCTACGACGTCACCCCGGTCGGCATGCACTACCTGCTCGTGCACTTCGACGTTCCGGCGATCGATCCCGGCGACTGGCGGCTCGAGGTGGGGGGCTCGGTAGGGAAGGAACTCGAACTGAGTCTCGACGACATCCGTTCGCTGCCCCGGCAGACGATGCCGGTGACCATGGAGTGTGCTGGCAACGGCCGCGCCCGCCTGGAACCCCGGCCTCGAAGCCAGCCCTGGTTGTTGGAAGCGGTCGGCACGTCCGAGTGGACCGGTACCTCGCTGGCCGGGGTCCTCGCGCAAGCTGGGGTTTCCCCGGACGCGGAGGAGTTGGTTTTCACCGGGGCCGATCGGGGGGTCGAGGGTGGCGTCGAGCACGACTATCAGCGCTCACTGCCCAAGGATGAGGCGCAGCGGGAAGAGGTCATGTTGGTGTACGAGATGAACGGTCGGCCCCTGGAGCCGCAGCATGGCTTCCCGCTCCGGCTCCTCGTGCCTGGTTGGTATGGGATGGCGAGCGTCAAGTGGCTGACCCGCGTCGAGGCGGTGACCGCGCCCTTCGCCGGCTACCAGCAGGCGGTTGCCTACCGGTACCAGGAGTCCGAGGAAGACCATGGTGTTCCGGTCACCCGGATCCGAGTCCGGGCCCTGATGATTCCACCGGGCATCCCCGACTTCTTCACCCGTCGACGGCAGTTGGCTTCAGGGCCGACGACACTCTCGGGGCGGGCTTGGTCCGGAGGGGCTCCGGTCACCAAGGTCGAGGTGGCGGCCGACGGTGACTGGGGGGAAGCGCGGCTCGGACCGTCGGTCGGCCCGTTCGCGTGGCGGGACTGGTCCTTCGATTGGGAGGCGTCGGCGGGCGATCATGTGTTGGCGTGCCGAGCCACCGACGCCGAGGGGAACACTCAACCACTCGAGCAGCCCTGGAACCTCCAGGGGATGGGCAACAACCTGGTGCAGGAAGTGGCGGTGACCGTTCGCGGCTCGCGCTGACCCGGCTCTGACGGCATCCCGGCTCGCGTGACGGTCGCCGCTCGCCGCGCTGCGACCGAGCGCGTCGATTCGTCCGGATGCGGTTGCTCATTGCTCATTGCGGTTGCCCCGACCCCGGTCCCGGCCCTACCCTCACCCCACCACGCGAGTGGTGACCTGACGGACAGCGAAGTCCGGTTTGAATCCGGCACTGTCCCGCAACCGTGATGCCCCTTTTGGGGACGAGTCGGGACGCCTGACGTCAGGTCGGATTTGGACGCCTTCGGAGGAAGGGTGGCCAGCCGTCGGGCTTCCACACCTCCTCCTCGAGACTCGAGGAGGTTTTTTCATGAAGCGGCTCTCTTGCCTGCTCCTACTGATCGCCCTGGTGGGCGGGGCGTGCGGTGACGACGCCCCGGCGGGCGATGGTGCCACTACCACTGTGGCCACCGGGTTCCCCGTGGAGGTGCGCGGGGCCACGATCCCCGTCCGCCCGGAACGGGTCGTCTCGGGATCGGCGACCCACACCGAGATCCTGTTCGCCCTCGGCGCCGGCGACCGGGTGGTGGCGGTGGATGCGTTCTCGGACTTTCCTGCCGAGACGGCATCGATCCCCCAATTCGATGCCTTCAATGCCAGTGTCGAAGGGATCGCCGGGCTCGACCCCGACCTGGTGATCCTGTCCTTCGATCCGGGCGATGTGGTCGACGGGCTCGCCGCCCTGGGCATCCCGGTCGTCCTGTTCGCCCCGCCCGGTCCGGTAGATCTCGACGGCGTGTATGCGGAGTGGCGCGATGTCGGAGCCGCCGTCGGCCTGACCACCGAGGCCGAAGTTCTCATCGGAGAGGTGCGGGACGAGATCGCGGCGATCGTGGCCGAGGTCCCGATCTATGTACGGCCCTTCTCCTACTACCACGAGCTCGACAACACCTACTACTCGATCGGATCCGACACCTTCATTGGTTCGATCTACGGGATGCTGACGATGGTGAGCATCGCCGACGCTGCCGGTGGCGGGTTTCCGCAGCTGTCGGCCGAGTTCATTCTCGATGCGGATCCCGACTTCATCTTCCTGGCGGACGTCGACTGTTGCGGTGAATCGATAGAGACCGTGGCCGCCCGGCCGGGCTGGTCTGAGCTCTCCGCGGTGCAGAGCGGCCGGGTGGTCGAATTGGACGAGGGGGTGGCTTCCCGATGGGGGCCCCGGGTGGTCGAGCTGGTGCGGGTGATCGCTCGCGAGGTCCACGGAGTCGGCGCCTGACCGCCGCCGATCCGTCGCGGCGGGTACCGCCACTGGTGGTTGCCGGTGCCTTCACCCTCCTGGTGGGGGCGCTGGCCGCCGGGGTGTTGATCGGTCCGGCGTCGCTGGCCCCCAAGCGGGTGATCCTCGAGATCCTCGGCCGGATGCCGCTGATCGACCTGGAGAGCGGGTTGGATGCGCGCGGCGCGGCCATCGTGTGGGAACTGCGGCTGCCGCGGGCACTGCTCGGCGCCCTGGTGGGAGCGACGCTATCGGTGGCCGGCGGCGCCTATCAGGGCGTGTTTCGCAATCCGCTGGCGGATCCCTATCTCCTCGGGGTGGCCGCCGGCGCCGGTCTCGGCGCCACGCTGGTGATCGTCACCGCCGGCGCCGGAGCGGCGATCGTGCCCATCGCCGCCTTTGCCGGGGCCATCGCAGCGGTCGTCGCCGCCTACGGCTTGGGGGCGGCGGCCGGAGGGCGAAGGAGCGGGGCAACCCTGATCCTGGCCGGCGTCGCGGTCGCAGCGTTCCTCACCGCGGCGCAGACCTTCGTCCAGCAGCGCAACGCCGACTCGATCCGCGAGGTCTACTCCTGGATCCTCGGCCGGCTCGGCACGGCCGGCTGGTCCGAGGTGGTGATGATGACGCCGTACGCCGTGATCTCGATCGTCGTGATCCTCTTCCATCGGCGGCTCCTCGACGTGCTGGCCGTGGGCGAGGAGGAGGCGCGCGCCCTCGGGGTGCGGCCCGAGCGCGTCCGGGCCGCCGTCGTCGTTGCCGCCACTTTGGGAACCGCCGGCGCGGTCGCCGTCAGCGGCTTGATCGGCTTCGTGGGGATCGTCGTGCCGCACACGGTCAGGCTGTTGGTGGGTGCCTCCTACCGGCTGATCCTGCCGCTGTCGGTCGCCGGCGGGGCAGCGTTCATGGTCCTCGCCGACCTTGTCGCCCGATCGGCGCTCGGGCCGGCCGAGATCCCCATCGGGGTCGTCACCGCATTCATCGGGGGACCGTTCTTCCTCATCGTGCTTCGCACGTCGAGGCGGTCGCCATGAGCCGGGTGACTGCCACCGGCGTTTCGGTGGCGTACGGGGGCCGCACCGCGGTCGACGGCGTCGACCTCTCGGTGGCGGCGGGTGAGTGGGTCGCGTTGATCGGGCCCAACGGTGCCGGTAAGACCTCGCTGCTGCGCGCCATCGCCGGGACCATCCCCCACACCGGTGAGGTGATGATCGATGGCGTGGCGGCGGCTTCGCTGCCCCGGCGAAGGGCTGCCCGGTTGGTGGCGATGGTTCCCCAGCAGCCGGTGCTGCCTGACGGGATGACGGTGCTCGATTACGTGCTCCTCGGCCGGACTCCCCATCTGGGTTACCTGGCCGCCGAGAGCTCCACCGATGTCGCCATCGCCCGTGAGTCGATGGCGCGTCTCGACGCCGCCGACCTGGGCGGCCGCCGGCTGGGAGAGCTCTCGGGTGGGGAGCACCAGCGGGTGGTGCTGGCACGGGCGCTGGCACAGCAGTCCGCGGTGCTGCTTCTCGACGAGCCCACCGCCGCCCTCGATGTCGGCCACGGTCAGCAGGTGCTCGACCTGGTCGACGAACTGCGCCGGGAGCGAGGGATGAGCGTGATCGCCGCGGTGCACGACCTGACCCTCGCCGCCCAGTATGCCGATCGCCTCGCCCTCATGGACGGGGGCCGCATCGTCTCCGAAGGGAGCCCGCGGGCGGTGCTCACCGAAGACGCAATCGCCCGCTTCTCAGGCGCCCGAGTGTCGATCCTCACCGGCCCCGGCGGCGAAGTGGTAGTGGTGCCGAGGAGGTAGCAGGTGGCAGGTTGCAGGCCGGCCATAGACGAGCGGCGACCAGGGACGGGGTTCTTCGAATTGCGTATCGCGAATTGCGTATCGCGAACTACTACGCGAACGCGTTGTACGCCGAGCCCACCGCGTATGCGAGGCCGGCTCCGACCGCGGCGATCGCCACGTTCTCCAGTCCGCTCCAGATCGGGTTCTTGCGGGTGGTGATGGTCTTGGCTGCCCCCACCGCAAACAGGGCGATGCCGGCACCGATCCCGGCGAACAGCAGTCCGTGCCCGGTGGATTCGACGAACACGAAGGGCAACACCGTCGGCAGCGAGCCGGCGACGAAGAGCAGTCCTGAATAGACCGCGGCGCGGTAGGGGCTCCGCCGTTCCTCTTCGACCACCCCGAACTCCAGCGCCATCATCGCCTTGATCAGCGCCTCGTCATCGGCGTCGAGGGCAGCGACGACGTCCTCCACCTGGGTGGGGGGGAGGCCCATGTCGCCGAACATCTCGCGGATCTCGTCCAATTCCTTCGCCCGGTGATGAAGGATGTGCTCGCGCTCTAGTTCCATCTCCGAGTCGAAGACCTCCTCCTGCGACTTGGTGGCGATGTACTCGCCCGCCGCCATCGAGATGGCGCCGGCGAGGCCGCCGGTGAGACCGGCGAGAAGCACCTCCCGGGTGGCGAGCCCGCCTCCGACGACCCCGACGACCAGGAGGAAGATCGACACCAGGCCATCGTTCACCCCGAGCACGATGTCTCGCATGTACTGCCTGGTGGCGCCGACGTGAGGGCGGTACGGCGGAATCTCGGCAGTGTCGACGGTGTCCATCCGGTCGATTGTACGACCCGCCAGCTGCCGGCTCCGATCAGCCGTTGGTGAGGAGTCGGGAGGCGAAGCCCATCAGCAGGGCGATCCAGAACACCGCCGCCGTCGCCAGTACGAAGCCGACGATGATCTTGATGCGCCGTTTGTAGGTGGCTGGGCCAGACATTCAGAACCCCGGGAAGGCGACGTTGGTAAAGAACCAGAACGAGCTGGTCCAGAACATGATCGTCAAGGCTCCGAACACGACGCCTCCCGCCACCGGGAGCGCCCACCCGGGCAACCCCTTCGAGCGAACGATCAGGACCTTGGCGGCGAACGCGCCGTAGAAGATGCAGCCCACCGTCGAGTGGATCAGGACCCGGGTGCTGAAGTCCTGGAAACCGAGGCTCCACAGGCAGTGGTAGGCGACGGGCAGCGTGAACAGGAAGGAGAGGGTGCCGCTGAGCCGGTGGACCGAGCCGAGCCAGGGGGCGGTGGGTCCCGACCCCAGCTTCCCGTACATCCGCAGGGCGGTCCCCAACTGGAACAGCGCGGCGGTGAATGCTGCGGTCGCCAGCCACACCTTCGCCCGGAGCGGCGCGGTGAAGAACAAGCTGACCAGGGAGCGTCCTGTCGGATCGTGGATGTTGCCGTAGACCCCCAGCGCGACGGCGACGGCGCTCCCAACCAGCAGGGCGAGAATCAATCGCCCGCGGCGTGTCGCCGTCACCATCGTTCGCCCCCTCCTCGTGAGAAAAAGGGACGCTACCTCGCCGCTACCTTGCCGTGCCGAGCGATCGGACCCTGGTTAGGGTGCCTCCGGTTCATGCGTCGGCTCCTTGCGATCCTGATCGCCCTGGCGGTACTCGTGCCCACTGCCGCATCTGCGGGAGAGGGGCCCGGTTCGTGGCCGGCCGAAGGCGGCCCACCGATCGTGCCCAATCCGCTCGCCGAGTTGAACCGTCTCGTCGAGGACTACATCGACGAACTGCAGGAGGAGCCCGACTTCGGCAGTCCAGGCTGGCTGACCCGCCGGATGGGGCTCATCGCCGGCGGCGACCTCTTCATCGGGTCGATCCGTGCCTCCGCGATCCTGTTCGTCGACAGCACGGTTCCCGAGCCATTGCGCTCGGTGATCAACTCGCTGCCGGGGGACACCCCGATCTTCGAGGTGCTGCAAGCGGTCGACGCCGCGAGGGCCGATCCGGTGAGCGCCTGGCTGGGGCAGGAGATCGGAATCGAACTCGTGGCGCTCCGCGGGTCGCTCGAGCGTCTTCGCGAGCTGCTCGATGGAGCGGGCCCCGAGCGGGTGTGCCCGGTGCTGGGGCCGGTGGAGTTCACGAACGATTGGGGTGACCAGCGACCCGGAGTACGCACCCACAAGGGCACCGACCTCCATGCACCCGTCCGTACCCCGGTGCGTGCCATCGAGGATGGGGTGGTGGTCCAGGCGAACTGGCACAACGCCGGCGGGCGGCAGATCTACATCCGCGCCGACTCGACCGGCGACGTCTACTACTACGCCCATCTCGACGACTGGGAGGAGTGGATCTGGACGGGTACCCGGGTCGCGGCGGGCGACGTGATCGGGCTGCTCGGGTCATCAGGGAACGCCGACTCGGCGCATCTCCATTTCGGCTGGATACCGGGTTCCGGCTGGATCGACCTCGAGAATCTGCAGAACCCGTACCCACTGCTGCTCGAGATCTGTCCTGACCCGGCCGGGTAGGGAGGGTGGAGCGGAATCCCCGTCTGCGCCAAGACCTGCCATCCTCCGGTGGTATGACAAGGGCTCCGGCGAGTGGGCTGCTCAGCGGACCGAATCTCCCCTACTCCCTCACGACACTCGTCGCACTCGTGGTGCTGGTGGCGTTCGTCCTCATGGCCGATCCGTTCGGTAGCGGGGTCGTCTCAACGGGCTTCGTCCCCGGCGATCCGGTGGCGGGCGAGACCACCTTCGCCAACCGCTGCAGCGTCTGCCACGGTCCCGGCGGCGAAGGCATCATCGGGCTCGGCAAACCCCTCACCACTTCGGAGTTCGCCGCGGGGCTCACCGACGAGGAGCTGCTGGCGTTCCTGATCGAAGGGCGCGCCTCGGACGACCCGGAGAACACCACCGGGATCGTCATGCCGGGCCGGGCCGGCGTTCCGCCGCTGAGCGACGAGGAGTTGGTCGACGTGGTCGCCTATCTCCGGACCCTGAGCGCCGGTTAGTGCGGGTCGCGGTGCCAAGGTCGCATCACCCCGAGCCGGCGGTCAGTTCTTCGCCAGGGCCTTGATCAGCGGATCGTTGAGGGGGCCATCACCGACGCCTCCGATCGGGGTGAGGGCGATCACCCCGTTCGCGGCCGCTCCCACATCGGTGCCTTCGATCGTGGGATCGTGGATCAACCCGCCGTAGGCATGGACGTAGACGCCCGGGCGATCCTCGGCGAAGAGGCGGTCGTACCCGGATGGGGCGACCCTGGTGAGGACCCGCGCCGTCTTTTCGGTCGCATCGTCCGGTAGCCCCACATTGAGCACATCGCCGGGGCGAATGACCGGCAGCGCCTCGGCGACCATGGCCGCGGCCACCGCCGCCAGCCGCTCCCACATTGGCAGGGCGTCGGGTTCGAGCACATCGTTCTTCCACTGTTGCCACGGAACCGTGTGCGACCCGGCGGAGAAGGCGATGGCGGGTACCCCGGCGATCCCTGCCTCGAGGGCGGCGCCGACGGTGCCGCTCGACTGGAGGTAGGCCGCTCCGTGGTTGTACCCGATGTTGATCCCGGAGACGACGATGTCGGGCCGTTCGAAGAGGACGTGGACCCCGAGTTGGACGCAATCGGCCGGAAACCCACTGCAAGCGAGCACCGGCACGCCCCCCACATCAGCCTCGATCACCGTGACGGGCTCGAAGCGGGTGATGGCCTTCGCCACCCAGGATCGTTCCCGGTCCGGCACCACCACGGAAATTTCCCCGACTTTCTCGAGCGCCCGGGCGAATGCGGCAAGGCCGGGGGCGGCGGTGCCGTCGTCGTTGGTGAGAAGGATTCGCGCCATCCGACCACGCTACCGGGAACCGGCGGGGCCACCGTTACCGTCACATTGGGCGACACCCACGAAAAGGATCGCAGATGCGCAGGTACCTCGCCCTCGCGGCGGTAATGGTGATGGCGATGACGGCGTGTACCCGGGCGGAGTCGACCAGCCCGATCCGATCGCTGGGAGCCTCTTTCGATCCCCGGTCGATCACCTTCAGCGCGGTCCTTACCCCGTTCGATGCGTGCGACGCCGTGCTGGTCCACTTCAAGGCCGAGGCTCTCGAGCGCGTCGGCCCCTACGGGCTCGATGGCGGCCCTCGCTGGTACTTCTTCGAGGGAGGCGCCAGGGCACAGGAGGACACTGCCGGCCCTCCCGGTGACGGCGCGGTGACCACCATGCCCGCCTCCCTTGCCGGCAGAGGCGAGGATGGCGGTTTTTCGGGGACCAATGTCCAGGTGTCCGGGGTTGACGAGCCCGACATCATCAAGACCGACGGCGAGCGAATCCTGTCGATCGTCGACGGAAAGCTCCGCTACGTCGATGTGACCGGTGACGAACCGGTCCTGCTGGGAGAACTCCAACTCGAGACGGGCTGGAATCACCGGTTCTTCGTGGACGGTGACCGTGCTTTCGTCTTCTCGCAGGGCGACCTCTATGCGATCCCGATGTTTGCCGCCGACGCCGCCCGCATCGCCCCGCCCTATGGCGCGACCGTGAGCGTGGTTCAGGAGATAGACCTGTCCGACCCCGACGACATGCAGGTCGTCCGTACCCTGCGAGTCGATGGTTCCTACCTGAGCGCTCGCTCGATCGACGGCGTGGTGCGAATGGTGGTGTCGTCCTATCCGTCGGATCTCCCCTTCGTGTATCCATCCAATGAGTCGGCCGAGGACATCGCTCTCGCCGCCAACCGTCAGATCATTGAAACGTCGACCCTGGAGACCTGGGTCCCCTCGTACACCTTGTACGACGCCGATGGCGACGAGATCGACTCGGGGCTGGTGGTGGCGTGTGATCGGATGCATCGCCCCGCCGAGTTCGCCGGGTTCGACACCTTGTCCGTGACGACGCTCGATCTCAGCGGCTCGCTCGGCGCCGGCAACGGCACCGGTGTGATCGCTCGCGGCGAGACGGTTTACGCGTCTCACACGAGCCTCTACGTGGCCACCAATGTGTGGATCCCGGAGGACGTCTCCGACACCACCGATTTCCAGGAGTTCTCGGAGCGGTACGAGACGGCGGTGCACAAATTCGACATCGCCGGCAACGGACCGGCCACCTATCGCGCCAGCGGATCGATCGACGGACACTTGCTCAATCAGTTCTCACTGGACGAGTTCGACGGTCACCTGCGGGTCGCGGTCACCGAGGGCGCTCCCTGGTCGTTCGAGGAGGACTCGGAGTCCAAGATTGTCGTCCTCACCGAGCGCGACGGGCTTCTCGTCGAAATCGGATCAGTCGGAGACATGGGCAAGGGGGAAAGGATCTACTCGGTCCGCTTCCTCGGGGAGACGGCGTATGTGGTGACGTTCCGCCAGGTCGACCCGCTCTATGTGGTCGATCTCAGGAACCCGGAGAACCCGGTTGTCAGCGGCGAGCTCAAGATCCCCGGCTACTCCTCATACCTCCACCCTCTGGGCAACGGGATGCTGCTCGGGGTGGGCCAGGAGGCCGATAGCCAGGGCCGTACGACGGGAGCGAAGGCCACCCTGTTCGATGTCTCCGATCCGTCCGATCCTCGAGAGATCTCATCGTGGACCATCGCCGACGCGTACAGCGACGTCGAGTGGGAGCACCTGGCCTTCCTCTACTGGGCGCCGGCGGACATTGTGGTCCTGCCGATTCAGTCCTGGATGACGCAGTTCATGGGGGCGGTGGTCCTCAAGACCGACGATGGGCTGCGTGAGTATGGACGTATCACCCATCAGCGCGAAGACCGCCCGGGCGATGGATCGGACTGTGAGGTTCTCGACTCCGTCAAGGAAGCCGGACTCGTTATTCAGCTCTGCGACGAGGGCGACGATGGCGGGTACGGCGGGTACTACTGCGAGTCCGTGCCGGCGGATGAGGCCGCCGCACTCGCTCGGGACTGGGGCGTCGAAGTCTCCGACGACGAACTCGACGCCGCCGACCGGGTCGAGGTTTGCTGGCCGAACTACGAGCTCGGCGATCAGCAGATCATGCGGTCCCTGGTGATCGGAGACATATTGTGGACACTGTCCTGGCACGGCCTCCAGGCCAACGCCCTCGACGGCCTCGAGGTGCTCCACAAGGTGGGGTTCTAAAGAGACCCAAGAATCAAGAGTCAAGAATCGAGACCAGCCGGTGTCGCCGATGGTCATCTTGGTTCTTGGCTCTTGATTCTCTTTGAGCGCAGCGAGACCCCTTACCATCGATACCCGTGTTCGCTCCCATTCGTTCCATGCTGTCGGTGCGCCGGGGGGCGCCGGCGGCGCTCATCGTGGGGGCGGCGTCGGTGTCGTTCCTCTTCGGCGCAACGCCATTCTTGATTCCCGAGGTGGCCGATCGGCTCGGCGTGAGCCTGGGGGTCGCCGGGCTCATCTCCTCTGCCCAGGTGCTGGGGTTCGCCGGATCGGTGTTCGTTGCCGGTAGGCGGCTCTCTCCGTCCCGTGGCGTGTTGGTGTGGGCGGCGGTGGCTGCGGCGGCGTTCGATGTGGCCAGCGGGTTCGTGCCGTCGTTCGGGCTGCTCCTGGTCTTGCGACTCGGTGCCGGGGTCGCAGCCGGCCTGCTCACCTGGTTGGCGTGGGCGGATGCGATGCGGTCGTCTCACTCGATGCGCGACATCGCGGCGATCGGCCCATTGACGGTGTTGTTCGGTGCACCGCTGCTCGGGTGGGTGGGGTCGGTGGGCGGCGACCGTGCCCTCTACCTGGTGTTGGCCGCCTCGATGATCCCCCCCATGTTGATTCCGGTCGAGTTCGTGGCCCAGCCGATGAGGGGGCGGCACTCGATGAGCCCGTCGCGCACGAACCTCGTGCTGCTGGGTGCGCTCGGGTGTCTGACGATGGCGGGTTCCGCCCTCTTCGTCTTCCTTGGCGCATTCGCCGACATCGAGATCGGCCTGACGGCGGTCGCGCTGTCCCTGGGGTTCAGCGTCAATGCGTTGGCCGGACTGATCGCCGCCGGCCGGCGTCGACGGCCCCGATACGCCTGGCCGTGGCTGGTGGTGACGGCTGTTTCAGCGACTTCCATCGTCCTGTTCCCTGGCGCGGTCGTGTTCTACGCGGGGATGTTCGGGTGGGGTTTCGCCTTCTGGATGGCGGTGCCCCGGGTGCTGGGGCGGGTGGCTGAGTGGTCTCTGGTCCCGGACGAGCGGGTGGGCGACGCCCAGTCGATCATGGCGCTGGGTCGCGCCGCCGGCCCGGCGATCGGGGGGACTCTGGTCGGCTCAGGCGATTTCGGTGGCCTGGTGGTGTTCGCTGGCGCCGGGCTGCTGAGTAGCGCGATCCTGACGGGATCGGTGGAGGTCTACCGGCGAGACCGGGCAGGTCCGTCAGCCGGTCACAACGTGCCGCATCGCTGACCCGTCAGGGAGCAGGATCGACTGTCTGGGGCGGCCTGTTGGCACGGGTGGGTGCACGTTTGCGGCCAGCGGCCGCCACCGCCTTGGAGGCGACGCTCTTGATGCCGTCCGCCGCCTTGCCGGCCACGGGGAACTCTCTGCGGAGCACCGCCAGCCCGGCCAGTATCACCACGGTGCCGGGTCCCGGCAGCGGGAGAAGGGCAACCCCGAGCAGCACGGTGGCACCCCCGGACACCGCCACGGTGGCGCGTCGCAGCTGCCGCTTGGGAACAGCTTGGGCTTCCGGGCTGAGGTCACTCTCGTGCACGCTCATATGACCACGCGTCACCCGCGAATGTTCCCGTCTCCTCCCCCGCAGGGGGAGGTGGCGACGCCCGAAGGGCGGTCACGGAGGGGCCGTGCGGCGGTCTAACCCGTCGCGGGAAGCGGCTACCGCTTCCGCGCCACCACCACCAGGCTGTCCAGCCTGACCCAGTTGGCCTGGCGGAGGGGGCTGCGGATCATTTGCAGCGTCTCCAACCCCGCCTCGGCCACCATCTTGCGCAGATCCTTCTTGCGGAAGTGCCAGATGTGCTTGTGCGGCTTGAGGGTCCACCAACGCCGGCGCAGCAGGCGGGCGGGCAGGGAGTCGAAGTTGGGGCACGAGAAGGCGATCACGCCGCCCGGCGAGGTCAGCCCGGCTGCAGCCACGAGGAAGGCACCCGGGTCGGGCACGTGTTCGATCACGTCCCAGAACGCCACGGCGTCCCAGTCCTCGGTGGGCGGGAGCGACACCACCTCCCCGACATGGATGGGGACTCCCAAACGCTTGCTGGCCGTTTCGGCGGCCACCGCCGAGTACTCGAGGCCGCCGAGGTCGAATCCCCGCTCGCGGGCGGCTTCGAGGAACATCCCGTATGCGCACCCGACCTCGAACATGCGCCGGTCGGGTCGCTGCTCGAGGTGATGCTCGATCAGTTCTAGACGCCCCGCCGACCACCGGCGCTGCATCGCCTCGGCGCCAGTGTTGCGATATACGCCGTCGTCGAAGTACTTGGCGTTGCCGTAGAGCGCCGTCCTCCCCGCCTCATTGAGACGGGGGCTCATGAAGGCCTGGCCGCACCTGGGGCAATCGACGAGGGCGAAGGGATCGAGGTCCCACCGCAGCTTGCCGGGGATACGGCAGCGGAAACACAGGGCCGCCTCGAGGTGCTCCGGCGGTACGTCGTCGAGGCCCCAACGAGCCGCTCCCGTCACCCGATTGGTGCGACGGTGCCAACCGATGGCCACCAACCCTCCGACGATGGTCGGGAGGAGGTACGTGAAGAACCGGAACAGCAGTACCGCGGCCGCGACCCGTTCAACCCCCGGCTCGGCCATACCAGTCGCGATCAGCCCCACCAACCCGAGCTCGGCGACCCCGAGGCCGCCGGGGGTGATCGGGATCGCAGAAAGGAGGCGGATGATCGCGAAGGCGGCGAGTACCTCGGGCCATGGCACCACTCGGGAGGCAACCCCGGCGGCGCGCAGGCACGCCAGCAGGACGAAGAAGAGCGATAGATGAGCGGCGAGGGTGGACAGCAGCATCTGCCGCCATCGGGTGCCCAGCGCCGTCCCCACCGCGGTGAAGAAGTCTGTTACCGGCGACCGGTCGCCGGTCATCTCCGCGCGTCCGAACAAGCGCCGGATCCACCCGACGAAGCGCTCGACCGGCCCGAGGAGGGCGTGGCGAAGGCTCGAACGGGCCACCGCCACGGCGACCAGGATCACCACGAGCAGGGCGACGGCGCCGATGAGAGTCGCGTCGAGAAGATCGGGCATCGCCAGGCCGCTCAACATCGCCCCGACCAACGCGACCGCGGGCAGCAGCAGTTTGACGAGGTTGTTCCAGACGCCGGTGAGGGCGACCGCGGCCCCGATCTGGCTTCCGGGGTGACCCCACCGCCCGAGCATCACGTAGGTGATCCCTACTCCGACCGCACCGCCTCCGGGGATCGTGTTCGCGGCAGAGGTGGACGCGAGTCGGGCCACAAGCGCGTGGCGAAAGGTGAGGTTGGGGATCACTGCCATGGTCATCAGGGGGTTGACCAGTTGGTGGCCGATCGCCAGGACGGTGAGGAGGGCAAGCGTGGCGATCGGAATGGCGCGGATGTCGCCCCAGACGTTGCCGTAGTCGGCAAGGCGGGGAAAGATCGCGACGAACGCGACGGCCACGAGCGCCGCTGCCACGAGGCCGAGAATGAGGCGTCGACGACGAGTGGCGCGGACGGCCGTCGCCGTCGAGATGGATGAGTCGGACACCGGCGCCAGGTTACCCGCGGCCGGTAGTGGCCGGTTTGGCCAGGCCTATCCGTGGTGGTCGACCGGCTCCCCCTCGGCCATGCGGGCCGCCAGCCATGTTGTCAGCGGCACAGCCGCCACGAGTCCGATGCTGCCGACGAGGGTCCGCACCACTTCGACCGCGACGATCTCGGTGTTGAGCGATGTGCCGAGAGACTGCCCGGCGAGCACGAAGAACAACAGCAGTGGCATCGACGCTCCTACATAGGCGAGCAAGAGGGTGTTCACCGTGCTCGCCACGTGGTCGCGGCCCACCCTCATCCCCGAGCGGAAAAGGCGGCTGCGCGTCATCTCCGGGTTGGCCGCCCGAATCTCCCACACCGCCGAGGCCTGGGTCACGGTGACGTCGTCGATGGCGCCGAGGCTCCCCAGCACCACCCCGGCGAGCAGCAATCCCTGAACGTTGATGGTGCCGACGAAGGTGAGGATGAACGAGACATCGGAGGCGAATCCGGTGAAGCGAGCCGCCTCCAGGGTGCCCCAAGCCAAGAGCGCGGTGAGGGCGAGCGCGGCAAGGGTTCCCAGCAGGGCAACGGTGGTCATCCGGTTGAAACCGTGAGCCGTGTAGAGGGCGACGTATGCGATTGCCGAGGCGCCGACGACCGCCACCATCACCGGCTCGCGACCGTCGATGATGGCTGGAACGATGAAGGTCAAGATCACCAGCACGCTTGCTCCCAGGCCGGCCAGCGCCGCTGCCCCGCGGGCCCTGCCCATGACCACCACTGCGATGATGAACAGCGCGGTGATCCACAGCAGCACCGGGCGGCGCTGGCGGTCGAAGTACGAGTAGCGGAACTCGGGTGCGGCGCCTTCCTGATAGGCGAGCACCACGTCGTCTCCTGGAGCGAATGTCGGCGTCGTCGCCGACACTGCGAACTCGAGCACAACTGTGCTTCCCGTATCCGGGCCCTCTGTCATGTCGAACGCCACGGACACGCAGGGGACATCGGCGGTGTTTGCGCACGGTTGCTGTTCGGCCGTGACGACGGTGGCGTCGTAGACCAGGCGGGGGATCCCCACCTCGGACAGGTCCGGACGCTCCCCACCCGTTGGGCGGAGCAGCACGATTCCGATGAGGGTGAACAACGCAATCGCCGCGGCGATCATCGTTGGCAGCGCGCGCAGGATCCCGACGCGCTCCGGCTCGAGAAACCGTTCCAACTCTCGGCGGCGGTCTGGTGGGAGGTTCTCGATGCCGGCGGGCATCGCAGGAGCGTAGACCCCGTGGGGGATGGGGAGCGCCTGCGCGGTGGCTCTGCACCCGGTACCGTCCCGCGTTGCCATACGGTACCTTGAGCCGTCGACCACAATCTCGTTCATGAAGCAGCGACTCGGGCTCACCGCCGCCGCCTTGCTGGCGGCATCGCTATTCGCCTGCGGCGACGATGCGACGACGACGACGACCACGACCACGACCCTCGTCGCCACTACCACCCGCGCGGTGACGACGACCACGGCCGCTCCGACGACCTCTCTGCCGCCGACCTTCTACTCGGCGGAGGCCGTCGCCTACTTCGAGGAGGTGGCGTTCGGGGAAGAGTTCGGTGACGGCACCCGCGAGATCAGGAAGTGGACTCACGATGTGCGGATCGTCGTTCACGGCGAACCCTCCGACGAGGATCTCGTGACCCTGTACGACGTGGTCGCCGACCTCAACACGATCATCGGGACGATTGTGATCGACATCGTCGCCGCCGATGGCAACTTCGACATCCACTTCGCCCCAGAGCCGGAGTTCGCCGCGATCGAACCCAATTACGTGCCCGTGAACATGGGATTCTTCTGGGTGTGGTGGGACGGTGGAGGGAACATCACCGACGCTCGCGTTCTGGTTTCGACCACGGGCCTCACTCAGGCGGAAAGGAACCACATCATCCGCGAGGAAGTCACCCAGTCACTGGGGCTGATGCGCGATTCCTTCGCGTTCGAGGACAGCATCTTCTATCAGGGGTGGACCGAGACCCAGGAGTATTCGGAGCTCGACGAGCTGCTGATCGAGATGCTCTACCTGCCGGTCGTCGAGCCACAGATGACGGTCGAGGCGGCCCGGGCGGTCATTCCGGGTGGTTGATGTGGTGGCTCAACGGTGCCTTCGATCGAGCCGCCGCGCCGGTGACACCGGCACGGATCGTTTCAGGGTGGATCCTCTTCGTTCGACGGCGTCGACCAAATAGGCTGGTCTCATGCATTCCGACGTGACCGTTGCGGTCGAGGTGCCGCTGGTCGGCGACGCCCGGTTGAAGAACTGGGCCAAGGTGGTCACCAACGTCGATCCCGACCAGAACGGCGGGTGGGCGTACGACGGTGAGTTCATCGCCGCGGGCGGAGTCCAGGATGTCACCGCCCCGTCGGTGCTCCTGGTCTACGGCGAACGCGGTTCACGCGGAGACCCCCGTCCCGAGGCCCACCTCTATCTCGTCAACACGGACGCCACCCTCACCCTGCACTCGACCGCGACGGGGCGGGCATGGGCGCGGACCCTGCGTGACTCGGTGGTCGAGCTGCTCGAGCGCGACTCCCCGTTTCCGGCCCAGCGTCCCTGGGACGAAAACCTGATCGGATACTCGGACGACGCCCTGCGGGCGGAGCTGGCCCGACGGGAGGGACCGAGTCGATCAGACGGCGCTACATGAGCACCGTTGCCAACCCGATCCGGGGATTCAACGGCTGCTCGTGGTTGATCACGGTCGTACTGAGGTGCCAGGCGCGGCGAGACTCCTCGGCAACCTCCGTGCTTCGGCACATCCGGGCCGACAACTCTCCCCGTCGGGTCACCTCGGCCACGTAGTCCGGATCCTCCGGGTCGGTCCCGGTCAATTTGTAGATGGTCACGTGGAGATTGGAATGGTGGTCGTCCAGCGGAGTCGGTCCGATGATGTTCTCAGCCATCAGTACTCGGATGGGGTCAAACACGAAGTCGTGCCAGGAGTCCGGTTCGAGGTCGGTGTCGAATTCGGCATACAGGATGTGCCGGAAAGCCCCGCCAAACAGACGGTTCGCCTCACCCGACATGGGTAGCGCCGCCTTCTTGAATCGCTCCGACGGTCCGACTAACTCCCACAATTCGTTGCCTGAGGTGTCGTTCATTGGCGCTCCTTTGCTCATCGGTGATCCGTCGGTCGAGGGTCTCCATGCGCCGTACGCTCGGTGCGCCGTGGTCGCCGGTCGAGCACGCCAGCGGCGCCTGCTCGAGGCACCCCGCCCGGAAACCTACTCGTCGACGTTGGTCGGACTGGGATGGCGGGGGCTGATCGGTAGATTTCTCTCGTGACCGACTCATCTGGCGAAGGCGATCTCATGGATGATTCCGGGGGCGGGCGATCCGGTTCAGGGATGGCGCGGCCGCCGGTTGGAACCGTCACGTTCCTGTTCACGGATCTCGAAGGGTCGACCCGTCTGTGGGAGTCGGATCCCTCTGGTGCCGGCGCGGCGATCGCGCGGCATGAGAGGCTCCTGCGTCGGTTGGTTGGTGAGAGGTCGGGTGTGGTCGTGAAAGGAACGGGGGATGGCGTTCTCGCCGTCTTCTCGTCGGCAAATGACGCCCTTGCCGCCGCAGTGGCCATCCAGATCGAGGTGGAGCGTGACGCCACGGTGAGGTCGCGTATAGCCCTGCACACCGGCGAAGCCGAGTCCCGCGACGGTGATTATTACGGAGTGGCGCTGAACCGCTGCCAGCGAGTCATGTCGATCGGGCATGGGGGCCAAATCCTCGTGACGTTGGCGACCGAGGAGGTGCTGACCCATCCCCTGCCTGATGGCGTGGTTTTGGTCGAGTTGGGTCGTCACCGACTCAGGGATGTTGCCGAGCCGATGTTGTTGTTCCAGGTGACCCATCCCCAACTGATGTCGGAATTCCCCCCGCTCCGGACGTCCAAGACCTTCGCGCACAACCTGCCGGCGCCACTCACCGATTTCGTAGGGCGGGAGCGTGAACTCATCGACGGGGCACGGGCAGTACGGGGCTCCCGATTGACCACCTTCACCGGAATTGGCGGCGGCGGTAAGAGCCGCCTCGGCCTGCAAGTGGCGACCAGCCTCGTCGACGAGTTCCCCGGCGGGGTCTGGTTGATAGAACTGGCGTCGGTTGCCGACCCCTCCCTCGTGCCCAGATCGATTGCGCAGGTGCTTGGGATCCCGGAGGAGCCAGGCCGGGACCTACTTGGCGCGGTTGGGCTCCGATTAGGGCAGGCACCGGCGCTGCTGCTCCTCGACAACTGCGAACACCTCGTGGAGGCGGCCGCCACCGCGGTCGATCATCTCCTCCGCGTTGCCTCCGGGCTCCGGGTGCTGGCCACCAGCCGCGAGCGACTGGGGGTGCCAGGGGAGACGGTCTACGTCGTCCCGCCGATGTCGGTACCGGACGGGGATGACGCCAGTTCCGCCGCCGGAGCGTTCGAACACGATGCGGTTCGGCTGTTCGTGAAGCGCGCCGCTCTGGCCGACCCGGGGTTCGTCCTCACGGACCAGAACAGTGCCCTCGTGAGCCGGGTCTGCCGCCTGGTCGACGGGATCCCGCTCGCGATCGAACTCGCCGCCGGGAGAGTCGGAAGCCTGAGCGTCTCCGAGGTGGCGGCCCGACTGGAGAGTCATTTCGGTCTCCTGGCGGGCGGTAGCCGGACCGTCGACCATCGCCATCAGACGATGCTGGCAGCGCTGGATTGGAGCTACCAACTGTTGTCGCCGGCCGAGCGAGAGGTTCTGGCCCAACTCGCCGCCTTTCGCGGAAGCTTCGAGTTGGCGCAGGTCGAGGCGATCTGCCACGTCGAGGATCCGGCCGGGGTTCTAGGGGCCGTAGTGGGCCTGGTCGACAAGTCGCTACTCATTCACGACCCGGCCTCCGGCCGCTACCGACTGCTCGAGCCCGTGCGACGGTATGCGGAGGACAAATTGGAGGAGTCGGGTCAGACTCAGGCCGTGGCCCTGAACCACGCGCTCTTCTTCGCCGACCTCGTCGAGAGGGCGGCCGATACTGCCGGAGTCGACCAGGCAGTGCACCTGAACGGTCTCGAGCAAGAGCACGACAATCTCAGGGCGGCCCTCAGGTGGTCGCTCGATGCGGCCGACGGTGATCTCGCCCTTCGCATCGGCAGCGCGGCATGGGACTTCTGGAAGCTCCGCGGCCACTTGTCCGAAGGGCTCGCCTGGCTGGAGCGGGGCCTGGAAGCCTCGCGTGGTGCGCCCCCTGCGGTGAGGGCTCGGGCGCTGCGAGGTGCCGGCGACCTCGCAGCCGGGCAGGGAGACGCCACCCGTGCCCGTCGCTACCTCGAGCAATCGCTCCAACTGGCGGAGGAGCTGGGCGATGACACCGGAGCCGCCGAGAGCCTGACCCGGCTGGCTGGTCTTCCTCACCGGGAGGGAGACCTCGTCGGCGCCACTCGCTTGTTCGAAGAGGCTCTAGCGCGAGCCCGTGTCGGGGGTGATCCGTCACGGGTTGGGCACATTCTGGCAAGCCTGGCGCTTCTATCTGAAGATCAGGGTTTCTCCGACCGTGCCGAGCGATATGCAGCCGAGGCGCTGTCGACGAGGCGACAGACGGACGACGTCTACGTCGTCACCGACGCCCTGCTGGCGCTGGGAGAGATCCGTATCAACCGGGGGGACTGGCAGGCCGCCCGAGAGTCGTTGGAGACTGCGCTGCAGGAGGCGCGCCGTGCTGGGTTCACGGATGTGATCGGGTGGGCGACCGCATACCTGGGCAAGATGGCTCTGGGGGAAGGGCAGATCCAAGAAGGGGAGCGGCTGCTTTCGGAGGGCCTGGCGATGTTCCAGCGTCTCGGAATGCCGGTCGCAGCCGCCTGGGCGATGCGGCATCTCGGCCGAGCGGCACTCGAGTTGGGGGACGACTCCCGCGCCGATGCCCTGCTGCGGGGGGCACTGCAGATCTCGCTGGCCCAGGTTCGGCCGGACGTACCGCTGGTACTCCAGGCGATCGCGGAACTGGAAGTCCGTCGGGGGCGGTGGGAGCAGGGAGCGGTGCTGTCGGCTGCAGCGGAGGCAACGCGAAACCGGATGGGCCTCAAGCTTCCGGCGCGCGAGCAAGCTGCGGCATTGGCCGCCCTCGACGAAGCGAGTGCCCAACTTGGCGGGGAGAAGTTTCAACGCCTCTCTGCGGAGGGTGCCGCCATGACGATCGAGCAGGCGGGAGCACGGGCCGCAGAGCCTGACGTGTGACCTGACGCCGACCCTCGGGTCTACGCTCCCGCCAATGTCTTTACCTCCGGCCACTTCGTCGACGCCGGTGGGACATCAGGGGGCGCCGTTGGCGGTACGGCGACGGCTCACCGGGGTGCTGTTTGCCGGGGTGGGCATCGGACGGACGGGGTACATCGCCGCCGTCACCGTGACGACCCTGGTTGCGAAGGATCTGCTCGGGTCGGCGACTCTCGCCGGCCTCCCCGGGGCGGTGGCCGTTCTGGGTTCGGCGCTGGGCGGGTCGCGTTTGTCTGCGCTGATGGATCGCCGGGGTCGCCGACAAGGAATGATCACCGGCTACTCACTGGTGGTGCTCGGCGCCGGAGTTGCCGCGGTGGCCACCGCCATCGGCTCCTTCCCGATGCTCGTGGTCGCGCTCGCCGTCTTTGGCTTCGGATCGAGCGCCGACAATCTTGCCCGGTACGCCGCCGCCGACCTCAACCCGCCGCATCGCCAGGGTTCGGCGATCGCGTTCGTGGTGTGGGCGGGCACCATCGGCTCGGTGCTCGGGCCGTCCCTACTCGCGCCGAGTGAAGCCTTTAGCCGGCTGATTCACATCGAGGAGCTGGCGGGTGGGTTCCTCCTCGCCGCGGTGGCCGGGGGTCTCGCACTGCTGGTCGTCGGGACCATGTTGCGGCCCGATCCGCTGGAGTTCGCCGACCGGGGCGAGCCAAATGCGCCTTCACGGGCGGTGGGGGGCGCTTCTCCCGCGGTGCGCATCGCGGTGGCCTCGCTTGCCGTCGGCCAGGTCGTGATGGTGCTGATCATGGCGATGACGCCGATCCACGTGCGTGACCACGGCCACAGCCTTTCCACCGTGGGCTTGATCATCTCTGCCCACACCCTCGGGATGTTCGCAATGTCGCCTTTGACCGGGGCAATGGCGGACCGGCTCGGTCGGCTCCCCGTGATTCTCACCGGGCATGGAATCCTCGCGCTCGCCGCCGTCATGGGTGCAGTCGCCGATGAGCACGCCACCGGGGTTCTGACCGCGGCTCTGTTCCTGCTG
The DNA here is from genome assembly GCA_040882645.1 of Acidimicrobiia bacterium. Lineage (GTDB taxonomy): Bacteria > Actinomycetota > Acidimicrobiia > Spongiisociales > UBA11373 > JAUYIV01. The sequence continues at coordinate 66,641 of JBBEAX010000055.1, forward strand.
GGCTTGGGATGGAACTTCTCCTTCGTCGCCGGAAGTGCTCTGCTCACCGAAGGCGCCGCACCGGCCCGGCGGGTCCGGCTGCAGGGCGTGGGTGATGCGGTCCTGTGGACGTCGGGGGCGCTTGCCAGCCTGTCGTCCGGCCTGCTGCTGGCGGCCAGCAGCTACGCGGTGCTGTGCCTGGTGGGAGCGGCGCTCACCGTCGTGCCTGTGTTGGTGATCGCCCACCAGCGGCTCACGTCGGGGCGCGCGGTCACCGACCCGGCCGGTTGAGTTAGGTCGCGGCGGGCTCGGGGCGGCGTTCGAACCACCTTCGCCAGGCCACGCTTCCGACCAGTATCCCGACTGTCAGCGGTACGGCCGGTTCGATTGTCGCCCAGCGGAACCACCGGAACCAGATCCACAGGTCCAGCAGCCATCCGTTTGGCTGGGCTATCGGAATGGACTGCACAAGGAACACCGCAACCATGACACCGATCAGGGTGATGGTCATGGTGGGGAGTCGCTCCCCGACGATGATCACCCCGCCGACGGCGGTTCCGAGGGCGAACAGCCCGAGTGCTGCCCACCTGAGCGCGCCGGTCTCGCCGAAGCTGCCGTGTGAGATCAGGTCGACGGTGAGTCGGCCAAACAGGGTCAGGAACCCCAGTGCCAACGCCAGACCCGCGGCGACGCCGAACAGCTGGCGGCGGCGATCAGGCACGGGTTGTCCGGAGACCCGTTTCGAGGGTCGCCAGGGTCCCCACAGGGCAACGGCAACAAGCACGCCCACCAAGACCACGGTGGCTGCCCCGAAGCCGGATGCGATGCGGGAGGCGAGAGACGCCGGGAGAATCCCCCCACTCCTGGGACCTATCGGGGGGACGATCGTGTAGGCGATGGCAAGCAGGACCGCCGGCACGATCACCAGCATCGGGTGTCTCCTCCGGAACGCGATTGCGGAGCCCACCACAATCCCCAGGAGCACGATCAAGAGAGTGAACCCCCAGAACCCATCGAAGTCGAAGAAGAGCCGACTGCGCTCGTAGCGCCGTGTCAGCCTGGGGATGGCGACGACCACCAACGCAGTCAGGGCGAGGCCGCCAACTGAACCGACCGCATGCCGGCGAATCATGGAAGGAAGATTATCCCCCGTCGCCAGCCTGTAGGCGGTGCTCCAGGCCCTCGAGGATCAGGTCGAGCCCGAACTCGAACCGGGGCACTGGCCGAGCACCTGGTGGCTCGCGCTGACGGCTGCCTGGCAGTGATGCCCGACGGGGCTGCCTTCGAGGACGCCACCGCGGTCCCCTCGGCGGCCCTCACCGCGCTCCAGGGCCTGCGGGACAAGGGAGGGCTGCAGCCCGGGCAGACCGTCCTGATCAATGGTGCCTCGGGAGGCGTCGGCACCTACGCGGTGCAGATCGCCGAGGCGTTGGGCGCCGAGGTGGCCGCAGTGTGCGGACCCCGCGGGGTCGACATCGCCCGGTCCCTGGGAGCCGACCGGGTGATCGACTACACGACCACCGACTTCACCCGCTCTGACGAGCGCTTCGATGTCTTGCTCGACGTCGCCGGCACCCGGTCGTTCCGGGCGACCCGAAGAGTGCTTGCGCCCGGCGGCATCCATGTGGTGATCGGAGGCCCGATGGGCGGCCTGCTCGGACGGCTCGGCCGTGTCATCCGGGTGCGCCTCGGGGGGATGGTGACCCGCCGCCGAACCGTGTTCTTCATTGCCGCGCTCGTCCGGGGGGACATGGAGACCTTGCGCGACATGCTGGCCGACGGGAGGATCCGATCGGTGATCGACAGCCGCTACCCCTTCAAGGATGTGGTCGAGCCTTCCGCCACCTCGGCGAAAACCATCCCCAGGGCAAGATCGTGGTGACGATGTAGGGGCCGAGTTGGGTATGGAGTCGCCGGAGAGCCCGGAGGTGAGCGCGGTCGTTCGCCATGGCACCAGCGCCCCCGTATTCGACGCGGAGCGGGCTCGGGTGACTCAGCGGGATCGCTACGGCTGGACGGTGAGATCGCCGATCATGCCCGCGGCATAGTGGCCTGTCTCGTGGCAAGCGAACTGCAATGATCCCGCCTCGGTAAAGGTGAGGGTCAACTCCTTGGTTTCACCCGGCTCGAGGGCGAAGCCGTTTGCCTCGTCAGCCATCTCCATGCCCCCCATGTCGGTCATTTCCGCCTCGTGGTGGTCCTGGTCCGCCTGAGTGCCGACCACGAACTCATGTCGGATCGCCCCCGCGTTAGTCACCCGGAACGTGACGGTCTCACCGGCACTCACCTCGACGGTGTCGGGGTCGAAACGGAATGCGTCCGACGCCACGATCTCGACCACCCGGTCGGCATCGGCCGGGTCCCCGGGCATGCCCCACGCGAAGGACTCCCCATCCATGTCATCCATGTCATCCATGGTCGTCATATCCATCGGTGCCGTGGTATCCGCGTCGTCACCGCAGGCAGCGGCGACCAATGTCAGGACAGCTATGACAAAGACGAATCGTGCTCTCGTTCTCACGGGGAGCCCCCTTCCTAGTCCGGTTCCCGGCACGCCACTTTACGACAGCGAGGCGAATCGCGCGATCGCCGGGTGATTGATCCCTCAGGCTGAAGTAGCTGTCCCGGGTTCGGCTGAGCCGATCTCGCCAAGCGGCCCGAAGGGCCACGCGGTGGAGCCAGGTCGGACCGGCAGAATCGTTGACTCCGCTCGTATGTACATATGAGCATATGTTCATGTATTGTGATTGCTGTATGAAGCAGCCCGCTCTCAGCCAAACACCAGGCACTCTGGCCCTACGTCGCGATGACGCCGAGCAGCTCGCAGCCCGTTTCAAATTGCTATCGGATCCCGGGCGGGTCCAGATCGTTTATGCGTTGCTTGAATCCGGGGAACTGCGCGTAGGGGAGATCGCCGGAACCGTCGAAGCGTCTGAATCAGCAACCAGCCACCAGTTGCGACAACTGCGTCTGGCCGGACTGGTACGCGCCAATCGGGTCGGTCGAGAGGTGCGCTACCGGATCGCTGACAGCCATGTGCGTCTGCTCCTTGATGTCGCGGTGGAGCACTATCTCCATGACCACGGAGACCATCGGTGAGTCGGGATCACGACCACAACATCCGGGCCAGTCGTCGCCATCTGAAGCCGCTGGTGGTTGCCTTCGTCCTGGTCGTCGTGTTCATGATCGTCGAGGTACTGGCCGGGTGGTGGACGGGGTCGCTGGCCCTGATCTCCGACGCCGGGCATATGGCCACCGACGCTCTCGGACTCGGTATGAGCCTCGCGGCGATCGTTGTCGCGGACAAGATTCGTGATGATGGAAGACGCACCTACGGCATCTATCGTCGGACGAATAGGAACGCCGACGGCGGCACCGCTGGCAGAGTCGGTGCTGGCAACAATGTCGACGACGTTCTGCACGCCGTGCTGATAGCTGACGTCGATCTCGTGGTCTCGAAGAGCGTGTTCCAGGTACGCACCATCGAGTCCGCGCACGCCCTTGAAGGCTGCTGGTCGCGGCGTCAGCCACACACCGGTGCCGTCCGGGCGAACCAGGCAAAGCGCGCCGCGGAGAACCGCTTCCGAGCCGAACTCGCGGGGTCACCGCACCGGCGTCGGCCGTTTCGAAGGACTTGCTCAGCACAGCCAGCAGTTCGTGGGCGCTCAAGCGGCTGAACCCACCACCCCCAAGAAGCCCGCAGAACTCCCGAAGTGCGCCGAGAGTTGCCCGAAGTAACTCGCCCGAAGGTCTCCGAAGTGCGCGCCGAGACTTGCCTGGAGTTTGGCAAAACTCCAGGGAGCCAGCAGGGCTCCCGCAGTCGCGCTGAAAGTTGCCGGGACTTTGAGAAGCAAACTCCGAAGGAGCCCGAAGGACTCCCGAACTCGCCCAAAGGGCGAGTTCCCGTGGGCCCGGGTGGACTCGAACCACCGACCTCATCCTTATCAGGGATGCGCTCTAACCGGGCTGAGCTACGGGCCCTAGGGGACGGCGAGTGTATCAAAGGGGTGTTCGTGCTCGGCCCAGCGCGGTGCTCGGTGGGCCGGAGATTCTGTCACTGCCTCGCCGTACCTTAGAACACATGTTCGACAGAGAGCGCCAGCCGATTCCTCCGGGGCTCGACGAGATGCGGCCGGGTCCGGCACTGGCGGGATTCCTCGCCACCATCGACCTCGACGAGGTGTCCGGTCACGACCGGGTGGTCGTGCTACGGGCACAGCAGAGGATGGCATCCCACTTCCAGGCACAGGTGTATGCGGCGATGGCCTCGGTCGCCGAGCACATGGAGGAAGAGCCTTTCGCTGACGATCCGCAGTTGGCCTGGGAGGCATCGGCAACCGAGATTCGTTGCGCGCTCCGCCTCACCCGACGGGCGGCCGAGACGGCGCTCGAACTTGCCCTCGGCATCAAGCGGCTTCCGGCGGTCCGGGCGGCGCTGGTCGCCGGGGACATCGACCCGCGGCGGGCAGGGGCGATCGTCCACGGCACCTCCCATCTCGACGAAACTTCCGCCCGGCGCGTCGTGGCCGCCGTGATCGGTGACGCCCCGGGGCTGACCACCGGCGAGCTAGCGGCGCGGATCCGTCGTCTGGCCATCGAGGTGGACCCCGATACCGCCCGGGAGCGCTACGAGGAGACGGTCGCCGATCGCCGGGTGGTCGCCGAGGGTTCCACCGGTGGCACCGCCCACCTTCTTGGCCTCGACCTACCTCCCGACCGGGTCGCCGCCATTACCCGCCGCATCGATCAAATGGCCAAGAGCCTGAACCGGGAGGGCGATGGGCGCACGATGGACCAGCTGCGCGCCGACGTCTTCCTCGACCTGCTCTCCGGCCTCAAGCGCGACCAGCGAGGTGGATCTGTCGATCTCCATGTCGATCTCGAGACCCTTGCCCGCCTCGCCGAGACTCCGGGCGACCTCGCCGGATTTGGTCCGGTGATCTCCGACATCGCCCGCCAGGTGGCCGAGGCCCAGGTGGATGGCGAGTGGCGCTTCACGCTCTCCGATCCGGGTACCGGTCTCCCGATCCACAATGGCACCACCCGCCGCCGGCCCTCCACTGCGCAACGGCGTACGGTCGAGGCCCGCGATCGCACCTGCATCTTCCCGGGTTGCCGTATGCCGGCCACGGGGTGCGATCTCGACCACCGCATCCCGTGGGCTGAGGAGAAACGGACCGCAGTCGACGGACTCGACGCCGGATGCCGGCATGACCATGTGACCAACCGCCACCGGGTCGGATGGAAGCACGTGCCCCTGCCCGGCGGCGACCACCTCTGGATCAGCCCGCTCGGGCACCGGTACACCAAGAGCGGAAGGCCCCCGTAACCGCGGCTGGCCGATCATTGAAGGAACGACTCCGGCCCACCTGGTGTTTCGTAACATGGGTTCTCACGGGGATGTAGCTCAGCCCGGCAGAGCACCTGGTTTGCATCCAGGGGGTCAGGGGTTCGAATCCCCTCATCTCCACGGTCTGTGGCCTGCTGGCCGCAGAGGGGTCGCCGACGAGACGACGGAGGTTTGGAAATGCGCAACGCGGTGATCGTCGATGCGGTTCGTACTCCCAGCGGTAAGCGCAACGGCTACTTCAAGGACATCCACCCTGCCGATCTCGCTGCCCTCCCGCTGCGGGCGCTGATCGAGCGGAACGAACTCGACCCCGCTCGCATCGACGACGTGATTCTCGGATGTGTGATGCAGACGGGCGAGCAGGGCGTGAACATCGCCCGCAACGCGGTGTTGGCCGCCGGGTTTCCGGAGGAAGTTCCGGGGACGACCGTCGACCGCCAGTGCGGCTCCGGGCAGCAGGCCGCCCATTTCGCCGCCCAGGGAGTGATCGCCGGCGCCTACGACATCGTGATCGCCGGCGGCGTCGAGTCGATGACCCGGGTGCCGATGGGTATCACCGCCTCGCAAGGGCCGGGGTTCCCATTCGGGCCGAAGATGCTCGAGCGTTACAGCCACGGGTTGGTCCCACAGGGAGTGTCGGCGGAGATGATCGCCGAGAAGTGGGCGGTGTCTCGCGAGCGTCTCGACTCGATTGCGTTCGACTCCCATTCGCGGGCCGCGGCGGCAACGGCGGAGGGTCACTTCGAGACGCAGATCATCCCGGTCGAGGTTGGCGGCGAGATGGTCACCCGCGATCAAGGGATCCGGGAGGACACTTCGATGGAGGCCCTGGCGGCCTTGAAGCCTGCATTCAAGGCCGACGGCAAGATCACTGCCGGCAACTCATCGCAGATCTCCGATGGTGCAGCCGCGATGTTGATCATGCTCGAAGATAAGGCAGAGGAGTTGGGGCTCACCCCGATCGCTCGCTTTTATCACTTCGCCCTCGCGGGCACTGACCCGGTGATGATGCTGACGGGCCCGATACCCGCCACCGAGAAGATCCTCGCCAAGGCGGGCCTTGCCATCGGCGACATCGACCTTTTCGAGGTCAACGAGGCGTTTGCCTCCGTGATCGCCGCCTGGCTCGACGAGACCGGGGCCGACTGGAGCAACGTCAACGTGAACGGCGGGGCGATCGCCCTCGGCCATCCGCTCGGATGCTCGGGGGCCCGGCTGATGACCACCCTGGTCCACGAAATGCGCCGCCGTAAGGCGAAGTGGGGCTTGCAGGCAATGTGCGAGGGCGGGGGCATGGCCAACGCCACCTTGCTCGAGCTCGTCTGAGCGTGGACCTCGTCCCAGTCGCCATCGCCCTCGCCATCGGTGTGGCCGTGATGGGGCTGGGGCTGTGGGGAGTCCGCTTGCTGGCTACGCCGGGACCGCCCGAACCCGACCCGGACGACATCGTCGACATCGAGCAGGCGTTCCGGTGCGCGGTTTGCGGGATGCGACTCACCATCACCCACGCCCAAGGAGAAGACGTCGCCGCCCCCCGGCACTGCCGAGAGGAAATGGAGCCGGCGTAGCCGAGTCTCCAGTCACCAGTCGCCAGTCGCCAGCCAGAACTACATGTTTGTAGTTATCCACGGGTTACCCACAGCTGTGGACATCCCGGATTGACCTGGTGACTGGTGACTGGAGACTGGCGACTGGGTCAGTGCAAGTTCAGCGTCATCATGAAGCCGATGCCGATGGCCCCGAGGCCGCTGTACAGGTACATGCTCTGCCGGCCCCCGGGGACGATCCCGATGTAGTTGAGGATGATCAACAGGACCCCGCCCGCCATGAGGGCGAACATCAGGGCGACATACCAGCGGGGGGAGACCTTGGTCTCCTTGTGTACGGGTGGCGGAGTGACGGTGCGGTGGGGCTTGCGGCGACCTTTGGACTTCGGCATCGGGCCAGGCTAGCGGGCCTCTAACGAGGCACTGAAGGGGGCTGGTGAATCGTCCGCTCGATCCTCCCTGGGGTCTCAGCCCAAGGCTATCGGAACCGCGAACTCCGACCCTCGGCGCGGAAAGGATCAGGGCGGTGGGCCGTCGTACGGCGGGCACGGGTTGCCCCCGCCGAAGACCGGATCAGCCACCCAGTAGGTGATGAGGTACTGGTTCGAATTGAAGGGGATCGGATCCTCCGGTTCGGGGTCGATCATGCGGACGAATCCCTGGTAGGCCGCGTTCGGATCGTTGCAGAAGCCACCGAAGTCGTCCGACTGCTCGAAGGTGAACACCGGGAACTGGTTGTTCGCGTTGGTGGGCGGCGGCCCGTTGGCCCTCATCTCGTATATCTCGTAGTCCAGCGGGGCAAACACCGGGTCGAACACGACCGTCACCGAGGACCCGGCCGCGACTACCTCGCCCGGCGGGGGTGTCTGCTGTACGGCACGCCCCTCGCACTCGTGATTGCCGAAGGTGAACGAGTACTCGTCGTCGCTGGCAGTCTGCGCGTCCAACACGAGGCCCGCATCGGTGAGCCGCTGGTTGGCCTGCTGACGGGTCACCGCCCCGGGGCACCCACCACCACCATCGGTGAACATATTGGGGACTTCGGCGCCTTCGAAGCCGAAGGACACGACGACGGTCGTGCCGACCTGCTGGGTGGTCCCCGGGCCGGGGCTCTGGCTGACTGCACGATTTACATCGGTGCTGCCTTGGGGCACCACCACGTCATCCCCACGCTGAAAGACCAGCCCCTCATCTTCGATAGCATTGCGGGCGGCGTTCTGGGTCATGCCATCGACATCGGGAACGGTCACCTCGGTCGAGGCTTCGCCGAGGCGGATCGTGACGCTCGAGCCGAATTCGTGGGTCTCACCTGGTGACGGGTCCTGCTCGGCCACTAGGCCTTCGTTCGGGTCGTCCCACTCGAGGACGAGACTCGGGCCGATGCTGACTACAAACCCGAACTCCTCGAGGCGGTCGATGGCTGCGTTCTCTGTCATACCGATGACATTGGGGACCACAGAGGGGACCGCGCCTTCGGACAGGATGAGGAGAAGCGTCCCGCCCGACGGCAGCAGTTCGCCGGCCGGAGGCTCGGTCTCGATGACGAATCCTTCGAGGATCTCGGCGTGGGGACGCCGTTCGATGATGATCTGGGCGAGTTCGAAACCGGCCTGCTGCAGCGCGAAGAGGGCGTTCGCCTCAGCCTGATTGACGACGTCGGGCACCGTCAGCGCATCGACGCCGGCCGAAACGGTCAGGTCGACCGGGGTGCCCTCGTCCACGATCTCACCAGGCGGCGGGCTCTGGGCAATCACGACGTCCTCGTCCACCACCGGTGAAGCCTCGAAGACCACCGTCCCCACCTCGAGGCCGGCGGCCTCGATCAAGGCCTCGGCATCGGCCCTCAGCCGGTTGACCACATCCGGCACCTCGGCCGTGCCCGGCGACCCAGAAACGAGCAACGTCACGGTGGACCCTTTTTCGACCTCTTCCCCGGCCGGGGGATCGGTTCCGGTGACGCGGCCGGCTTCGATGTCGTCGTCGGCAACGATCTGCTGGTCTACGACTAGGCCGAGGCCCTCGAGGCGCTCTGTGGCTGCTTCGACGGTCTGGCCTCGAAAGTTCGGAATCGAAACCATGGTGCCCTCTGACGGCCCCAGGAGCCGAACCAGCAGGATGAGTCCGAGACCCACGAGGGCGGCGGCGGCGAGGATACCGATCGTGATCGTGGTGCGGTCGACCCGTCCCGGCTCCTGGTACGCCGGTTCGACGTACGTCGTCCGGCCGTCGAATGGATCGTCGACACCGTTGAACGCTCCGGCGGCTCCCACTGCCGCCATGACCCGGGTGGGGGCTTCGTTTTCAGGCGCGGCCAGGGGAACCTGGCCGGCGAGCACCCGGCGCAGGTCCGCCGCCATGTCCTCGGCTGTCTGGTAGCGGTCGTCGGGATGCTTCGCCATGGCAGCCAACACCACCGCTTCGAGGCCCCGGGGAATATTGGGGTTGAGATCGGACGGCAGCTCCGGCTCTTCCCGAACATGCTGATAGGCCACCGCCACCGGGCTCTCACCGTGGAAAGGGGGCTGGCCGGTGAGCAGCTCATACAAGACGACCCCCAGCGAGTAGATGTCGCTACGGGAGTCGGCGGTGAAACCCTGCGCCTGCTCGGGGCTGAAATAGGTCGCGGTGCCGATCACTGCGCCGGTGCGGGTGAGCTGCTCCTGATCGTCGAAGGCCCGGGCGATCCCGAAGTCGGCGACCTTCACCTTGCCGTCAGGCATCAGAAGGATGTTGGCCGGCTTGATGTCACGGTGGACCAATCCCTGGGCATGAGCCGCCGAGAGCGCCGACGCCACGTCCACGCCGATCTCTGCCACCCGTCGGGGGAGGAGGGCGCCCTCGGACCGCACCACTTCGCGCAGGTTCCGGCCCTGCACCAATTCCATGACCATGAAGTAGGTGCCGTCGTCCTCGCCCCAATCGTGGACGGCGACCACCCCGGGGTGGGTGAGGTTGGCGGCGGCCTGGGCCTCGCGGCGGAAGCGCTCGATGAACGCCTCGCTGCGGGCGTACTCGCTGTGGAGGATCTTGACCGCGACCTGCCGCCCGAGGCGACGGTCCTCGGCCACGTATACGTCAGCCATCCCGCCGCGGGCGAGATGGGAGACGAGGGCGTACCGGTCTGACAAGACCTGTTGCGAATCCACGAATGCAGATGGTAACCGGGGGCCTATCTAGCGAACTCGATCCATGCGGAGATCACTTCAGCCGCAATCGGGCCCGCGACCCGCCCGCCGCTCCCCCCGCCCTCGACCACGACCGCCACGGCGATGGTCGGATCGTCGGCGGGACCGAAGGCGATGATCCACGCGTGGGGACCGCCGGAGCCTTCGGCGGTCCCGGTCTTGGCGGCGATGTCGATGCCGGCGACGGCGGCAGGGCTCCCGGTGCCGCTCTCGACGACGGCGATCATCATCTCGGTCAAGGCACTCGCCGCCTGCCGGGGAACCAGGCGGTGGAGCACCCGCGGATCGGTGGACTCGAGCACTTCGCCGTTCGGGGCGACAACCGAGTCGACTACGTAGGGGGCCATCGCCGCGCCGTCGTTGGCGATCGCCGCGGCGATGAGGGCCATCAACAGTGGGGTGACTCGCACGTCGCGTTCGCCGATCCCGGTCTGGGCGAGGGCCGGCGGATCGGCCTGGAGTTCTCCACCGGTGGGAATCGACGACACCACCGCGCCGGTCTCCCACGGAATCGCTTTGTTGAACCCGGCTGCCTCCGCCGCTGCCACCACGTAGTCGCCGCCGAGTTCGACGGCGAGGCGGGCAAAGGCCGTGTTGCAGGAGACCACCATCGCCCGGGTGAGGGAGATCGGGTTGCCGCCACATCCCTCTCCGCCGGCGTTGCGGATGGGCATGCCGCCCCCGGGTGGCGTGTACGAGGACCCGGCCTCGACCTCGCTGTCGGGGTTCAACCCCGCCCTGATGGCGGCGGCGGCGACGAGCACCTTGAAGGTCGATCCCGGCGGCAACACATGGTCGGCGACCCGGTCGAGCAGTGCCTCGGCCGCCCCCTCGTCGGTGGGGCTGAGTTCGCCGGACACCACGTCGTTCGGGTCGAACGAGGGCGAAGACACGTATGCGAGCACCGCCCCTGTGCGCGGGTCGATCGCCACCACCGCCCCGGTACGGTTGCCGAGTGCTGCCACCGCCGCTTGCTGCACTTCGTCGACGATGGTGAGGCGAACGTCGGGCGGTCCGAGGTCGGCTCCGAGCAGCCTGAGGAGCCAGGCGGTGAGCGAGCCATCGTGGCGCGACGCCAAGGCGGCGAATCGGGTGCGCTCGACCCCGCTCTGCGCCGAGGAGCTGTCGAACCCCACGATGTGGGCATAGGCGCGGCCCTCGGGGTACCGCCGGGTGCCATCGTCGTCCTCGGCCACCACCACGTCGTCGAAGGTGATGATCCGGCCGCGGCTAGGGCCGGCGGGCGCCTCGAAGGCCCTGACATTGCGCGGATCGTCGCGGTACTGGGCGCCGGCCCTCGTCTGCACCCAGGTCAACCACACAACCGAGAACGCCATCAGCCCGAGCATGGTGACGGCCACGCTGCGGATCGCGCGCTTCATGACCGTTCCTCGTGAGAGATCCGGGCAAACAGGGCAACGATCGCCAGGTTCGACAGGAGCGCCGAGCCCCCATAGGAAGCAAAGGGCAGGGTGATCCCCGTGAGCGGCAAGATCCGCAGCACCCCGGCGACGATCAACAGGGTCTGTACGGCCAGGGTGATCGCCAGTCCTGCCGCGAGCAGGGAGCGGAACCGGTCGGCAGCCCGCAGGGCGATTCCGAAGCCGACCGCGATCAGGATGGCGTAAGCAGCCAGCGTCGCCATCCCCCCGGCGAGGCCCATCTCTTCGGTGATGGCCACGAAGACGTAGTCGGTCGCGGCCGCCGGCACCAGGTAGGGAACACCGTTGCCGATGCCGGCTCCGAAGATGCCGGCGTCAGCGAGGGCAAAGATGCTCTGGGCCACCTGGTAGCCGCCTCCGGCGAAGTCATCGAACGGCCGCAGCCAGGCATCGACCCGAACGGCGACATGCTCGAACGCGGCCGCAGCGGCGAAAGCGCCGCCTACCGCGAGGACCCCGCCCGCGACCAGATATGTGAGCCGATCCGTGGCGACGAACAGCAGCAGTACGAACGTCATGAAGAGCAGCAGGGATGCGCCGAGGTCCTTCTGGTAGGCCAGGACCGCCAGCGACACCCCGAACGCGATCAAGACCGGCAGCAACTGCCGGGGCTCTGGCAACCTGATCGGCCCCACCGAGCGAGGCATCGCTGCCAGCGCCTGCCATCGGTCGGCCAGAAACGAGGCGAGAAAGATGACCAGGAGGATCTTCGCCGCCTCGCCGGGCTGGAACGACAGGGTGCGGTCCCCGAGGTCGAGTCTGACCCACAGCCTTGATCCGTTGACGGTTGCCCCGCCCAGCGGCCAGGACGATGGCGTCAGGGGCAGCAGCAGCAGACCCAAAGCGGCGGCGAGGAACAGGTAGCGGAATCTCCGCAGCAGTTCGACACCCGGCTTACGCAGGAGAAGGAGCGCCCCGGTGGCGATCACCGCGGCGAGCAGCAGCCACCAACGCTGAATTCGACCCAGGTCGCGATCTATCCGGAACACCTCGATCGAGCCGAGAGCGGTGACGAACGCGACCGGCGGCAGCAGGAGCCGGCTCGCGGCAGGCGCCCACGCCCGAATGGCCAGCAGGAGCCCGCCGAACGCGGCGAGGTGGGCCGCCGCCGCGGCGGCGGTGTCGATCGTGATCCGGTCGTCGGCGGTGAGGGTGACCAGGGCCGTGCCGACGGCGACGATGGCCGCGGCGAACACGATGAGGGCGACTTCGGCCCTCTTGGTCACTCGGCGACCGCGTCGACGATGACCACGCTGATGTTGTCGTCCCCCCCGGCCCGATTCGCCGCTTCGATCAGGCCCCGGGCGGCCACCGCAGGGTCGCTCTCCTTCAGCACGCCGGCGATCGCCGCGTCGTCGATCAGCGACGAGAGGCCGTCAGAGCAGATGAGCAGTCGGTCGCCCGCCGTCATTTCGAGCTCGAAGGTGTCGACGTCGACCGCAGGCTCGAGCCCGATCGCGCGGGTGACCACGCTCCGGTACGGGTGGCCGGCGGCTTCCTCGGGGGTGAGGCGGCCCGCCGCCATCATCTCGCTGACGTACGAGTGATCGGTGGTCACCTTTTTGAGAGCGCCGGCACGAAAGAGGTAGGCGCGGCTGTCGCCGACGTGTCCGAGGTCGACACGGCCGTCAGGCCCGATGACCGCGAGGGTGAGGGTGGTCCCCATCCCGGCCAGCCGCGGCCGATGGTTGGCATCGTCGAGCACTGCCAGGTTGGCCGCCTGGATCCGGAGGGCAGCGGTACCCCCGACGCCGACGGCGGTATCGATGGCGGTCCTGCTGGCGATCTCGCCGCCGGCATGCCCCCCCATGCCGTCGGCCACCGCAACCAGGAGCGGGCCGATGCTCTCGCCCGACCCGGGCTCTGGCCAGATCGCGTCCTCGTTGTGGTCCCGTACCCGGCCCTCATCGGTGAGCGCTGCCCAGCGGAACCTCATCGCACTTCCATGGTGGTGGCCCCGATTCGGATCATGTCTCCCCTCGCGAGGACCCTCCGTTCGGTCACTCGCTCGCCGTTGAGTGTGGTGCCGTTGGTGGAACCGAGATCCTGGACGTACAGGCGGCCTCCGGCTGTGTCGAAGCGGGCATGTTGGTCCGACGCAAATGCGTCCTCGAAAGTGACGTCGGCCTGGGCACTTCGGCCGACGACCAGCGGCTTGCGGACCTCGATCGTGCGCGGCTCGGTACCTGGAGCGGTCACCATCAGCACCGGCAGCGGTTCGGCCGCCTCGGGCCGGCGCGTCCGGGGGCTGTCACTCGCCACGTGGCCCCGCACTGCCCGCGCCACATAGAAGAGAAACAGATAGAGCAACGCGACGAACGCCACCTTGGACACGTTGACGATCGTGTCACTCATTCGGGTGGCCTCACGAAGTACTCGGCGCCGCCGAACGACACGATGTCTCCGTCGACGATCGGGGTGGATTCGAGTACCGGTCCACCATTCACGTGGGTGCCGTTCGACGAGCCGAGGTCGGCCAACCACGCCGAGCCGGACTCCTGCCAGATGAGTGCATGTATTCGGGACACGTCGTCGCGGGGGACGTGGATGTCGGCACCGGACGACCTGCCCACCACCGCCCGGTTCACGCCGATGGGAATCCAGGGCCCACCGGCAATCGGCTCCAGCCGTGCCCACGGAGGCCGGGGTCCCGGCTCGACCCAGCATTCGATGCCGACATCGGATGGTCGGGCGTCCGGGTCGATCGCGACGTCGACCCAGGCGAGCCCGTCGAGGCGCCATCCCCGGTCGGCGGCGGCGTCTTCGACGAATTGGGCGAGCTCGGCCCGCACCGCGGTCAACACCTCTGGTTCGACCTCGGCCTCGCCGCCCATCGTCACCCGGAAGGCATTGGGTGCTCCAGGACCGCCCGGTGTGTCGAACAGGGCGAGATCGGCCTCCCGAACGAGCCGGCTTCCCAGCTCGACGGGGTGAACCCGACCTTTGAACAGCCGCGCGGCAAGGCCGTCGACCATCCGTTCCAAGCGCCGCTCGAGCCCGCGTGCAAGACCCATATTTTCAAGGGTAATGGTCCATGGCCAATGGACGATGGCCGGGAGAAAGCCCCGGCTACAGCTCCGGCTCCAGCCAGAGTCAGAGTCCCGGCTACGGCTCCGGCTCCGGCCAGAGTCAGAACCCCGGCTACAGCTCCGGCTCCAGCCAGAGCCGACGGGCGCGTCGTCTGGCTGGGGCTGTGGCTGGGGCAGGCGCTGCAACCCGAAGGGTTGCCTCTGGCTGGCGCTGTTGCTGGAGCGGGGGAGGAACTCGCCTGGAGAGTTGCCTGGAGTTCGGCGGAGCCGAACTCCCAAGCAACCCGAAGGGTTGCCGTGGGCGAGGGGGGAGTCGAACCCCCACGAGTGTTACCTCACAGGCTTCTGAGGCCTGCGCGTCTGCCAATTCCGCCACTCGCCCGGAGGGCGGGAATCGTACCACCGGTGCCCGTGGCGCCTTCTGGGCAGGATCCTTCGGCGATTCGGCCGCATTCGTGCGCAGATGGGGCATCCTATTGATCGCCCCGGTACCGTTTCGGGTTGCTCCGGCGGGAGACTCCGCCATGCCCACTGACAGGACGCGTCGTGACATACACCCCGGCCATTCGTCGCAGACGACGCCGCCGAACGATTCTGATCATTTCGATCGTCGGCATCGTCAGTGCCGTGGCGTACGGCGTGACGCGCGCCCAGGGCGAGGCCGAGGTGACCCGGGCCTACCTGGACGTCATCTACGAGGTGGCGACGGGACAGGCATCGGCGTCGACTTCATTCAGCGAAATGATCACCGAGATCGAGAGCTTCACCCGCCCCCGCATGCTGCAGACACTCGATGACCTCGAGGGGCGCTCCGACGACCTGGTCACGCTGCTCGCGTCCGCCAATCCTCCGGAAGACCTCGAGCGAGCCGACCTCTGGCTCCAATTGGCGACAACCTCGTGGAGGAATGGTCTCAGCCATGCCCGAGCGGGGCTGGTCGCCCTGGCGGCCGACCCGGTGGACACTGACGGCACAGGAGCCACCTCGCTCGCCCGCGGTGTGGTGGATCTGCGGGTGGGTGACCGCGCCTACCAGGGGTTCATGTCCGAGGTGGCCGAGGTGGACACCACGCTGCTCGGTGGAGCATTCCCATCGGTGACCTTCGTGCCGGCCGAGTCGGATCCCCTCTTCGAACCAGTGTCGCTGGCGCGGCGGATGTTCCTCACCCCGGGACTGACCGAGGTGGACGACCTCGCGGTGGCCGATTACCGACTCGACCCGGCTGCGGTCGGGGAGAGCGGGGGGATCCCAGAGGTGCCGGTCGCGGCCAGCCAGTCGATCGAGACCACCATCGTCAACCGCGGCAACGCCGACCGCGTGGAGGTCGTCGTAAGCCTGCAGCTGGTCTCGAGCGACGGAGAGGAATACACCGCCAGCATCGAGATCGACAGCATCGCGGGCGGCGCCGCCCGCACCGTGTCGTTCAGCGAACTCCCGGTGAAACCCGACACCTTCTATCAGGTGCTGATCTTCATCCCCCCGGGCGATGACGATGACGAGAACGACTCGATCACATTCCGCTTCGCGGTGAACGAGGAATCCTGATGGACCTCCTTGCAGTGGGGATCGCAGTTCTAGCCCTGACGCTCGCGATTTCCGCCCTTGTCTCGCTGAGTCGGGAGCGGCGACGTTACGCGTCGATCCCCCGCGACGGGAACCTCCTCGAATCGATCCGCGGATTTGACGAGGATCTGGCGAACGTCGAGTCCGCCGTCGCCCGCCTCGGGCCTCTGGTGAAGTCGTTGGGCGAGCGGATGCCGGGTGCGCTCCGGTATGCGGCGGTGGTCACCTTCGACGCCCAGGACGAGCGCACCGGCCACTTGTCACGGTCGATCGCCCTCCTCAACGAACGGCGCGACGGCCTGGTCATCACCTTGCTCCACGGGCCTCGCCAGACCCTCTTCTTCACCAAGATGATCAGCGACGGCCAAGGCACCGAGCCCTTGTCCCCCGAGGAGCAGGCAGCGGTGGAGCGAGCCCTGGGGGGGAGTTAGCGGCCTCGCTGCGCTCGGCCGCGATGGGCGAAAGGTCCGGCCTGCGGCCGGACCTGCGATGGGCGAAACCGCGACCTGCGCGGCTCTTGCTGGAGGCTGGAGGCTGGAGGCTGGGGGCCTCCGCTCTACCATCTGGCGCATGCTCGATGTCGCGCTGCTTCGCAACGATCCCGAGGGGTTGGCCGATTCGTTTCGGCGTCGCGGGCTGACCATCGACGTGCCGGCGCTGGTCGCGCTCGATCAGGAACGGCGAGCGGCACGGGTTCGCGCCGAGGAACTGCGGGCCGAACAGAACCGGGCCGGCAAGGAGATCGCTGGCCTCTCCGGACCCGACAAGCAGAAGGCGATCGACGCGGTGGCGGTGCTCGCCGCGGACTACAAGGCCGCCCTCGGCACCGCCGACGAGCTCGACGCCCGGTTCGAGGGGCTGTGGACACCGCTTCCCAATCCGCCGCATGAGTCGGCTCCAATCGGTGCCAGCGAGGAAGACAACGTCGAGGTCAGCCGGTGGGGCGAGGCCCCGTCGTTCGGGTTCGAGCCGAAGGACCACGTCGATCTCGGTGAGGCGCTGGGGATCATCGATGTCGAGCGGGCCGCGAAGGTGTCCGGGTCGCGGTTCTCGTACCTCAAGGGGGCCGCGGTCCTGCTCGAGTTTGGCCTGGTGCAGTGGGCGATGGGGCGTCTCATCATTGAGGGTTTCGTACCGGTGATTCCCCCGGTACTGGTGCGCGACACCGCGTTGTTTGGCACCGGCTTCTTTCCCGGAGCCCGCGACCAGGTGTATGCGGTGGGGGCGAGCGGCCCGGATGGACAGCTGACGGAAGCCGACGACCTCTATCTGGTGGGCACCTCAGAGGTCCCTCTCGCCGGGATGCACTATGACGAGATCTTCGAGGTCGGCGACCTGCCGATCAGGTACGCCGGCTTTTCCACCTGCTTCCGCCGCGAAGCGGGCACCTACGGCAAAGACACCCGGGGAATGTTCCGGGTGCATCAATTCGACAAGGTCGAGATGTTCTCGTTCGTCCACCCCGATGACTCGTGGGCCGAGCACGAACGAATTCTCGGCATCGAGGAGTCGCTGGTGCAGGAACTGGGCATCCCCTACCGGGTTGTCAACGTCTCCACCGGCGACCTCGGCGACTCCGCTGCCAAGAAGTACGACCTCGAGGCGTGGTTCCCCGGCCAGGGGGCCTACCGCGAGATCACGTCGTGCTCGAACACCACCGATTACCAGGCGAGGCGGCTGAAGATCCGATTCCGGTCCGGGTCCGGTACCGACGTCGTCCACACCCTCAACGGGACCGCAGTGGCCGTCGGCCGCATGCTGATCGCCATTCTCGAGAACTTTCAGCAGGAGGACGGATCGGTGATCGTTCCGGAGGTGCTCCGCCCCGCGCTGGGCACCGACCGGCTCGCGCCGTGAGCAGCCGGGAGATCTTCTCTCGCATTGCCCGTCGCTACGACCGCCTCAACCGCGTGCTGTCGCTCGGCAAGGACGACGATTGGCGGCGCACCGCGATCGCCCACCTGCCGCCTGGGCGGGTGCTCGACCTCGGCGCCGGCACCGGTGCCGCCAAACCCGACCTGGGTGACCACCAGATCGTTGCTCTCGACCCCGCGCCAGAGATGCTCGGCCTCAACCCGACCGAGATGCGGGTGGTGGGCAAGGGGGAGGCGCTGCCGTTTCCCGACGGGTCGTTCGACGGGGTGTTCTCAGCGTATGTGTTCCGCAACCTCGACTCGGTGCCGGCGACGCTCGAAGAGATTGCTCGGGTGCTCCGCCCCGGCGGCGTGGCCGCCATCGTCGATCTGGGGAGGCCCGAGGGGCGAGTGAAGCGTGCGCTGCACACGATGGGCACTGCGGTGGTCCTTCCCGTCGCCGGCGCCACTGTCGGTGCGGTCGGCGAGTACCGGTACCTGCATCGGAGCCTGGGGAGCCTCCCCCAACCCGAGGTGCTCTACGCGGCTGGCCCGCTCACCCTGGAGAAGGTCTGGCGGATGGGCCCGATGGGGTTCGTGTACGGGGTGGTGTTGAAGAAGCCTCGGTGAGGCTCGGCTGCGAAAGGCGAAGAGCGAAAGGCGAAGAGCGAAAGGCGAAGAGCGAAAGGCGAAGAGCGAAAGGCGAAGAGCGAAAGGCGAAACCCGTAGGTCGGCGGTCGGGGGCTTGCCCGTCGCATGGCTGCCGCGAGGAATCCTCAACTCTCGCGCGTCAGTTAGCCTCGGATCGATCGTGCTAGGCGGGGCGCTAGGGGTGCCTTGAACCCGAAATCCTCTTTACGCGGGGCCGAATCCCCGCCTGAGGGTGCTCGATGGTTGGGTCAGCGCCGGATACGTGGTGTTGAAGGCCGGGTCCTACGCGGCGGGAAACTGGTGAATCGGGTCAGATCCGGAAGGAAGCAGCCCTAAGCGAGTGACCCGGGTGCCGTAGGGCAGCCTGGCTGGAGCCGGCGACCCGGAACGCGCCGGTTGTCGACACTCGAAGGCGGGGGGCACGATCGTCAGTGGTCCGCTCGAGGTCCAGGCTCAGTCGGAGAGGTCCTTGTCCTCCATCTCCGGAGGAGGAAACGTGGCCTCGGGCATCGTGTGGGAGCTGCTACCAGAGCAAGAACCCTCAGCCCGGCTTGACCCAGACCGACACGTGGCTGCGGGAGTCGCCGGTGAAGGGCGCTCGGTCCCAACCCCCGAACCGATCCTCCAGCACCATCCCGGCAAGCCGAGCCATGAGATCGAGCTCCGGCGGCCACACGTACCGGAAGGGGACGGATAGGGTCTCGACTTGTCCTTCGCCAAACGCGAGATGATGCGACCGGAGCGACTGAGTCACAACGTCATACTCGTCGATCCCCCAGCGGTCATCGCTGTGGTGAAACGCCAGTAGCCGTTCCCCCTCCGGAAGTCGCTGGAGGCCGGGAACACCCACCTCAACAACAAATCGACCCCCGGGCGAGAGGTGAGCGGCCGCGTTCTGGAAGCAGGCCACCTGATCATCCTGTGACGTCAGATTCATGATCGTGTTGAACACCAGGTAGACGAGGCTGAACTCGCCCTCGACGCGGGTGGTGGCCATGTCGCCAATTGCCACTTCGATGTCTCTGGCCTCCGGCTTGTCCTCGAGCCGTCCGGCCATCGCCCGTGACAGCTCGATCCCCCACACCGGCACACCACGCTGGCTGAGAGGTATGGCTATTCGCCCAGTCCCGATGGCAAACTCCATGACTCTGCCTCCGCCAGCCAACCCGGCAAGGAAATTCGCTGTCGCCGCGATCACCTCCGGGTCGAAGTGCTCGCCCTCGGAGTCGTCGTAACGGGCGGCGACCGTCTCGTCGAAGTAACCGTCACCTTGGTCGGACATGAATCGGACACTACTGAGAGAGCATCGTGCATCGCTCTGGAGTCAACCCACCCCCTCCGCCAGCGTGCGGAAAGCACACCTGAGGGGCGACCGGTCAGCCGCGGCCGAGCCGACCTCTCCTGAGGTCGCTGTCGCTACCGTGGCTTGGTGGCTGCCAGGCGCCGGTGGCGCGACTACCGGACTCGAGCCGGGCGAAGCCCGGTGAAGGAGTTCATCGATAGCTTGTCTGATATCGATGCGGCTGCGGTGATTGCTGGCATGAAGGATGTCCAGGTCAACGGCAATCAGGTCGCGCACCATCTGGGCGGAGACATCTACGAGGTTCGGGCGGCTGGGGATCGCCAGGCGTTTCGCATCCTGTACGCAACCGAGGGCGAGCAGGATCAGGTGTTGCTGGCTCTGGAGGCGATCTCAAAGAAGAGCCAGAGGACTCCTCAGAGCACTATCCAGCTGGCTCGGCGGAGACTCGCCGACTGGCGGAGCCGGGCACGGGAATGATTGTGTCTATATCGTTGTTGCGATATCACTAACGATATGGCAAGCTTATGCCGAAGAGACGAAGAGACAGAATGGACGACTTCCTCACCGAACTGATCCACGACCGGAGCGCAGCCAATGAGCGCTTCGCGGAGTTGGTCGAGGCCGCATTTCAGCGACGAGAGCTGATCCGCCAACTGGCCGCGATCCGTGCCGAGCGTGCTATCTCCCAGACGGAGCTCGCTGCGCTGATGGGTACATCGCAGTCTGCAGTGGCCCGCCTCGAATCCGGCGATTCCGATGCGCGGGCCTCGACCCTGGGACGGTACGCCGCGGCCCTCGGGCATCGCATCGAGTTCAGCATCGTCGATGAATCCCCCAAGCGATCGGGTTCAAGAGGTCGCAAGCCGAAGGTTGTGACTGCCTAGGCCACCACCCGACCAAGACGCAGCCTGCAAGGCGTTCGCCTCACGTGCCGACAGGTGACATCGCCCCACCCTCGGCCAGCGTACGTAAATGTCACCCGAGGCTTCAGGGCACAACTCAGGGCCTCGGCCAGCGTCACGAGAGCACACATGAGGAACGGTCGGGTCTGTCTGCCTCTCGCCGGAGTGGCAAGTACCGCGACGCATACTCGACTACTGGTTCTGTTCCCACCAGTACCACCAGCTCCAAGGGCCGGCGAAGGACTCGCCGGTGATTTCCTCCAGGGCGGCGCGGGCCTGGCGTTCGTTACTCCGGAAGTCACGCCAGTCCGAGGAGGTTTGGCAGCTGCGGCATTCGAGGAGAGCTATGAGGTACGGGACCATCGGCAGCAGGGCGGTGGGATCGATGCGGGACCAGACCCTTGCGAAGTAGACCTTGTTGGGGTCGCGCGACATCTCTGATGTCAGCGCCTGAATATCCTCAGGGGTTGGACCCCCTAATTGATCCCATTCGACATCGAAGTGGCCTCTTGCGGCCGAAGCTCCCAGGTACCCGAACATCTCCGCGAGCGGGGTCACCACTAGCCAATGGCTCCAGGATTTCGTTGGGATGAGGTCGGTTTCAGCAGGACAAGACTGAGTCCCCGAGGGGGGATCGCCGGGCCAATCCACCGTCCACGTCCCACGCACTTCCCTGTCTACTACGAGACTGGTCTCCCCCGCGACCGCTTCTCCGGTCCAGCAAACCCCCACGGTGTAGTAGGTCGCCGATCTTCTGCTGCCGTTGAGCGAGAGTTTCATCGTCGCCTGGCATCCCTCGTCGACGACGTTGATGCCCAGGGCGCTGAGCACTTCGGTGATTTTGCTCGCGACCTGGTCGCTCGGAATGATCAATTGCCCGGTTGTGACATCCAGGCACATCGTCTCGATCAGCACATCGCCAGTCTCAGATAACCGCAACGCGACCGGAGGCATCCCCGGGTCGGGCAGCGTTGTCCAGGGTGGCACCGTCGTGGTCGTTGTGGGCGGTGTCGTACTAGTCGTCGAACTCGGGGTCGACGACTCGGTCGGAGCAATCGACGCACTGGTCTCAGCAGCGGCCGTGGTTCCCCCGCCCTGCGCCGTCGAATCTCCCGTCGAGCAGGCGCTTACGACCAAGAAGAACACGACCGCGAGCACGGAGCGTCTCATCCCACCTCCGTTTCTGCCAGGTACACAGACCACGCCCGAGGCGTTCTAGCAGCCAGAAGACAAGACTCAGCCACGGGGCACCAGAGGCTAAAGCCCCAGGACCCAGGTGAGGGAGCGAGGGCCGCAGGGTTCAGTGCGACCCCCTCGGCCGCGGCGATCACCTCAGGGTGGGGTCGCACGATATCGGCGGAGAGGGAGGGATTTGAACCCTCGAAGGGGTTTAACACCCCTTACTCGCTTAGCAGGCGAGCGCCTTCGACCACTCGGCCACCTCTCCATGCTCGGGAAGGCCCGAGCCGGGACATTGTGACACCTCGCGCGGAGGGGGTGGGATTCGAACCCACGGAGCCCCGGAGGGCTCAGCAGTTTTCAAGACTGCCGCCTTCGTCCGCTCGGCCACCCCTCCCAACCAGCTCCGGCTCCGGCCCCAGCCCCTGCCAGAGGCAACGAGACCTAGCCGTACGACCAAACGAGCGGAGGGGGTGGGATTCGAACCCACGGGACCAGAAACCCGGCCCAACAGTTTTCGAGACTGCCGCCTTCGTCCGCTCGGCCACCCCTCCAGGTCAGCTCCGGCTCCAGCCCCAGCCCCTGCCAGAGGGAACAAGGCCCAGCCGTGCGACTCCAACTGTCGGTTGGGATTGTGGCATCTACCGGGGGGGTAATCGCCACTCACCGTCGTGAACTGAAGAACTCCTCCAGGAGCGTCGTCGATTCCTCGCCCAGGACGCCGGCGACGAGTTCGACCCGGTGGTTGAGGCGGGCGTCCTGGGGGATGTTGTAGAGGCTCCAGGCACCGCCGGCCCGGAGGTCGGCTGCCCCATAGACGATCCGGTCCACCCGGGCCCACACGGCCGCCATGGCGCACATCGGGCAAGGTTCGAGGGTCACCACCAGGGTGTGCCCGGTGAGTCGCCAGTCGCCGGCGGCCCGCGACGCCGCCGACAGCACCAGCATTTCGGCGTGGGCGGTGGCATCCCCCAACTCCTCCCGCCGATTGTGATCGGAAGCCACGATCACCCCAGAAGCACCGAGCAGCACCGCCCCGACAGGCACATCACCGTGCTGAAGAGCGACCCGCGCTTCTTCCAGGGCCTGTCGCATGGGGGCGGAATAGTCGGGCAGTGTCATTGCCCAGGCTCCAAGGAGAGGGTCTCCTCTGAGCGCCCCCTCCGTTTCGGCCTTCGGCCGATCGTCCTCCCCCTTCGGGGGAGGACGCGGAGGGAGAGGGATTTGAACCCTTCTCCGCGCTGTCTAGAGGTCCGCAAATCTATCGTCCGTCCGGTCGGTGCGGAGCCGGGGAGTGTAGGGAAGTGACGCGAGGGGAGACCGGTTTCGCCGCCGGGTAGGCGGCGAACACCGAGGAGCGGTGGCTCGCGGAGGGAGAGGGATTTGAACCCTCGTGGCGGCTTTCGCCGCCAACACGCTTTCCAGGCGTGCGCACTCGGCCGGACTATGCGATCCCTCCTGGTGGCCTGGGAGTGTAGGTCGGCCCCGGGTCAGGCCCCGATCGACTCCTCGACGAGGTCGGCGAGCAGGTCGAGGGGAACCGGGCCGTTCCCCAGCACGGTGTCGTGGTACTCCTTGATGTCGAACCGACTGCCCAACGCCTGCTTGGCGTGTTCCCGGAGTCGGAACAGCTCTCGCTGCCCCACCTTGTATGCCAGCGCCTGCCCGACATACCCGATGTACCGATCCACCTCGTTGACGATGTTGTTGGGCGCTTGGGGAGAGTTCTTCATGAAGTAGTCGATCGCCTGCTGGCGGCTCCACCCGAGGGCGTGAAGGCCGGTGTCGACCACCAGGCGTCCCGCCCGCCAGGAATCGAACGACAAGATGCCCATCCGCTCCAGGTCACCGGAGTACAGGCTCATCTCGTCGGAGAGCCGCTCGGTATACAGACCCCAGCCCTCGGTATAGACGGTCACGTTGCCATTGCGTCGGAAGGTGGGCACCCCTTCGAGTTCCTGTGCGATGGCGATCTGCAGGTGGTGTCCGGGGATGCTCTCGTGGAATGCGAGCGCCTCGGACTCGAACCGGGTGCGCGTCGTCGGGTCGGTGAGGTTGATGAAGAAGATCCCCGGGCGGCTCTGGTCGTCGGCGGGGGGAAAGTAGTACGCCAGCGTGGCGTCGGCGGCCCCGATGTCGGGGATCGGCTGCACCATGCACGGGGCTTCCGGTAGGCGGCCGAACCATTGGGGGATTGCTTCGCGGGCCCGGGCCAGGGCGTCTTCAGCGGCCTGGTGCACCTGGTCCGCCGTTTCGAAGCGGAGGGCGGGGTCGTTACGCAGCCGGTCATAGATCGTCGGCACGTCGGTGGTGCCGAGGACGGGACCGCCGAGCGCCCGATACTCGTCCTCGAGTGAGGCGATCTCGTCCAGTCCGATCTGGTGCAGGTCGCGGGGGTCGAGGTCGAGAGTGGTGTAACGCTTCACGGCCCGTCGATAGATCTCTTCCCCGTCGGGCAGCCAGCACACGCCCGACTTCTCCGGCGGCCGGCCGTGGGGGAGGATGTCGGCGGCGATGCCATCGCGGTACCGGGCGAAAGCGGGTCTGACCACCTCGCGTACCTGCTCGATCATCTCCACCCGCCAGTCGTCGGCGTCCATCTCATCGGGGAGGGAGATCTGCATGAAGGCGTCGGCAGTCAGCGGCGAATCGAGGTAAGCGTCGATCTGCTTCAGCACCTTCTCGATCGCCACCTGCGGGGGAGTACGGCCGTTGGCGACACCATCGCGGTGCCGCTGCAGGGCCTGATCGAAGAGAAGGCCCGTCTTGGAGGCCTTCCCCAGGAAAGCATCCGCCTGCTCGGGGTTGTTGGCCCGGAGTTGCGACACGCCCTGGATCACATCCATGTGGACCCCGAGCATCGGGTCGACCATGAATTCGGGCATCCGGGAGCGGAGGGCATCGGCCTGGGAGGCTGCCTCAGACAGCAGCACGTGCCGGGTGATTCGATCGTTCTTGTCGAGCCCGGTTGGGTCGATCGCCTTGGCCTGAACGACGATCGAGTCGAGATCGGCGGTGAGCGCCTCCTCGGCGCCGCGGGAGAGGTCCTCCACCTGATCGTCGAAGCGATGATCGCCGAGCAGCGAGGCCCACATGGGGCTGGTCTCCATGACCCGATCCCAGTAGCGGTCCGCGAGTTGCGAGAGCTGCTCGTTCATGCATCCCCGTTCGTAGGCCCGCCGAACGATAGGGCCGTGAAGACGAGCCACTTCCGCCGGACACCAGCCGGCGGCTCGTGGGCCCCTTCGCCGCTCCCGTCACTGCCTGGGCCGTGGTTTGACCGAGAACCTCATACCCGAGGTTTCTTGGTAACGACTGCCAAAGGGCTACCTATTGGCCGCCGAGATGCCGATCTACTTTGGGTAGTAGTCCTCTATCTAGAAGGTGCACATCACGCGACTCACCAACGGCTCCACGAGAGTCAACCGAGGCAGGTCCAAGGTCGGGCTCGCCGCGGTCGCAGCAATGACCTCTGCCCTTCTCCTGCTGCCTTTCATGGCCTGGGCGGCAGATCCCGTCGGCTTGGGCGTGGCGAACAGCTTCGCTGTCCTCGCCGGCACCACCATCACCAACACGGGGGCCACGACCATCAACGGTGATGTCGGCCTCCATGACGGCACGGACACCCCCGGATTGACCCCTGAAATGGTGAACGGCGAGTTCCACATAGCGAATGACGAAGCTCTGGCGGCCAAGAACGCGCTCACCGCCGCATACATCGAGGTTGCGGGGCGGACAGCCGATGAAACCCTCGGTGAGGCACTCGGCGGAACGACGGTCTTCGGTGGCGGGGTCTACGCCTCCGCAAGCGGAGCATTCACTATCTCCGGATCCGTGACCCTCGACGCTGAGGGTGACCCTGACGCCATCTTCGTGTTCCAGATGGCCTCGACGCTCACGACCGGCGTGGGCAGTTCAGTGGTCTTCGCCAATGGCGCGCAGGCGTGCAATGTCTACTGGCAGGTCGGAAGCTCGGCAGACTTGTTCTCCAACACGAACTTCCAAGGGACCATCCTCGCCCTCACGTCCATCAACTTGCAGAACGGCGCGACGATCTCAGGAAGGGCGCTGGCGCGCAACGGCGCGGTGACTATGGACAGCAACACGATCACTCAGGTTGGCTGCGCTGCTCCCCCGGTGGCCTCTACGACGACCACGACGGTTGCCGCGACGACCTCGACGGTTGCCGCGACGACCTCGACGGTTGCCGCGACGACCAGTACCACCGCGGTACCTGCGATCACCGCGACGACGGCGGACATCAACGCATTGGTGACTCCGACAACGATCGCGTTCCCGGACGGCGGAGCGCAGACGGGGGGGAGCCCGACATCGGGCAGCCCGGACATGACGCTTGTTGCGGTCGGAGCCGTATTGCTCGCTTCCGCGGCCGGTGCGTTCGGCTGGCGCATGCGCTCGGTCCGACGCAACTCGTAGAGCGCCGAGCCTCAGGTGAAGTCCTCCTCGATCGGCTCCAGCCGCCGCCAGACATTCATGGCGGCGGCTGCTGCCGTGATGGCTGTGACCGGGGTGATCGCAATCGTCTTGGCGATGCCGACCTCGGAGCACCAGGCCCCACAACCTCCGGCTGAAGCGTTCGGAGTCGTCGAGCCTTGGCGGGAAGTCATTGCGCCGGTTGGGGCGGTCCCGACCCCCGATCCGGCTTCGATCACGACAACGGCGGTTGCCGCTGACCCATACGAGATCCCGTCGTCACTGCCGATCTTCATCGACATTTCGGCGATCGAGGCCCACTCGACCCTGCAATACCTCGGTTTGACACCCGACGGAGCCCTTGAGGTTCCGAAGTCACCCCGGTACCACGAGGCCGCTTGGTACAAGTATTCGTCGGAACCCGGTTCGCCCGGGCCGGCGGTGATCCTGGGCCACGTCGACTCGGTGTCAGACGGCCGCTCGATCTTCTACTACCTGGGCGACGTTCGGCCAGGCGACGAGATCCTCGTAACTCGGAGCGACGGGCTGATAGCGGTCTTTGTCGTCGATGGTGTGCGCAGCTATCCGAAGGCCCACTTCCCGACCTTCCTCGTCTATGGCCCGACCGAGGGCTCGACGCTGCGCGTGATCACCTGCGGCGGCCCGTGGGACCGCTACGCGAACAGTTTCGAGGAGAACATCGTGGTGTTCGCCTCATTGACCGGCTTTCGGGAGACCCCGCTCCACGCCATCGTCACCTGAGCGGCCCCTCCCACTCGACCCGCATCCGTCATTGGGTGTCGGTGGGAAGATCGTCTGGGAACAGTGGTCGGGGCCTCCCACGATGCCACCTGTCGATGGTCTCGGCGTCGCACGAGTGGCACAGGTGGACCGTTCGGATCCCCACGATCGACAGCTGGGTGCCACGGGACTTCTCCACGATCGCCATCGGCGCCGGCTGCATGTTGCCGCCGCCACACTTCGAGCACCGGGGGCTGGTCGATCTCTTCCAGGTGACGCCACATGTGCCACAGGTGATCGCGATGGAGTCGCCGGAGGGCTTCCCGGCAAGGTCGTCTTCCTCGCCACATGACGGGCATTTGATGTCGATCGGCATCTGCGTCCTCTCACAGACCGACGATGGTGTCCAGGACGATGTCGGGATGATCCCGCCTGGTCACGTTGAGCATGTTCTCGCTGGGGAACAGTGCGAGTAGCGTCCCGTCACGGCGCTCGGCCACCTCGATCCCGCGCTGGGCCGATGCCACCACCCTGCCGGCCTCGTCGGTGCGGCGCGCCAGTCGGTAGGGCACCGGGTCCAGCCTCACCTTTGCGCCGAACTCGGCCTCCAGCCGGTAGAGGGCGACCTCGAACTGCATCTCGCCCACCGCACCGAGGATCGGCTCCCTCTCCCCACGGTCCCGGGTATGCAGCGCCTGGATGACACCCTCGTCGTCGAGTTGGGCGATGCCGCGGCGAAACTGCTTGTAGCGCGAGGTGTCGAGGGTGCGGGCGATCCGGAAATGCTCGGGGGCGAAAGTGGGGAGGGTGCGGAAGTTTGCCTTGCCGTCTGCGCTGAGGCTGTCGCCGATGCTCAGATCGGAAGCGTTGACCAATCCGACGATGTCGCCCGGGAAGGCGATGTCGACGGTGTCGCGATCGCGCCCGAACATCTGGTGGGCGTACTTGGTGGAGGTGCTGCGCCCGGTGCGGTGGTTGGTGAGGGCGACCCCGCGTTCGAACCGCCCCGAGCACACCCGCATGAACGCGATCCGATCGCGATGGCGGGGATCGAGGTTGGCCTGGATCTTGAAGATGAAGCCGGCGAGGGGGTCGTCCACTGGGCGCACCCGGCCGTCGCGTTCGGTCTGTGGCGTGGGCGACGGCGCCATCCCCGCGATGGAGTCCAA
The DNA here is from genome assembly GCA_040882645.1 of Acidimicrobiia bacterium. Classification (GTDB taxonomy): domain Bacteria; phylum Actinomycetota; class Acidimicrobiia; order Spongiisociales; family UBA11373; genus JAUYIV01. The sequence goes on from JBBEAX010000055.1 coordinate 94,968, forward strand.
GAGGAGCCGTACCCCGAAATTCCACAGCGCCGAGCCGAAGAAGACTGGCGTCGACTCACCGCGCATGAATCGCTCCGGATCGTGGTCGGCGCCCACTCCGTCGAGTACCGCCAGCTCTTGTGCAGCCTCGGCGCCATGCGGTGACTCGGAGAGGGCTTCGAGGCCGGCCTTCTTCTCGTCGCCGATGCTGGCACCACGGGCAGTCCGCTCGAACCGCCAGAAGGTGTCGTCCCGCCGGTCGACCACACCCTCGAAATCAGGCCCATTGCCCACCGGCCAGGTGACGGGAGTCGCGGTCATTTCGAGCTGCCGCTCGATGTCGTCGATCAACTCCAGTGGAGCAAGCCCGGGGCGGTCGACCTTGTTGATGAATGTGATCAGCGGGATCCCGCGAGCCTGGGCAACCTGGAAGAGCTTCAGGGTCTGGGACTCGACACCTTTGGCGGCGTCGAGGACGATCACCGCCGCGTCCACGGCGGAGAGCACCCGATAGGTGTCCTCGGAAAAGTCCCGGTGGCCGGGGGTGTCGAGGAGGTTGAACAGCACCCCGTCGTGCTCGAATCGCAGCACCGTGGAGCTGATCGAGATACCTCGCTGCCTCTCGAGTTCCATCCAATCGGACGACACGTCGCGTTGGGCCCCGGCGCGTGCTCGGACCGCGCCCGCCTCCACGATCGCCCCGGAGTAGAGGAGCAGCTTCTCGGTCAGCGTCGTCTTCCCGGCGTCGGGGTGAGAGATGATGGCGAAGGTGCGACGCCTCGCCGCTTCGGACGCGACGGAATCGGTCACGGTTGCCGTCCGAGGGGGCAGTAACACGCGACGGCGAAGGAGTGGGGAAGCGCGATGATCTCGGTCCTGTCTCGAGGCTGACCGCCTGACGGCAGTCAGTCGAATCTACTGCGGTCCGATTGGTTGCCGAACTCGGCTCCTCAGCGGGTCGCGTTCCGATGCACGCCCCGCCCCTCGAGCCACTGGGAGAGTGCCGCCAAAGCCGCCTCGTAACCTCGTTGGGAGACGCTGATCGGATCCTCGAAATCGAGCATCGAGACTCCACTGACGTCGAGCTCTAGGTAGAAGTCGGCAAGGCCGGAAGCGAGTTGGCGGTTCCGCTCCCGCATCGACGCGGTGATCATCGACCGCATGAGCACCGCCGAGATCCGTGGATAGCCGGGACGCTTCTTGCGCAGCTTGGAGCGGAGCGCCGCCCAACCCGATACCGAGAGCCCATAGTCATGGCGGGCCCGGGGTCCCGCCGGCGGAGCCACATCGGACGCGATCACTAGACCCCCCGGTGACATGTCGCGGGCGATGTCGATCGGCATGTTGTTCAGTACGCCGCCATCGATCAAGAGCTGGTCCTCGAACGGGACGGGAGGCATCACCCCCGGAATCGCGGTGGTGGCCCGAATCGCCAACACCACCGATCCCCGGCGGTGGAGGTGGATGCTCGACGCAGTCAGGTTCGTCGACACGCAGAAGTAGGTGAGCCAGAGGTCTTCGATCTCGCGGTCCCCCCAAGTGTTCTCGGCCTCGCCGGCGATCCGCTTTCCCTTGACGAGGGATACGAAGGGCAGCGTGTAGTCGAGGACGCGCATGAAGCTCTTGCGCGCCCATTCGGTGGCCTCGTCGGCGGTGAACCCTTCGGCCACTGTGGCCGCGATCACTCCGCCGATCGAGGTGCCGCCCACGATGTCGATCGGGATGCCGAGTTCGTTCATCGCGCGGACCACTCCCAGGTGAGCAAACCCCCGGCCGCCGCCGCCTCCAAAGACCAGCACGTTTGCCTTGCCGACCGCCACCCGGGCGACACGAGCGAGATCCTGATCGGACCCGCTTGCGACGTTGATGACGTGGTCGCCCGAGAAGAGGTCGCGGATCTTCGCCGAACCCGTGGGTGGCGAGGTCCGGGACGGCCGCATGATTACGACCGTGCGATGGAGGCCGGGGCGGCAGTCCCCGAGCAGTCGTTCGAGATGCTCCACCTCGGCCGCCGTGGGGTCGTCGGAGGTGATGACGAGCAACCGATCGGCCATTCCCAGTGCCCGGCGCGACCAGGGGCCGGGCTCGGGGCCTAGCTCGAGGATCAGGTGATCGGTCTCGAGCTCGAAGTCCTGCACCAGCCGGGAAACCCGGATTCCACCGATCTCCCCACGCGCTGAATCGAAGATTCCCGGGGTGTCGAGGAGGGCGTCGACCCGAGCCGGCCAGAGGCGGTACGTGCTTCCGTGCCGATCGAGCTCGTGCTTGATGACCTTGACCACGGCTTCGGCGTCGAAGCGTGGTGAGATGGCGATGGCGAGGACGGTGCTGGGGGGCGCGTCATGGGCGACGTCCTCGGCCCGGGCGACGGCGCGGAGACAGAGTTCGAACATCATCCGCGGCTGGCTGGTGACCAGTTGGTTGAACGCCTTCTCGTCCATCCGCGCGACGACGGTGTCGCGCGCCGCGGTCAGGGTCGCCCCGCGCGGTGTCTGCCCCATGAGGCCGAGCTCCCCGACAAATTCCCCCCGGCCCGCTTCACCGATGCGGACTTCGTTGGGTTCGGCTCCTCTTGTCGCCGTCAGACGCCCTCGCACCACCACGTAGACCGCGTCCGATGCGTCGCCCTCTCGAAAGAGCACCGTTCCCTGCTCGAGCTTGATCCATTGGACCGACTGACACGTCGACATCAGGGCCTCGTCGTTGTCGATCGCGAAATGGTCTGCGAGTAGCGAGGCCAGTTCGGCGTACTCGGCGCGTTGCACGGCCAACTCGGCGAGGTGGTTCGAGATGTCGGGATTGGCGTCCAGGATCCGCTGGAACGCGGAGGTCGGGTAGGCGATCAGCTCGGCGCGGGTTCGAGCGGAGACGGTGACCGACCTCACGCCGCCACCAAAGTGGGCCATCTCGCCGACCACTGCTCCTGGTTCGTCCACGATCGCGAGGAGGGACCGGTCGGCGGTCATGGTGCGCGAAACGGTGAGCGACCCTTCGACGAGCACAAACACGGTGTCTGCCTTGTCGCCCCGCCGCATCAGGATCTCGCCGGGCTCGAGCGTGAGGCGAGAGGTGTTGGCGCCCACCGCCTGGGCACCGTCGATCAGCACTCGAAGAGAAGGGTTCACCACGCCCGGCAACCTAGCCGAATAGATGGTCCATGGTCCAGAGCCACGACGGCGGGGGCGGCCCGCCGCTTCCTGCCGGTAGCGGGTAGCGGGAAGCGGATAGTTGCACGCCCGGAGGGACTCGAACCCCCAACCTCCTGGTCCGTAGCCAGACGCTCT
>JBBEAX010000056.1:0-3341 GCA_040882645.1 Acidimicrobiia bacterium
GGGCCTGGATGTCGACGCGGTGCGTGACGTCGCCGAGGCGGTGCAAGGGATGCGCAGCCCCGACCTCGGGGTGCTGGTGATAACCCACTACGCCCGGGTGCTGCGGTACCTCGATGTCGACCGGGTCCACGTGATGATGAAGGGCAGGATCGTCCGCTCCGGGGGCCGCGAGCTGGCCGACGAGCTCGACTCGGTCGGCTACGAGGGGATCCGCAAAGAGCTGGGGTTGGAGCCAGACGAGTTGGGGAACGACTTCTTGAAGGGCCTCTAGGCCCAGATTCGGCGCTCGAGACCGCCGCGCCTCCCGCCATCCACAACGTCAGCGCCTGGATAGGCGATGGGGCCCGCGCTCACGACCGAACGTTGCCGATTCAACCGACCCCGGCCCGGGCCTCCCAGCGCAGTTCATAGACGTGCACAGGATCGGTGAATCCACGCAAGTCGATGTGGCGGGGCTCTTCCCACTCGAAGTTCTTCCCGAGAGCCAGCTCACGAACGGTGCTTGCGGCCAGGATCCTCCTCGGTTCGGCGGCTCCACAGATCCGGGCCGACAACTGCACCGCCGCTCCAAACAGATCCTCGTCCTCGGTGACAGGCTCTCCGGCTGCCAGTCCGATCCGAACCCGGATCCCGTCGGGGAGTTCCGCGACCTCGTGCTCGGCGAACGCCTTCTGGATTCGAATGGCGCACTCGGCGGCGCGGACCACCGACGAGAACGAGGCCATGATCCCGTCTCCTGTGTGCTTGATCTCCCAGCCTCCGGTGGCGCGCAGTGCTTCGCGGATGATCGCGTCGTGGCCTCTGAGGACCGTCATGGCTCGGGCATCGCCGAGTGCCTGCGTGAGGGTGGTGGAGCCCTCCATGTCGGTGAACAGGATCGTGCGTAGGGCGGTTTCGGCGATGAGGTCGCCAGGCTGCGACTCGGTGATCGCCCCGAGGAATCCCGACACGGTGGTCGGGTCGACGTCGATGATCCGATTGGCAACTAGGCCGTGAGACTCGGCGTGCACCCGCTGCGCCGCCTCTGCGCTCGGGGCCTCCGCGAGGCAGAAGACGGTCTGCGCCTTGGGGTCGAACCAGTATGTGAGGTACTTGACGCCGTACCTCTCTTGGATCGCAATGTCCTGGATGTGGGCCTTGGCGAGGTCCTCGGGCGTTGCTCCCGCGACATCGTGGCGGTCCATGTAAAGGCCCATCGGTCATCCCCCTCGGAAGCCCGGGCGCGGTGTGCCTGTCCACCATAGGTCGTGGAGCCGTCCTACCGAGTGGTTCGCTCGAGGTAGTTGGATTCCTCAAAGGAACCTCCAACCGTTCCGCGGGGTACCTCTCATGAACCCACCAGGAGCACTGCCACATGGTCCGCCGAATCCTCGCCGCCGCGTTAGCAACCATCGTCCTCATCGCTCCGGCAGCCGGTGCCAAAGGGGTCGACGGCGTCACCCTGTCGAGCGGTGATCAGACGGTCACGCTCGGCGCGCCGAATGGCCGGGAGTTCACCGCCTCGAGCGGAGCGCAGACGGCCACGCTCTATGGCGGCGAGTTCCCAAGGTTCCTCGACTCGAGCAGGTTCTTTGACGGCTTCTGGCCTCAGGGGTCGATCGGCACCATGCCCTCAGGCCCGCTCGGGCCGCGGGTCATCGCCGAGTGGAACTTTCCGGTCCCTGAGCCCACGGTCATCCTCCAGTATCTCTACCCCTTTGCCGAGGGCGGGCCGGTGGGACACATCCCCGGTGGTCAGGAGTACGCCGGGTCGATCTCGGCGGACTCGTGGTTCCCGCTCGCGGACGACATCGTCGAGCAACTCGAAGCCGTCGGGTTCGACACCACCCGGCTCGTCGCCCCATCGGGGGCATCGATTCCCCTGTGGGCGATCGGGCTCGGCGCAGCCCTCGCCATATGGGGCATCATTGAGAGGAGGAAACAGACCCGGCAGGTGGCGTGACCGATCGACCATTCGACGATGACAGAGTCCTGGCGACGCGGGCGCAGCAAGGTGATCAGGCGGCCTTCGCCACGCTCGTGCGTCGCCATGCACCCATCGCCCATCGGGCGGCGTTTCTCCTCACCCGTTCCTCGGCCGACGCCGACGACGCACTGCAGGACGGCACCGTGAGAGCCTTCTACAACCTCCACCGTTTCGATCCGGTTCGACCCTTCCGGCCATGGTTCGTCACGATCGTCGCCAACACGGCCCGCAATCGGGCGCGTTCGAGTTCCCGCCGCGAGGCCCTAGCGCTTCGGGTCATGACCGTTGACCCGCCCTCCGACCCCGCCGACCACGCAGTCGCCTCCGAGGAGAGTGACACGTTGCTGCGCCACCTCGACGCCCTGCCTGACAAGCTGCGGTCGCCCGTGGCCCTGCGCCACGTTCTCGGCCTCAGTGAACGGGAGACCGCCGCCGCCCTCGGCATCCGGCTCGGCACCGTCAAGAGCCGCGTGTCGCGCGGCTTGGACCTCCTGCGCCAGGCGATGGGAGGTGATGCCGCATGACCGAACGCATCACCGACGCCCTGGCCAACCTCCCGGTCGACTACCCGGCGGTCCCCGAGGTCGACTTCGACGGCTTGCAGGTACCGAGGCGCCAGGTCACCACGCTGGGCCGGGTCGTGGCTTCGGCATTGGTCGCTGCCGTGCTCGTGCTCGGTGTCGTCACCCCGGTGCGCCAAGCCGTCGCCGACTGGCTGGGCATCGGAGTCGCCCACATCGTGGTTGTAGGCGAACTGCCCCCCGACCTGGGGGTGAGCCTCGACCTGGGAGAGCCGGTCCCGGTGGGATCGGTCGATATCGCGCGGCCGGAGGCGCTCGGCGAGCCCGACGGCGCCTTCGTGCGGGAGGGGGACGTCTCGCTCGTGTGGCTGCCGGGACCCGATCTGCCCCGGGTCGCTGTTCCAGATGTGGGAGCGATCCTGACGCGCTTCGATGGTTCGATCGATGCCGCCCGCATCGAGAAAGCAGTCGGAGCGGAGGGCGCGGTGCTCGCCACCTCCGTCAACGGCCGTCTTGCCTTCTGGATCGAAGGCGCCCACTCCTTCGGCTATCTCAGGGAGGACGGCACCGTCATCATCGAAACCCTTCGCCTCTCAGCGAGCGCGTTGCTGTGGGAGAACGACGGGGCGACCTGGCGGTTGGAGAGCGGGCTGGATCTTGAAAGTGCGATCGCGATCGCTGAGAGCGTCCCGGACCCTCCTCGAGCTCGGGGATAAGTGGCGAGTCTGCCCGGGGCCATCGGCTCTACCGCCCGCTCTTCCGACGCTCCTACCCTTGAAGTCCGTAGCCGAAAAGGAGCCCGGGAGATGAGGGTCGAGAAGGATTCGATGGGCGAGGTCGAGGTTCCCGACGAC
>JBBEAX010000057.1:0-3037 GCA_040882645.1 Acidimicrobiia bacterium
ACGGCCCCTCCGTCTCGCTTCGCTCGCCACCTCCCCCTGCGGGGGAGGAAACGGGGAACTAGATCAAGTGGTCGCTCTTACCGGATAGCTGCCGCAGGATGTCCGTCTGGCCGGTGTGATAGGTGTCGTGGAAGTAGGCGAACAGGATCCGGGCGTCTCGCGAGGCGGTGCGGCCCTCGACTTCTATCTCTTCTGCCAAGTACTCCGGGGTCGCCGCCGCCATTCGTTCCTCGATCTTCGCCTGGGTCTCCCGCAGCGCCTCCAGCAGATCCGGCAGCTTCCAGACGCCCTCGCCGTCCTCATGGATGGGGTCGGCCTCGCGGCGATAGCGCTCGAGTCCGTCGTCGGAGCTCCACAGACCCTCCACGTCGATGTTGCGGAAAAGGGCGTTACGGCTGGTGATGATGTGCCCCACCACGAAGTTGAAGCAGTTCACGTTGTAGGGCGACTGCATCAGCGAATCCTCGTGACTCAAACCCTCCGCCTGAGCCTCGACGATCTGCACATTGCGCTTGAACCCACGGATTACAAGATCGATTTCCATGCCGGTCAGGCTACCGGTTGACCGACCCGGCTACCGCCGGGCCGGCACCCGCTACGGCTCCAGCCCCAGCCAGAACGCGCGTCAATCTGACGGGGGAGATTCCTTCTAGCTGTGGCTGTGGCTGTGGCTGTGGCTGGAGCTGGGGCTGGTTCTGTGGGTTGTCCGCCGCAGGCCCAGCCGACCGAGCCTGGAGTTTGGCTGAAGGCCAAACTCCCAAGCGAGGTGGGTTGTTTCAACCCACCGAGCCCTCCATCTGTAGCTCGATCAGGCGGTTGAGCTCGACGGCGTACTCCATGGGGAGTTCCTTGACGATCGGCTCGATGAAGCCGGCGACGATCATCGCGGTCGCCTCGGGTTCGCTCAGACCGCGGCTCATCAGGTAGAACAACTGGTCGTCGCCGACCTTCGAGACCGTGGCCTCATGGCCGATCTGGGCATCGGATTCCTCGATCTCCATGTACGGATAGGTGTCCGACCGGCTCTTGTCGTCGAGGATCAAAGCGTCACAGCGCACGAAGGACTTCACGTTCTCGGCGCCGTTCTCCACCCGCACCAGCCCGCGGTACCCGCCCCGACCGCCGTCCTTCGAGATCGACTTGGAGGTGATCAACGAAGTGGTGTTGGGGGCGGCATGCACGATCTTGGCGCCGGCATCCAGGTGCTGGCCCTCACCGGCAAAGGCGATCGACAGCACCTCGCCGTGGGCGCCCTCTTCCATCAGCCACACCGCCGGGTACTTCATCGTGAGCTTCGAGCCGAGGTTCCCGTCGATCCACTCCATGGTGGCGTTGCGATAGGCGGCCGCCCGCTTGGTAACCAGGTTGTACACGTTGTTCGACCAGTTCTGAATCGTCGTATAGCGGCAGCGCCCGCCTTCTTTCACGACGATCTCGACCACTGCCGAGTGGAGTGAGTCGGTCGAGTAGGTCGGGGCCGAGCATCCCTCGACGTAGTGGCAGTAGGCACCCTCGTCGACGATGATCAAGGTCCGCTCGAACTGGCCCATGTTCTCGGCATTGATCCGGAAGTAGGCCTGCAGCGGCTGGTCGACGTGCACCCCTGGCGGCACGTAGATGAACGAGCCGCCCGACCACACCGCGGAGTTGAGTGCGGCGAACTTGTTGTCGTTGGGCGGGATGATGGTTCCGAAGTACTGCTTGACGATGTCGGGGTACTCGCGCAGCGCGGTGTCCATGTCGCAGAACAGCACCCCGAGCTCCTCGAGGTCCTCGCGGTTGCGGTGGTACACCACCTCGGACTCATATTGCGCGGTGACCCCCGCCAGGTACTTCCGCTCGGCCTGGGGGATGCCGAGCTTCTCGTAGGTCTCCTTGATGGAATCCGGGACCATGTCCCAGTCCTTGGCCTGGCCCTCCATCGGCTTGATGTAGTAGTAGATGTCGTCGAAGTCGATCTCGTCGAGCATCCCGCCGCCGCCCCACTTGGGGATGGGCTTGCGAAGGAAGCGCTGGTACGCCTTGAGCCGGAACGCCAGCATCCACTCTGGTTCCTTCTTCATGGCCGACATGGCGCGGATGATCTCTTCGTTCAGCCCCTTCTGAGGCTTGAACACGTAGTCGGCCTCGGTGTCAGCCCAACCCAGTTGGTACTTGCCGAGGTCGATGTCGACTTTTGCCATGGAGATCCCCTCGTCGCGCGCTCGCCGCGGGATGGTACCCAGCGGTAACGATCGTCCCGAATCACGGTCTGTGTACCCGGACCGGCCCTCGGTGGGGCCGACCCGGGACTTCCAAAAAGAGCGGTGCGCCGGAAACGGTGTGGGGAGTGGGGGGAAGACCGACCCGTGTCCGGCGCCCCGCTACGACCATTACAACACGAACCCACCGCTATTAGTTCCAATTTTGTCAGGTTCCGTCGAACCCCTGTTCGGTCGGAATCGGTATCGGTATCCTCCGGCCCATGCCTGTCATCGTCGTAGGAGCCGATTCGCCGCTGGGCGCGGCAATCGTCGACACCCTCCGTGGCCGTCCGGGTGAGCTGAGGGCATTCGTGGGGACTGCGGCGGCGGGCGAGCCCTTGCGTGCCGCCGGCTTCAAGGTCGCCGTCGGTGACATCAGTGACTCCACCCACGTGGAGGGCGCCGTATTCGGCTGTTACACCGCGGTGCTCGTCGCCGAGGCTGCCGCCGACGGCCGGGAGCTCGCCTTCGCCGTCGGACCAGACTCGGTGATCGACGGCTGGCTCGCCGCCGTGACCGCCTCCGCGGTCCCCCGGGTGATCCTCGTGGGCGCCATCCGACCCGCCCGCGCAGGGGTCGAATGGGCGACGGTGGATCCATCGGGACGCACCGCGGCAGAGGTCGCGGCGGAAGTAGCCCATCTCGACAACACGCGGGCGATTTAGGTCGACGTCCTCCTGCAAGAGGCGACGGGCGATCGGCGAAGGGCGAAGCCCGGTTGTGGCGCATCTAAGACTTGAATCCGGGTTTCGCCCTTCGCAGGTCGGCCCCCCCAGGCCGCCCCCCCAATAGCC
>JBBEAX010000057.1:3047-3315 GCA_040882645.1 Acidimicrobiia bacterium
CCCCCCCCCCCCCCCCCCCCCCCCCCCCCCCCCCCCCCCACTTCCCGACTACCCTTTATCACGCGGGTTCCGAATCCCGCATCGGAGACAATGTGACCAAGCAGGATGACGTCGTACGCGTGCAGGGGACGGTCCTCGAGACCCTTCCCAACGCCATGTTCAAAGTAGAGATCGAAGGCGGTCTCGAAGTGCTCGCCCGCGCCTCGGGCAAAATGCGCCGGGGCCGCTACATCCGCATCCTCCCCGGCGACAAGGTCGACATCGACCT
>JBBEAX010000058.1:0-21093 GCA_040882645.1 Acidimicrobiia bacterium
GCCCGACCGCGTCCTCGTGGATCTCGAGGGTGTCGGTGCCGTACTCGAGGTCATACGACTGGGTGACCGTGCGCCACGGAAGCTTGCCGAACTTCCTGACCGGTACGAAACCCACACCGAGGCGGGCCGCGATAGGGGCGCCGAAGATGAAACCGCGCGACTCGATCCCCACGATCGTGGTCGGCTCCACCGCCCCCACCGCCTCGCTCATCAGTGTCACCGCCTCGGCGAACGCCCGACCATCGGCGAGCAAGGGGGTGATGTCCTTGAACACGATCCCCGCTGCCGGAAAGTCAGGCACGTCCCGGATGAAGGCCCGAAGGTCGATCATCGGAGGATTGTAAGGGGACCGCTACCCGCTTCCGACCAGAAGGTCGACTGCCGATGCTCACTAACGCTGCGTTACGGCGCCCTCTTGCGGGCAGCCGGTAGCGGGTAGCGGGCAGCCCTCTTATCTCCGCTTACGGCGCTTACGGGGTGGCCGGGGGGCGGCGCCGGATTGGTGGAGGACCTGGGCGGTGTGATCGACGCTGGCAGTGACGGTGCGGGGCGCGAAGTCCTCGACCCCACCCCGCCGCTCGACCCGGAGGCGCACCCGCTGCCAGTGCTCCTCGCGTTCCTTCCACATACCCAGCAGGGGGGCAGCGAGGAAGATCGAGGAATAGGTACCGACGGCGACCCCGACGAACAGGGCAAGGGCGAACTCCCGCAGCGTGGTCGCCCCCAGCAGGAACGAGCCGACGAAGAGCAGCGAGCCGATCGGCAACAGCGTCGTGAACGAAGTGTTGACCGATCGCATGAACACCTGGTTCATCGACATGTTGATGATTCCCGAGTACGTGTGGCGATCGCCCCGCTCGCGCACGTTCTCCTGGACCTTGTCGAAGACCACGATCGTGTCGTAGAGCGAGTAGCCGAGAATCGTCAGGATGGCGACCACCGTTGCCGGAGATACCGTGAACCCGACCAGGGAGTAGACACCGGAAGTGAAGATCAGGTCGTGGAACAGCGCCACCAGCGCCGTGGCCGCCATCTTCCATTCGAGCCGCCAGGCGATGAACAACCCGACCACGATGAGAAACACAACCAGGGCACGGACGGCTGACCGGGTGATCTGGTCGCCAAACGTCGGACCCACCGTGTGCCTCGTGGCGTCCCCCGGGGCGACGCCCGCCAGAGCCGCCAGTCGCTCGACCAAGAGATCCTCCTGCTCGGGGGTCAACTGGGGTGTCTGGACGCGGATACCGTCGCCCCCCGACGTCGTCTGGATCCGGGCGGAGTCGAGACCGAGCGCTGTCATCGCATCGCGCACCTGGGAGACCGAGGCGCCGGCCGGGTTCTCCACCTCGACCAGGGTGCCTCCCTCGAAGTCGACGCTGAGGTTGAACTGACGGAACACCAGGGAGAGGATCGAAATGAGAATGATCACCCCGGACACTGTGAACCACTTGCGCCGATTGCCGACGAAGTCGAAGTGAGTCCGACCCCGGTAAAGGTCGCTGAGCGTGCTCATGCGCCCACCTCCTCAGCAGGCATTCCGACTGCGCCGCGAATACTCATGCGCCCGCCTTCGCCGAGCGACTTCGAGTAGGCCAACAGCGCGACGGCAGGCCGGGTGAAGAAGATCACCACCAGCACGTCACACACCGTTGCCACGAGAAGGGCGAGGGCAAATCCCTTGACCGAACCGATGGCCAAGAAGAACAGCAGGACCGCGCCCAAAAATGAGGCGAAATCGGCAGTGAGGATGGTGCGCAGGGCCCGGCTGAACGCATGGTCGATGGCACCGCGGAGGGATCGCCCCCGTTGCACCTCTTCCTTGATCCGTTCGAAGTAGACGATGTACGAGTCCGAGGTGATGCCAACCGCGACAATGAGTCCCGCCACCCCGGCGAGGGTGAGCGTCACCCCCCGCAACTCGCCGAGCAGCGAGAACACCACTACGACGAGGCTCCCGAACACAGTGAGGCCGATGACATTCACCAATCCGAGTGCCCGGTAATAGAGGAGCATCGCGGCGGCGACCAGGACGATTCCGATGGTTCCAGCCAACAGGCCGGCGTCGAGCGAATCTGACCCGAGGGTGGCGGACACCGACTGCACCGTCGCCTGCTCGAAGGCCACCGGCAGCGATCCATACCGGAGGACCACACTCAGATTCGATGCCTCCTCTTGCTGGTTCGGGGAAGATCCGAGAGTGATGACCGCGGAATCACCCGGGATACCGACGTTCGGGTCGACGGACGATGCGATTTGAGGCGCCGATTGGACGATGCCGTCGAGGGCGATGGCGAATTGACGCCGCGGGTCTCCGATTGGAAAGGCCGCCAACTCCTTCGTGACCTCGGTGAACTTGACGCTCCCGGCCGCGTTGAACTCGAGGACCACCACCCACTCCCCCAGCCCGGTGCCGGTCTGCGAGAACTGCGCCGTGGCGCCGGTGAGGTCCGAGCCGAGGACGCGGGCGGGGGCTACGTGATAGACGATTCCACCATCTTCAGGCTCGGAGACGAGGAAGGCATCGAGCAACGGATCGGGATCGGGGGTAAGTCCAGTCGCCCGATCGACGCATCCCGCCTGCTCGACCTCATCGCACCACGTGACGCCGTCAGGCAGGACGATGTGGGCAGTGGGGTCGACCGTCGTGGTGGTGCCCCCGTCGGAAGTCGTGGTGGTGCCCCCGTCGGAAGTCGTGGTGGTGCCCCCGTCGGAAGTCGTGGTGGTACCGACGGTCGTGGTGGTTGCCCCCGGGGCCGCCGTCGTCGTGGAACCCGGCGGGACGGTGGTGGTGGTCGTGCTCGTGGGGTCTTCGGGCGGGAGTTGGAAGAAAAGCGGGCTCACCCCGGGGATCGGGCTGATGTCCCGTACCGGCCGGAATTCGAGGCTGCCGGTGGTGCCTACCGCCGCCAGGGCCCGATCGCGGTCGGTGACTCCAGGGAGTTGAACCTCGATGCTCGAGTCGCCCAGAACCGCGATCTCCGGCTCCTGGACGTTGCCAAGCGCCTCGATGCGGCGACGCATGATCTCGGCCGCCTGCTCGATGACTTCGGGGTCGGTTCCCTCCGGGGCGTTGAGGACGACCGCGAAGCCGCCCTGGAGGTCCAGTCCGAGGCGGGGAGTGGTCCCCGTCGCCTGGGTGAGGATCAGCGACCCATAGACCACGACGAGCGTGATCGTCAGGGTCACGATGGCGCTACGACGGGACACTGCTACCTGGTCTTGGCTGCAAGGGCTCGTCGGGCCACCCGCAAGCGACCGCCGCCCTCGATGCCGAGAACGGCCGAGTCCTCGTCGAGGTGCTCTATACGGCCGTAGATCCCACCGATGGTCTGCACTTCATCGCCAACCTGGAGCTCAGACATGAGAGCCTGGTGGCGCCGCATCCGGGTGCGTTGCGGGCGGATCATGAGGAAGTAGAAGAGCCCGCCGATGATCACGGCGTAGAGCACGAGCGTCACGAAGACGTTGCCCGAAGATTCGGCGCCTTCTTCGGCCTGGGCGAGGATGGTGAGCATCGGTCCTCCGGGGCTGGTCAGTGATGGGCCAGGCGGCGTGCGGCGCCGCTCGACCGTTCTACTCGGACGGGTCCGTAGCGTAGCCACCCGCAGCGGATTGCTGGCTCCGGGCACCTACGATCGCCCGGCGATAATCCTCGAAGCGCCCCTCTCGTATCGCCCGACGCGCCCCCGCCAGCATCTCGAACGTGTAGCTCAGGTTGTGAACGCTGAGGAGACGATGGCCCAGCATCTCCCCGGTGACACGCAAATGCCGCAGGTACCCGAGCGAGAATCGGGTGCAGGTGGAGCACCCGCATTCGGAATCGATCGGTCGATCGGCCTCGGCGAATTCGGCCCGACGCACCGAAAAGTCGCCGAGCCGGGATAACACCTTGCCGTGCCGGGCGAGCCGCGTGGGCCATACACAATCGAACAGGTCGCATCCGCGGGCCACTGCGTCGAGCACTCCCGTCGTGTCGCCCAGACCCATCACGTAACGGGGAGCGGCCACCGGGAGCACTCCACACACGACCTCGAGGGCCTCGTTGCGGGCCTCGGGACTCTCCCCGACGCTCAAGCCACCGATGCCGAAGCCGACGAAGCCGATGTCGGCGGTACGGCGCGCACTCTCCTCGCGCAGGTCCGGCGCCGAGCCGCCCTGCACGATCCCGAAGAGTGCCTGGTCGTCGCGCCGGTGGACGGCCACGGCCCGCACCGACCAGCGCAAGGTGCGCTCCATCGCGTCACGCACCCGCTCGCGGGGGGCGGGAAGCCCGACCAGATGGTCGAGCACCATGGCGATATCCGCCCCCAGGCGCTCCTGCACCTGCACCGCTCCCTCCGGGGTGAGACGCGCCACAGAACCGTCGTAGGTCGACCGGAACGTGACGCCGTCCTCGTCGATGGTCGGATCGAGCGAGAACACCTGATAGCCACCGCTGTCGGTGAGTATCGGCCCCGGCCACGCCATGAATCGATGGAGGCCCCCGAGGCTCTCCACGACGGTGTCACCGGGTCTGAGCATCAAGTGATAGGTGTTGGCCAGAATCATCTCTGCCCCCGCCTGGCGGAGGTCCTCGGGATCGAGGGCCCGCACCGTGCCCCGGGTGCCAACTGCCATGAAGGCCGGCGTCGCCACCAGGCCATGGGGCGTGCTCAGCACCCCGGTGCGGGCCGCGCCGTCGGCCGCGTCGACCCGAAGGCTCACGGGGACCGTCATGCCCGCTCCGCCAGCATCGAGTCACCGAATGAGAGGAACCGATACCCGCGCTCGAGGGCCAGCGAATAAATATCACGCCACCGCGGGCCCATGAAGGCCGCAAGCAGCACCACCAATGTCGACCCCGGCGCGTGGAAGTTGGTCAACAGCAGGTCGACCACCTCGAAGCGGTGGCCCGGGGTGATGAATAGGGCGGTGTTCTGCTCGACCGGGGATACCAACCCGCCCCCGGCGGCGGCGGACTCGAGGGCCCGGACGACGGTGGTACCCACCGCCACCACTCGTCCTCCCGCCGCCCTGGCCGACGCAATCGCTTCGGCCGCATCACCGCCCACCGACATCCGTTCACGGTGCATCTTGTGCTGATCGAGACGGCTCGCCGCGATCGGCCGAAAGGTGTCGAGTCCGATGTCGAGTTCCACCGACGCCATGCCGATCCCTGCATCCTTCAAGGCGGTGAGCAGAGCGGCGGTGAAGTGGAGCCCGGCGGTCGGGGCTGCGGCAGATCCGGCCCGATCCCCGTAGACCGTCTGGTATCGCTCGGAGTCGGCGAGTTGGCCGCGGAAATACGGCGGCAAAGGAACCAACCCGACCGCGGCGACCGCTTCGTCGAACGATCCCTCTTCGGCCCGGAGAACGACCTCGCCATCGACCGGACCGTCCACCACCGAGGCGACGAGTGGCCCGAACCGAAGAAGCACACCGGCACGCAGTCGCCGCGCCGGACGCATCAGCGCCTCCCAGGTGCCGTCGCCGCGGGCCCGGAGCAGCAACGCCTCCACCTGACCGCCCGACCCCGTCTTCTCACCGATCAACCGCGCCCGCCGCACCCGCGTCCGGTTCACCACCAATAGGTCGCGGGGACGCAGCATCCCGGGCAGGTCCGAAAAGCGTCGGTCGGACTGGTCGCGGGTATCGAGCAATCGCGCCGAATCCCGCGGTTCGACCGCAGATTGCGCGATCGCTTCCTCGGGAAGGTGGTAATCGAACTCCGCCGTTTCCATGCCTCGAGTGTGGGGTTGGCAAATCGCAATCCGCAATTCGCGAGAGCGCGATACGCAATACGCGATACGCAATTCGAAGAGCACTGAACAAGGAATCTTTGTCTTGCGGAAGGCGGAAGGCGGAAGGCGGAAGGCGGAAGGCGGAAGGCGGAAGGCGGAAGGCGGACGGTCGGCTTCTGCTCTTGCCGGCAGCGGGAAGCGGGCAGCGGGCAGCGCTTAGATCAACCTCTGCTGCGCCGGGTCGGGCATCGGGGCACCGATGTGCTCGTAGGCAAGGCGGGTCGCCACTCGTCCCCGGGCGGTCCGCTGCAGAAAGCCCATTTGAAGCAGGAAGGGCTCATATGCGTCCTCGACCGTCTGCGGCTCCTCCGACACGGCGATCGCGAGGGTGGACAGGCCCACTGGCCCGCCGTCGAACTTGTAGATCACGGCTTCGAGGATCGCCCGATCGACCCGGTCGAGCCCCGCCGCGTCCACTTCGAATACTGCCAGGGCCTGATGAGCCGTCTCCTCGTCGGCAGTGCCCGCCGCCCTCACATCGGCGAAATCCCGCACCCGCCGCAACAGCCGGTTGGCGATTCGCGGAGTCCCCCGGGACCGCGTGCCGATGGCGCGGCGGGCGGCATCGCTGATGTCGATGTCCATGAGGCGCGAAGACCGGGCGACGATCGACTCCAGTTCCTCAGGCCGGTAGTAGTCGATCCGGGCGACGTATCCGAAGCGATCGCGCAACGGAGGTGACACCCGGCCCACCCGGGTGGTGGCACCCACCAGGGTGAAGGGCGGCAATTCGAGCCGAATCGAACGGGCGCC
This sequence comes from Acidimicrobiia bacterium, assembly GCA_040882645.1. Classification (GTDB taxonomy): domain Bacteria; phylum Actinomycetota; class Acidimicrobiia; order Spongiisociales; family UBA11373; genus JAUYIV01. The sequence goes on from JBBEAX010000058.1 coordinate 6,534, forward strand.
GGCACCCTTGCCGACGACGATGTCGAGTTGGAAGTCTTCCATCGCCGTGTAAAGGATCTCCTCCACTGCCCGGGGCAGGCGATGGATCTCGTCGATGAACATGACGTCGCCCGATTCGATGTTGGAGAGAATGGCGGCGAGGTCTCCGGCCCGCTCCAACGCCGGTCCGGAGGTGGCACGGAAGCGGGCACCGATCTCCGAGGCAACGATCGCCGCGAGGGTGGTCTTACCGAGCCCCGGGGGACCGCTGAAAAGGATGTGGTCGAGGGTCTCCCCTCTCCCCCGCGCGGCCTCCACCAGGATCGAGAGCCTCTCCTTCAGGTCCTCCTGACCGACGAACTCGTCGAGCGTCGAGGGCCGCAGGCCCTCCTCGAACGCGGCGTCCTCCGGGGACGGCCGGGCGGCGAGAAGGCCCTCCTCTCTCATGCGCGCCCCAACCTCTGCAGAGCAGCGCGCAGGAGTGCTTCCGGAGCCTGGGTGGGGTCGAGGCCATCGAGCGCCTCACGGATCTCGCCGGATGCATAGCCGAGCCCTTCGAGGGCACCCCGCACCTCGGTGACGCTGCCGGCCACCGCTCCGAGCTCTCCCTCGGGCATGGTGAGACGAGCGCGTAGGTCGAGAATCAACTTCTGGGCGCTGCGCTTGCCGATACCCGGCACCGCGGTGAGCGTATCGACATCCTCGGCCGCCAAGGCACCCCGCAACTGCGACGGCGTGAGGGTCGCCAGCATCGCCAGGCCGAGTTTCGGCCCGACCCCACTGGCGCCGATGAGGTCGCGGAACAGATCACGACCCTCCATTGTCGAAAATCCGTACAGGGCCATGGCGTCCTCGCGCACATGGAGGTGGATGTGGACGACTACCTCCTCCCCCACTGCCGGCAACTCGCCAATGTCTCGCGGCGGCATCGCCACCTCGTAACCCACCCCACCCACGTCGATGAGCAAACCGGTCGCGGTGCGATCCGCAAGCACACCTCGGAGCCGACCGATCATCGCGGGGCACCTTCCACCGCTCGGCGCAGGGTGGCAGATTGCAGGTGGCACAGCGCAACGGCGAGCGCGTCGGCGGCATCCGCCGGCGACGGTGCACCGGCGAGCCCCAAGCGCCGCGCCACCATCACCTGTACCTGGTCCTTGGTGGCATCGCCGTAGCCGGCGACCGCCATCTTCACCGCCGATGGGGTGTATTCGAACACGGCCAGGCCCGCCCGCGCGGCAGCGAGCATCGCCACGCCCGATGCCCTCGCCACCGACGTGGCGGTCTGCAGATTGCGGTTGACGAAGACCTCCTCGATGGCAACCTCCTCGGGTGCGAACTGGGCGACGACGCCCTCGAGGTCGTCGTAGAGCTCGCGCAGCCGGGAGGCGACGGTGTCACCGGGGGCCGTAGAAATCACCCCGGCGGCAACGGCGCGGATCGTGGTGCCGCTTGCCTCGACCACGCCGTATCCGGTGCGCGAGAGCCCAGGATCGATGCCGAGAACGAACATATGTACGGGAGGTTAGAGGTTGTCGGTGACGGTTTCAGTGATTCCAGGAACCCGTCTCCAGTCCCCAGTCTCCAGTCCCCAGTCAGAACCTGGCCTTCCGCCTTCCGCCTTCCGCAAGAATCGAAGATCGCGTGGCACCACCACATACGCGTTCTGTCGTATTGCGAATCGCGAATCGCGAATCGCGCCGGCGCTAGCCGGCGACCGCTGCCAGTACGTCGTCCGGAATGTCGAAGTTGGCGTAGACGGTCTGCACGTCGTCGAGGTCTTCGAGGGCGTCGACCAGGCGAAGAACAGACCGCGCGGTCTCTTCGCCAAGCGCAACGGTGGTCATCGGGATCTGGGTGACCTCGGATGACTCGACGGTCAGGCCGGCGTCCTCCAACGCCTGGCGAACCGCCCTGAAGTCGGCGGGGGCGGTGATCACCTCGAACTGATCGCCCGACGGCTTGACGTCCTCGGCTCCCGCATCGAGCGCGGCGAGCATCACGTCGTCCTCTGGGCCTGACGCAAGGATGTAGCCGCGCTGCTCGAACAGGTAGCCGACCGATCCCGGCTCCCCCAGGCTGCCGCCATTCCGGCTGAACGTCGATCGCACGTCCGATGCCGCCCGGTTCCGGTTGTCGGTCAGCACCAGCACGTAGAGCGCCACTCCGCCGGGCGCATATCCCTCGTACCAGATCTCGTCGTAGTGGGCCCCTTCGGTATCGCCGATGCCGCGCTTGATCGCCCGGTCGATGTTGTCGTTGGGCACCGAAGCACTCTTGGCCTTGTCGATCGCCTGGGCGAGCGAAGCGTTGGCGGCGGGATCACCGCCACCGGCGCGGGCGGCTACCTCGACGGCCCTCGCCAGCTTGGCGAACACCTTGCCGCGCTGAACGTCCTTGGCCCCCTTCTTGTACTTGATGGTGGACCATTTCGAGTGCCCCGACATCTAGCCCTCCTCGGCCATCTGCAACAACAGCGCGTGTATCCGGGTATCGCCCGTCAGCTCCGGATGGAACGACGTCGCGATGACATTCCCTTCGCGGACCATCACCGGGTGGCCATCGACCTCGGCGAGCACTTCCACCCCCTGGCCCACCTTCTCGATCCACGGCGCTCGGATGAATACCGCGTGCACCGGTTCGCCAATGCCCTCGACCGGCAGGTCCACCTCGAACGACTCGGTCTGGCGCCCGAACGCATTGCGTTGCACGACGACATCGAGAACCCCGAGTTGGACCTGAGGCCGATCTTCGGTGGTGGACCCGGAGAGAAAGATCATCCCGGCGCAGGTACCAAACGTGGCAAGGCCGCCTTCGATCGCGGCGCGCAGCGGCTCGACCATCCCGTAACGGTCCGCCAGTTTGCCAATCGTGGTCGATTCCCCACCCGGAATCACGAGGGCATCCAGACCCTCGAGGTCACCCGGCAGGCGGACCTCGGCGACCTCGGCTCCGAGCCGGACCAGGATCTCGGTGTGCTCCCGCACGTCACCCTGTAGGGCCAGCACCCCGACGCGCACCGACGTCACCAGCCCCGATTTTGCAGCAGGTCCTCGCTGGCGAGCCGGTCGATCTCGATGCCAGGCATCGCCTCGCCGAGCCCGCGTGACACCTTGGCGAGGATCTGCGGGTCCTGGTAGTAGGTGGTCGCCTCGACGATGGCGCGAGCTCGTACCGCGGGATCGGCGCTCTTGAAGATTCCCGAGCCGACAAAGACACCGTCGCAGCCGAGCTGCATCATCAGGGCGGCGTCGGCGGGTGTGGCCAAGCCTCCAGCCGCAAAGTTGACCACTGGCAACCGCCCGGCCTCGGCTACCTCCTGGACCAGATCGAACGGAGCCCCCAGGTCGCGGGCCGCACTCATCAGCTGCTCGCTGTCGAGCGACTGCAGCCGCCGAATGCCATCGGTGACGGTCCGCATGTGGCGGACCGCCTCGACCACATTGCCGGTGCCGGCCTCGCCCTTGGTCCGGATCATTGCCGCGCCTTCACCGATACGCCGCAGGGCCTCCCCCAGATCGCGGCAGCCGCACACGAACGGCACGGTGAACTTCCACTTGTCGATGTGATTTGCCTCGTCCGCCGGAGTGAGAACTTCCGACTCGTCGATGAAGTCGACGCCGAGAGCCTGAACTATCTGCGCCTCAACGAAATGGCCGATCCTCACCTTGGCCATCACGGGAATCGAGACGGTGGCCATGATCTCCTCGATCTTGGTCGGGTCCGCCAGGCGGGCGACACCGCCATCTCGACGAATGTCGGAGGGGACTCGCTCGAGCGCCATCACCGCGACGGCTCCCGCCTCCTCGGCGATCTTGGCCTGCTCGGCGTTGGTGACATCCATGATCACCCCGCCCTTGAGCATGTCGGCGAGGCCCCGCTTTACTCGATCGGTGCCCTTGTCCATGGTTGCTCCTTGATCTTCACTCGATTGTACCGGCAGGTTCCCCGGGCAACACCAGGCGGATGCCACTAATGCGGCTGGGACTACTCCCCGATCGCGTCACGATATGCGGCCAGGTACGCGCTCCTCACCACTTCCGGGCCGAAAAGGCGCGCCCGGTCGAGCCCCCGCTGGACGAGGGCGGCCCTCCGAGGTTCGTCGTTGAGAACGCTCCCCACCTTCTGTGCCAGGGCAGGCGGCTCACCCGCCGGGGCATACTCGGCGGCGTCGCCGGCGACGGCGCGAAACGCCGGAAGATCGCTCGCCACCACCGCGCAACCGGCGGCGAGCCCTTCGAGCACCACCAGGCCAAAGCTCTCCCCGCCCAGGTTCGGGGCGACCAGGACCGAGGCATCGCGCAACTCCGAGATCTTCGCCGGACCGCTCAGCCGACCGAGGAACTCCACTCCTTCCGGCCCCTGGGGCCGCAGCGTGCCGATGACTCGCAGGACCGCGTCCGGCGCCATCCGCCGGACCAGCGGCCACGCCTGAAGCAGCAGGTCGAGGCCCTTGCGCGGATCGTCGCGGCCGAGGAAGACCACTCGACCGGCGATCGGTGCGGCGGTCGGTCGATAGTCGTCGATGTCGATGCCGTTCGGGATGATCCGAACGCCTGGGAGTCGGTCGATTGCCGATGCGGCCACCGGGCTGACGGCAGTGACCACCCGCAGGCGCTTGGCGGCCATGCTGAGGAGGAGGCCGCCTGCCCGGTATGCCATCCGCACGGCCCTGCTGGGGTCGGCATGGAATGTGCCCACCTTCGGAGGGGTGGCAGCGAACAGCGCACCAACCGAGACCATGGGCATGAACGGCTCGTGGATGTGGACGACATCGGCATCCCCGACCGCCTCGCCCACGCGCTTGATGGCTCGGGGATCGACCGATACCGGGGCGCGCGACCGGTTCACCGACAGCGACCTGAAAGACCCGACCGACCGGGTTCCCTCCGGCCCTCCGGTGCCTGGCGCCACCGCCCACGCCGTGTGGCCGGCATCGTTCAGCCATCTCACGATGCGGGTCACCTGGTCCTGCACCCCGCCGGGAGCATCGAACGCGTAGGGGCAAACGACGGCGACCCTCATCCCGTCACCCGGTCGCTGGGCCAATTGGGCACGATCAGGTGCCACTGGGCAGGCGCTTTGCGAATGATGTCTTCGATCACTCCAGCCAGCAGGGCGACCCCGGCGGCGATTCGGGCATCCTGCTCGGGCAGTTGGGGTAGCTCGATGGGCTCGCCCACCTCGATGGCATGGCCGGCGCCATCGGCGAAGTAGGTGCCGGCGGGAAGCAGCACCGCCCCGGTGCGGTCGGCGAGCGCGACCGGCCCGGCGGGAAGGGTGGTGGTCTCGCCGAAGAACTCGACCGGCACACCGGTCCCCTTGATGTCGCGATCGCACAGGAGTGCCACCACACCCCCGGCGCGCAGGCGCTGGAGCAGTTCCTTGGTGACCTGGGCGCCTTTCCGCGCGATGACCACGTCGATCGACATCATGCGTCGCATCTCGATGAACCACTCGACGATCCGCTCGTTGCCGAGTTCCTCGGCAACCGCCAGCACCCGGGCGTCCTCCTCGGCGGCGCGCATGCCCGCCATCTCCCAGTTGCCCACATGAGGCAACGCGACCACGACCCCACGCCCGGTCGCCACGGCGGCGCGAAGACGCTCGACCCCGTGGAACTCGGTCCTCGCCAGCGCGGCGTCGCGGCGCCGGGGCCGCATCCAGAAGGTCTCGGCCCAGTACCGGCCGTAATACCCGAAGACCTTGCGCGCCGACCGTCGCGCCTCGACGCCGGCACCGAGCACCCGCGACTGGTGACGGACCGCCATCGCGAAGCGGTCACGCGCGATGAACGAGGTGACCCAGCCGGCGGCGTGGCCCAGCCGCCGCATCACGGGCTCGGGTAGCAGGCCGAACAGTCCGGAGAGCACCCGGTAAAGGAGGTAGCCCAGATTCCGCTTCACTCTTGCAGTTGGGCCCAGGTGCGGTGGAAGCGCTGCAGGACCGTGAGCCATGACAGGATCGCCAGAATCCAGATGGTTGCCGGAAGCGTTGCGAGGCCGACACCATGGAGACCGACGCCGAACCCGAAGACGAGCAGGCGTTCGGCTCGGCCCATCAGGCCGCCCTTCCCATCGAGCCCGGCGCCCTCGGCCTTCGCCCGGAGGTAGGGAATGAGCAACGAACCGCACACGGCGAGCAGTGACAAGAGGACCAGCGTGGCCTCAGCGCGGCGCCCGAGGTAGAAGGCCAGCCCGGTCCAAGCGGCGACCTCACCGAGACGATCGGTGAACGAATCGAGCAGGGCACCTCGCGCCGATTCCTGGTTCGTCAGGCGGGCGAGCACCCCGTCGAGGATGTCGAGCGCGGCCCCGAACCCGAGGACGGCGGCTCCGACCGCAAGGTATCCCATGGCGATCAGCACCGCCCCACCAACCGAGATCGTGAAGCCGGCAACGGTGATCATCGTCGGGGTCAAGCCCAGCCGGGCGAGGAGGCGGGCGAAGGGATCAGCGACACGCGAAACCTGTTTGCGGGCTCTGATGTCCAGCATGGGGGGAACCTAGCAGTGCGGCTGCTCCTGCCGACCCTGGCATCCCGATCTGGTCTTTCGGCCCTGAGCGCCCCATGGCCTGTTAGTACACTCCGGCCGCACTCGATCTCCGGAAACCTCGGGAGGCTGGATGGCTTCGGACAAGATCCGCAACGTCGCCCTCGTTGGCCACAGCGGCAGTGGAAAGACGATGCTCGCGGAGGCACTGCTCTTCGCCGCCGGGGTGACCACCCGGATGGGCCGAATCGAGGACGGGAACACGGTCACCGACTTCGACCCCGAGGAGGTGGCTCGGGGTTCTTCGGTCAGCCTGGCAATGGCGCCATTCGAATGGTCCGGTCACCGGATCAACCTCATCGACACCCCGGGGCTGTCCGACTTCATGGGCGAGGCCGTGGCCGCCCTCCGGGCAGCCGACCTCGCCCTCTTCATCGTGTCGGGCGTCGACGGCGTCGAAGTACAGACCGAAGCGCTGTGGAACATGGCCGGGGAGGAAGGCATCGCGCGGGCGGTCTTCGTCAACAAGCTCGACCGCGAACGGGCTTCGTTTTCCCGCACCCTCACTCAACTCAAGGAAGTGTTCGGCACCGGGATCGCTCCACTCCAGATTCCAATCGGAGCCGAGGCCGAACTCCGCGGGGTCGCCAACCTCGTTGGAGGTCGTGCCTTCACCTATTCGGGGAGCCCGAAGGCCACCGAAGAGGACTTGCCCGAGGAAATCCATTCAGAAGTGGCCGTCCTCCACACTGCTCTCGTCGAGGCGGTCGTCGAAACAGACGACACCCTCCTCGAGAAGTACTTCGAAGGCGAGGAGCCATCGGGACCGCAGCTGATTTCGGGGATGCACCGCGGAATGGTCGAGCGGACCGCATTCCCGGTCCTCTGCGGCTCGGCCACCGGACTCATCGGGATCGACCGGCTGGCGCAATTCCTCGTCGACTACGGCCCCCGGCCCTCGGAGCGGCCGGCGCCGCCCCTGGCCGAAGGTGAGAGCCTCGACGGGTCCGGAGTCGTCGCCTACGTCTTCAAGACCATGTCCGACCAATACGTCGGGAGGATCTCGATGTTCCGGATGTTCCGGGGCGAGATCAACCTGGATGCCGATCTCCAGAACCCCAACCGGGGCGTTGCCGGCCGGATGCACAACATCTTCACAATGCGTGGCAAAGAGCACACCGAGACCAAACGGGTCGAGGAAGGAGAAATCGCCGCGGTGGCGAAACTCGAGGCGACACTCGCAGGTGACACGCTCCGCTCCCCGGGATCGCGGGTGGTCATCGAGCCGGTGCGATTTCCTCGCCCCACGATGTCGCTCGCGGTCTTCCCCCGTTCGCAGCACGACGAGGAGAAGCTGTCGACCGCTCTGCAGCGCGCCGTCGAAGACGACCCCACCCTGCGGGTCGACCGGAATGCGGAGACCCATCAGACCGTCCTGTCGGGCCTCGGTGATGCCCATCTCGAAGTGGCCATTGCCCGCCTTCACTCCCGCTTCGGAGTCGACATCGACACCGCCCTGCCGAAGATCCCGTACCGCGAGACGATCCGGGGGACGGCCGAAGTCGAGGGCAAACACAAGAAGCAATCAGGAGGGCGGGGCCAATTCGGAGTCGCCAATCTTCGCTTCGAGCCCCTGCGAGCCGACTCGGCGTTCGAGTTCTCCAACGAGATCAAAGGCGGCTCTATCCCGAAGCAATACGTCCCGGCGGTCGAAAAGGGGGTGGTCGAAGCGCTCGAGCGCGGAATCCTTGCCGGATACCCGGTGGTCGGGGTGAAGGCCACCGTCTTCGACGGCAAGTACCACCCGGTCGACTCCGATGAATTGTCCTTTCGAATGGCCGGTATCCTTGCCGTGCGCGAAGCGGCACCCAAACTCGACGCCACGCTTTTGGAGCCGATCATGCGAGCCACGGTGCGGGTCCCCGAGGACCTGATGGGCGAGGTGATCGGCGACCTGAACGCCAAACGAGGCCGGGTGCTGGGGATGGATTCGGAAGGCGGGACCAGGGTGCTGACGGCCGAGGTCCCCCTCGCCGAGATGCAGAGGTACTCGATCGACCTCCGCTCCATCACGAGCGGCCGGGGTTCGTTCGAGATGGAGTTCGCCCGGTATGAAGAGGCTCCACCGAACGAGGCTCAGCGAGTCATCGCAGCCACTCGTGAAGAGGACTGAACCCGTGAAGGGGAACAATGCCTGATCGCAAGGTCGTCCTGAAATACGACGGAGGGGAACTCGAATTCCCCATCGTCCCCGGAACCGAAGGGGGCGACGGATTCGATATCGGGAACCTCAGGGCCCAGACGGGCCTCGTCACGCTCGACTATGGGTTTGCCAACACCGCAGGGACGCTGAGTTCCGTCTCGTTCGTCGATGGGACGGCGGGAGCGCTGCGGTACCGCGGCTACTCGATCGAGGATCTTGCCGAGAACTCGACGTTCCTCGAGGTGGCCTATCTCCTGTTCCACGGTGAGTTGCCCACCGAGGCTGCGCTCGAGACGTTCGTTCACGACGTAACCCGCCACACCCTGCTCAACGAGGAGATGAAGCGGCTCTTCGATGCGTTCCCCAAGAGCGCCCATCCCATGGCGATACTCGCCTCGGCCACCAACGCGATGGCGACCTTCTATCCCGACTTCCACAACCCCACCGATCCATACTCGGTAGAGCAGTCGGCGCTGCGCCTCATCGCCAAACTCCCCACCGTGGCTGCGTTTGCCTACAAGAAGTCGATGGGACAGCCATACATCTACCCGCGCAACGACCTCGACTACGTCTCGAACTTCCTCCACATGATGTTCGCCCTCCCGGTCGAGGACTACCTGGTGGATCCGGTGGTGGCGAAGGCACTCGACGTGCTGCTCATCCTCCATGCCGACCATGGCCAGAACTGCTCGACCTCGACCGTGAGGCTTGCCGGGTCGAGCCAGGCCAACCTCTTCACCTCCGTGGCGGCAGGGATGAGTGCTTTGTGGGGCCCGCTTCACGGCGGCGCCAACCAGCGGGTGGTCGAAATGCTCGACGAGATCAACGAGGACGGCCGCGACTTCAAGAAGTACATCAACAAGGCGAAAGACCCCAACGACCCCTTCCGGCTGTGGGGCTTCGGTCACCGGGTGTACAAGAACTACGACCCGAGGGCGAAGATCCTCAAGGGCTTCGCATATGAAGTCATGGACCTGGTCGGCGGCGACGATCCGCTCCTCGACATCGCCGTCAAACTGGAAGAAGCCGCACTCGCCGACGACTACTTCGTCGAGCGTCGGCTCTATCCGAACGTGGACTTCTACTCCGGTCTCATGTTCCGGGCGCTCGGCTTCCCGGTGAGGATGTTCACCCCGCTGTTCGCCATCGGACGCCTCCCCGGATGGGTTGCCCAGTGGCGGGAGATGACCGGCGATCCCGAGACCAAGATCGGCCGCCCCCGCCAGATCTACACCGGCCACCCGGAACGCAAACTCGAGAGGTGATCGACCACGGCGGACTGTCGACTGGACTGGCCGGCCTAAGGCGGCCGGCGACCGGCCGGCCAGAGGCTGGCCCAAGGCGGCCAACGGCCGCCCGGGGACTGACTCATGTCTGATCTCACCGCGCGCGACGGACAGGGCGAGGACGGCGAGCCGATCGTCGATCTGACCGAGGAGGGTCGGACCGTCGGGTACGTCTACCTCGATGACGGGACGCTCTTCGCCGAGTTCCTCTCCGATGCAGAAGGCGCGCCATGGGCATTCGACGTCGACGACCTGCAGCGCTCACTGGATGCCGCGCGGGCCATCCTGGATCCGGAGCCACTCGAGGGGACGGGCATCGGGTCGACCGACGGCGATCACCCGGTCGACACCCTCGCCACCGAATTCGATGCCCTCGCCGTGAGGCGGGGCGAGGAGGACGAAGGGTTCTATCCGGTGGCCGTCGCGGCCAGCATCTTCGAACGGTGCACCGTGCTCGACCTCGCGGTCGTCAGCCTCGAGGGATTCATCGTCCACCCGGAGTGGATCGAGCCGGCCCCCGGGCACTCGGTCGACATGGGTGATGCCCACGACGGCGAGCCCTGGCCCACCTTCAAGGCGGGCTGCCACGTACAGGGACTCGCCGTCCTCGAAAAGTGGGCCCGACGCGCCGACGTCGCCGTTGCCCTGGAGGTCGGCGACCGGGAAGGCGACCGCTTCGTGTTGTGAGAGCCAAGAATCAAGAATCAAGAGTCGGGATGGTCGGTCCGCTCTTGACTCTTGACACTTGACTCTTGGCTCTCTCGTTCTTGGCTCTTGACTCTTGATTCTTGAATCCTTTCCACATAGGTTCCCACCACCGTCCCTTTCACCGCGTCGACCCGTACCAGCCCTCGCTCGGTGGGGGGGTCATCGGCGCTGAAGACCAGAACGTTCCACACGGGGCGCGCTCGCCAGCCGTCGAACCCGACGGCGGCCGAGGCGTGGCCCACCGCCATCGGGACCTCCCGATTGGCCACCTCGAGGGCCTGGGGATCGAGGACGCCAATGTCCCAGGCGGACATCATGTGCCATAGGGCGATTGATGCCAGCAATCCCGCCGCAAAGATCATGCCCGGGTGGGAGAACGCGGCCAGCGCCGCCAGCGCTGCGGTCACGGCGTAGACCACGGCAGCGTTCCTCCGGCGGCGCGTCGACGGGATGGCATAAGGCGCTCGCTGGGTGGAGTCGAGATCCGGAGGCAGGTCGACTGCGCGTGCTACCTCTCCAGAGATCTCGATCCGGCGGCGGCGCCGTTCGCTCACGAGTGGTTCAAGTCCATTGCGCGGCGTACGGCCCTCGGGTCTACCGCGGCCTCCCCCCGGCGGCGATGCCAACGGTCCCACAGCACCAGCATGCTCGGCAGCACGAGGATCGCCCCGACGAGCGCAAGCAAGATGGTGTAGGCGGTCACCAGGCCCAGTTGCTGGAACGGCACGAGCGACGCGGTCATCAGGATCCCGAAGCCGGCCACGGTGGTGAGCGCCGAGCCAGCCAGGGCCCCGCCGGTGTTGGTGGTCGTGTTACGGATCGCCTCCTCCGGAGAGGCGCATCGGACCCGGTCCTCCTGGTACCGGTGGGTGATGTGGATCATGTATGGCACCCCGATCCCGATTGCCAGCGCCGACACAGTCGCGGTGACCGGGCCGAACGCCAGACCGAACACCGGGAACAGCCCGAACGCCCACAGCATCACCAGGGCCACGGGGGCGATCGTGATGAGCCCCAGGAATGGGCGGCGCGACTCGATCCAGAAGTTGATCACCAACAGCAGCGCAGCGGCGAGCACCGCGATCACCAGCGAAGAGAGTTGCGAGTCGCTCATCGCCGAGATGACGACACCGGTGATGATGTAGTCAGATGTGGGGACTGCCCGCACTCCGAGGTCCGACACCGGCGCGAAAGCTTCGCGCACATCCCGGTCGAGGCTGCTCGCCCCACGCTCCCCTGCTTGCGTCGTGATCGACACCAACGCGGCGTCATACCCGCCATTCGACACATGGATCAGCCGGCTCGCCTCTTGGGGGGCGGCGGCGAACAAGGCGTCGTAGAGGGCGCCAACGTTGGCGCCCGGTGCCACCGTCCCATCGGGACCGAATCCCGCGTCCGCGGCCGCGGCCGCCAGGGTCTCGTCGTAGCCCGGTAGAGCCGGGTCGAGGTGTGAGGCGATCAACGAGATCACCGACTCCGCGGCCGGGAAACCGCCGTACAGAACGACGTTGGAAACGCCGGTCAGGTTGGCGATCGATGTCGCCATGGCATTGTGAATCTCCGCGGTGGCGATGTTGCCGTCGGCGACCAGCACATCAGTGGTCTCCCCGAAGCCGCCGGAGAAATCGGTGATGAGGGTATCGAAGGTTTCGAGAAGTGGGTTCGGCCGTGGCACGAAGTCGGTGATGGAGAACTCGGAACGGAGCTTGGTGACGCCGAACATCCCCGCCGCCCCGAGCAACAGGGCCACGATCACGGTCGGCACCGCCGCCTTCTCGGCAAGCACCGAGGTTCGGCCGATCAGCTTCGGAAGGAATCGTTCGCGGGTGGCCCCCATCCCCTGGCGAGGAAGGCGATCGCCCCGCTCCGCCCGCCGGTCGAGCAGGATGCGGAAGGCGGCGACGAACGACATCATGATCAAGAACGAGGCGATGATGCCGACCGCGGCGAGTATGCCGAAGTCCCGAAGCGCGGGTATCGGGCTCACGAGGTTGGTGAGGAATCCGACCGCGGTGGTGACCGTGGCAAGCACCAGCGCGACCCCCACAGTGTGGATCGCCCGCTCCATGCCTGCGTCGACCGCTGCGCCGTTGCCAACCTCTTCGCGGTACCGGGTGGTGAGGTGGATGGCGTAGTCCACGCCGAGGCCGATCAACAGAATGGGGACGATCTGATTCATCGGCCCGAAGTCGTCGATCCATCCGAGATACTTCGGCCCGAACAACACCCCGATGCCGTTCATCCAGGTCACGGCCATGAAGATCGCGGCCATCGTCAGCGCCATGTCGGCAACCGTCCGTCGAATGCCGGCGAGGCGGGACTCGTCCGAGCGGGGACGCACCCAGTAGACGAGGAGCAGGATCAGCATGATGATCCCTGCCGCCATGCCGAACAGTCGACCGACCTCGGCCTCGAATTCGTCACCGCTGGCAAAGATCAACTCGAACGAGAACGGCTCGGCGGAATAGCCGGTCGGGAGCGAGGCGGTCCGAATCGCCTCGGCGACGTCTACCTGGACGTCGAGGAAGTCCTCGTAGTCGATCGCCGGATCGAAGTCCGGGGTGGAGGTCGAGTCGTCGAAGCGTGGGGCGTTGAGAAACACCAGTACCAGCCCACGCGACGCGGTGAGGTTGTCGAGGGCCCGGTCGGACGACATCAGCTGGAGCGCGACCCCCGAAACCTCGGGTGGGAGGGTCTCGAGAGCGACGGCGTACACCTGCTTGAACTCGGCATCGGTGGCGGGTGTTTCGATGTCACCGTTCGCGATCGCCTGCCGAATCGGGAATACGTACGACACGACAGGGGGCTCGCCGGGCCGGGCGATCAAGAGTGGGGCGAGGTCGCTACCTTCGATGATGGCGGCGACGGTTTCGACCGTGGCGAGGCCATCGAGGTCGACCACGTCGCCATCTTCGGCCGAAACGAGCACCTGGAACACCGAAGAAGACGACTCATCCCCGAACAGGTCGCCAATCTCCTCTGCCGCGATCAACGCCTCGGCATCAGGGGCAAAGCCGTCGTTGCCGTCGGTGACCACGATCTGCCCGGACATGTATCCGAGAAAACCCGTGACCACCAGCATCGCCACCAGCACCGCCAGCGGGCGCCGGACGACCACCCGCGCCAAGCCTCGAATGACCGTCTTCACGCCCGATTCCTCCTGGACTGTCCGATGCCGGACGCAAGGCTACGACCAGTCGACGCCGCGTCAAAAGACCCACTGCCCGCTGCCCGCTGCCCGCCGAGTCTCCTCTCGGAGATCGCCGAGCATGCGGAGGAGTGCCGGCGGGCTGCGGGGCCACCGCTTTCGCCGCGCCCGGCCGCCTTAGGCGTTGGGGTTGTCGTAGTAGACGAGGACGCCACCGTCGACCGTGCCGAGGATCTCGTAGGGGGCCTCGGTCCACTTGACCTGGGCGAATCCGCTGGCCGCGTCGGCCTGCTCCAGTGCCATGCCCTCGACGGAGAAGCCGTTGACAACGATCGTTGCGCCGCCCGGTTGCGGTGGATACGACTCCAGGATCATGTCGGCCAGCAGCACGGTCCCGTCCTCCAACACGAACAGGTACCCCGTCACCAGCACCGGAGCGCTGCCATCCGACTCGAGGGCGAGGGCTACCGAGATCGGCGCGGGAACGGCCACCCGCCCGCCGTCGGGTCCGGAGGTCGTGGTCGGCTCGTCGGCGCTGGCATCGCCGCACGCGGCCACCACCAACAGCAACGCAAGCAGGGCGAAAGATCTCTTCATGGTTCTCCTTTGGCCGCTTTGACGACCGAACGGTTCCGCCGGTTCCCGGCAGCAGCGAAGGCCTACACCACTGCTGACTGTTGGCCGTTGACCGTTGACCGTTGACCGTTGACCGTTGACCGTTGACCGTTGACCGTTGACCGTTG
>JBBEAX010000059.1:0-3092 GCA_040882645.1 Acidimicrobiia bacterium
GCACGGCCCCCTCCCCTTGGTCGCTTCGCTCCCTCGGTACTCCCCCCTGCGGGGGAAGAAAGTCTCCTAGCCTGAGGTCAAGGTCGGGTGGGCGGAGGCCGAAGGCCTGAGGACACGATTGGGGACGCAGTGCCGTTTGCGCGGGTCAATGGAACGATGCTCTTCTACCGGGAGGCCGGTGAGGGGCCGCTCGCCGTGTTCATCCACGGCTTTCCGCTGGATCACAGCGTTTGGCTCGACCAACTCGACGGCCTGGCCCATGTGCGCCGGTGCGTGACACTCGATCTCCGGGGCTACGGAAAGTCGGATGCGACCACCGACCGGACCCTGACCATGGAAATGCTCGCTGACGACGTGGCCGGATTGATCGAAGCGCTCGGTGCCAACGGGGCCGACATCGTCGGGCTGTCGATGGGGGGGTATGTCGCGCTCGCGCTGTTTGAATTGCGCCCCGCTTTGGTCCGCAGTCTCACGCTGATCGACACCCGCGCCGCGGCCGACAGTGCTGAGGGCCGCGCCAAGCGGGACGCCATGGTCGACCGCCTTCTCGACAAGGGTCGCGCCGCCCTGGCCGATGAGATGGTGCTCGGACTCCTCGGCGCCACGCCGTCTGTTCAGGTGCAGGCGCGGCTGCGTTCGATGATCGAGGGCACCCGTTACGAGACGATGGTGGCCTCGATCCTGGGAATGAGAGACCGCGCCGATCGCAGCGCGCTGCTACCTGGCATCGAGGTGCCCGCCCTGGTGATCGGGGGCGAGGAGGACGGCCTCATTTCGCCCGATGTGATGCGCGCCATGGCGGGAGAGATCCCGGGCGCCCGCACTTCGATCATCCCCGGCGCCGGTCACCTGCCCCCGCTCGAGCGGCCGGATGCGGTGAACGAGGCCCTAATCGAGCTGTTCGAGGGTCGAAAGGTGGTCTGGTGGCGTTGAGATGTCAGGGGCAGCCTCCTGGCAGAGTCAAGAGTCAAGAATCGTGACCTGGTGCGATGCCCGCTCCGACCGGCTTCTCGCATATGACTCGCAAGAACGGCGAGGTGGTCATTTCCCACCATGGCAGGGTCGCCACCGTGCTCCGTGGTGAGCGCGCCGCAAAGTTCCTGATCGCGGTCGCCGAGGGCGATCCCCAGCAGGTGATGGCGCAAGCTACCGGCAACTACAAGCGCGGCAACGAGGGGGCGTAGCGCGTAGCCGGACTCGCGCTCATATCCTTCCAGGGTGAGTCCCACCACGCTGCGGCGGCTCCTCATCGGTGCCGTCGTGGCCGTTTGCGTCGTGATCGTGTTCTTGGCCGGCACCGGCACCGCGCCGCCACCGCAGTCAGCGACCACCGTTCCGAGAACCACCGTTCCGTGGGTCGACCGGACTACGCCGACCGATGACGGCCTCGAACCCAGCTTTCTAGAAGGGCGGGTCGCATCGCTCCAGTCCTGGCTGGTCGAGAACCGGGGCCTGCCGTTTCTCAGGCCGCTGGATGTCAAGGTGTTCGATGAGCACGGCCGGGACGCCCTTGCCCAAGAACTGCAGGACGGCAAGGACTACGAATGGCCTTCCTACGGCCTGGTGGCCCCACTGTTCGGTGTCGAATGGGGTCCCGATGACTGGTGGGGCTTGTGGGCTCTCTCCGATTCCGTAGTCATCCCGATCGAGGTTGGGGACACGATCACGTCCGAGAACCTGGTTCAGTCCATGCTCCCCTCGTTGACCGACCAGCACTATCGCCACCGCGAGCGCATGGACGCTCTGATCCGCTCCGGGCTCATCGGTGACGAACTCGACGCGCTTCGCACCCTCGTGGTGGGAGATGCGTCCTTCACCGCGTCGGGTCTTGCGTGGGAGCTGGCTACCGGGTCGGAATGGATCCCGGCGGCGGGCGGGTGCCTTTCGCCTCGAACCCTCGGCTTCAACTCGAACTGGGGGGCGGGCAACTCCTACGTGTGCGGCCTCTACGTCGAAGGGGGCTGGGATCGGGTGAACGAGGCGTACGCCGACCCGCCCCAGTCCACCGCGGAGATCCTCGGCATCCAGTGCGCCGTCGAGGACACGCCCCTGACACCGATCGATTGGCCGGTGCGGTTCGAAGCATCGCGAGGGCCGATTTGGCTCAACATCATGTTGAATCAGTTGGGCGGGGACATCAGCGGAATCAGTGGGTGGTGCGCGGATCATCAACGAGTTCTTGGCGACGGCGGCCTGCAATTCCTGGTGATGGAGATCTGGCTGGGTTCGTCCGACGACGCGGTGATCGTCGAGCGGGAGACGCGTGAGTTCTTCGCCGCGGCCCGTCAGCTCGTCCGCGGCAGTCGGGGGGTCGAGTCGCTAGTCGTGCGCGACGGCTCGTGGGTCGGTATCGCCTCGACGATCTCGACCATCGACCTCTGCTCGCAACTGCCCGGTTGGTGTCCCTAGGCGAGGTCGCGCCGCATCACCACCCGGTTGTCCGAGGGACGGTCGACGGGTTCGAAGCCGCAGGCGGCGAACAGTGGCTCGACCCCGGTCATCAGATCGGAGCCGCTCGAGCGGCGCGCCGATCCGGCCAGCGGGAAGCCCTCGATGGCGGGGGCGCCCCGGCTCCGGGCGAGTTCCACGGCGCCTTCGAGCAGCACCCGGCTGACGCCCCTGCCCCGGGCGGCCTTCGACACGAAGAAGCACGGCACCAGCCAGGCGGTGGAGTCCTCCGCCTTGTCCCGGTTCCTCAGCGTGGGCACCTGGAGCACCCGGGTGAATCGGTCACGAGGCCCGGCGGCGCACCATCCCACCGGCTCGTCGCCGTCGTAGGCGATCAAGCCCATTGGGTGAGGGTCGGACTCCATCCGGGCAAGAAACCCCGCCTTGTTGTCGTCGTGGCCCTGCTCGTGAAAGGTCTTCACTGGTATCAGGAACCACATGCACCAGCAGTAGTCGGTGTCGTCGTCGGACGAGAAGAGGCGGTCGAGGTCCGCCGAGCGGTCCTCGGTGAGTTCCTCCACCCGGATCGATGCGTCAGCCACCGTGCCCCACCTCCGATGTCTCCATGCGGAGCGAACCTAGCCCCACCTTTCCTCCCCCGCAGGGGGAGGTGGCGAGCGAAGCGAGACGGAGGGGCCGTGCGG
>JBBEAX010000060.1:0-374 GCA_040882645.1 Acidimicrobiia bacterium
ATGGTCGAACCGATATCGCAGGCCGCATGCGCGAGTTCTCGCAGGAGCGGGCGCGCTTCTCACAGGAACTTCGCGACCTGGCTGCCCGCGAGGGCGTGGAGATCAAGGAGGATGGCTCGATGGCGGGTGCGTTCCACCGTGGGTGGATCACCCTCACCGATGCCCTGACAGGAGATGACCCGTCGGCCGTGCTGTCGGCGGCGGAGTCGGGTGAGGATCACGCCGTCGCCGAATTCGAGAAGGCACTCACCAGTGCCGAGCTGGGAGAGGCTGCGAACGTCGTAGTCGCCCGGCAGGCCGCCGAAGTCAAGGCCGCCCACGACGAGGTGCGCACCTTCCGCGACCGCTTCGCGGCGTAGAGGGACAGAAGGCTT
>JBBEAX010000060.1:384-20044 GCA_040882645.1 Acidimicrobiia bacterium
GGGGGGGGCCCCAAGCCTTCTGGGCGATGGGCGAAAGGCGAAGGGCGAAACCCCGAAAGAGGTTTCGCCCTTCGCCCTTGTTTCTGGCTGTCGCTCGGTACCATGCGCTCGCACGCACCCGGAGGTCACACATTTCCGTTCCCGACCGCCTGGCGTATCTGCGGATCTTCCTGGTTCCGGGGATTCTCGGGCTGATCCTCGCCCGCGACTCGGTGGATCATGCGTTCGTAATCGCCGCGGTGCTGATCGGGGTGGCCTCGTTCACCGATTTCCTCGACGGGTACCTGGCACGCCGGTGGAAGATCACCACCACCCTCGGCGGGTTTCTCGACTCGATCGCCGACAAGCTGATGGTGGCCGGTGCGCTGTGTGGCCTGGTCGCCGTGGATCGTGCTTGGGCGTGGGCGGCATTCATCATCATCGGACGGGAGATCGCAGTATCGGGGCTCCGCGGGGTGGCGGCGATGGATGGGGTATCCGTCCCTCCATCGATCTGGGGAAAAATCAAGGTCAACGTCCAGTTCATGGCGATCTTCCTCGCCCTGCTGCGGGTGCCCGAGACGTACGGCGGGCTCCATCCAGACGAGTGGGCCATGCTCGCCGCGGTGGCGGTGACAGTCATGTCGGGTTTCGAGTACTTCAGTCGCTTCGCCCGGGTGCTGCGGTCCAACCGCGTCAGTGCCTGACGTCTTCATCACCGGTGGTTCGGGCTTCGTCGGCGGGGCGGTGCTGCGCCGGCTCGTCGTGGACGGACGGCATGTGCGCGCTCTGGTCCGCTCCGACGAGGGGGAACGGGTGGTGGTCGCCGCCGGGGCGGAGGCGGTGCGCGGCGATCTGCTGGAACCAGGCGATTGGACTCGAAGCCTGCGCGGCTGCGGCACGCTCTTTCACACCGCCGGCGAGGTGGCGATGTGCGATCCGAGGCGCCTCGCGGTCAACGTCGCCGGTACCCGGACGGTGATCG
Organism: Acidimicrobiia bacterium; assembly: GCA_040882645.1. GTDB lineage: Bacteria > Actinomycetota > Acidimicrobiia > Spongiisociales > UBA11373 > JAUYIV01. Next base: position 1,349 of record JBBEAX010000060.1, read on the forward strand.
CCGCGGCGGGGCGAGAGGGGGTGGGCCGCATCGTGCACACCTCTTCGGCCGCCACGATCGGAGAGGAACGCGGGACCGTCGGCACCGAGGCCACCGTGCACCACGGGCATCACCAATCTGCCTACGCCCGGTCCAAGCACGAAGCCGAGCGGGCCGCGTTTGCCGACGCCGCCGCCCTCGGACTCGATCTCGTATCGGTCAATCCGTCGTCGGTGCAGGGGCCGGGCCGCACCCACGGGACCGCCCGGCTTTTCATCGGGTTCCTCAACCGGAAGCTCCGCTGGGCGGTCCGCACCCGCCTTCCGCTCGTGTTCGTGGACGATGCGGTGTCGGCGCACCTGTTGGCCGAAAGGGTCGGCGTCCCCGGCGAGCGGTACCTGGTGAACGGCTGGTCACCGACCATCGAGGAGGCCGTAGAGGTGCTTCGCCGCGTTGCCGGAGTAGATCATCGGCTTCGCTATCTGCCGGCATGGACTCTGACGACGGCGGCCGCCGTCACCGAGGTGTTGTGGCGAGCCGTGGGCAAGGAACCACCCCTGTGCCGGGCGATGGCACGCGAGGTTCGCCACGCCCACGTCTTCGACGGCAGCAAGGCGGAGAGGGATCTCGGTCTCCGCTACACCCCGCCGGAAGAGTGGCTGGCGCGCACGGTGGCCTGGTACCGGGAGCAGGGATTGGTGGGCTGAAGTTTCCTCCCCCGGAGGGGGAGGTGGCGAGCGGAGCGAGACGGAGGGGCCGTGCGGCGGTTAGTGCACGGACACTCGCGTGAGGCGGTAGAAGAACGCGTCGGGTCGCCGCACGGCCCCCTCCCCTTGGTCGCTTCGCTCCCTCGGTACTCCCCCCTCCGGGGGGAGAAACGGATTCTTTATTCCTCTCCCCTCGCCGCGCTGGGGACTTCTCGCACCCTTCTACCCTGCGGCGCGTGACGGCCCCGCTCGAGGCGCTGGCCGCCGTTTGGCGCGACCGGCGACCGATCGATATCCCGGGGCACCTGGTGGTGCCTGCGCCCTTGCGCGCCCTTTTTCTCGCCGGACTGGCCATCCGGGCGGATGGACCGGTGTTCGCCCTCGTCCCTGGCGAGCGTGACGCGGAGGACCTCGCCGACGATGTCGAGTTGTTCGTCTCCGACTCCTTCTTCATGCCAGCTTGGGAGACCCTGCCATTCGAGCACGTGTCGCCGAACGTCGGCACCATGGCGGCCCGGGCGGCGGCGCGCCACGCCCTGCGGACCGGCAGAGCCGGCGTGGTGGTGGTCGCCTCGGTCCGGGCGGCGATCCAGCGTGTCTCGCCCTCGCCAACCGACCCGGTGGTCGTCTCGGTGGGCGAGGAGGTGGACTTCGACTTGCTGGTGAACCGGCTCGCCGAAGCCGGCTACGACCGTACCGATCGGGTGGAGACCCGCGGTGAGTTCGCGGTCCGCGGCGGGATCATCGATCTGTACCCGGCCCAGGGTCGGGAACCGGTGCGGATCGACTTCTGGGGGGACCGGGTGGAGGAGATCACCACGGTGTCGGTCACCACGCAGCGGTCGGCCGAGAAGCTGCCGCGGGTGACGGCCTTCCCGGCCCGTGAGGTTCGTCCCGGCCCCGAGCTGGCGGAGAGGGCCCGGGCCCTCGTTGAGCGCGAGCCATGGGCCGCCTCCACCTGGGACCGCATCGCCCAGGGTGCCTCGTTCCCTGGCATCGAGTCGTGGCTTCCGTGGCTGGCGGACGAGGTTTCCGCGATCGATGAGGCCCGGTCGACCGTCGTGCTGTTCGAGCCTCCGCGGGCACACGATCGGGCTCTCGACCTGACCCGCGAGGAGACGGAACTCGCCGTGGTCCTGGCACCGACGTGGGGCACCGGTGCCCCCGAGGCGGGCGAGCACCCCGATCTGTTTCTTCCCCTGGACGCCGCCCTTCCGCCCGACCGACTGCTCGAGGCTCCGGCGATCGCCGCTCGACCAGGTGAGGAGGCGCTCACGATCGGGGGGTTCGACGCCGAACCGGGCAATCCGGAATCGGTCGCCGCCGGGATCGGCCGCCTGATGGCCAAGAGGATTCTCGTCGTCGTGGCGATGGACGGGGAGGGGCCCGCCGACCGGGTGGCGCGTGTCCTGGCGGAGGAGGGCATGGTGCTCCCCCGCGACCTGGGCAAGGGTTCCGCGGTCATCTCCCGGGGGATCCATCGGGGCTTCGTCGCCCCCGACCTGGGGGTGGCGGTACTCGGCGAGCAGGAGATCGCCGGCCGGCGGAGGTCGCATCGTCGGGCACATGCCGTCCCGCGAGAGGTGTCCCCGTCCTACGGGGATCTCCGCCCCGGCGACTTTGTCGTCCACCACCACCACGGGATCGGTCGTTTTGAAGGATTGGTCACCAACCGGCTTGGCGGCATCGAACGCGACTATCTGCTGATCGCCTACGCCGGCCAGGACCGCCTCTACGTGCCGACCGACCAGTTGGCGGCAGTGAGGCCGTACACCGGCGGCGAGTCGCCCCGGCTGAGCCGGATGGGTGGGGCGGATTGGGAGCGCACCCGGGGAAAGGTGCGCAAGGCGGTCGCCGCGGTCGCCGAGGAGGTGGTCGCCCTCCACCGCCGCCGGGCGAGCATCGCCGGGGTCGCCTTCGGGCCGGACACGCCGTGGCAGCGCGAGGTGGAGGCATCCTTCCCGTTCGAGGAAACGCCCGACCAGTTGACGGCCATCGCCGATGTGAAGGCCGACATGGAGTCGGAGGCGCCGATGGACCGCCTGGTGTTCGGCGACGTCGGCTTCGGCAAGACGGAGGTGGCGATCCGGGCGGCGTTCAAAGCAGCGCAAGAACCCAAGCAGGTGGCGGTGCTGGTGCCCACCACCCTGCTGGCGCAGCAGCACTTTCAGGTGTTCTCGGAGCGGCTCGCCGAGTATCCGGTGCGGGTCGAGATGCTCAGTCGCTTTCTGACTCCCCAGCAGCAGAAGGCGGTCGTCCAGGCAATACGGGATGGCAGTGTCGACATCGTCATCGGCACCCACCGGCTCCTCAGCGACGACATCGCCTTTCGCGACCTGGGTCTGCTCGTCGTCGATGAGGAGCAGCGGTTCGGGGTGACTGCCAAGGATCAGATCAAGGCGCTGCGGTCTTCGGTGGATGTGCTCACCCTCACCGCCACCCCGATTCCGCGGACCCTCGAGATGGCCCTCACCGGCATCCGCACCGTGAGCCGCATCTCGACTCCACCCGAAGACCGCCACCCAATCCTCACCTTCGTCGGCCCCTACGACGAGTTGACGGTGTCGGCGGCAATCCGGCGCGAGATGCTGCGTGAGGGCCAGGTGTTCTACGTGCACAACCGCATCCAATCGATCGACCACGCGGTGATCCGGTTGCGGGCACTGGTGCCCGAGGCGCGATACGCCATCGCTCACGGGCAGATGAGTGAGGGCCAGTTGGAGCAGGTGATGCTTGACTTCTGGAACGGCGAGTACGACGTGCTGGTGGCCACCACCATCATCGAGTCGGGGCTCGACCTTCCCCAGGTCAACACCCTCATCGTGGAGCGCGCCGACCTGCTGGGACTCGCCCAGTTGTATCAGCTACGCGGCCGGGTGGGCCGTTCATCGCAGCGGGCATACGCCTATTTGTTCCATCCGGAGGAGCAACGGCTTACCGAGGAGGCCTACCGGCGTCTCGAGGCGATCGGAGAGTTCAACGATCTCGGCTCGGGGTTCCAGCTCGCGTTGCGTGATCTCGAGATCCGCGGTGCGGGCAGCGTGCTCGGCAACGTTCAGTCGGGTCACATCAGCGCCGTTGGCTTCGATCTCTACATCGAGCTGGTCGCCGAGGCGGTGGAGGAGCTCCAGACCGGGGCGAGCCGGGAGAAGCCCACGGCCGAGGTTCGGATCGAGTTGCCGGTCGAGGCGCATCTCCCCGACGATTACGTGCCCGACCAGGACGCCCGCCTCGAGGCTTACCGGCGCCTCGCCGCGGCGACGACCAACGACTTGATCGACGATGTGGTTGTCGAATGGGAGGACCGCTACGGAGCCCTTCCCGAACGGGCGCGGGTCCTCATCGAGATCGCCCGACTGCGGGTGGAGGCGTTGCGGGTGGGGATCACCGAGATCGTCGCGATGCGGCGCGAGGTGCGTCTGGCTCCGGTCACGCTGACGGCGTCCCAGGAAGTGCGTCTCGAGCGAATCTCGAGCCGAGCCGTGATGCGGGACCGGTCGTTGTTCCTCCCCCTGCCGCCCGAGGCACCGGCGGCCCGGTTGGCCGACTTCGTTCGTACAATGTGGCCCCCCGAAGACGGATGAACCCCTTGCGCCGCACCCTGACCTTCCTACTTGCCCTTGCTGTCGTCGCCGCCGGCTGCTCGAGCGGCTCGGGAGCGCAGGTCGCCGCCATCGGTGACACCGTGATCACCGAAGGGGACCTCGGCGACCTGTACAACACGGATTCACTGACGATCGACGCCGGGGTACGTTCCACGCTCTTCGGGATGATCGCCAAGGTCGTCCTGGTCGACGCCCTTCGAGCCGAGTTCGGCGAGGAGTTGGACGAGACGGAGGTCGATGGCGTCCATCAGGCAATGGTCGATCAGATGGAGGCCGAGGGCCTGCAGCCGGCGGAGTACCTGGGGGTGCCGAACGCCGGGCCTGAGATGCTGCGCCACAACGCCGAGGTGGCGGTGTTGCGCGAAGCCGTATTGCGCAACCTCACCACCGATCCGAACCTCACCAATTCGATCCTTGCCGACCCGACGGCGATCACCACCGTGTGCGTCAGTCACATCCAGTTGACCACGATCGAGGATGCACAGGCAGCGCTCGATCGTCTCGCCGACGGCGAGGACTTCGGTGCCCTCGCCGACGAGGTCTCGACCGACACTTCGCCTCAGGGTGATCTCGGATGCCAGGTCGCCATCCGGTATCCCGCCGAGTTCGCCGCGGCCGCCCTCGCCGCCCCGGTGGGCGAGCCGGTCGGGCCCTCCCAGTCGCAATTCGGCTACCACATCCTGCTGGTCCGCGACCGTACCGCGGCGACCCCCGAAGAGGTGGCCGCCAACCCGCGCGACTACATGGCTGCGGCCGACGTGAACGAACTGTGGACCGCCTGGCTCACCGAACGGCTCCAGGACGCGGTGGTCGATCTCGACCCGAAGTACGGGTCGTGGACCGCCTTCGGGATCCTCCCGCCAAGCGAGTGAGCACCGTTCGCATCGTCGGTCTTGGCCCGGCTGGCCTGGATCGTCTTCCTCCGTCGATTGTCGACGTGCTTCTCGACCCTGCGGTACCGCTGATTCTCCGGACCGTGGCCCATCCCGCCGCCGCCGACCTGGCGGCGCGGCGTCCGGTGATCGGCTGCGACGACCTCTACGAAGCCGGTGCCGACTTCGAAGGGGTCTATCGGGCGATCGCCGACCGGGTGCTGGCGGCGGTTGTTCGAGGCCCCGTCACCTACGCGGTTCCCGGAAGCGCGCTGGTGGGGGAGCGGGCGGTGGCGCTCCTCCGCGCCGAGGCACCCTCGATCGAGCTGCATCCAGGGGAGTCGTTCCTCGACCTGGCCTTTGCCCGCGTCGGGTTGGATCCGCTGGCGCGTGGCGTGCAGGTGCTCGACGCCCACGATCTGCCTGCGCCGCTGCTGCTTCATCTGCCGACGGTGTTCGCCCAGATCGACGGTCGGGGCGCCATCGATGCGGTGCGTGACTCGCTGCTCGCGCTGCTGCCGTATGACACCCCCATCACCCGGCTTGCCGACCTGGGCGCATCCGAGGAATCGGTGACGGTTCTGACCGTCGAGGGCCTCCGCGAAGAGCACTGTGGTCTGCGGGTGTCGCTCTTCCTCGATGTGGCCGCCCCAGGGTGGCCGGGTCTGGTGCAGACGAATGCCCGGCTGCGGGCCGAGTGCCCGTGGGACCGCGAGCAGACCCACCACACCCTGGCCAAGCACCTGCTCGAGGAGGCCTACGAGGCGCTCGAAGCGATCGAGGCCCTGCCCGCCGGCGCACCGGGGGGCGAGGTCGATGTACCCGGCTACGTCGATCTCGAGGAGGAATTGGGTGACCTGCTGCTGCAGGTGGTGTTCCACGCCACGCTGGCATCAGAGGCGGGGGTCTTTGGCGTCGAGGAGGTGGCCGAGTCGATCCGTCGCAAGCTCGTCGCCCGTCATCCCCACGTGTTCGGCGATGTCGACGCGACCACTGCCGAGCACGTGATGGCCAACTGGCAGCGACTCAAGCAGGACGAGAAGTCGCGTGAGTCGCTTCTCGATGGGGTCCCCGCCTCGCTCCCGGCGCTGGCCCGGGCCCATGAGTTCCAGAGTCGGGCCGCCGGAGTCGGGTTCGACTGGCCCGACCTCGACGGCGTCATCGCCAAGGTGCACGAGGAGATCGCCGAGGTGATCGAAGCCGCCGGAAAGGCCGACGCCGACGAGATCGCATCAGAAGTCGGCGACCTCTTGTTCTCGGTGGTCAACCTGTCCCGCCGTCTCGGCGTCGACCCCGAGCAAGCCCTCCGCGCCGCCACGACCCGCTTCGACCACCGCTTCCGCACCATCGAAGCCGAGGGAGATCTCACAGGAATGACCTTGGAGGAGATGGACGCGTTGTGGGAGCGAGCCAAGGCCCAGGAAGGCCAACAGCCAACAGCCAACGGCCAACAGTCAGACGCGTGAGACGTGTGGCCGCGCCCTCTGCCTCCGTCGAATTGCGAATTGCGAATCGGAACTATCCCTTTACTGGAGAGATTCACGTAGCCTCCCCAAAATGGATATGGATTCCTCGGCGGCAGGGGAGGACGGCCGCGAACGCGGGAAGTTGGCTGCTTTCAGCGTCTTGGAACTCTGGGCCGACGGGAAGCAAGAAGAAGCCAAAGGGCTGATCGCCAATTTCTTGCACAGCGAAACCCGACTCGCAATCCAAGCGTTCGCCGTGGACCTCCTGGGATTTCTCGGCCCGGTCTTCATGCGCCACGCCGAGGAAGACTACGGACCCAACCCGCGCGAGAACCTGACGCTCGTTTTCCTCGATCCTCTGAATGAACCTCCGACCGGCACGTGACGCCTCATCCCAGGCGTTGAATATCTCCTCCCGAGTCATGCCGCCGCCCCGAATCTGTCACACCCTGCTTCTACATTGAGGGTATGGCGCATGTAGATAGAAACAACCCGGTCAGAGCCGCTTCTTCGGAGTCGGATTACACCCTCATGGACTTCATGCGGGATTTCCCCGACGACGCCACCTGCCTCGATTGGCTGTGGCGCACCCGCTATGCCCCTGACGGAGAACATGCTTTCTGTGAGAAGTGCGGCAAGACCCGCGCCTTCAAGCGGTATGACACCGCGCAGCAGCGCCAGTCGTGGACCTGCACCGCTTGCGGAACCCACGTCCACCCCACCGCGGGGACGATCTTCCACAAGTCGTCCACTTCGCTCCACCTGTGGTTCTACGCCATGTATCTGATGACCAGCACCCGATGCGGAATCTCCGCCAAGCAACTCGAACGGGAGATCGGTGTCACCTACAAGACGGCGTGGCGGATGATGAAACTCATTCGCCAAGAAGTCATGTTCGATGAAGGCGCGCCGATGGGCGGCACGGTCGAACTGGATGAGGCGTACATCGGCGGAAGTCGCAAAGGCACCCCTCGCGGGCGTCCCGGTCGTGACTCCCACAAGACTCCGGTGTTCGGCATGGTTGAGCGTGGCGGGAAGATCGCCGCGTACACGATGCCGAACCTCACGGGAGCCGAAATGCTCTCCCGTGTGGAGAAGCGGGTCCTCCCCGAGTCGATGATCTACACCGACGAATACGCGGCCTACAACGGGATTGCGGCCCGTGGGTACACGCATGAGAGGGTCAACCACTCCACAGGCGTGTACGTCAGCGGGGATGTCCACACGAACACGATTGAGGGCTTCTGGGCGCTCCTGAAGCACGGTATCCGCGGGCGTGTACCACTCGGTGTCCGCTAAGCATCTTCAGGGCTACCTGAGCGAATACGTGTGGCGTTGGAACCACCGCGACCAACCGACCGCGATGTTCCTGTCGCTACTTCTCCGAGCGGCGCGTCCATAGCCGACGCCACCACGGCGTCGGCTTCGCCGCGCGCTCCAGGTTCTTGAAGAACTCGCCCTTCTTCGGAACGGGTATCTCCAACCCCTGATCGGTGGACTGCGTAGGCTCGTCGCGTTCCATGAGTCTCCTTTGAGAGTAGAGCATGGCTGATCCGCTTCAAGGTCCCCGGCTCAAACTCGAACGCGCCAACCGCCACATCGATGAGTTGAAGGAAGCCATCGATAGGTGGGGCGCAACGAACCCTCAAGAACGGATCGCCACCGAGAATGACCCAGAACCGGGAGACCTGACGTACCGCATTCGGGTCAAGCGGGAACCTCCACCCGAATGGGGACCGATTGTCGGTGACGCCCTCCACAACCTCCGCACAGCCTTGGATTTGCTGGCTGAGCAACTGATTCTCAACGGGGGTGAGGCACCTACAGACACCTCGGGGTTCCCCCTTGGTTGGTCCAAGAAGGTCTTCGAGAACACCGTTGCCAACAAACTTCCAGGCGTCTCGGGCCGCGCTCTCCGCATCGTCAAGGCGATGAAGCCATACAACGGAGGGAATCCATGCCTGTGGTTGCTCCACCGACTGAACATCGCTGACAAGCACCATCTGCTTGTGCCGGTCGCAGTGGGCCAGTACCGCATCCGACACCGAACCTTCGCGGGCCGCGTCGATCACTTCCCTGAGGGTGTCAGAGAGTTCGTTGATGGCCTGGAACTGACGCTCACACCAACTCGGCCACCGAAGCCGTTGAAAGACGGCGATGTATTGATGGTGATGCGCGCCGCGACCCGTCGCGAAGGTGATCCCCACCCCAACTTTGATGTTGCGATAGTCGTCTGGGAGACGGGGACCGGGGCCGATGGTCAGCCGGTTGTCGGTCTGCTCCGAGAAATCGGTGGGTCGGTCGCCCGCCTGCTCAACGCTATGGAGCGATGGGTGTTCTGAGGCGGTCAATCAGACCCCCCATCTATCCAGTAAAGGGATAGTTCCGTTGCGAATTGCGAATTGCGGCCGAGTGGATGCGAGGCCAATGCTTCCGATTTGCCCATCACCCGTGATACCTTCATATGACCAGGAGGGCCCGTGACGACCATCACATCGATCCGGGCCCGCGAAGTCCTCGACTCCCGGGGGAACCCGACCGTTGAGGCCGAAGTCTTCCTTGCTGGCGGAAGTTTCGGTCGTGCGGCGGTTCCATCGGGGGCATCGACGGGGGCGCTCGAAGCCGTTGAGCTTCGAGATGGCGGAGACCGCTTCGGCGGCAAGGGCGTGACGCGGGCCGTCCAGAACGTCAACGAACCCATTGCCAAGCTGCTCGTCGGCATGGATGCGCTCGACCAGGAGGCGATCGACGTCGCCATGTGCGATCTCGACGGCACCCCCAACAAGGAAAAGCTCGGGGCGAACGCCATTCTCGCCGTTTCCCTCGCGGTGGCCCGGGCGGCAGCGTCCTCGGTGGGGATGCCCCTCTACCGGTACCTCGGAGGGCCCTCGGCCCGCACCCTCCCGGTGCCGATGCTGAATGTGCTCAACGGCGGCGCTCACGCCTCCAACTCGGTGGAAATCCAGGAGTTCATGCTCGTGCCCGCCGGGTTCGGGACGTTCCGCGAGGCGCTTCGGGCGGGAGTCGAGATCTATCACGTCCTCCGCAAGGTGCTGGCCGGGCGAGGGCTCTCCACCAACGTCGGTGACGAGGGCGGGTTCGCCCCCGACCTCACCACGAACCGCGACGCGCTGGAGTTGCTGCAGGAGGCCACCGCCGCGGCCGGCTATGAGGTCGGTACCCAGGTCGCCTTCGCCCTCGATGTGGCCGCCACCGAGCTCTACCGCGAGGGGCGCTATCACCTCGAGGGCGGCTCACTCAAGGCCGAAGAGATGGTCGACTACCTGGCGGGGTTGGTCGCCGACTTCGCGATCGTGTCGATCGAAGACGGGCTGGCCGAGGCGGATTGGGAGGGTTGGGTGGCACTCACCGAGCGCCTCGGTGACCGTATCCAGCTGGTCGGCGACGACATCTTCGTGACCAGCGAGCCCATGCTGCGGCGCGGCATCGACTCCGGAGCGGCGAATGCGATCCTCATCAAGGTCAACCAGATCGGAACCCTCTCCGAGACGCTTCACACGATGCAGCTCGCCGAGCGATCTTCGTACGGGCAGGTGGTGAGCCATCGCTCGGGGGAGACCGAGGACACCTTCATCTCTCATCTGGTTGTCGCCACCAACGCCGGTCAGATCAAGACGGGTGCCCCGGCGCGGGGCGAGCGCACCGCCAAGTTCAATCAGCTGCTCCGCATCGAGGAGCGCCTCGGCACCGGTGCCCGGTACGCCGGCATGGCGCCATACCCGCGGTGGTCGTCATGAAGAGGGAAGAGAAGCGGGGCTTTGGCCTCGGCTCGTTCCTGGTCCTGGCGCTGATCATCGGCTTGGTGGCCGCGGCGGCGGGCGTCCTGCCGTTCCGTCAGATCATCGCCCAGCAACGCTCGGTCGACCTCGCCCAGCAGCAGCTCGACGCTCTGATCGAAGAGAACCGTCGCCTCGAGCACCAGATCGCCGCCCTCCAGTCACCCCAGGAGGTCGAGCGCCTCGCCCGCGAGCAGTTCGGTCTGGTGCGCCCCGGCGACATCGCCTACGTGGTGGTGGTCCCCCCCGGCGACGAGCCCGACGATCCCCAGATAGAAATAGACCTCGGCACCTCCACCCCCTGGTGGCGCAATCTTTGGGACTTCTTGACCGGAAAAGACTTGGTAGAGAAGTGAGCGTCGCTCCGCAGCGGCTGGCGATGGGCGAACGCCGGCTGGCGCCGGCGGCGAAAGGCGAAACCTTGCCGGCCCTGTGAGTGATAAGCGCAACCCGGGGAGCCTCTATCGCGGTTTCGCCCTTCGCTTTTCGCCCTTCGCCCCATCTCGCCCCTTCGCTCTTGCCTCCCCCTTACTGTTGGTCTCGTGAACCAGGATCGCGCGTTTGTCGAAGCCCAACTGGAGCGTTCGGTGCGTTCCGAGGTGGAGGTGGTGGCCCGGTGCCATTTGGCGATGCCGGTGGTGATCGGGGTGCCGCCGTTTCTCGATGACGGGACCCCGTTTCCTACCCGTTACTGGCTGACCTGTCCGCTCGCTTCACGGCGGATCGGGCGGATCGAATCGGTCGGCGGGGTGGCGGCGATGGAGCGGCGGGCGGCGCAGGTTCCGGAATTCGGCAGGCGCCTCGACGACGCCCATGAGCGATATGCCGCCGAACGAGACGCCCTGGTGCCCGAGGGCACGAACCCGAGGCCGAGCGGGGGAGTGGGCGGTGCGCGGGCGGGCGTCAAATGCCTTCACGCCCACTACGCCGACCATGCTGCCGGCAACCCGAATCCCGTAGGTGAGGTGACGGCGCCCTGGGTGGAGCCGCTCGACTGCACCGTCACCTGCGTCGTCGCCACCGACGGAGGGGCCGTTCGCAATCCCGAGTGGCGGGAGCCGGCGTGAAGGCTGCGATCGATATCGGCACCAACACCGTCCGCCTCCTCGTGGCCGATCTGGTCGGTGACGGACTCGTGGATGTCGAGCGACGCACGGAGATCGTCGGACTCGGTCGCGGCGTCGACGCCACCGGCCGCTTCGACCCCGGCCGGGTCGAGCACGCCCTCGCCGTGCTCACGGACTATGCCGCCCGGCTGCGCTTCCACGGGGTGTCGCAGGTTCGCGCCGTCGCCACTTCGGCAACCCGTGACGCCGAAGACGCATCCGATTTCCTCGATCGGGTTGCCGGGGTCTTGGGGTTCCGGCCGGAGCTGATCGACGGCATCGAGGAGGCGGCCCTGTCGTTTCGCGGCGCCACCGCCGCGCTCCTGGGCCTCCACCCGACTTTGGTCATCGACCCGGGCGGGGGGAGCACCGAGTTCGTGCTCGGCGCTGCCGCCCCCGACTACTCGGTGAGTCTCGACATCGGCTCGGTCCGGCTCACCGAGCGGCTCTTGCCGGAACGACCGGCGTCGCCCGACCGGGTGACGGCAGCGGCGGCCGAGGTGGCCGAGATATTCGGTCTGGTCAGGCTGCCGACCAGCCCGGCGCGGGTGATCGGGGTGGCCGGAACCTTCACTTCGCTCGCGGCCATCTCGCTCGGTCTCGATCCCTACGACCGGGAGGCGGTCCACGGGTCGGCCCTGACGATGGCGGACCTCGACCGGCTGGTCGACCGCTTGTCCGGACTCACGGTGGAGGAGACCGCAGCCATCCCGTCGCTCGAACCGAAGCGCGCCCCGGTACTCCTCGGCGGCGCCATCGTGGCCCGCGAAGCCGTAAGGGTGTCAGGACTCGACTCGGTGACCGTTTCCGAAGCGGACCTGCTCGACGGGATGGTCCTCGCACTCGTTGACTCCGAGTAAGTTATGGCGATACACCATCAGGTGTATAAAGGTGTATGGTATCCGAATGTCCCGCACCAATATCGAGATCGACGACGATCTGATCGCCCGGGTGATGCGGCGTTACCGGGTCACCACCAAGCGCGCCGCAGTGGATCTGGCCTTGCGCCGGGCCGCAGGCGAGGCTCTCACCTCCGAGGAGTTTCTCGAGCTGGAGGGCCTTGGCTGGGAGGGTGACCTGGAGGACTTGCGTCGCGATCGCGTTGGAGGTCGGTGAATGCTCCTGGTCGACACATCGGCCTGGATCGAGTTCCTCCGAGCAACCGGATCGCCGGTCGCCCTCCGGGTTCGGTCCCTTGCTGCCGACCTGCAATACGCCACCACCGACCTGGTGCTCGCCGAGCTTCGGGTGGGTGCCCGCTCCGAGCAAGAGGAACTCCGGGTGCGGCGCATCGCTGAGACCGGCCGGTTCTATCCGATCCGGCCTCTGTTCGACTACGAGACTGCCGCCGACATCGCTCGCGCCTGCCGCCGCGCCGCCTCTCCGGTGGCGATCGCCGACTGCTTGATCGCCGCGGTGGCAGTCAACAACGATCTGGACTTGCTGGCGGCAGATCGTGGCTTCGAGACCATTGCCCTCCACTCCGGGTTGCGGCTGGCGGCCTGATGCCACGGGCTGGCCTGAATCGTATGATCGGCGGTCATGGGCTCCGACGTGCTCTCGAACTTGGACTTCAGCAGGCGCGAACAACCTGCTGCCGATACCGACCTGCGCGAGCAGCTCGTCGGTTGGCTCGGCTACCAGCGGCACGAGTTCACGAGAAAGCTCCGTGACCTGACGCCGGCACAGCTGGTGGAGTGGTCGATACCGCCCGTCGAACTATCCGTTCTGGGTCTCGTCCGGCACATGGCGCAGATGGAGCATGTGTACCGCTCGTGGGGACTGGGCGGCGGGGACCGGGTCGATCACTACGGCGACGACGACTACGCGGGGGGATCGGTCGCCACCATCGACGCCGATCTCCGGCTCTACTTCGACGAGGTTGCGAAGGCCGATGTCGCCATCGCCGCACTTGCGGACCTCGACGCGGTGGGGAAGGGCCACGGCCGGCCGCTCGGTGCGGTGTTGATCAAGATGGTCGATGAGTACGCCTTGCACAGCGGCCAAGCGCACATGCTGAGGTTCGCCGCGCTCGGCGAGATCATCTGCTGAGAGGGACCATCGGGACCCCTGTCAAGACTTCCTTGGTGGGTCATTGCCTTGGACCGCTCCGTCGCTGTACCGCTCGTGATGGGCGGTGACCTCGTGGGCGCCGGGTTCCCCGCTCGGGTCGACGTGGACCAGGGCATCGACGGTGAAGGGAAAGGCGTGGAGGAGATCGTGCGTGATGGCCTGGGCGATCTCGTGGCCCCGGCGCACCGTTATGTCGGGATCAACGGCTGCGACCAGCGTGATGAACATGCGATGTCCGTGCCAACGCATCCGGACCTCGCCCACCGAGATGACACCGTCGACGGATCCGGCGACCTGCTCGGTCCGGTCCACCAACTCGGGGTCGACAGCATCAAGGATTCGCCCGAACACTCGGGTGCCGGCATGTCGGAGCAACACCAGGATCGCTCCCGCGACCATGAGGCCGGCAACCGGGTCCACCCAGTCGGCACCCAGTGCGGCACCGACGCCAGCAGCGACCACTGCCAGCGAGGTCAGGGCGTCCGCTCTGGCATGGTGTCCGTCGGCGATCAGTGCCCCCGACGAGATTCGACGACCGACCCGGATGCGGTACCGGGCGACCAGTTCATTACCTGCCGCCCCGATGAGCCCGGCGGCGATCACCCACGGTATGTGGGCGAGAGTCCGTGGATCGAACAGCCGGCGGACCGACTCCCACGCGACCACGCCCGCCGACACCGCGATAGCCGCCACGATGACCAACCCGGCGAGGTCCTCCGCTCGACCGAGTCCAAAGGTGAACTTCCTCGAGCTCGATCTTCGTCCGAGGGCGAACGCGATCCACAGCGGAATCGCGGTGAGCGCGTCGGTCACGTTGTGGAGAGTGTCGGAGAGAAGGGCCACCGAGCCCGTGAACACCACCAGAACCGCTTGGAGGGCAGCCGTGGACCCCAACGCGGCCAGGGACACCTTCGAGGCCCGCACACCCGCAGCGCCCGTGTCCGCCAACGGAGCCTCGTCATTGTGGCTGTGCGAGTGACCCCATACCCGCCGCAGGCGATCAGCCAGGCCCCGGAAGCCGGACTCCACCTCGTGGTCGTGGTCGTGATCGTGATCGGACATGACGGCTTGCCACGATACGGCTTTGAGGCCCAGCGAAGAAGTCGCGATCGATTTGCAGTGGCAGCAGGGTCCTCACAGCGTTGCCTCACCCTTCTCGGTGGCCACCACCACCGACTTCACACCAGGCGTGCCTGCGGTGACCGTGATCGGGAGCACGTGGACTCCGAGGCGGTCCTCGATGAGACGGGGGTTTCCGCTGAGTTCCAGGGCGGCGATGCCGGTAGGGGTCACCCGATGCTCGGCCAGGGCGCGCCCGGGGTGGTGATCGGGGTCGACCTCCCATTCGATGAAGAACGGCAGACGCTCGGGTCCGAACATATCGTCCACTCCGACCAGCCGCCAGGACAGCACCGTGCCGTCGGGGCGGGTGCGCGTCATCGGGATGGCGGCGAGGCGGAGGCGCCGGGCCTCCTCGTCGGCATCCTCGGTGCGGAGGCACAGTGCCGCCGGTACCAGCCCCGGCTGCTCGGTGGCTGCCGCCCACTGACCCATCGGGCTCTGCGCCGCCTCCACCGGGTCGATCACCGCCATCAGTTCCAGGTAGGCGGTGCCGAGGGGGACGATACGGTTGCCGGTGCCGTGCCCGGGGTGCCGTCCGCCCGCGACCGAGGCGAGCCCATGGGTCTCGAAGAGCGCGTCGGCGGCCCGGTCGAGGTCCTCCACGACGAAGATCACGTGATCGATGGAGATCATGACCTGAGGCTATCTACAGGCGGCGGGCTTCGACGATTCGTTCCAGGAACTGCTGGGTGCGGGGGTGCTGGGGCCGGGTGAAGATCTCGGCGGGGGGCCCCTGTTCGAGCACCACCCCGGCGTCGAGGAAACACACCCGGTCGGCGACGTCGCGGGCGAAGCCCATCTCGTGGGTGGCGACCACCATGGTCATGCCCTCCGTCTTCAGGTCCTGAATCACCGCCAGCACTTCGCCCACCAGCTCGGGGTCGAGTGCCGAGGTGACCTCGTCGAGCAGCATCAGACTCGGCCTCGAGGCCAGCGCTCGTACGATCGCCACCCGTTGTTGCTGTCCGCCGGAGAGGCGGTCCGGGTACTCCCGCGCCTTGTCGACCAGGCCGAACCGCTCGAGCAGCACCCAGGCGTCCTGCTCGGCCTGCTCTTTCGGTACCCGGTGGGCCTTGCGGGGGCCCAGCGTCACGTTGTCGATCACCCGCATGTGGGGGAACAGGTTGAACGCCTGGAAGACGATCCCCATCGTGTGGCGCACCGTGTTGCTGTTCACCCCCGGTCCGGTGACCCTGGCGCCATCGAGCACGATCTCGCCCTTGTCGATGGGGACCAGCAGGTTGATGCACTTGAGCAGCGTCGACTTGCCCGATCCTGACGAGCCGATCAGGCACACCACCTCGTGGTTGGCGACATCGAGGTCGACTTCGCGCAGCACCTCCTTGCCGTCGAACGACTTGCCCACGCCGCGGATGGAGAGCTTGGGATCACTCATGTGCTCATCGCCTGCATTCGCTTCCGCTGTCGATCGGAGTACCAGTCGGTGAACCGGGCCACCGGCACGCTAACCAGCAGGAAAAGCACCGCCGCCGCGATGTACGAGGTGTAGTTGAAGGTGCGGGCGTTGTAGATGTCGGCCTCCCGCAGGCCCTCGCGGACCCCCAACACGAACACCAACGCAACGTCCTTCTGCAGGCTGACGAACCCGTTGAGCAGCGCCGGGATCACGTTGCGAACCGCCTGGGGTACCACGACGTGCCACAGCGCCTGCCCCTGGGTGAGCCCGATCGAGCGGGCCGACATCCGCTGGCTCTCGGGCACCGAGTCGATGCCTGCCCGGTACACCTCGGCGGTGTACGCCGAGTACGAGAAGACGAGGGCGGCTACTCCCCAGAAGAGGGCGCTGTTGGGCACTCCGGGCAGCCGGAGGGAGGGGATCCCGAAACCCATGAGCAGGATCAGCAGAAGCAGGGGGAGGCCGCGCGCCAGGTCGATGTAGCCGATCATCAGCAGGCGCATTGGTGTGTAGGCCGGCCCCCGCAGTGAGCGGGCCATGGCCACGGCCAGCCCGATCACCAGGATCAGGATCTCGGCCACGATGAACATCTTGATGTCGAGCCAGAAGCCGTCGAGCACCAGCGGGAAGCTGGTCTTGAAGTGGCCCCAGTTGAAGAACTGGCGCTGCACCGCCGGCCAGTACTGGGAGTTGAGGACGAGAGCGATCAGCAGGCCGAAGACCACGACCGTCGAGATGACGGCGATCCAGGCACCGCGGCCGTTCTCCTCCGACTGACGCGGCGAGGGCCCCCCCCCCCCCTCGACTCGCTCGAGCGGAGTCGGAGTCACCTACTCGGAGATGGTGATGGCGCCACCGGCGTCCACCAGCCACAGCTCCTCGAGGGTGGTCAGCGTGCCGTCTGCCCGGAGGGCGGCGAGTGCCACGTTGACGCAGTCGCGGAGGGGGTTGCCCTCTTCGAAGAGCATCCCGAATTCATCCGGAGCATCGGCAGCCCCGAACGCTGCCACCACGACACTCCCCGGGATCTCGACCGCGGTGATGTAGTAGGCGGTGGCGATATCGACCACCAGGCCGTCGATCTGGTCGGCCTCCAGTGCCGACTTGGCATCGACCGTCGACTCGTAGACCGACACCGTAGTGTTCGGCTGGATCACGTTCTCGATGTAGTCGAGGCTGGTCGTTCCCACCTGCACGCCGAAGCGAGCATCCGCCAGGTCGGCGAACGAGGTCGCATTGGCGATCGGGTTGTCCGCGAACGCCACCAGGGCCTGCGCATTGGCGTAATACGGGTCGGAAAAGTCGACGACCTCATCCCGTTCGGCAGTGATCGTGTACTGCTGGATGTTGAAGTCGAAGTTCTTCGGGCCCACTCCGATCGCCTCGTCGAATCCCACGCGGACCCAGACGATCTGATCGGCGCTGAAGCCCATTTCCTCCGCCACTGCGTACACGACGGCGGACTCGAACCCGACACCGGACTCGGGCTCGTCGAAGTTGTCACCGGTGGGGGTGCCTACCCACGGGGGAAAGGCGGGTTCGCCGGTGGCAACCGTCAACTGGCCGGGAGTGACCAAGTCGAGATCGGCCACTTCACACGAGGCGGCGGCGGGTCCTGAGCTCGAGGTGGTGGTGGCGTCGTCATCACCGCACGCCACCGCAACGAGCGCCAGGATCATCAGGACGCTCAGCAGTCTCCATCTCACTTTCATGTTCTCCTGTAAGGGTTGCCGGAAGGCTAGCGATTGCCACCCGCTTCACTCCCCGGGCTCGGGCAGAAACTTCCCCCGGGCTACCGCCCGGAGCACCTCCTGGGCGGGCGAGCCCTCGAAGTCGGCACTCAACTCGACCTCGATCTTGAGCACCCCGTGGTCCGGCTTGCGGCTGGCTCCGATGCGTTCGAGGGGGCGCAGGATCTCCACGTTGTCGCCCAGCACCCAGCCGCGAAAGGTGTGGATTCCGTTGGCGATGGCGCTGGCGCTGAGAAACTGCAACAGATAGGCACCGATCCCACGGTGCTGCTGGTCGTCGACCACCGCCACCGCCGCCTCGGCGACCTCGGGATCCTTGGGGTCGCGCACGTAACGGGCGACGCCCCACCCGTCGCTGGGGTCGTCGGGATTCACCGCCACCCAGGCGAAGTGGCTGGTGTAGTCGACCTCGGTGAGGTACTTCAGCTCCCGAGCGTTGAGGCTGGTGACCGGCCGCAGGAACCGGCGATAGCGCGACTCGGAGGACAGTCGGGCCAGGCCCCGGGTGAGGGCGTCCTTGTCATCGGCCCGGATCGGGCGGATCAGCACCGATGAACCGTCGTGGAGGGCGACGATGTGCTCAGTCGGGTCGAGTGCCACCCACCCAGGCTATATGCTCCACACCGTTGCCCGGGTGGCGAAATCGGTAGCCGCGGCGGACTTAAAATCCGCTGTCCCTCAGGGGGCGTGGGGGTTCGAGTCCCTCCCCGGGCACCCTGTTCATTCCCGGGCCTCTCTCCCCCCGTGTGTCAAGACCGGGGACATGGTTGACATTCGTGCGGGGACATCCTTGACACTTTT
>JBBEAX010000061.1:0-3075 GCA_040882645.1 Acidimicrobiia bacterium
CGGTAGAAGGCCCATTGCTGGCGGACTTCTTCGATCTTGTCCATGTCGAGGTCGCGAATGATCACTTCGTCGTCGGTGTCTGAGGCAGCGTCGCCCACCTTTTGGCCGCGGGGGTCGACGAAGTACGAGGAGCCGTAGAAGTCGTTTTCGCCCAGCGGCTCTTTGCCCACCCGGTTGATGGCCCCGATGTAGTACTCGTTGGCCACCGCCGCTGCCGGCTGCTCCAGGTTCCACAGGTACATCGACAGGCCCCGGCTGGTCGCCGAGGGGTTGAAGACGATCTTGGCCCCGGCCAGGCCCAGCGCTCGCCACCCCTCGGGGAAGTGGCGGTCGTAACAGATGTAGACCCCAATCCGCCCCACCGCGGTGTCGAAGATCGGGTAGCCCATGTTCCCCGGGCGGAAGTAGTACTTCTCCCAGAAGCCCTTCACGTGGGGGATGTGGGTCTTGCGGTACTTGCCGAGGTAGGTGCCGTCGGCGTCGATCACCGCGGCGGTGTTGTAATAGAAGCCCTCCTGCTCCACCTCGAACATCGGAACCACCAGCACCATCCCGGTCTCCTTGGCGAGGTCCTGCATCGCCTTGGTGGTGGGGCCGTCGGGGATCGGCTCGGTGTACCCGAAGTACTCGTCGTCCTGCACCTGGCAGAAGTACGGCCCGTAAAACAGCTCCTGGAAGCAGAGGACCTGAGCGCCGTCCTTGGCAGCCTGGCGGGCCAGTTCGATGTGCTTGTTCAGCATCGAATCCTTGTCGCCGGTCCATGCGGCCTGGATCAGGCCCGCTCGCACAATGTTGGCCACGCGATCTCCTCTGGACGGGAGGAGAAGACTACAGAAAAGCCTCGCTCCGCTCGGCCCGCTGCCCGCCTCCCGCAATTGGCAATTGGCACTTGGCAGGAAGAATTCGTGGAGTGCTCGCAGAGACCGCTGCCCCCTCCGTCACCGCCGAAGCGGCGGAGGACGACGCTCCCCATGCCCACTTTCTTCTCTTGCCGGAAGCGGGGAGCGGGCAGCGGGAAGCGGCCTCACAGCCCCTTCCGTACCTCGGTTTCGCTGCCGTGGTCGTTGCCGGTCGGCTCGTAGCCGAGGGCAAGGTAGAAATCGCCGGGTGAGCCGCGTCCCTCGCCGAAGCTGAGCACCAGGTGCTTGCCCCCCATCGCCCGGGCCTCCTCCTCCAGCAGGCCCATGGCGCGGGCAGCAATGCCCCGGCGTTGGTGCTTGCGATCGACCAACAACCTCCACAGGTAGGGGTCTTTGCCCTCCACCAGGGCGAACATGGCGAAGCCCACGATCTCGCCGTCGGCTGTGATCGCCCGCAGCCACGGCTCGATCGGCGTCCCTTCGTGATCGCCCGGGCGTAGCGCCTGAGCCAGCGACCGAGCCATGGGCGCGACGAATACCTCCTGGCTCTTGTGGGTGCGCAGCTCGACCACAGCGGTGAGGTTCGCCGGGGTGACCTCGACCAATCGCACGTCGGCCGGTGGGGTTCGGGGGCGATCGCGCCACGCCTCCCAGTCCTCCCGCAGCATCCCGTAAATCCAGTCGTCGGAGCCCTCGCCTTCGAGCCAGTAGGACATCCGGGTGTGGCCCTCGAACAGCATTCCCAGGCGCTCCAGCACCATCGCCGAGGGCCGGTTATCGGGGTGGAGCATCCCCCACACCCGGTCGACCTGCAGCGTCACGAACAGGTATTCGACCAACGCGGCGGCGGCCTCCACCGCATAGCCACGCTGCCAGTAGGTCGAGGCCAGCGTGTACCCGATCTCGGCCGTACGACCGTCGTTCTCCAGGTGGACCACCAGGTCGCCGATTACCTCGCCCGAGTCGGCGAGTTCGATGGCTGCCATCCACCAGTCGTCGTTCACGGGACCGGCCATGGCGGCGCAATCGATGGCGATCTTGTCGGCGCGATCCCGCGGGAACGGGATCACCCAATCCTGATACTTCGCCACCTCGGGGTCGTTGCGGCGCTCCCACAGGACGGCGCCATCCTCGGGGCACATGGCCCGGACCACCAGGCGGGAGGTGCGGATGGGAGGGAACACGGAGAGGCAAGGTAGCGGGTGTCCGCAGTCGCCAGTCGCCAGTCGCCAGTCTCCAGGAAGAGGGGGGCCTTCCGCCTTCCGCCTTCCGCCTACCGCCTTCCGCCCATCCGCGAGGCCTCACGCGCTGCAGCCCCCGGTGGGGAGGGCTGCTGCGCTCGAGATCCGGAGGCGGCCACGCTGCGGGGAGCCGGAGGAGAAACCCCCCGTAGGGTTGCGGGACCCTGCGGCCGGGACGGACTCAAGAAATTCATCGGCAGCGGCTCGACGGGCTTGAGTAGCCGCTACCGCGCGGCTCAGGACCGCAGGCGCTCGAGGGCGTGGTCGAGCGCGTCCCGATCGTCGCTGGCCGTCTGGATGTAGAAGCGCTTCATCCCCGCTGCCTCCATGCCGCCGAGCACCTCACGGACCTGCTCCCAGGTGCCTCGCGGCGAGTTGCGCATGCGCATCGACTCCTCGAGATCCTCCACCTTCACCCATAACTCGGCGGCACGCTCCTCGAGCCGCTTCCGATAGCCCGCCTCGTCGTCGGCGGCGGTGAGGACACCCGCTGACGAGATGAGCAACGCGTCGGGGTCGCGACCCGCATCGTTCGCCGCCTGCCGCGCCACGGCCACCTTGGCGGCGAAGTCCTCCGGCGGGGCGGGATACGCATTGAACTCGTCGCAGTACCGGCCAGCCAGCTCGGGGGTCCGCTTCGTACCTTTGCCCCCCACGACCATCCGCAAAGGCGGCCTCGGCAGCATGTCGAACGCTTCGAACGAGTAGTGCTTGCCGCTGAATGCCTGCGGTGGATCCGCATAGGCCGCCCGCAGGTAGCCGAGAGCCTCCTCGAGCATGTCGAAGCGCTCGCCCCTTTCCGGGAACGGGAATCCGAACAGCTGGTGCTCCCGTTCCATCCACCCTGTGCCGACGCCGAGGGTGATCCTGCCGCCCGACATCTCGTGGAGCGAGGCGTACGACTTGGCCAGCACCGCCGGGTGCCGCCAGGTGACCGGGCTGACCAGCAGCACCAATTCGATCGAGGTGGTCTC
>JBBEAX010000062.1:0-3006 GCA_040882645.1 Acidimicrobiia bacterium
CTGCTCGGTCTTGAACTGACCGGCATTCACCGTCTTGGTGCCCATCGACTTCAGGAGAAGGACCACGGCCCCGGCGATCGCGATCAACGAACCACCCCAGGCGAAGAACTCCGCATCGAAAGCGTTGAGCGACGCCGAAACGATCCCGAGGTCGATGCTGTACCACGGCATGAACAGGTTGACGACGAGGATCGCCCCGCCGACAAGAGCCAACTTGACTCCCATAGAGAGTTTGCTGAAGTCCATAGTCCCCCGATCTCCTTAATCCGATGTGACGGGCATTGTGGCACCCGCCGCCCATCGTGTCACCTGGCCTAAGAGCGCGCGCCAATAGGTCGCTGGTTCTATCAGTTGTCGGCTTGCGGCAAGCCCGACAACTGATCCCGGGGCGAGCCTATTGGCGCGCGCTCTCTACGGGAGGGCTCCGCCATTGCGGAGAGACTCGACCAGGGAGACACCAAGACTGCGATCGAAGGCTCCCACGAACAGCACTCGCTGGCCGGACCGTTCGACATACGCGTAGACCGAGCCGCCCGGGAACGTAGTGACGTCTCCGCCCTGCGGAGAGCCGACGTCCATGCGCGCCGCCACGGAATCGATGAGGTACTCGGCGAACTCCTCGGCGTCGCGCGGCGTGTCACCCTCATACAGGTAGGCGAACAACAGGTCAGTGCCGTTCCAATACATCCGATACCGGTCGCCGCCCCAACCCCCCGCGCCAACCACCGCGTTGCCCCGGCTCACCCCGTCGAGGAGATAGAGCATGAGGTTCCACTCGCCGAAGATGCCCTCTTCGAACACCTCGTAGCCCGCCACCTCGGCGGCGGGCAGGCTGACCTCGCGGGCCGGCTCCTGGGCGAAGTACTTCTCGGGGTGAATAATCTGCTCGGTGGTCGTAGGAGGCCGCTCGTACGCCTGGTTCACCCCGACGATGCCGTGCTCCTGCACCAGCCGGGAGACGAACCCAAAGCCGGAGTCATACGGGAACGTGAGGTCTTCGCCGAACCACGATGGCAGCGAGTCGATCACGGCTGTGTCGACGCCTAGAGACTCCTGGATTGCATCCAACTGCTCGTCGACCGGGAGTTCCTGCATGTAGATGAGCTGGTAGTAGGTGGCGTCACCCTCGACCAGCGCCTGCAGCGCAACCGCTTCCTCGTACTGCTTGGCATCGACCAGGGTGGTCGAGCGGTCGTCGAAGCCATAGTGCTGATCGGTGAGTGCGTGGATCAACTCGTGGACAACAATCGTCTTGGATAGTGCGCTGAGGCCAGAACCCCCCGCCGAGACGACCATTTCGCCGGTATCGCCGTCGTAGAACCCGCCCACCTGCTCGGCGTAAAGGTCCCGATAGGCCTGGCCCAGGTCGACCGAGCCATCGAGCAGACCGAGGAGCTCATAGAGGCGCTGGAGGACCGCCACCTCCTCCGGGTCGAGATCTTCTTCGATCTGGAGCCTGACCCGTTCCGCCAGCTCCGCCTGCGTGACGACCGTGACGATCGGGTCATCGAAGAACTCGAGGCCGCGAACCCGCTCGGCCTCGGCCACTAACGCGGTGATCTCGCCATCCGCCCCTCCCGGAGCAAGGGTGGTGGCGGGGCCGGTGGTGGAGGAGGGAGTCGCGTCATCACCACATGCGCCCGCGACGAGGGCGAGCACCATGAGAAGCAGGAAAAGACGGCGCATCGGGCAAGGTTAGGGCCGATCTCCGCCAAGTCTTGCCGCTCGCCCCGCACCTACTGTGGCCCGATGTCCGACCGCCGCATCGAACGACGCGCCGTGCTTCTCGAGTGGATCACCATCGCCTGGAACTCCGGCGAGGTCGTGGTCACGCTCGTGCTGGGGATCGCAGCACGCTCGCTCGCCCTGGTGGCGTTCGGCCTCGATGCCGTCGTCGAGGTGTTCGCTTCGGTCGTGGTGGTCTGGCACCTGGGGCGCGATCGCACCGAGTCCCGCCACGACCGGAGAGCCCTTCGCCTCGTGGCTGTCGCCTTTGCGGCGCTTGCGGCCCTCCTCACGGTGGGTGCCGTCCTCGCCCTGGCCTCCGAGCACCGGGCCGATGAGTCACCTGTCGGCATCCTCTACCTGGCGGCGACGGCAGTCGTGATGTTCGGACTGGCGTTCGCAAAGCGCCGGGCTGCGGTGGGATTGCGCTCCCAGCCCCTGGCGGCGGAGGCGACGCTGACCATGCTCGACGGGGTGTTGGCGACGAGCATTCTGCTGGCGCTCGCCGCCAACGCCGCCCTCGGCTGGTGGTGGGCCGATCCGATCGCCACCCTCCTCGTCGCCCTGGTGGCAGCCAACGAGGCCCGCGACAACTGGGACGACGCCGGCTGACCCTGCCGAACTCCCCTATCGGTGATCGTCGAATGGCGAGATGCTGGGGACGATCCAACCTCCCTCAGGAGCACCCATGGACATCCTCGCGGTTCCTCCGCCGTGTACCGAGCGTGACCTACCCCCACCCCCAGCCCTGGACGACACGCAGCTCGCCCTCATCGGCAAGGCACTCGCCCACCCGGAGCGGGTCCGGATACTTCGCCAATTCACCGTCTGCACCCCGCACATGGTCCAGGAAGTCGCCGAGAGCAGCGACCTTGCCCCGTCGACCATCTCGGAGCATCTGCGGATCCTGCGCGAGGCTGGAGTGCTCTTCGTGCGCGAGGACGGACCTCGCCACTGGTACTGCTTGCGCCGTTCCCACCTGCGCGACTACGCCCACGCCATCGAGGAGTTGGCGCGGGCCAACGAACTCGTGCTCAGGTAGCCCTGGACTGGTCCCAGAACAGGTGTGACCTTCGTCTCTATCGACCTTCGACGAAATACGAGATATTGACGGTGACCTGCTTGTGAAAAATTTCACAAAGTAGCGGAACAGAGAAAACAGGAGCCAAGAAGCAATGTCGAAGAGACTCAGAACCCTCGGAATCGTGTTGATGGTGATGGGCCTCGGGCTCGTCGCCGCCGGCGGAGTCGCCTTCTTCAAGGTGCAGGCCGGGTACGACT
>JBBEAX010000063.1:0-2984 GCA_040882645.1 Acidimicrobiia bacterium
AGCCACACGCGTACGAGCCGGTTCCGCGTTTCTCCCCCCGGAGGGGGGAGTACCCGGTAGGGGGAGGGGGGCGCTCAGACCAAACCCCCCACAAGGAGCCTGGATCAGCGCGTGAATCGCCGGGAGCGGGCCCAGGCTCCTAGCAACGCGTCTGATCTGAGCGCCCCCTCCGTCTGCCCTCGCTCCGCTCAGCATCCACCTCCCCCTCCGGGGGAGGAGAAAGAGCCGTCCCAACCCAAGCCACACGCGTACGAGCCGGTTCCGCGTTTCTCCCCCCGGAGGGGGGAGTACCCCGAAGGGGGGAGGGGGGCGCTCAGACCAAACCCCCAACAAGAAGCCTGGACCTGCTCTTGCGGAAGGCTGGAGACTGGAGACTGGAGACTGGAGACTGGAGGCTCTTACACCAGCCGCTCGGTAACCGACTTCATCTCCATGAACAGGCGGAGGTAGTCCGGCCCGCCCGCCTTGGCGTTCGAGCCGGACATGTTGAAGCCGCCGAAGGGCTGCACGCCGACGAGGGCACCGGTGATCTTCCGGTTGATGTAGAGGTTGCCCACGTGGAACTCGCGGCGAGCGCTTTCGATCCGGCGGCGGTCCTTGGAGTAGAGGCCGCCGGTCAGGCCGAATTCGGTGCCGTTGGCGATCTCGAGAGCGTGGTCGAAGTCGCTCGCCCGGATCACCGAGAGCACGGGGCCGAAGATCTCGTGCTGAGCTAGCCGAGCGTCGGGAGCCACATCGGCGAACACCGTCGGCTGGATGTACCACCCGCTGTCCTTGTCGATCGCCGCTCCACCGGCGACGACCTTCGCCTCCTTGGTGCCCCTGTCGATCTCGGCGAGGATCGCCTTGTGCTGGGCGGCGGAGATCACCGGGCCCACCGGGCGGTTCTCCTTCGGCGGACCCACGTCGAGCGACGCCGCCCCCGTCACGACCATGTCGAGCACCTCGTCGTGGATCGAGTCGACGAGGATCAGCCGCGAGGCCGCCGAGCACTTCTGGCCCTGGAACCCGAAGGCCGAGCGGACGGCATCGGCGGCGGCGGCCTTCAGGTCGGCCGTCTCGTCGACGATCATCGCGTCCTTGCCGCCCATCTCCATGTAGGCCCGCTTCAGCCACTTCTGGCCCTCATGCACCCTGGCGGAACGCTCAGCGATCCGCAGTCCGATCTCTTTCGACCCGGTGAAGTTCACGAAACGCGTCTTGGGGTGATCGACGAGAAAGTCGCCCAACTCGCCGCCTGAGCCGGGGACATAGTTGATGACCCCGGGCGGAATTCCTGCCTCGGCGACCATCTCCATCCAGCGGGCGCCGATGATCGGAGTATTCGACGCCGGCTTGAGCACGAGGGTGTTGCCCGCGAGGACCGGACCGATCGCCATGCCCACCAGGATCGCTAGGGGGAAGTTCCACGGCGGGATCGCCACCCCCGCACCCATCGGGATCAGGTGTGACTCGTTCTCCTCACCCGGCACCTGCACCACCGGAAGCGGCTCGGCAAGACGCACCGCCTGCCGGGCGTAGTAGTCGACGAAGTCGATGGCCTCGGCGACATCGGCCTCGGCCTCGAGCCAGTTCTTGCCCGCTTCGAAAGTCTCGATGGCGGCCAGCTCGTACTTGTGGCGGCGCATGATCTCCGCGAGCTTCACCCCGCAGCGAGCACGATCCTCCGCGGACCACGACGCCCAGGCGGGGAACGCATCCCACGCTGCACCGAGCGCCTGCCCGGCTTCGTCGATGCCGGCGGCGGCGACGGTGCCGACCACCTCATCGGGGCGCGCCGGGTTCACGCTGGTGATCGTGGATCCGGTTTCGACCGCCTCGCCGCCGATGGTCAGGGGGTACGACGCCCCGAATCGCGCGGCCACCCCGGCGAGGGCGAGCTCATACGCCGCCTTCTTGGCCGGATCGGAGAAGTCGGAGTACGGCTCGGGGAAATAGGGCGAGAACATGGGGTCAGTATCGGCCTCGCTGGCGCTCGGCCGCAATTCGTAATGGCGATGCTCGACTTGACGCACCCAGGCGGCACGGGCAGAGCAAGGAACCTAGACTGCCAGCCCCTGCCAGGATGACCCACCATGCCAAACCACCGATTGGCGCTCCTAGTCGACTGGCAGAACGCCTATCGAAGCGCCCGAGCGACCTACTTCGGGTCATCCGCCTTCCACACCAAGGGCCAATTCAGCCCGACCGCGCTCGGGCAGAGGATCGCTGAACGGCAAGTTTCCCGGGTTCCTCGGGAGTTGACCCAGGTCCGAATCTATCGCGGTGCGCCGAACCCTCGGAAGGACCCGAAGAGTGCCGCAGCCCAACAACGTCAGGCTGCGGAGTGGGATCTGAGCGATCTCGTTGTGGTACGTAGTCGAGCTCTTCGATACCCCGGGGACTGGCCGGACTCAAAGCCGGAGGAGAAGGGAATCGATGTGCACCTCGCGATCGACCTCGTGGCGGGGTACCTTCGGGACGAGTTCGACGTTGCCGTCATACTTTCGCGCGACACCGATCAGATACCAGCCCTTGAGCTGGCCTGTGAGATCGCCGACGAGAAGGGCAAGCCGCTACCCGAGGTCGCAACCTGGACAACCGAGCACGGCAAGGGCAACCGGCTTCGGGTGCCAGGACGGGAGATCAGGTGCCACTGGCTTCTGAACGACGACTACTTCACGTGTCAGGACGACACCGACTACAACGTGCGCCCGAATTAAAAACCCCGCCAGTTCGCCCGAAGGCGAAGGGCGGGGATTAGTTCCCGGGAGTCTGCCTGCCGAACGCTAGCCCGTCAAGCTGGCTACAGAGGTGTAATTCCTAAGGGTTGAAACCTCTGTCGCAATATACCTCTGCTCTCGGTATTTGAAACCACCTACTTAAGACCCTTCTTCCGCCAGCGACTCAGACCGCCACCTCCGTGTATCGCCGTCGGGCTATGGGCTATCGGAGAACCATCAGAACATCGTTGACACATTTCCATCAGAACATCGTTGACACTT
>JBBEAX010000064.1:0-18701 GCA_040882645.1 Acidimicrobiia bacterium
TCAGAAGAAGCCCCGGCCAACTACGTGCCAGCAGCCGCGGTAATACGTAGGGGGCGAACGTTGTCCGGATTTATTGGGCGTAAAGAGCTCGTAGGCGGCTCAGCAAGTCGGCCGTGAAAACCCGGGGCTCAACCCCGGGACGCCGGTCGAAACTGCTGTGGCTAGGGTTCGGTAGAGGAGAGTGGAATTCCCGGTGTAGCGGTGAAATGCGCAGATATCGGGAGGAACACCAGTAGCGAAGGCGGCTCTCTGGGCCGATACCGACGCTGAGGAGCGAAAGCTAGGGGAGCAAACAGGATTAGATACCCTGGTAGTCCTAGCTGTAAACGTTGGGCACTAGGTGTGGCGGACTCATTGACGTCTGCCGTGCCGCAGCTAACGCATTAAGTGCCCCGCCTGGGGAGTACGGTCGCAAGGCTAAAACTCAAAGGAATTGACGGGAGCCCGCACAAGCGGCGGAGCATGCGGCTTAATTCGATGCAACCCGAAGAACCTTACCTGGGTTTGACATCATGGGAAAAGCCGTGGAAACACGGTGTCCGAAAGGGCCCATGACAGGTGGTGCATGGCTGTCGTCAGCTCGTGTCGTGAGATGTTGGGTTAAGTCCCGCAACGAGCGCAACCCCTGTCCTATGTTGCCAGCGGATAATGCCGGGGACTCATAGGAGACCGCCGGGGACAACTCGGAGGAAGGCGGGGACGACGTCAAGTCATCATGCCCCTTATGTCCAGGGCTGCACGCATGCTACAATGGCAGGTACAACGGGCTGCGATCCCGCGAGGGTGAGCCAATCCCTAAAAGCCTGTCTCAGTTCGGATTGGAGTCTGCAACTCGACTCCATGAAGCTGGAGTCGCTAGTAATCGCGAATCAGCCAAGTCGCGGTGAATACGTTCTCGGGCTTTGTACACACCGCCCGTCACATCACGAAAGTCGGCAACACCCGAAGTCAGTGGCCCAACCCTTACGGGAGGGAGCTGCCGAAGGTGGGGTCGGCGATTGGGATGAAGTCGTAACAAGGTAGCCGTACGGGAACGTGCGGCTGGATCACCTCCTTTCTAAGGAGCAACTGAGGTCCTAGTGACCTCGAGCTTCTAGTCAATGAACTGGCTATTCACTTCGAATCGTTGAGATCCGATCGTGGCTTCGGCCCGATGGGATCGATCGCCGGCGTGGGCACACTGTTTAGTCGTGAGGGAGTCAGAGCCACGTGGCACTGATTCACTCTGGCACCTTGAGAACTGCATAGCGAGCACAAGCGTCTTGTATTCATTATGATTCAAGCTACTAAGGGTTTGCGGTGGATGCCTTGGCGCTGGGAGCCGACGAAGGACGTAGCAGGCTGCGATAAGCCCCGGTGAACCGCCAAGCAGGTTTTGATCCGGGGATTTCCGAATGGGGAAACCCGTCTGGGGTAATGCCCAGTCACTCCGGTCTGAATATATAGGACCGGAAGAGGTAACCGGGGGAATTGAAACATCTCAGTACCCCGAGGAGAGGAAAGCAATAGCGACTCCCTGAGTAGCGGTGAGCGAAACGGGAATAGCCCAAACCAGCACGACGTGATAGGCCGGTGCCGTTGTCGTGCTGGGGTTGTGGGAGCCATCTGACGGACCACCGGGTCCGTCGAGGAGTTACAAACTCAGGCGTTAGCCGAACATACCTGGAAAGGTAGGCCATAGGAGGTAACAGCCCTGTAGGCGAAAACGCACTGAGCTCCTAATGGAGTTCCCAAGTAGCACGGGGCCCGTGAAATCCCGTGTGAATCTGCGAGGACCACCTCGTAAGGCTAAGTACTTCCCAGCGACCGATAGTGAACTAGTACCGTGAGGGAAAGGTGAAAAGCACCCCGGTGAGGGGAGTGAAATAGAACCTGAAACCGCTTACCTACAAGCAGTCGGAGGATCACTTCGGTGATCTGACGGCCTGCCTTTTGAAGAATGAGCCGACGAGTTAGCAGTACGTGGCAAGGTTAAGGCGTTAGCCGTAGCCGCAGCGAAAGCGAGTCTTAATAGGGCGTCTAGTCGCGTGCTCTAGACCCGAAGCCGGGTGATCTATCCATGGGCAGGGTGAATCGAGGGTAAGACCTCGTGGAGGCCCGAACCCACCAAGGTTGAAAACTTGGGGGATGACCTGTGGATAGGGGTGAAAGGCCAAGCAAACCCGGCGATAGCTGGTTCTCTCCGAAATAGCTTTAGGGCTAGCGTCGCGTGTTCCACGTTGGAGGTAGAGCACTGATTGGGTAAGGGGGCCTACAAGCTTACCGACCCCACTCAAACTCCGAATTCCAACGTGCCACAGCGCGGCAGTCAGACCATGGGGGATGAGCTTCTTTGGTCAAAAGGGAAACAGCCCAGATCGCCAGCTAAGGTCCCTAAGTCTGGACTAAGTGGGAAACGATGTGGAATTGCATAAACAGCCAGGAGGTTGGCTTAGAAGCAGCCATTCCTTGAAAGAGTGCGTAACAGCTCACTGGTCGAGTGGTTCTGCGCGGAAAATGTAACGGGGCTCAAGTCCAGCACCGAAGCTGCGGGAATCCATCAAGCTTGACTCGGTCCTTCGGGATCGAGTCCAGGCGGTGGATTCGGTAGGAGAGCGTCGAGCGGCCAGCGAAGCGGCGGCGTGAGCCAGCCGTGGAGGCCGCTGGAGTGAGAATGTCGGCATGAGTAGCGAGAGGGGAGTGAGAATCTCCCCCGCCGAAAGTCCAAGGTTTCCTGGGGAAGGCTCGTCCGCCCAGGGTTAGTCGGGGCCTAAGGCGAGGCCGTGAGGCGTAGTCGATGGATAACCGGTTGATATTCCGGTACCACCACGTGCGCGCCCAGGCCGAATCCAGTTTGCTAAGGAAAGCCCTTCGGGGCCTACCGACCCAGCTGGTAGTAGGCCAGCGATGGAGTGACACGGAAGGGTAAGCAGACCCGGGCGTTGGTTGACCCGGGGTAAGCATGTAGGGCGAGGTCCAGGTAAATCCGGACCTCACAAAAAGCCTGAGGTGCGATGCCGATCCGCTTTTAGGAGAAGCTGCTGAACGCCCAAGCCGTCGAGAAAACCTTCTAGCGAGTGCACGAGGTGCCCGTACCCCAAACCGACACAGGTGGACAAGTAGAGAATACTAAGGCGCGCGAGATAACCGTGGTTAAGGAACTCGGCAAAATTGCCCCGTAACCTAGGGATAAGGGGCGCCCCAGTACGGTAAGAGGACTTCGCGTCCTCAAGCCGGAGGGGGCCGCAGTGACTAGGCCCAAGCGACTGTTTACTAAAAACACAGCAGCGTGCTAAGTCGCAAGACGACGTATACGCTGTGACGCCTGCCCGGTGCCGGAAGGTCAAGAGGAGGGGTTAGCCACTTCGGTGGCGAAGCTCTGAATTTAAGCCCCGGTAAACGGCGGCGGTAACTATAACCGTTGGAATACCAACTGGCGGTTGGTAAACCTGGCTATATGCTGGAACATCCGAGCATCCGGCGGTACTAGTTCGTGTCGCACCCGGCCAATAGGGTGCGAACATGAGCAGTGACAATCCGTCCGGTGCGGACAATCAGCAGGAAACCGAGCGATCGGGATCCTCAGAGACTATACGCCAGGCACCGCATAAGCGGTGATGAGATAGTCCGACCCCTACGGCGACGTAGGGAGCGAGGCAGAAATGTCCTCACCGCCCGCCTCGAAAGAGCGGGAAGTAACAACGTGCCTAAGGTAGCGAAATTCCTTGTCGGGTAATTGATTTGCCCGGTGCGGGGGTAACCCCGCATATCTAGACCCGCTCATAACGGCGAAACCCACACCGGCGGCCTCGGTCAAGGACGAGGCGAAGGCCGGCGGGCAATGCCGTGGGAAGCCCTCTGTCGAATGGTCGACATGGCCCCGTAACGACTGATCCCGAAAGGGAGAGGCTCCAGTGTCTGTCACACCTCCGACGTATGTTGGGGAAATGACAAATCTATCGCTGGAGCAACACGCGGGCTCTCGAGATGGTCGGTTTGATGTGCCGTCATACATCAGTGGCTACTTCGATGGCGAAGGCTGTTTCTCGGTGTCGATCTCCCCACGACCTCAGCTGAGTGTCGGATGGGAGGTTCGGCCGAGCGTTTCGGTCAGCCAGAACGAGGATCGCCGGCAAGTGGTGGACATGATCCACGCATACTTCGCCTGCGGCTCGATTCGGCGAGACCGGAGCGACCTCACGATCAAGTGGGAGGTGCGAAACCTTTCCAAGATCGTCGAGTCGGTCCTTCCGCACTTTCGAAGATGGCCGCTGGTTTCCGCAAAACAATCGGATGTTGAGCTCCTGGAGCGTATCTGTGAGCACATGCGGATGGGTCGCCACCGAGAGCCACATGGCTTGATGGTGGTGGCTGGTTTGGCAGCCTCAATGAATCCCAGTGGGATTCGCCGATACTCGCTCGACGATATCGAGCGATCGTTTTCGAGATGAAGGCATAGTCTGTCTCCCCTGGAAACAGGGGAATTAGATGAAGTTCCGACCTGCACGAATGGCGCAACGACTTGGGCGCTGTCTCAACCACGGACTCGGCGAAATTGCATTGTGAGTGAAGATGCTCACTACCTGCGACAGGACGGAAAGACCCCGGGACCTTTACTGCAGCTTGGCATTGGAGTTTGGTGTGTTATGTGTAGGATAGGTGGGAGACTTGGAAGCGGAGGCGCTAGCTTTCGTGGAGTCAACCTTGAAATACCACCCTTGACATTCTGGGCTTCTAACCTCGATCCGTTATCCGGATCAGGGACATTGCCTGGCGGGCAGTTTCACTGGGGTGGTGGCCTCCTAAAATGTAACGGAGGCGCCCAAAGGTTCCCTCAGTCCGGTTGGCAATCGGACGTTGAGTGTAAGGGCACAAGGGAGCTTAACTGCGAGACCTACAAGTCGAGCAGATGCGAAAGCAGGGCCTAGTGATCCCACGGCGGCATGTGGAAGCGCCGTGGCTCATCGGCTAAAAGGTACCCCGGGGATAACAGGCTTATCTTGCCCAAGAGTCCATATCGACGGCAAGGCTTGGCACCTCGATGTCGGCTCGTCGCATCCTGGGGCCGTAGCAGGTCCCAAGGGTCGGGCTGTTCGCCCGTTAAAGCGGCACGCGAGCTGGGTTTAGAACGTAGATCACACTGCGTCCCCTGAGAGTAATTTCAGGGTGTTTATCGGCTCATATCGGGGAAATCCTGTCACTGGCACGAACTACGGTGTCAGGACAATCCCGAGGGAAGTTCAGAGCCATGGAGTCATTCCTTCCATACCTTGCAGGATTCTTCGACGGAGACGGAAGCTTATGCTTCCAGATCGTTCGTCAACGCGAGTACCGGTTCGGGTTCTACATCCGAGCCTCCTTCTCGCTCCATCAGGCCACCACGGCCGAGGATGGGCTCGCGCTCATCCAGAAGGAGCTGGGAGGACCGGGCTACATGCGCCGCCGACAAGGCGGTATGTCAGACCTGGTGATTACGCGACGGCCAACGATCTCTGAGATCCTCACCCAGATTCGACCGTTCGTCGTGTTCAAGCGACGTCAGGTCGAAGCTGGTCTGGCTCTCCTCGAGAGGCTACCGCCTCCTCGAGACCCCGTCGGATTCCTGCAGATATGTGAAACGGTTGATGACTTCGCATCCCTAAACGCTTCGAAGTCGAGGACGGTCACGTCAGTGGTCGTTCGAGACGAATTCGAGCGCACGGGTGCTTTGAACCCCGTAACGACTGATCCTTGATGGAGAGACGGAGTACTCACTGGTGGTAATCCACCAAATATATGAGTTCCGTAATACGCCGACCCCCCGAAAGGGGGTGGAGGGATAGTCTGCACCCTCAGTAATGAGGGATCAATGTGCGTGAGACAGTTCGGTCCCTATCCGTCGCAGGCGCAGGAGGTTTGAGGGGAGCTATCCCTAGTACGAGAGGACCGGGATGGACGTACCTCTGGTGTGCCAGTTGTCTTGCCAAGGGCACGGCTGGTTAGCTACGTACGGCACGGATAAGCGCTGAAGGCATCTAAGTGCGAAGCCGGCCCCAAGATGAGACCTCCCACCGTTCGCGGTTAAGACCCCTGACAGAACATCAGGTTGATAGGCCGGAGGTGTAAGCGCAGCAATGCGTTCAGCCGACCGGTACTAATCGGTCGAGGGCTTGAGTCGAATACAAGATGTGCGTGCTCGCTATGGAGTGCTCAGGGTGCTGAGCATTCGAAGGTTTCCGGTGGCGATAGCGGCGGGGAACCACCCGTTCCCATTCCGAACACGGAAGTTAAGCCCGCCAGCGCTGATGGTACTTGGGGCGTAGGCCCCCGGGAGAGTAAGTCGCCGCCGGATTATTCAAAGAGAAGGCCGTCCCCTCGGGGGCGGCCTTCTCTCGTCCGGAAACCCCCGGGCAGGTCGTTACGATGAACCAATGAGTTCTTCGAGCGATCGCGGCGGCGGAGAGGGCGGCCGGCGTCGGTCGGGAAAGCCGTCGGGATCGGATCCTCGCCCCAGCGGATCGGGGTCCGGGTCGGGTTCCTCGGGCGCGGGCCGCACCGGGTCCGGTGCCGGCCGGAGTTCCAGCGATGGCCGATCAGGCGCCGCTCGCAGCGGTGGACCCAGCCGCACCGGGTCTGGCGCCGACGCGGGCCGATCAGGGGCCGCTCGCAGCGGTGGACCTAGCCGCACCGGGTCCGGTGCTGGTCGATCGGGTACCGATCGGGGCGGTTCCAGCGATCGCCGTACCGGTTCGGCCACTGGTTCTGGGGCGGGCAGGTCGGGTAGCGGTCGGGGCGATGCCGCTGCAGGCGGCACGAGGTCGGGCTCCGGTCGCCGTACCGGGTCGGGGACCAGCCGGGACTCCGGAAACGGTCGCAACCGGTCGTCGAGCCGGGATGATTCGCCCAAGTCGACCCTTCCCAAGCGGCGGCCTTGGTCGCCCGAGGGCGAGCTACCGAAATGGATTTCCGAGGAGCTGGCGCGGGTCACGCCCAAGAAGAACCTCCTGACGGCCACCGAACTTCTTCAATCGTCGGCGAGAGCCTTCGCGAGCAGCAAGTACGGGCGGGCACTTTCTGCGGCGGAGGAGGCCAAGGAGCTGTCGCCGCGTGACCCGACGATTCGTGAGTTGATCGGGCTCTCGGCCTACCGCATGAGTCGCTGGGAGCAAGCCCTCCGCGAGCTGCGGACCTTCCGGCGACTCACCGGTGACCCGACCCACCTGCCGGTGGAGATGGACGTTCTGCGGGCCCTGGAGCGGCCCGAGGACGTCGAGAGCGCGTGGAAGATGATGCGCGACATGAGATCGGATCGGGAGACCCAGGATGAGGCGAGGGTCGTCTACGGGTCCTTCCTGCTCGATCGGGGCGAGGACCACAAGGCATGGCAGGTCACGAGCCCGCGCAACCTCTCGGCCGAGCCGCGCGAGAGCGAACTCCGGGTGTGGTACGTGGCCGCCCGGGCCTCGGCGCGCCTCGGCGACCTCCCCACGGCACATCAACTCCTCGACGCCATCCGGGGCACCGACCCGGGTTTTCCGGGACTCGACGAGTTGGAGCAAGCGGTCGAGGGTTGAGGCCGGTCCGGATCAGTCCCGGAGTTCGAGCCAGCGCCTGATGCCGGCTGCCTGCATCGGCCAGAAGGTGTTCTTGTCGTATCGAGCGATCGTCGCCTCGTCATGGCCCTCGCGGCGGTAGCCATCGAGCACCCATTGGCGCATCCGCTGGCTGAGATCGTCGTCGTCGCCGGCGGACTCCACCCAGCGAACCCAGTCCCAGAGTCGCTCGATTGCCTGGTCGAGCGAGGCCTGGGGATCGCGGTCGGGCCCGAAGTGAGCGAAGCCGAGGAAGGCGGGGCCACGCGCCGCGAGGCGGCGGAGATGGGTTTCGACCAGATCGGGGTCGAAGTCCGGTGGGGGAGTGACCGGCTGCACCATGTGCCCATGGGGGAACGCCAGCCCGACGGCATCACCGACGAATGCGCCCCCGGTCTGCTCCTCGACGAACACCAACTCGTGCTTGGCATGGCCGGGGGTGTACATGACCTCGATCGCCCGCGAGCCACCGAGGGGGATTCGGCTCCCCTCATCGAGAACCAGGAGGCGAGCCGGATCGATCGGCTCCATTGAACCCCATAGGGCGTTCATTCCCTCCTCCCCGTATATGCGGGTGGCGGACGCGATCAGGCGCTCAGGTGATTCGAGGTGCCTCGCTCCGGCTGCGTGCACCCCGATCGCCGCCTTGGGGAACCGGGCAGCGAAATGGCCGGCGCCGCCGGCATGGTCGAGGTGGATATGGGTGACCACCATCGCCGCCACATCGTCCACCCCGATCGACTCGAGCGCGTCGTACAGGTGGTGGATCGACCGGGAGGGGCCACACTCGATCAAGACCCGATTGGGGGTGTCGAACAGGTAGCAGGCCAGTCGCTCGGCGTCGTCGTGCATGAGCGCGTCGATGAGGTAGAGGTCGTGCCCGAGGGGCGTCACCGTCGGCGTCAGCATCGGCCGCAACCTAGTGCCTGTCACATGCGGTCGATACGTTGCCTGCCCGCACTTCCCCGGTTAGGAAGCCCCATGGACCTCAATCTCGTGGTCGTCTCCGGACGCCTGGCTGCGCCGCCCGAGGTGCGTCAGTTCGAGAGCGGCGCTCGCCTCGCTCGCTACCTCGTCACCGTTCGCTCGGAAGAACCGACCCGCCGCGTCGACGTGCTGCCGGTGACTTTGTGGGATCCCTCCGACGCGCTCTTGGACGCCCAGCCAGCGCCGGGGGCACGAGTCTGGGTGGTCGGTTCGGTACAGCGTCGCTTCTGGAGCGGCGAGGAAGGGCGCAGGAGTCGGCTCGAATTGATCGCGGACCAGGTCTGCATTCGCGACCCGATCGATGACGACTGACCGTCGGCACCACTCAAGGAGCGGGCATCCAGCGTGACGCGGCGAAGCGTGCCGGCGCCACTGAACTCCACAGGATCGCGGTGATCACCACCGCCGATGCGATGCACCACATGCAAGTGGCTCCGATTACGAAGGGCTCGAGAAATGTCAGGTACACCGAGAACACCGTTCCGATGACCGCGCCGCCGAGCAGCGCCATGGAGGCAATGTCGGCCAGCCGGCCGCTTGCGGTCTTCGCCGCGGCCCACACCGCGAGCACGATCGCATAGCCGACGACGCCGGCGACCCCGATAGGGAGGACGCCAAAGAGCCGGGCGTAGTCGCTCTGTTGGACGGTGTTGCAGTCGCCCACCGGTCCGCAGACGGCCTCGGCTCCGCCTATTTCGACGAATGCGAGATACCCGGCGATGCCCACCCCGACAAGGGCGAGGAGCGGTATCGCTCGGCCAGGCACCGCCGCCACGGGCGCCTTGCGAAGCCTCACGCCCACCGCGACCAGCACTCCCAACATGGCCACCAATACCACCAGAGACACGGTGTTTCCCGCTGGATCCTGGCGGAAGCGGTCCCAAGCAGATGGCGGCTGCGCTGCTGGAATCGTCACCGGTGGGCCAATGGTGGTGGACTCGCTGTCAACCGTCGTGGTCGTTGACTCATCGCGGGCGGGAACGGCCGCCGCCACCGCCGCCTCGATTCCGACGATCTCGGGCCAGTCGATTGTCGTGCCGGCTTCGAGTGAGTCCGCCATGATCGCGGGGAGACGCTCGGGGATCTCGACCGAGCCGATCATCACCTCATCGCCGACGATGAGCCGGGGAACCCCTTGCGACTCGATCGCGAATACCGAGGAGGCCGCATGGAAGAAGGCTCCCCCCGCCTCGGTCGTCACGTCGACGAGCAGGACCTGGAGCGTGCCATTGTCGAGAAGGATGAACGCCACTTCCCCCGCCGGCAACGCCTCGTCGTAGAACACCTGGGGTTCGCCGCCGTTCTCCTCGAATATGCCCGGCAAGACTTCGTCGATGACGAAATGGCAGTGCCCGCAGGTCGGTGAGAAGTACAACACAACCCGGACGACGGGTTCAGGTTCCTGGGCGCCGGATGGCGGAGCCGCGAGCACGAATGCCGCGAGAAGGCAGGCCAACCCTGCGAATCGCCGGCGGGTCGTCGGTCGGCTGCGTTCGAGTTCGATCATTACCTCTAGTCGTTGTACAGCCCCCGGGGGAGCCTGCGAAGGGGCGAAGTACCTTCCACTGGGTACCCTTTCGCTCGTGCTCGACACCCCTGATTTCCTTCGGCTGGTGGTCGATCGGGTCCGCCTGGCCATCCTCGGTCATGCGGCCATCGGCCCCATCGACGTCGACAAGCTGGCCAAGGCGCTCGGGGTCGACCAGCGCCGGGTTCTGAAAGAACTCGCCAGCCTCGAGGCCGCCGGGTTGATGGTCGACGGTGTCTTGATCGAGGAGGCACTGTGGGAGATCGCCGCGGCCGCCCCCAGGCTCGCCGAGGCCTCCGCCGAGGTGGTGGAAGGCCCCTGGTCCGCCGACGAAGTCAAGACTCTGCAGACCTTCTTCTCGGGCAGTCGACTGTCGCGAATTCCGGAGAAGCGAGCAAAGCGGCGGGTGGTGCTGGAGCGGCTCTCTCAGGAGTTCGAGCCCGGGGTCAAGTATCCAGAACGCCAGGTCAGCTTCATGTTGCAGCTCTTCCATCCCGACTTTGCTGCACTGCGGCGCTATTTGGTGGATGAGGGCTTTCTGACCAGAGAGGACGGGGCCTATTGGCGATCAGGTGGCCGAACATGACGGGATCCAGGGGTTGGCAGAGGACCGAGATAGGGAGGGGCAATGTGTAGGAGCATCGTGCAAATGCGAAGGCCGGAGGGAGTGACTTATGACGAGCTCACGGCCGCGGCCCGTCAATTCGTGAGGAAGATCAGCGGTTTTCGTACGCCCTCCAAGGTGAACCAAGAGGTCTTCGAGCGGGCGGTCGCCGAGATCGCCGGCTCCAGCCGGCACCTCCTCGAGGATCTGATCGTCAGGGCTCCAGTTCGAGTCGAGGGCGGGGGTCAAGTCGAGATCGAGAGTTCGGAGGAAGCCTCGATCGGGGGTAAAGGATGACCTTCGACGGTGACCCGGCCCTCATCGTGCCGATCCCGGCCGCCGATCCAGTTATCCACAGGTGGCGGGTGCTCTACGACTCGGCAGCAGCCGCCGGCGTGCCGTCCCACGTCACGGTGCTGTACCCATTCGTTCCCCCAGGCGGAGATCGATGGGGAGGTGGAGGCGACCGTCAGACGAGTGCTGGCGCCGTTCCCCGCCTTCGCGTGCCACCTGGCCGAGGTCAGGTGGTTTGGGGACGAGGTGGCATATCTGGCCCCCGAGCCCGATGCGGTCTTTCGCCGGCTCCTCGCGGCGATGTGGAGCGCCTTTCCAGATCATCCACCGTACGAAGGAGCCCACGAGGACCCCACGCCTCATGTCACCATCGGCCACCAGGGACCAGGGCTCGACGAGGCGGTTCGGTCGGTGGAGAAACGCCTGCCGATCGAATCGTTGGCCGATCGGGTGGAGTTGATCACCCTGATGGAGGGGTGATGGTCCACCACCGCAACCTTCCTGCTGTCGGGCGCGTCAGTGGGCTAGCGCCTCGAGCAGTCGCCTGGCTTCATCCGGGGAGGGGAAGGAGGTCTGAGTGCCGGGCCGGGTGACGCTGGCGGCGGCACTCTGGTTGGCGAGCGATGCCGCGGCATGATCGCCCAACCCCATGCCGAGCCCGAAGGCGAACGTGCCGACGAACGCGTCACCGGCGCCGGTCGTGTCGATTGCCACGACTTCTGGCGCCGTGATCCGATGGACCCGTCCGCCTTCGACGAGGGCGCATCCGGCTGCTCCCAAGGTCACGACGAGGCGACACCCGAGGGTGGTGGCCACCTCGACGAGGCTCTGATCGCTCTCGGCCCGATCGAACATCAGCGCGAACTCGACTTCGTTCGGTGCCACCCAGTCGCACGCCTCGAGAAGGGCCGGGTCGATCGGCGCGGCCGGGGCCGGGTTGAGGATCGTGGTCGCTCCGCCCGCTCGTGCTGCGCCGAATGCGGCCGCGGTGACTTCCTGGGGGATCTCGAACTGGCCGATCACCACGTTCGGTCGGATGGCCTCGACCGCCTCTACCGCCTGCTCCGCGGTGAGGGCATGATTGGCTCCGGGCACGATGATGATGCGGTTGGTCCCGTCGGGCTCCACCCAGATGGGGGCAACACCACTCGAGCCCGGCACCTGATGGACAAACGTGGTGTCGACGCCGCGCGCCGACAAGTTGTCGCGCGCCATCGTTCCGTAGGCGTCGTCACCCACACAGTTCACCATCCACACTTCGGCGCCGAAGTTGCGGGCCATCACGGCCTGGTTGGCCCCTTTGCCGCCGAATCCCATCTGGAAGCGATCGCCGACGATGGTCTCACCAGGGCCGGGCATGCGGGGGGCGTAGGCGACCAGGTCGATCATCGTCGACCCGACGACGGCGATGCGTAGCGGGGAGTCGGTCATCTCGTGGCTGGATAGTCTGGCACGCGCTCACCGACGGAAGGTTTGTCGATGGTTCCCCGAACACTGCCTGCATGGGAGCGACCGGTGCTCGCTTCGGTCGCCGAGGTGGTGGGAGAGACGGAACATGTCCGCACCTCCTTGGCTGCGATCGAGACGGTCGCCGACTGGATGGCTTTCGAGACCTTCGAGCCGCCGAGCGGCGGACCCGCCGGCCCGTTCGATTGGGGCGACGACACCAACGACTTGATCGACGCCACGATGCTGAAGGCATCGCTGGACTTCGCCTTCACGGACTTCGACACGAGCATCAAGTATGAGGTCGACTACCAGGGCCGCCGCTGGTCGGACAGCGAGGCGATGTTCGCCAGCATCCATCAGGCCCTGGCCGCCGGAGCGCCGTTGCTCGACGGGGGCTATCAGGAAAGTGTGCAGCGCGCGGATCTCGAACGAATCTTCCAGGGAAACATCGAGATGCCGATGCTCGACGAACGGGTCGCGATCCTCAACGAGGTCGGGGCGAGGCTCGCGGCCGATCACGATGGTCGGTTCCACCGATTTATTCGATCCTGCCCCCAGGTCATGTATGCCGAGGGCGACGGTGTGCTGGAGCGCCTCATCGACGAGTTTCCTCGCTTCGACGACGTCAGCGAGTACCGGGGCCGCCAGGTCGTGATCTACAAACTGGCGCAGCTCGCCCTGTGGTCCCTCCACCTCGCGGTCGGCCCGGAGAGGGGCTTCAGCCTTCGTGACCTCGACAATATGACTGCGTTCGCCGACTACATCGTGCCCGTAGGGCTGCGGGTGATGGGAATCCTCGAGTACTCCGAGGAACTGGAGGCGCGCATAATGGCGGGAGATCTGATCCCCCGTGACTCGGATGAGGAGATCGAGATTCGTGCCCATTCCCTCTACGCCACCGCACTCCTGACCGAAGCCATCAACCAGCGTCGAGGTGAGGGCCGGACTCTGGTGATTCCCCAGATCGACTTCCGACTATGGAGTGCCTACCACGCCACCACTCGGCCCCATCATCTGACGCGCACGGTGATGTACTGAGGGTCTGTCCGCAGGTGGGGGAGCCCCGACTCTTGCCCCGTCTCGGGGGCGCATGGTCGTTACGCACGCCGTGCCGCGCCGCTATGCTCCGAGGAAGAAAGAGGGAGCCGATGATGGTGAGCAGACCCCGAAGAG
This sequence comes from Acidimicrobiia bacterium, assembly GCA_040882645.1. Classification (GTDB taxonomy): domain Bacteria; phylum Actinomycetota; class Acidimicrobiia; order Spongiisociales; family UBA11373; genus JAUYIV01. The sequence goes on from JBBEAX010000064.1 coordinate 13,586, forward strand.
CGGGAGTCGGTCCGGTGGGTAGGCGTGCCACGATTCTGTCTCTGGTCGTCTTCCCGCTCCTGATGGCCGCGGCGGTGTCCATGGCCGGCGCGTCGCCGCCCATAGATCTCGGAGTCGCCGATCCCTTCGCGGTCCTGGCCGGCACCACCATCACCAATGCCGGGACGACCACGATCAACGGAGACGTCGGTCTGCACCCGGGTCCCGCTATTTCCGACTTGGGCACGATGACGGTCAACGGCGCGACCCATGTAGCCAATGCCGAGGCCCTCGCGGCCAAGAACGCCTTGACCGCTGCATACCTCGACGCCGCGGGTCGCGGGCCCGCCACATTGGTGGCCACCGAGCTGGGTGGGCAGAGCCTGGCAGGAGGCGTCTACAACTCTCAGTCAGGCACCTTCCAGATCACGGGGACACTCACACTCGACGGAGCGGGAAACCCCGACTCGGTCTGGATACTTCAGGCAGAGACCACCCTGCTGGCGACCCCCGGCAGCAACGTCAGCCTCATCAACGAGGCCGACCCCTGCAATGTCTTCTGGCAGGTGGGCAGCTCCGCGACCCTGCAGACGACAGCGAACTTCGCCGGAACGATCATGGCGCTCACTGATGTCCACCTGCTCAGCGGTGCAACGATTCAGGGAAGAGCGCTGGCACGCAACGGCGAGGTCACCTTGATCAGCAACACCATCACGGTGCCCACCTGTGCGGAGGACGATGGTGGGACCACGACCACCACGCAGGCCGGCGGCGGGACCACGACCACCACGCTGCCCTCCGGCGGACCCGGCACGGGCGGCGGTTCAACGGCAGGGTTCGAAAACCTCTGGCTGTTGCTGCTCGGTGGCCTACTGCTCGTAGGCGCTGTCGGGGTGATCGCAGTTCGTCGGCGGGTCGCCCTGAAGGACGAACCGCTCGATCGGTAAGGGGTCCGGATGGATGGGGGTCGCCGCAACGTCGTCCTTACCGTCGTCGCCGGTGTCCTTGCAGTCAGCGGACTGACGGCTGTCGCCCTGGCGGTTACCGGCCAGGTTCAGCCTTCGCAGCCGCCGGCTGCGGCAGAATCGGCGGGGCCGCCGTCGACCGCCCCTGCGGACACCTCGAACGCCCTGGCGCCGTCCGCACCCCTCTCCATCTCCATACCGGCGATCGGGGTGTCCTCGGAACTGCAGTACCTCGGCCTCAATCCCGACAACACCCTGGAGGTTCCGGCTCCCGGCCCTCTGTACGACGTGGCGTCCTGGTACAAGTACTCGACCCCTCCAGGCTCCGTCGGCGCCGCAGTGATCATCGGGCATGTCGACTCGCTGACGGGTGGCCCATCGGTGTTCTTCGACCTGGGCGCCCTGCGGCCCTTCGATAGGATCCTGGTTCATCGAGCCGACGGCCAAACTGCGATCTTCCAGGTAGACACCGTCCGCAGTTATTCGAAGAGAGATTTCCCTGAGCAGCTCGTGTACGGCGCAACCGAACATGCCTCCCTGCGGCTGATCACGTGTGGTGGGCCGTTCGACGTGGTGGCGGGTGGCTATCTCGAGAACATCGTGGTGTTCGCCTCGCTCGTCGACTCCGCCTAGGAGGCCCGGGCCCGCTGGTCACCGTGAGAGGGCCTGTAACCCGTCAGCTCTTGGGTGGCGTGTCCCAATCCTGGACGTCATTGCCGGCTTCGCGGGCAAGAATGTCGAGGGCGGCGGCAGCCCCGGCGCCGGCCGAAATGATCGCCTGGCTGCGGGTGGGCCGGGTCGACCGCCCTACCGCGTACACCCGGGGGAGTGAGGTGCGCTGGTCTCGATCGGTCACAATGGCCGCGTCTTCGAACTCGAGGCCCAGCGCTCTGGCGAGCTCCGGGTTCTTGCCTTCACTGAGCACCAGGTAGGCGGCGTCGTGGGTCGCCCCGTCCTCGGTGGTGAGTGTCACGCCGTCGGCAGTGGTGGCGACCGACGCCACCCGGCGGGGATCGATGGTGGCGCCGTACGCTTCGGTCTGGCCGCGGGCGACGCGCTGGAAGTCCGATCCGGAAACTTCCGGAATACCCAGGTAGTTGTGGAGGTATGCGTAGTGCATCGCCGACGCGTCGTCTCCGAAGACGGTGACCTCGTGGCCGTTCTTGGCGAGAAAGAGGGCGGCGCTGAGGCCGCCAGGGCCATCCCCGACGATTGATACTGCAACCATTGGAATCCCTCCGAGTGTCTACCGAGAGGAACACAGAAGCCATGTCAGACCTTCCCACCACCGACAGCCAGTGGCGCGAGCGCCTCGCTCCGGAGCAATTCCACATCTTGCGAGAAGCCGGCACCGAGCCGCCCTTCAGCGGGGTGTATTGGGACAACCATGACCCGGGCACCTACAAGTGTGCCGGGTGCGGATCGGTGCTGTTCCGCTCAGATGCCAAGTTCGACAGCGGGAGCGGGTGGCCGTCGTTCGTCGATCCGGCCGAAACCGAGGCAGTCACCACTCACGAGGACCGAGCCCACGGGATGGTTCGCACGGAGGTGCGCTGTGCCAAGTGCGGTGGCCACCTCGGTCATGTGTTCCCCGATGGACCCGGCCCCGGTGGGCTGCGGTACTGCATCAACTCGGCCGCGCTCGATCTCGAGGCGGATTGAGCGACGTCGTCGTGGCCGCCGACGGCCGCGCCAAATGTCGGTGGCCGCTCGGTGACGAGTTGTACGAGCAATACCACGACACGGAGTGGGGGAGGGGATGGGAGGACGATGCCGTCCTTTACGAGAAGATCGTCCTCGAGGGATTCCAGGCCGGGCTCTCCTGGATCACCGTTCTGCGCAAGCGAGAGGCCTTCCGAGAGGTGTTCGACCGATTCGATCCCGTCGTGGTGGCGGCGTTCGGTGCTGCCCAAGTCGAACGACTCGTGGGGAATGCGGCGATCATCCGGCACCGGGGAAAGATCGAGTCGGCGATCAACAATGCGGCTCGAGCGATCGAGACGATCGAGGAGTGCGGCTCCCTGGCCGCCTACTTCTGGGGGTTCACTCCGGAAGCTCCGGCGGCGGCGCCGAAGAGCTTCGAGGATCTCGCCGCGGTGACTCCGGCGTCGACGGCGCTGAGCAAGGACCTGAAGCGACGGGGTTGGTCATTCGTCGGGCCGACGACGATGCACGCATTCATGCAGGCGGCCGGCATGGTCAACGATCACCTGGAGGGCTGCTTTGCCCGGGGTGATTGTGAGAAGCGGCGCACCAAGTTGGTGGCTCGCTACGCCCGATGATCAACCGGTCTCGGTGTGATCCTCGTGGTCGGCGGGCTGCTCGGCGATCTGGCGATGCACGTCCACCATGTCGACCTCGCGCACCTTGGTGATGAGATCCTCGAGGACATGCTCGGGCAGGGCACCTGCCTGGCTGTAGAGGACGACGTTCTCACGGAACACCATCAGCGTCGGGATCGAGCGGATGTTGAAGAACTCGGCGAGCTCGGCCTGGGCCTCGGTGTCGACCTTGCCGAAGACGATATCGGAGTGCTCGGTCGACGCCTTCTCGAAGGTGGGGGCGAATTGCCGGCACGGTCCGCACCACGCGGCCCAGAAGTCGACGATCACGGTGTCGGTCCCGGCAATCGTGGACTCGAAGTTGTCCTTGGTCAGTTCAATCGTCGCCATCGAGCACGCCTTTCTCGGATCCCGAGAGCCAACCGTAGACGAAGGCTCGGCATTCCCTGATTTCGGGACGGGGGGCGTATGATACGTCACTGTGACGAATATCACTCACTGTTCGTGGTGCGGGCGGGGGATGGCCCAGGGGGAGCAGGGGCGACCTCGCAAGTACTGCCGGCGCAGCCATCGTCAGCGGGCCTACGAAGCCCGCCTGCTCGCCGAGCGGATGGGGCTCGACCGGGGGGAGGCCCTGGTCTCCGCCGACGCCCTGCGGGCGCTCAACGATCGGATCTACATCCTCGAGTCGGCGCTGACCGACGTCGAGCGTGACCTGCGAGTGGAGGGCGATCACCGGGCGGCGTTTACCCACCTCTACGCCGCCGCGGCGCAACTGCGGGGGGCGACTCTCGAACCATCTGCCCTGTTGGAACCATCCGCCCTGTTGGAGGGGTAGGTTTCCGGGGTACGGGCATGCGCCTATTGCGTCACAGTGACGTAATGGGCTTGTCGGAGACGCATCGAGGGGATAGAGGCGTTGGATGCGACAGAACCGCCACCACATCTACGAGACGATCGTTCACCGCCTGAGCAACGTCGACCCGAGAGTATCGACGACCACCACCGAAGGTCTGCCCGGGCTCACCGTCCAGGGGGCGTTCTTCGCGGGGTTCGATCCGGAGGATGGCTCTCTGGTCGTCAAGCTGCCAGAGCAGCGGGTTGCATCGCTGGTCGTCGCCGGCGTGGGGCACGAGGTCGCCCCGGGCGGCCGGATACACGGAGACTGGGTGGGCATCGACGATCCGGTCCGCTGGGACGGGTTCGCCGACGAGGCACTGTCGTTCGTCGCCAACACCGCTGCCTGAGCAGTCACCGGGCGGCCGGAGGCCGCCTTGGGCCGGCCTGCGGCCGGCCAGTCACCAGTCTCCAGTCTCCAGCAGTACAATCCCCACGCCCATAATCCACGTTATGTAAAGTTACGCTGACAACGAGGATTGGGGCCCACCACCAGGTGAGCCTCCTATCCCCCGGGAGCAAGGAACTCGAGGCGGTTGCCGAAGGGGTCGTAGGCGTAAAAGCGGTCGAATCCCGGAAGCGGCTCGTCATCCATTACCTCGTAGCCGCACTCCACAAGGTGCCCCCGGAGACCGACAAGGTCGGTGACGACGAAGGCCGGGTGTGCCTTCCTGGCGGGTCTGAACTCCGCTTCGACTCCGAGGTGAATCCTCACCGTGGCCGTCTCGAACCAACTCCCGCCCCGCGCCGCCAGGTTCGCCGGCTTCGGTACCTGCGGGATCCCCAGAACCCCTTCATAGAAGGCGAGGGCTGCGGCCTCCCCACCGGACGGCATCGCCAGCTGGACGTGGTGGATGCTCTCGATCATCTCCGAAGTATCACAGCGACGTAGGCGAGAGGGGCTGTCGTGCTGGGCGCGGTCTTGCGGAAGGCGGAAGGGGTTTCCGTTTCTCCCCCCGGAGGGGGGAGTACCCCGAAGGGGGGAGGGGGGCG
>JBBEAX010000065.1:0-2818 GCA_040882645.1 Acidimicrobiia bacterium
TCTCCCCCCGGAGGGGGGAGTACCCCGAAGGGGGGAGGGGGGCGCTCAGACCAGACGAACAACAAGGAGCCTGGACCCCTGCGGAAGGCAAAGCCGCCGCCCCATTAGTGTCGCCCCCCTCGGCGACAACGGAGGATGACGATGGCGGGTCGACTCGTAGGGGCGTTGCTGATCGTCGCCCTCGTCACCGTGGCTTGCGGCGACGACGCTGGGGGCCAGGCGCCGCTTACGGATGCCGAGCAGGCTCTCGCCGACGTGATCGTGGCCGAGATGACCGCTAGCCCGGATCCGAGCGATCCATTCCAGGTGGAGGCATCGGCGCGGTGCTTCGCCGAGGGCCTTGTCGGGGAACTCGGCATAACTCGTCTCGCCGAGTTGGGTATCGAGGCCCAGAACGTCGGCGATCCCAATGCCGCATTCTCATTGATGACCGATCCCGAGGTGGAGGCCACCGCCGACATCGCCCTCAGGTGCCCGGCGTTCCGCGATGCCCTGGTCACCGAGATGACCGCCGATGGGATCAGCGACGACAGCGCCGACTGCCTGGTCGAGGAACTCGTGGATTCTGGGGTCTTCCGTCTGCTGGTGATCGCCGAGATGAAGGGTGAGTCGACCGACGCCATCGAAGAAGACGCCGCCAACAGCGCCGCCCTGATCGGTGCCCTCATCAAGTGCCTCACCCCCGAGGAACTGGAGACGGTTCTCGGGTAGCCCTGTCCGGAGGAGGGTCGCCCTACGCGGCTTGTTCTTCGATTTCCAGCGTCACTCGTACCGGCAGGGTGGTGACGAACATCGAACCGTTGCCGTCGAGGCGGTCGCTCACCTTGACGGTTCCCCCGTGGGCGGCGACCAGGGCGCGGACGAGATAGAGCCCGATGCCCGTGCCCTGCTCGGCGTGGTTCCTGCCGCGCCGGAACCTCTCGAAGATCACCTCGCGTTCGTCGACGGGAATGCCCGGACCGCGATCGGCGACCGTGACGACGATCTGCTCGCTGTCGCCTTCAGCTGCAACCTCGACCGGGGTGCCGGGCGGGCTGTACTTGACGGCGTTCTCGATGAGGTTGGTGAACACTTGCCGCAGCGTTCCCTGGTCGCCGGTCTCGAGGGTGAGTAGGCCGGCGAGGCGGAGGTCGATCTGACGCTCGGGGAACAGTCGGGAGATCAGGTCGACGGCTTCGGTGACGACTTCGCCGAGGTCGAGGCGGTCGCGCCGGTACTCGAGGGCACCCGCCTCGAGGCGCGAGGCGAGCAACAAGTTCGAGATCAGCGCCTCGAGGTGGGCCGACTCACGCTGGATGAGGGCCACATGCTCGAGCGCCTCGGGATCGCTCAGGTAGTCGGGGAGCAATGCCCCGAACCCGATGATGGTGGTGAGAGGGGTGCGTAGCTCGTGGGAGACCGAAGCCACCAGGGTGGTCTTGAGATTGTCGAGTTCCTGCAGGCGGGTGACCGCGGCACGCTCTCTCGCCAGTGAACGGGTGAGCCCGATGGCGGCGGCTCCCTGGGCGGCGACCCCCTGGGCAACGCGAACCTGCTGCTCCGAGATCGCCTCGCGCCTACCCCGGTCGAGTACCAGCACGCCGAAGGTCTCGCCCCAGGCAATGAGGGGAAGGATCAGCATCGAGCGAATTCCGAAGGGCTCGCGCCACGAGTCGGGCAGCAGCTCGGGGTGCGCTTCCGGCTCGTGCAGCGCCATCGGCTCGCCCGAGGCGATCACTTCGCGTGCGGCAGGGACGTCGGCCGAGTTGGAGATGAAGCGCTGCCAGGCGTCGTCGTCGGCGTGGCCGTCGGCGAACTGGCTCATCGTCGGGACGAGGCGCCCGTCCTCCTCGTCCAGGAGCAGCACCGAACACCGGTCGAACTTGGTGACCCGGGCGCAGTTCTGTGCCACCGCTGCCAGCACCGGGATCAGTTCGGTGGTGCGGGTGAGGACGCTGCCCACTTCGAGGAGGGCTTCCGCGTCGCTGGCCCGTCGCTCCTCGCGCTCGAAGGCACGGGCGTTGGCGAGCGCCATGGCGACGTATTCAGAGAACTCGGCGGCATCGCGTCGACGCTTGCGAAGGATGGCGGGCTGGCCTTCGACGATGAGGACACCGAGGAGCAGGCCATCGCGGCGGAGCCCGAACGCCAGGAACGGCTGATTGCCGAACCGATCGACCACGTGGTCGGGGAGCCCGGCCCGGGGATCCTCGACCATCACCACTTCCTCGCCGGCGCGGATCCGCTGCACCACGTCGAACTCTTCGACGTTCAGCCCCCGCCATTCCTCGAAGAGTTGGCGATCGACCACACCGGAGGCGTATTCGGAGACGTACGGCAGTAGTCGCCCGTGTTCGGGAGACACCAGGAACAGGGACACGCGTTCGATCGAGAAGGTGTTGGCGAGGGACCTGAACATCTCTGCGACCAGTCGCTTGGTCGACCGTTCCGTGCCCGCCCTTCTCAGAAACTCGAGAATCCCCCTCGAGAACGAGGAATGCTTAGGTCTTTGCATGCTCGGGAGGTATCGGCCCTTCGAGCAGGCAGGTTGAGCAGACCGCTGCCCGCTGCCCGCTACCCGCTTCCCGCAAGAAGGGGCCCCCTTTCAGAGCGTCTCACCCCGGCTTCCGGGGGGAGTACCCCGAAGGGGGGAGGGGGGCAGCTGACCCTGCGAGCAGGACTGGAGCCGGGTCTTAAGAAGTCGTGAGACCGCACGCTGTCTCCGCTGCCCCCTCCGCCTCGCTTCGCTTCGGCACCTCCCCCGCCGAAGACGGCAGGGGAGGACGTTTCCTGTGGTGGCGCTGCCCTTCCCCCGCCAGGTCACCGCGGTTTCGCCCTT
>JBBEAX010000066.1:0-2755 GCA_040882645.1 Acidimicrobiia bacterium
GGGGTCAAGGCGGTCCTCGCCGTGTCGTATGAGCGAATCCACCGGTCGAACCTGGTGATGATGGGTGTTCTGCCGCTGACCTTCCCGGACGGGATGAACGCCGGTGCATACGGGCTCGACGGGACCGAGGTGTACGACCTGGCGGTCGACGATCGCCTCGTCCCCCATGGGCTCGTGCGAGTTCGAGCCACCAGAGCGGACCAATCCGTGGTCGAGTTCGATGCGCTCGCCCGTGCCGACACGCCGATCGAGATCGAGTATCTCCGACACGGCGGGATCCTCCACATGGTCCTTCGCGATATGGCCGCGAGGCACGCCCGCGCGTAATCTCTGGGCGATGATCGAACGACTCCACCTCCACGAGGTCGAACTGGGGTTCACCGAACCGCTGGTCACCCCCGATGGAATCTTCCGGAGCAGACGGTCGATCCTGGTGGGCGCCGAGGCCGGCGGAGTCGTTGGCTGGGGCGAAGCCCCGGCGTTCCCGTCGAGGCGCTGGGGCACCGCCGAGGCGGCGTGGGCCGCTCTCGAATCGGCCGATGTCATCCGGGGCGACCCCCCGCTGCCCCCCATCGCCAGCGCGGCGCTGCAGGCCGCCACCGCCGACCTTCAGGCTCGCATGGCGGGCTTGCCGTTCCACCGGTTTCTCGGAGCAGGCACCCGCCGGGTCGTCGCCAGGCACACCCTGGGACTCGTCAGCGAACCGGGCGATCTGGTGGAACGGTTGGGCCGGCTGACGGCAGGGGGCCTCAAAGCGATCAAAGTAAAGATCGCTCCCGGGCGGGACGCCGAAACCGTCGGGGCGATTCGCGACTCGTTTCCCCTCATCGACCTCGCCGTCGATGCGAACGCCACCTACCGGAGCCCCGCCGACCCGATCTTCGAACGCCTCGCCGAAGCCCGCGTCTCCCTCATCGAGCAGCCCTTCCCGGCCCACGACCTGGCGGCGCATGCCGAACTGCGGCGTCGCGGGCTGATCGCAGTCGCGGTCGATGAAGCGATCCACTCCATCGGCGACGTCCGCCAGATCCTCCGTGCCGATGCCGCCGACCTCCTGTCGGTGAAGGTGAACCGCCTCGGGCTCGAGGCGTCGAAGGCGATCCTCGCCCTCGCCGTCGGCGAGGGCATCAGGGTCAAGGTCGGAGGAACCTTCGACACCTCGATCGGCCGGAGGCTGTTGCTCGCCTTCGCCATGCTCGACGGGGTGACCGACGCCGAGATCGCGCCTCCTCTGGGCTACCTCAAGGCCGACGTCGCCAACTACCCGCCCCTCATCGCGGGGGAGGCGGCGCCTGACGAAACACCCGGCATCGGCGCCTCACCCGATCGGGAGAGGCTGGCCCGACTCGAGATCCGCAGGACGGTCGTGGTCGCCTAGGCCTTGAAAGTCACCACCGGGGCCCGGTCAGTCGCCCCAGTACCGTTGCTCCTTGAACGGGTCGCCGTACATGTGATACCCGTTGCGCTCCCAGAACCCCGGCTCGTCGTGGTCGAGCAGGTCGATCCCGCGCACCCACTTCACCGACTTCCAGAAGTAGAGGTGCGGTACCACCAGCCGCAGAGGCCATCCGTGATCCGGCTCGAGCTCGGCGCCCCCGAACCGCCAGGCGAAGAGGTTGCCCTGCCGGGCGAAGTCGGCCAAGGGGAGGTTGGTAGTGAAGCCGTGCTCGGCCCGGATGACCACATGCGTGGCGGACTGCTGTGGCCCCGCCTGCTCCAGCACCGTCGTCGTGGGCACCCCCTCCCACTCGGTGTCGAACTTCGACCACTTCGTCACGCAATGGATGTCAGCCGTAATGGTTTCGGCGGGCAGCGACCGGAACTCGTCGAAGCCCAGCCCCAAGGGAACGTCGACCAGCCCGCCGACCGTGAAGTCCCAGGTGGCCGGGTCGGTCTCGGGCACGACTCCGGCGTGAAGGACGGGGAACCGGTCGGTGTTGTATTGGCCGGGTGGAAGGCGGGAGGGATCGATCCCCTGAGCCGCCAGCTCACTCCGATTCCGCTCGAAGAAGTTCGTCACCGGCGGGATGGTACCGGCCGAATGGCAGGGGGCTCTAGGCGGCGGCGGGCGGTACGCTCCCGAGCGTGATCGATTCTCCCCAGCCTGTCGGCCCCGACCCGCCCGCACCCCACGAACCCGCTCCAAAGCCGCGGAGGCGAGGGTCGCGTTGGCCGCTGGGGGCGCTCACCCTGGTGGCTGCGGCGTTCGTCATCATCGGCATCGTTTTCTTCGGCGCCGATGATCAATCCGGTCCGACGATCCCAACGATCGGTGGCATCGCTCCCACCGGAGACGAAGCACCGGACTTCGCCATCGACCTGATCGCCGGCGGGCGCTTCCGGCTCAGCGATCACCTGGAGAGCGACGGGCGCCCGGTGATCCTCAACCTGTGGGCTTCATGGTGCGGTCCGTGCCGCGAGGAGATGCCAGCCCTCGACGCAGTCGCCGCCGCCAATCCCGAAGTGTTCCTGATCGGCGTCGCGGTGGACGACAACCCCACCGACGCTCGCAACTTTGCCGCCGAGATCGGGGTCTCGTATGCGCTGGCGATAGACGAAGATGACGCCGTCGGACGCCGCTACCCCTCTCCGGGACTCCCCGCCACCTTCTTCATCGACGAGGACGGCCAGGTGGTTCGCATCGTGTACGGCGGGGTGACGCAGGATCAGGTTCAGGATCTGATCGACTCGTTGTTCGGCTAGGGACGTGCGCGGATAGGCTCGCCCCGGGATCAACTCTCGGCTTGCCGCAAGC
>JBBEAX010000067.1:0-2732 GCA_040882645.1 Acidimicrobiia bacterium
AGTTCGTTGCCCTCGACGATGTACGGGTGCTCGTGACCTTCGATACCGATCCCGTGCCCGGTGCGGTGGATGAAGAAGTCGCCATGGCCGGCGTCGGCGATCACAACCCGGGTGGCCCGGTCGATCTCCTGCGCCGGCACGCCGGGGGCAACCGCGGCTCGGCCTGCCGCCTGCGCCCGCTCGAGCACCTCAAATACCTCGGTGTACCGAGCGGAGGGCGAACCGACATGGAGCGTGCGGGTGGTGTCGGAGTGGTACCCGTGCGCCCGGCCGCCGAAGTCCAGCACGATCGAATCGCCTTCGACCACGGTCCGATCCCCGGTCTCGTGGTGCGGAGATGCGGAATTGGGGCCGGAGGCCAGAATCGTGAATGTCGAGAGGTCGTGTCCCTCGGCAACGGTCATCGCCGCGATGTCGCCGGCCACCGCTCGCTCGGACCGTCCGGCGAAGGAGACCTCGTCAAGCCGTGCGACCACTCGATCGGTGGCCTCGGCCGCATGGCGGAGCCAACGGATCTCCTCGGGCTCCTTGCGCATCCGCAGCTCCCTAGTCAGCGGGGTCGCCGACGCGAAGGACGCCTTGGGGATGAGCGACTGCAAACCGAGCAGGAAGATCGACCAGGTGGGATCGGCGATCACCGCACGAGTGCGGTGACCCACGATGCTGCCCACGATCTCGACCGGGTCCTCGGTCTCCCCCCAGTCCCGTACCGAGAAGGCGCCGCGGTCGATCACCCGGGGGGCTTCAAGACGGGGCACGACCAGGGTGGCCTCGCCGTCGGCAGGGACCACCAGCATGGTGAGCCGCTCGAGCGGCATCGCCTCATATCCGGTGAAGTAGGGAAGATCGGCACCCACGGAGAGAAGAGCGACCTCGACGTCCTGGCCCGCCATGAGGGCACGCAAGCGGTCGAGGCGGAACGAGTAGTCGAAGTCAGGGAACATCGTCGTCGAGGCTAACTGGCGCCGGGGCGCACGGCGACGCCACATCTGGCATCCTGGTTGGGTCCATCTCCGTGGACAGGAGGGCATCCTGGGCCGCCGATCGCTCGTCCTCGCCGCCACGCTCCTCGCCTCATGCTCGGGGAGCAGTCGCAGCATGCCTACGGAGATCGACGTGACGACGACCGCCGCACTCCCGGCGCTGCAGGCCGGTGAGTGGATCCGCGCCGATAACGAATCTCTGCTCGACAACGGGTACCAGTGGATCACCGATGTGATCGAGACCAGCGACGGACTCGTCGCGAGCGGTATCGACTCTTCACAGACCGACCCTGATGCCGTCATCTGGATCTCCCCCGACGGCACCTCGTGGACCCGGGTGCTCAGCCCGCTGTTCGGAGGACCGCAGGCCCAGGGGATCCACGATCTCGCCTCGGGCGGGCCGGGGATCATCGCCGTCGGCTTCGACGGCTCGGGCGGCAACTTCGACGCCGCAGTGTGGGCATCGGTCGACGGGACGGAATGGATCAGAGTGCTGGATCCCGGATTCAACGACGACGGTGACCAGGAGATCCGCACGATCGTCGCCACCGACTCCGGTTTCGTCGCAGCCGGTCACGACATGTCCGGCAATCAGGTGGACGCTGCCATCTGGGTGTCGCCCGACGGCCTCCAGTGGAGCCGGGTGTTCGATCCCGCCCTTGGAGGTTTCGGCAACCAGCGGATCTACTCGATCGCGGTCGGCGAACATGGACTCGTCGCGGCCGGATCCAACTACTGGCCCAACCAGTTCGGGCTCTATCACATGGACGCCCGGGTCTGGGTGTCGCCTGACGGGATCTCGTGGTCGTTCATCGACGACCCCATCTTCGAGGGCCCGGGCTGGCAGTTCGTCAGTGCGGTGAGCGCCGGCCCCGAGGGGTACGTCGCGGCGGGGACCAACATCCTCGGTCGGCCGGGCGTGGACAACGATGTCGCCGTGTGGGTGTCCACCGACGGGCAGGCGTGGACCAAGGTCGCCGAGGAGACGTTTGCCGTTCCCCTGGTGCAACGGGTGTCGGCGATGACCTACGGTCCCCAGGGCTTCGTCGCCGTGGGGTACGACACGACGACCGCCGGAAATCGGATTCCGGCCGTCTGGCTGTCGGCCGACGGGACCGCCTGGGCTCAGATAGAAGGCGCCGCCTTCACCGAGCCGGGGCACCGCTGGATGAACACCGTCACCACCGGCGGACCCGGCCTCGTGGCGGCCGGTGCGGACGGAACCCGACCGATGGGCGATCCGGCGGTGTGGCTCTACCCGCTGGTCGGGCCCTGACCCTCAACCGTCGAGCAGCCAACGGGCGGTCTCGACATGGCGCGGGAGCGCCCGGTCGCCCTCGAACGCCCAGGCGACGGTCTGGCCCAGCGACCACAGCCGTGCCCGTTCCCGGTCGAGACCGAGAGCCCCGGTGAGCCGGTCGAGGCGCCGGAGGACGCGTTCCCGGGAGTGGCCCAACTCGTAGGAGCGGACGATTGGCGCCGCCGAGAACGCCGGATCCCCCACCAGGGGTTTGGGGTCGATCGCCAGCCACGGTTCGCGCTGAGCGGACAGCACGTTGTCGGCGTGGAGGTCCTGGTGGAGCAGCACCGATCGAGTCGGCGTCGCCGAAAGTCCGGTGAGCGCCTCGACCGCGGCGGTCACCAGCCGCTCCTCGAACGGGCGACCTGCACGCTGCCATTGCGCGGGCAACTCGGCGGCCCAGCCCACCGCCTCGTCGGCCAGCGCCCGGAATGGCGGTCCCGCCGGTT
>JBBEAX010000068.1:0-82985 GCA_040882645.1 Acidimicrobiia bacterium
ATAGGACTCGGTGACGGTAGCGGTCGGAGTTGCGGTGGCCGTAGCCGCGGCGTTTGATGACTTTGATCTTGTTGGTGATCCCTTCGGCGTAGCTGTTGGTTTGTCGGTCGTCGAAGTAGGCGAGGATCTGTTCGCGCCAGTGGTTTAGAGTCCTCCAGGTCTGGTGGAGCTCAATGAGGCCGGCCGCTTCGAGGTTGCCGACCCACACCTCGAGGCGGCGTTGGGCCTCGGCCCGATCAGATGCCTCATAGATGGCGGCGAAGGCTTCTTTCATCCACCAGGCGACCCCGACCTCGGGGAGGGCGGTGAAGATCTCCTCAAGCCACTGCTGGTCGACTTCGCCGAGCTGGTGGCGTCGGCGCATGAAGAGCCAACGGGCTCTCCAGATTCGTGGGTCGAATCGGGGGTTGTGCTGACGGGCGAGACCACCGTCACGACCCACCACGAGGCGACGTTTGCCGTGGCGGACTCGGACCTTCTGGGCGGCGGCGTCGATGGAGCGCAGCACATGGAACTTGTCGGCGACGACTCGGACCCCGGGGAGGAGATGCTCGATGGCCTTGCGATACGGCCAGTGGCAGTCGATGACCATCGTCTCGATGTTGTCGAGCCATGCGTGGGGTAGGCGGGATATGGCTTCTTCGGCGGCGCGTTGATCTCGTCCCTCGACCAGATCGAGGACCCCACGGCCCTCAGGGTCAGAGACCACGGTGTGGTAACGGAATCGACGCCGAAAGGCGCTCTCGTCCAACGACAGCACCCGAGGCGGGGCACCCGAGTACTGCACCTCGGAGGCGGAGAGCAGGTCGAAGGCAGACGCCACCCGCCACCACGAGACCCTCTCATGGACAGCCACCTCCACCCACGGCCAGGCGATGGCCAACTCCCCAAGATGGTGCAAGAACCGCCCGGTGATCCGCCTCCTGCCGGCGACGGCCGGGTGCTGTTCGCGGGAGGTGCGCCCACAATCCAAGCAGCGGAACCGTCGCTGAGACCACACCAGCACGGTCGGATAAGCCGCAGAGCGGTCACGCAGACGCCGGGTGGCTCGACCGTGGCCGACCACATCGACCGAACCACAGTGATAACAGCAGGCAGGCAACGTCGAGCTGACCTCGACCTCGAGGACCCCTCCCACCACCTCTGAGGACAGCACCTCAAAATCGTCCAACTCCAAAGGGACACCGATACGATCAGCCACGGAGGTCTCCTTTCCATCGGTGGTTTCATCACCAGCCGAAGTTAGGAGACCTCCCCCTCGTCAACCGAGGATCCACCGTCTTTCGCGCAGAGCCCGTTTCTGTCACACCCCGGTGGCATTGTGCTGACATGGAAAGGCACTTCCTGGCCGAGGCGGTCGGGTTCCTGCACAAGGCGAACGACGCGCTGAATCCCAACCGGTGCGACGACGCAGAGGCTCGGGCGCTCCTGGCCCGCTATGCCGAGGCGAAGAAGCTGGCGTCCTTCGGCGAGGCGGCGCTCGCCGCCCGGCTCGCCGATCCCGGGCATGTGGCAAGGGTGACCGGCACCTCGGTCCGTCGGGCCCGGGAGACACTGGAGACAGCCGAGCAGGCGGAGAAGACGCCAGAGTTGGGCCAAGCGATGCGGGCCGGTGAGGTCTCCCTCGAGCAGGCTGCCGAGATCGCCAAGACCGAGCGCGTGGCTCCAGGTTCCGCGGGGGCACTGTTGGAGCGAGCCCGGGGCGGTGCTCCCCTCCAGGTGCTGCGGGACGAGGGCCGCAGGCGGCGGCTCGAAGTCCAGCCCTCTGAAGGTCTGGCCGGCAGACAGCGAGAAGCGCGGTTCCTCAGCCATGGCATCACCGACGACGGCATGTTTCGCCTCGAAGGCGAGTTCGAGCCAGAGGTGGGAAGCCGGCTGGTCAACCGGCTCGAAGCCGAAGCGCGTCGCTTGGCCCGAGCCGCTCACCACGAGGAACCGTTCCGCCGGTATCTCGCTGACGCCCTCCCCAACCTCATGGCGGGGAACGACAAGGCCAAGGGGGGCACCGAACTGGTGGTTCTCGTCTCACATGGGGTGGCCGCCCGCGGCTGGAAGGACGTGCGCGATGGCGAGTTCTGCAAGATTCCCGGGGTGGGGCCTGTCGATCCCGAGACCGCCCGCCGCATCGCCGACGACGCCTTCCTGTCTGGAGTGTTCTTCGACGGCGAAGACCTCCGCAACATCAAGCGGTGGACCCGGCACATCCCCGCCGCGGTCAAGGTGTCCCTCAACCTGGGCGATCCCCCTGGCTTTGACGGGCCCCGATGCGACGATTGCGGGAACCGCCATGGTCTCGAATGGGATCACGACGATCCGAAGGCCAACGGCGGCGAGACCTCACTCGACAACCTGAAGCCCCGCTACTGGAGATGTCACCAGAAGAAGACTCGCCGCGACCGGGAAGCGGGGAGACTCAAACCCGCCCGTGCCGGTCCCCGCTGATCAGGGCCGACCCGGCGGATCCCAACCCTCCGGGCGCTTGCTCTTCGGCAGCTTCGACACGACCAGGTGATACGACTCGTCGACCGCCTCGATGATCTCGGCGTCGGGAATGGCTCCGTCGAGTGCGAGCGTGTTCCAACCGGAGCGCCCGATGTAGGCCATCACGGAGGCGTCGTCCGGGTAGCGAGCCAGCCATTCGTCGGCTTCCTCGCGGGTCCCGCACTTCACCCCGACCGAACGGTCACCGAAAAAGGCGAAGATCTTGGCGTCGACCTTGGCTACGACGTCGCCCTCCCACGGCTCGTCCTGCCATGCGCCCGGCATGGACAGGCAGTAACGGAGGAGCTCCGCTGAGGTCACATGGCGCTTTCCACCGGATCGAGGATACGACCGGCCCGAACGGCAGAATGACCGGATGACGGAAGTCACGTTCGTACCCGCCTCCCCCGGCCGCCTCGACGACGTGCTCGAGGTCGTTCCGTCCGGGCACGGCTGCACCTGCCAGTACTTCCGGATGTCCTCTGGCGACTACTCCCGATCGAACGAGGAGACACGGGTGGGAGCGCTGCGCCGCCAGCTCGAAGGCACGCCCGCGCCGGGGATGATCGCTTACGCGGGCGACATCCCCGTCGCCTGGTGCGGCTTCGGCCCCAGGGCCGACCTGGAGCGGCTGGTCCGGTCGCGCACCATCCCGAAGGTCGACGATCGCTCCGTGTGGTCGATAGTGTGCTTCAACGTCCGCACCGGCTACCGCCGCCAGGGCATCACCAAGGGCCTCCTCGGCGCGGTCGTCAACTACGCCAGAGAGATGGGCGCCCCCGCGCTCGAGGCCTACCCCATCGACCCGGAGGACTCGCGGGTCAGCACGGCGTTCCTCTATGTGGGGACAGTGAGGACCTTCGAGGAGGCCGGGTTCCACAGGGTTGCCCAGACCGGTTCGGTGAGCGCCGGCCTGCCGCGGTGGATCATGCTGCTCGACCTGTCGTGATGGGCGCGACCGGCCTTGTACAATCCCGACGCTCCGGGCGCTTAGCTCAGCGGCAGAGCGCTGCCTTCACACGGCAGAGGTCACTGGTTCAATCCCAGTAGCGCCCACCACCCCGTCCCCCGAGGAGGCACCCATGACATGCCCAGCATCCGCAACCTCGCGACCCTCGTCCTCCTCACCGTGCTCGTCGCCGGTTGCGGGTCCGTTGCTGATGATCCCGACGAGCCGTGCCCCGAGACCTTCTCCGAGGGCGGCGTGACCGATGGCATCGACCTGCCCGCGCCGGACTGGCTTCCGGCCGCGTTCCCCCTGCCCGCCGGGCTCAGCATCCGGCACATCAACGACGCCACCGACTCGGGGACCCGGGTGGTAACCGGGTTCGTCCCCGAGGTGATCTGCCGGCCATCGTGACCGCGCTGAGAGCCGACGTTCAGAATGGCGGGTACGAGATGCTGCTGGTGGCCGATGGGTTCATCCCCCGCGGTCATATCATCTTCGCCGCCCTCGCCGCACACCCCGGACTCGTGGTCGAGGTCGACGCCACCCCCGAGGAACTGGCGGTACCCAATACCGATGGGGAGTGCCCGATGATCGCCGGCATCCTGGTGGGGATGCGGTTTACCGAGATGGATCCCGCGGCGGCGAGAGCCCTCTACGCGGGTTCCTCCCTCACCCTCGGCACGGCCACCGCCACGATCGGCGACAACGAATTCGCCGCCACCGGTGAGTGCTTCATCTTCGATGGAGCGCATTCCTTTGGTTCGCTCGACGACATCCTCATCGGTCTCTAGGTGGACCCGGAGGCATTCGGGTTCGCCAGCGTGGACGAGGTCGACGAGGCCGGGTTCGCCCTCGATGTAACCCCGGTCTCAGGAGTGGTGCCCACCTTCGGGGCAACCCCCGACGGTTTCTTCGCCGAAGGGATGTTCATCGACGCCTTCGGTGACCTCGGCATCGTCGAGGGGCGCGTCGACGCAAATTGCGGCCCCTAGATCTGCGGCAGCAGCCGGAAGCCCGACTTCTCGATCACATGGTCGCGTGAGTCCGATGCCATCCGCGCCACCGCCCCCCAGTCGACATGGAGCAGTCTCCCGCCCTGTTTCATGACCCGCCCGCCGATCAGCACGGTGTCGACGTTCGACGTGTCCATGCCGGCGACGACCGCGGTGACAGGATCGTTCAGTGGGGTCACATTGAGTCGATCGGTGCGCAGCATCACAATGTCGGCCGCCTTGCCGGGGGTCAGGCTCCCCACCTTGTGCTCGAGCCCATTGGCCCGTGCCCCCTCGATGGTGGCGTACCCGAGCACATCCCGCGGCGAGATCGGGTCCCTGCCGTGGGTGGACGCGAGTGCCCGCTGCAACGACATCACCGAACGCATCTGGTTGAACATGTCCCCCGGCACGTTCGTCTCGACATCGATGCTCAGGCTCGGTGCCAGGCCTCGATCGAGGAACTTCTGGATGGGCGGCATGCCGTGGCCCATCATCATCTCCACCGGTGATGCGAGCGAGATGGTCCCACCGGTGTCGACGATCATCTGGATCTCGGTGTCGTTGAGGGTCGTGCACGAGTCCTCCTGCCAACGAACGCGCGGAACACGGCCGCGCGTCGGGTTACCATCGCCGCAGTCGAGGGGCGGGAACCCAACCTTGGAGCGGCCGGTCTACGAGGGAAAGGCGAAGCGGGTCGTCTGGCAGCCGGACGGCAGCGCTCACATCTATTACAAGGATGACGCCACTGCGTTCAACGGCCAGCGGCACGAGCAGTTCGAGGGGAAGGGCACCCTCAACAGCCAGATCACCGAACGCCTCTTCGAGTACCTGACCGGCCAGGGCATTCCCACCCACCACATCGGCCGCATCGACGACCGCACCCTCGCCGCCAAGTTCGTCGAGATCATCCCCATCGAATCCGTCGTTCGCTACAAGGTGGCGGGAACCCTCGGCAAGCGAACGGGACTCGATCACCTCGCCGAATGCGATCCCCCGATCATCGAGATGTACTACAAGCGCGACGATCTCGGTGATCCCTTGATCAACGACGACCATGTGCGCCTCCTCGAACTGGCGACCCCGGAAGAGGTCGCCTGGCTGCGAGCCATGTCCCGCCGAGCCGCCGACGCCTTGCGCGACCTCTTCTTCAAGGCGGGGATCGACCTGGTCGACCTCAAGTTCGAGTTCGGCAGGACCGCCGACGGCGAGCTAGTCCTCGCCGACGAGGTCTCTCCCGATACCTGTCGCTTCCGCGACCTGGCGACCGGGGAAATCCTCGACAAAGACCTATTCCGCTTCGACGAGGGGGATCTCCTCGCCGGATACCGCAAGCTCCTCGCCCACCTCGACCGAGCCCTTGCCGCGGAACCGGGTGCCAGTGTTCAGAGTTGAACTGGCGGTCCGCCCCCGCCCCGGTGTCAAGGACCCGCAGGCGGAGGCAGTTCAGGAGAGCCTCGCTCGTCTCGGCCATAGCGGGGTGACTGTCGATTCCGTCGGCCGGTCGCTGTCCCTCACCATCGACTGCCCTTCCGCCGAGGAGGCCGAGCGGATCACCGCGGACCTCTGCGAACAGCTGCTGGTCAACCCGAACCTGGAGACCTATACGGTGTCGATCGCGGGCTCGACGTGAGCGGCCCGCGGGCAGCCGTCATCGTCTTTCCCGGGTCCAACGGGGACCGCGACCTTCTCGAAACGCTTCACACGGCCGGATTCGACGCCTTTCCCCACCCTTCGGGACGAGCGCTGCCGGAAGACGTGGTCCTCGCCGGACTTCCGGGAGGTTTCTCGTTCGGCGACTACTGGAGGGCGGGGATGCTCGCCAGCCAGGAACCGGCGGTGCGCAGCCTCGACCACCTCGTCGAGCGGGGCGGACTGGTGATCGGAGTGTGCAATGGCTTCCAGATCCTTGTCGAAGCCGGGCTGCTTCCCGGGGCGCTGTCCTACAACGATCCGGCAGGGTTTCGCCATCGATGGGTCACTCTCGAGTGCGCCTTCGACTCCGGCAGCCCCTGGTTCGAGGCCGTGCCCGCAGGCACCCGGCTGCGGATGCCGATCGCCCACGGCGAGGGCTCCTACTTCCACCCTGGAGGATTCGACGCGGTGGCCGCGCATGCCCCGCTGCTCTACGAGAACAACCCCAACGGCTCCGTGGGTGGCGTGGCGGCGCTCCTCGACGGTACCGGGCGGGTGTTGGGGATCATGCCCCACCCCGAGCGTGCCTCGGATCCCGACCTCGGGAGTGCCGATGGGCTCAGGCTGTTCGAGGGCGCCTGCGGCGCCGCCTCCCGCCTCCCGCCTCCCGCCTCCCGCAAGACCGCGGCCTTCCGTCCTCCGCACGACCAGTCCGGTATCAGGACTGACATCAGGAGCGGATCGTGACGCTATCGACCGAAAACTCGGCGCGCGAACTCGGACTGGCGATGGGGCTCACCGGAGTGGAACTCGACCACATCGTGGCCGAGTTGGGACGAGAGCCGAACCGGGTGGAACTGGCGGTGTTCGTCGGCATGTGGAGCGAGCATTGCTCGTACAAGTCGACGAAGGCATTACTGGCGACCCTTCCCTCCTCGGGGCCGGGCGTCCTGGCAGGCCCGGGAGCCCACGCCGGCACGGTCGATGTCGGCGACGGGTGGGCGATCGCCTTCAAGATCGAGAGCCACAATCACCCGAGCGCGGTCGAGCCCTACCAGGGAGCGGCAACCGGGGTAGGTGGAATCCTCCGCGATGTCGTCGCCCAGGGAGCCCGGCCGGTGGCCGTCATGGACGCGCTCTGCTTCGGAGACCCCGCCTCCCCCCGCACCCGATGGCTCCAGGACGGGGTCGTCGGCGGCATCGGCGGCTACGGCAACTCGTATGGCGTACCCAATATCGGCGGCCTCACCGTCTACGACACCGGGTATGAAGGGAACCCCCTCGTCAACGCACTTGCCGCCGGGTTGGTCCGCCACGACGGGATGCGCACCGCAGCCGCCACCGGCCCGGGCAACGCAGTGCTCATCGTCGGCGCCACCACCGGGCGCGACGGCATCCTCGGCGCGGCGTTTGCTTCAGAGGAGCTCGGCGAGCACCACGAGCACACCGCGCGCCGATCGCACGTCCAGGTGGGCGACCCGTTCATGGGCAAGAAGCTGATGGAGGCGATGCTCTCGTTCGACGACGGGCTCGTCGCCTGCCAGGACCTCGGAGCGTGTGGTATCGCCTGCGCCACCGCCGAGATGGCGGCTGCGGGCGGCAGCGGCTTCGACATCGACCTCGATCTGGTGCCGCAGCGAGAGGCCGGCATGGAGCCCTTCGAGGTCCTGCTGTCCGAGTCGCAGGAGCGCTTCATGCTGGTGGTCGCCGCGGGCCGCGCCGAAGCCGCTCTCGCCCACTTCCGCGACCACGGCGTCCACGCTGCGGTCTGCGGCACCGTCACCGACTCGGGCCAGATGCGGGTGCGCCACGACGGCACGATCGTCGTCGACGTGCCCGCCGCCCTGGTGGCCGACGGCACTCCGGGCCAGCAGTGGGAGACAGGCACGCTCCCCGGCCCCCGGCCGTACCCCGACTTTCCGATTCCGGACGACCTCGGCGCGGTGCTCGTCCAACTGATCGCCCAACCAGGGATCTCTGACCATTCGCGGCTCTACGAGCGCTACGACCAGACCGTGGGGAATCGCACCATCCGCGGGCCGGGCCAGGGCGAGGCGGCGGTGCAGAAGTTGCCCGGGTCCACGGCCGGTTACGCGATCAGCCTGGTGGGTGGCGGTGAGCGCTGCGCCGTCGACCCCTATCTCGGCATCCAGGCGCTGCTCGGCGAGGCCGTTCGCAACCTCGGCTGCGTCGGAGCACGGGCCGTTGCAGTCTCCGACGGGATCAACGCCGGGTCGCCTTCCGATCCGGTCGAGTTCGCCCGCCTGGCGGCCTTGATTCGGGGCCTCGGCGACGGTCTCCGCTCACTCGACCTCCCGGTGACCGGTGGCAACTGCTCGCTGTACAACGAGTCGCCCGCGGGTGCGATCCCCCCCACCCCGATGATCGGTGTCGTCGGCACCGTCGGAGACATCCGCCGCATACCCGCCGTTGCGATGAAAACCGGCGAGATCCTGCTTCTCGCTGGATCACCCCCCGGCGAGCAAGGTCATGCCGCCTACGGACGACTGCTCACCGGATCGTCCGGACCCGCCCCCTCGGTCGATCTCGCCGCCGACCGACGCCTCGCCGCGTTCTTGGTGGGGCAGATCGCCGCCAGGCGGATTCGCGCGGCGAAGGACTCCGGACGCGGAGGCCTTGCCGTCGCCCTCGCCAAACTCTGCATCCGCGGCGGCGTCGGCGCCGAGGTCCGGGGCGGCGAGTGGGGCAGCCGCCCCGACTGGGCTCTCTTTGGCGAGGGGCCAGGGGCGGCATGGATCGCCACCCGGCCTGAGGACGCCGGGGCTTTGATCGCCGACGCGGCGCCTGAAGGAGTTCCGGTGCAGCAGGTGGGAGTGGTCGGCGGGAACCGCCTCACGATCGGTGGAATCATCGACCTCGCCGTCGGGGATCTGGCGACCGCCTACGCGAAGGAGCCGGCATGATCTCGGTCCCGCTCGACAAGCTGCGGGAGAACTGCGGAGTCGTCGCCGTCTACAACGTCGACGGTGCCGCCCCGCTGGTCCACCGGGCGCTGTTCGAGCTCCAGCACCGGGGGCAGGAAGCCGCGGGAATCGCTTCGACCGGAGCCGACGGCGAACTGCACATGGAGAAGGGCCAGGGCCTCATCGCCGATGCCTTGCCGTTCCATCGGATCGAAGCGATGGCGGGGACACGAGCGGTGGGCCATTGTCGGTATTCGACCGTGGGGCCGGAGCAGAACACTCAGCCGTTCGTCGCCAACACCCCGTACGGCAAGATCGCCCTGGCGCACAACGGCAACATCAAGAACGCCGACGAGTTGCGCAAGAGTCTCGAGGCCGAGGGGTCGTTGGTTGCCACCTCGCTCGACACCGAACTGCTGGTGCACCTCATCGCCCGATCGCAGGCGCCCGACTTCCCCGGAGCGCTGCGGTACATGGCAGAGCGGGCCGTAGGCGCGTATTCGCTGACAATGCTCTGCAACGGAACGATCTACGCCCTGCGCGACCCCAATGGCTTGCGCCCGCTGGTCCTCGGCGAGATGAAGGGCGGATGGGTGATCGCCTCCGAAAGCTGCGCCCTCGACGTCCTCCATGCCGAGCACATCAAGGAGATCGCCCCCGGCGAACTCGTCACTATCGGTCCGGAGGGCGTGACGACGCTCCAACTGCTCGAGCCGGCCCGGCCCAGCCCCTGCGTGTTCGAACTGGTCTACTTCTCCCGCCCCAACTCGACGGTGTTCGGCCAGTCGGTCAATAGCGCAAGGATCCGGATGGGCATGGAGTTGGCGGTGGCCGACGAGGAGTCAGGCTCGCCCCGTCCCGATGTGGTGATCCCGGTGCCGGACTCAGGCGTTCCGGCGGCGATCGGGTACTCCCGTCGCAGCGGGGTGCTGTACGAGAAGGCGATCCTCCGCAGCCATTACGTGGGACGTACCTTCATCCTCCCCGATCAGGATTCCCGGACGGCGCAGATCGAACTCAAACTCTCGGTGATCCGCGACGCCGTCCGGGGGATGCGGGTGATGCTGATCGACGATTCGATCGTCCGCGGCAACACCTCTCGCCAGATAGTCCAGATGGTGCGCGACGCTGGTGCGTCCGAGGTGGTGATGCGCGTCGCCAGTCCTCCCCTTGCCTGGCCCTGCTACCTGGGTATCGATACCCCAAGCCGCGAGGAGTTGGTGATCAACCGGGCAGGCTCGGTCGAACGGGTGGCCGACATGATCGGGGTAGATGACCTGCGCTACCTGTCGGTCGAGGGTCTGCGGCGGGCCACCGGCAACGGTGACTTCTGCATGGCCTGTATGACCGGGGAGTACCCGGTGTGAACCGGCCGCTCTCGTACGAAGCCGCGGGAGTCGGCATCGCCGCGGCCGAAAGGTTCATCGAAGCGATTGGCCCGATGGTCCGGTCGACCCACACCGAGGCGGTAGTCGCCCACTCCTCCCGGTTCGCCGGGCTGATCCGTCCCGACACCTCGGGCATGACAGATCCCCTGATTGCCGCCACTTGCGACGGGGTCGGCACCAAGGTCCTACTGGCGACCGAGCCATCGCACTATGAGGGCCTGGGACGCGATCTGGTGGCGATGAACGTCAACGACCTGCTCCCCCTCGGTGCCCGGCCCTTGCTGTTCCTCGACTACCTGGCGGCGGGCAGGCTCGACCCGGCTCGCCTCGAAGCCGCGGTACGCGGGATCGCCGCCGCCTGCCGGGAGGCCCGCTGCGTGTTGCTGGGCGGCGAGACCGCGGAGATGCCCGACGCCCTCCACAACGACACCGTGGAGATGGCCGGATTCTCGGTGGGCGTGGTCGACGCCACCACCCTGCCCGATCCCGCCACGGTTCGCCCGGGCGACACGGTGGTCGCCTTGCCATCAACCGGACTGCACTCCAACGGGTTCACCCTCGCCCGCCGTGCCCTGATCGACCGCGGTGGTTTCGACCTCGATGACACCCTGCCCCGGCTCGATCGAACCGTCGGCGACACCTTGCGTACCCCGACCGCCATCTACGTCGACCGGGTGCTCGGCACCGCCTTCAAGGCAGCGGCGCACATCACCGGAGGCGGGTTGCTCGGCAGGATCGCGGCGATGCTCCCCCAGGGACTCGGTGCCAGCATCGACCCCGATGCCTACGAGCGGCCTCCGGTGTTCGATTTGATCGCCGAAGCGGGAGAGATCGCCGCGGCGGAGATGGCGGCGACCTTCAACATGGGCCTCGGGTTCGTTGCCATCGTCGCGCCCGGCATGGAGCCCACCGACTGGATCCGGGTCGGCGAGGTCGTCGAAGGCGGAGTGACCGACCTCGGCTATGCCGCCCGCTAGGCCCCGCTTCGCCATCCTCGCCTCGGGACGAGGATCAAACGCCGAGAGCCTGATGGACGCCTTTGCCGCCGATCTCTCCGATGCCGAGCTGGCCCTCGTCGTCAGCGACAACCCCGACGCCCCCGTGCTCGAACGCGCCGCCCGGCGGGGAGTGACCACAGTGGTGGTGGCCCCGTCCGCCAGGCGTGCGGAGCACGAGGCCCGCCTCCTCGAGGCCGTCGCAGGC
Source organism: Acidimicrobiia bacterium (assembly GCA_040882645.1). GTDB lineage: Bacteria > Actinomycetota > Acidimicrobiia > Spongiisociales > UBA11373 > JAUYIV01. The sequence goes on from JBBEAX010000068.1 coordinate 11,573, forward strand.
GTCGACCACCTCCTGCTTGCCGGGTACATGCGCATCCTCTCCCCGTGGTTCCTCGACCGGTTCCCGGGAACGATCCTCAACATTCACCCCTCGCTTCTCCCCGAATTCCCCGGGCTCGACGCGGTCACCCGACAGTGGGAAGCGGGGGTGACGACGGCGGGGGCAACGGTTCACATCGTCGACCGGGGGGTCGACACCGGGCCGGTGGTGCTCCAGGGATCGATCGAGGTGCGCGGGGATGAGGATGCCGACGGCCTCGCCCAGCGGATTCTCACCGAGGTCGAACATCGGATCTACCCCGAGGCCGTCCGAATGCTTCTCGACCGGCTGCAGCCCCGGGTCGCCCGGGCTCTGTTCAGCGTCTCCGACAAGGCCGGGATCGGCGACTTCGCCCGCCGGCTCACCAAGGCGGGCGTCTTTCTGATCGCCTCAGGGGGCACCGCCCGCGATCTCGAAGAGGCCGGGGTCGCCGTGCGCGCCGTCGAGGAGGTGACCGGGGCAGCAGAGGTGCTCGGCGGACGGGTGAAGACCCTTCATCCCGCCATCCACGCGGGCATCCTCGCCGATCGTCGCATCCCTGATCATTTGGCCGAGATCGAGGAACGCGGCTACCAACCGATCGATCTGGTGGTCTGCAACCTCTATCCCTTCGAACAGACCCTCGCCACCGGGGCGGACCGCGACACGATCATCGAGACGATCGATATCGGCGGCCCCACCCTGGTGCGCGCTGCCGCCAAGAACGCCGACGGCGGGGTCACGGTGGTGGTGGACCCGGCCGACTACGACGAGGTGGCAGAGGAGATCGACGCCCATGGGTCGGTTCCCCGGGCGCTTCGCCGTCGATTGGCAGCCAAGGCGTTCCGACTTATCGCCGACTACGACGCCGCCATCGCTGCCTGGGCTGCGGACCGGCCGCTTCGTTACGGGGAGAACCCCCACCAGGAGGCCCGCCTGGTGCCCGATGGCACCGGTCGGGGAGTCGCCGCCGGCAGGCTGCTCCACGGCAAGGATCTCTCGTACAACAACCTGCTCGACCTCGACGCCGCCTACCGGGCGGTCGCCGGCCCTGGCCCTTATCGATGCTCAGTGGTGAAACACTCCAATCCGTGCGGTCTCGCCGAGTCCGCGACCCAGGCCGACGCCTTCCGCCGGGCGTTGTCGGGTGATCCCGAGGCAGCATTCGGCGGGATCCTCGGCTTCAACCTCTCCCTCGACGAAGCAACGGCCCGGGAGATCATCGAGTCGGCATTGTTCGTCGAGTGCATCGCCGCGCCCGACTTCGACCCCGGAGCGCTCGACCTGCTCTCCACCCGCAAGAACCTGCGACTGCTGGCGGTGCCGCCCGGCGATCCGAACCCGGCCCGGGTGGGTCATTCGATCGGGGGAGGAACGCTGATCCAGACGGCCGACCCGGGGCCTTCCCCCCGGGCGTCGTGGATCGTGCCGACACGGCGCCAACCGGACGACTGGGAGGAGGCAGAGTTCGCCCTCCGCGCCGCGGCCATCCTCAAGTCGAACGCGATAGCCGTCACCCGCGAGCGGACCCTGGTCGGCACCGGAACCGGGCTCATGAGCCGGATCGATGCCTGCCGCCTCGCTCTTGAGAAGGCCGGCGACCGAGCCGTGGGGGGCGTGCTCGCCTCCGACGGCTTCTTCCCGTTCGACGACTGCGTCCGCCTCGCCGCCGCCGCCGGCGTCACCCTGATCGTCCAGCCGGGGGGATCTCGCCGCGATGAGGAAGTGGTCGCCGCATGCGACGAACTGGGCCTGGCAATGGTGTTCACCGGACGAAGGCATTTCAGGCATTGAGCAGGCCCGCTACCCGCTACCCGCTGACAGTCGCTGCCTGCTGCCGTGCCCGTTCGCCGGAAGAGAGACCGCGCCGCTCGTGACCCTTCTTGCGGAGGGCGGAAGGCCATGAGAATCCTCCTCGTTGGGTCCGGGGGGCGGGAGCACGCCATGTCTCGGGCGCTGACGACCTCTCCGGGGGTCGAATTGCTGATCGCGCCGGGGAATCCGGGGACCGCCGCACTCGGATCCAACCGGTCCGTCGACGCCGATGACATCCCCCGGCTGGTGGCGTTGGCGCGGGCGGAGTCGGTCGACCTCGTGGTCCCCGGGCCGGAGGGCCCGCTGGTTGCCGGTCTCAGCGATGCCCTCGAGGCGGCCGGAATCCCCTGTGCGGGGCCGGGCCGTTCCGCCGCCCGGCTCGAGGGGTCGAAGGCCTTCACCCGGGCGCTGGCCGAGTCGGCCGGCGTGCCATCCCCGGCGCACCAGACGGTCTCCTCCGTCGGCGAGATCGACGCGGCACTCGCCCGGTTCGAGGTGCCACCGGTGGTCAAGGCCGACGGGCTCGCCGCCGGCAAGGGGGTGTTTCTCCCCGACACCATCGAGGAATGCCGGGCCACCGCCCGAGACCTTCTCGGTGGCCGCCTCGGCACCGCCGGCTCGACGATCGTCCTCGAGGAGCGCCTCTCTGGCGTCGAGATTTCAGCCTTTCATGCCTGTCGAGGCACCGAGGCGATCGCGCTCCCCCACGCGAGGGACCACAAGCGGCTTCTCGATGGCGACCGGGGGCCCAACACGGGGGGCATGGGGGCGGTAAGCCCCAATCCGCACGCCGCCGGGTTCGATGCGACGGTGCTGAATGACTTCGTGCTGCCCAGCCTACGGCGGCTCTCCGACGACGGCACTCCGTTCAACGGCTTCCTGTTCAGCGGGCTGATCGTCACCGACGGCGGTCCCCGCCTGTTGGAGTTCAACGTCCGTCTCGGGGATCCCGAGGCGCAGGCGATCCTGCCCCACCTGCCCGATGGGGTGTTCTCCGAGATCTGTGCCTGGGTTGCAGGGCTCCGTGGCCGGCCACCGCGCTTCGAACCAGATCGGCGCGCCACGTGTGCTGTGGTCCTGGCGGCGGCCGGATACCCGGAGGCGCCGCGCCGGGGCGATCCGATCACCATCGACCCTGGCATCGAGACGGCTGATCGGTGGCTGATCCACGCAGCCACCCGGATGGATGCCGGGACCCTGGTGACCGATGGAGGCCGGGTTGGCGCCGTGGTCGGCCGGGGTGACACCGCCGCCGCCGCCCGGGCCGTGGCGTACGAAGGCGTGACCCGCGTACAGTGGGAGGGGATGGTCCATCGCCGCGACATAGGAGCCGCCGCCGATGGCTGACGCCGTCCTGGTTGCCGTCATCGTGGGTTCGGCGTCGGATGGCGATCAGATCGCCGGGTGCCGCGAAGCCCTCGGACGGCTCGGCATCGGCCACGAGGCCCGGGTCATTTCCGCCCACCGCACCCCAACCGACCTGGTCGAGTATCTCGGCGGCCTCGAGGAACGGGGCATCGAGATCGTCATCGCCGGCGCGGGGATGGCGGCCCATCTCGCCGGGGTCGCCGCCGCCCATACCACTTTGCCGGTACTCGGGGTACCGCTCGCCTCTGGCGCACTCCAGGGCATCGACGCCCTGTTGTCGACCGTGCAGATGCCGCCCGGTGTCCCGGTCGCCACCCTCGGCATCGGCTCAGCGGGAGGCAAGAACGCCGCCTACCTGGCGGCGCGCATCCTCGCCCTCAGCCACCCCGATGTGAAGGCAAGGCTGGAGAAGGTGATGGCGGAAGATCGGGAGAAGGTGCGCGGGGCCACGCTTCCGGACGCGTAGGCCGAGTTCCGTTTCAGCCGGCCTTCCGCCGTCCGCCTTCAGCAAGAAGGCCTCCCGCCTTCCGCAAGATCACGAGCGGCGCGCTCCCCTCTTCCGGGTCGACGGGCACGGCAGCAGGCAGCGACTGTCAGCGGGTAGCGGGCAGCGATTGCGTAGCGGGTAGCGTCCACTCATGCTCAGGGTGGGTTCGATCGTGATTCGGGTCGAGGACCTGGAACGGCAGAAGGCGTTCTGGAGTGCGGCGCTGGACTACGTCCCGCGCGAAGGCGACGACGAGACCTTCGTTCTGTTGCGCCCCCGCGGCGGCGTGGGACCCAATGTGTCGCTCGATGCCGTGCCGGCACCCGTCCAGCTCCCGCCCCGAATCCACCTCGACCTCTATGCAGAGGACCGGGCAGCCGAGGTCGGTCGGCTGATCGCCCTGGGGGCCACCGAGATCCCCTGGGACAAGCGCCCCGCCGACGCCGACTACATCATCCTCGCCGACCCCGAAGGCAATCGGTTCTGTGTGATTGGGCCCTAGGGGGCCGATTGGCCTCGCTTTGCTCGGCTGCAATTCGCAATTCGCAATACGCAATTCGCAATTCGCAATACGACCGAGGACTCAAATCAGCGAGGCACCTCAGACGGGTCTCGACTCTTGCAGCCGAGCGAAGCGAGGCGCTCTGTCGAATTGCGAATCGCGAATTGCGGGGCCGAGCGAAGCGAGGTCCCTACGCGCGCCACTCCTGGAGGCTCTTCACCTGGAGCACGTCCGCCGCGGCGCCTTCGAGGGTGCGGGCCACGGCGAGACCGCCGCGCACCGTGGTGATGCAGGGGATGGCACCTGCTTGGGCTGCGGCGCGGATCATCCGGCCATCGCCGCGGGCCCGGCGTCCGAGCGGGGTGTTGACCACGAGGTCGACTTTGCCCTCCTGGATCAGGGTCACCGGATCCCAGGGGCCCTCGCCTACCTTGTCGACGTGCGCCGCCGGCACTCCCCGCTCGGCCAGGAAGGACGCGGTGCCGGCAGTGGCGAGCAGGCGGAATCCGCGGCGGGCGAAGATCCGGGCCACCTCGAGACCAGCCTCCTTGTCGCGATCCGCCAGCGAGAAGAACACCGTCCCCTTCTCGGGGAGCCGAACCCCGGCGCCCAGCAACGCCTTGGCGTAGGCGGTGCCGAGGTCGGCGGCGATCCCCATCACCTCGCCTGTGGCCCGCATCTCGGGCCCGAGCACGATGTCCTGCTCCGGGAATTTCGGCCAGGGAATAACCGCAACCTTCACCGAGACGAACCCCGCCACCTGGTCATCGGGCAGCGGGAACCCGGCATCGCGCAATGACTGGATGCTCTCCCCCATCATCACCCGGGTGGCGAGCTTGGCGAGGGGCACCCCCGTTGCCTTCGAAACGAACGGGATCGTGCGCGAGGCTCGAGGGTTGGCCTCGAGCACCACGACATCGTCACCGCGCACGGCGAACTGGATATTGAGCAGCCCGCGCACCCCGATCGCCTGGGCCAGCGCATCGGTGTAGCGGATGACCAGCTTGCGAGCCTCCTCGGACAGGGTCTGTGAGGGGATCACACAGGCCGAGTCGCCGGAGTGGACACCGGCCTCCTCGACATGCTCCATGATCCCGCCGATCACCAGCTCCGCCCCGTCGAAGAGCGCGTCGACATCCACCTCGACCGCGCCTTCGAGGAACCGGTCGATCGCCACCGGAGCCCCCGAGGCATCGACCTCCGAAGGCGCCGCCCCATACAGTCCCCGCAGGTACTCGATCAGTTCGTCGAGGGTGTACACCACGCGCATCCCCCGGCCGCCCAGCACGTATGAAGGGCGCACGAGTACCGGGAAGCCGATCTGGTCGGCGACCTCTTCCGCCTCCCTCACCGAGGTCGCCTCGCCGTGGGGAGGCTGGGGCACGCCGATCTCGCGGCACAGGGCCGAGAACCGTCGCCGGTCCTCGGCAGCATCGATGGCGTCGGCCGAGGTGCCGGCGATAGGCACGCCGGCCTCGGCCAGGGCGCGCGCCAGCCGCAACGGGGTCTGCCCGCCCAGCTGGACGATGACCGCCTCGGGGCGCTCCCGCTCGATCACCGCCATCACGTTCTCGAATTCCAAGGGCTCGAAGTACAGGCGGTCGGACGTGTCGTAATCGGTGGACACGGTCTCGGGATTGCAGTTGATCATCACCGGCTTGTAGCCCGCTTCGTGCAGCGCAAAGCAAGCGTGGACGCAGCAGTAATCGAACTCCACCCCCTGCCCGATCCGATTGGGTCCCGATCCGAGCACCACCACCGTGCCCGGGCTCGGCGGGGCGGCCTCGTCTTCGTCCTCGAACGTCGAATAGAAGTAGGGGGTAAGCGCCTCGAACTCGGCGGCGCAGGTGTCGACGGTCTTGAACGTTGCCTCGATGCCCCATCCGGCCCTCCGCGCCCGGACCTCGGCCTCGGTCAGGCTCCAGAGCCCGGCGAGCCTGGCGTCGGAGATTCCGAGACGCTTGGCAGCCCGCGCCCCGTCCGCCGATGGGCCTTCTCCTTCCACCTGGTGAGCCACCTCCTCCACCAGCGACATCTGGTCGAGGAACCAGGGGTCGATCGCGGTCGCCTCAGCCAACTCGGCCACCGTTGCTCCCCGCCGGAGGGCGGCCGCCACCCGCAGCAACCGGTCGGAGCGCGGCAGCGCACAGGAGGCGACGAGTTCGGCGAGGCCAACCTCGTCGACGCCATCGACCCTGTCGCCGATCTCCAGACTGCGCATCGCCTTCTGGAGGGCCTCCGGGAACGTGCGCCCGATCGCCATCACCTCGCCCACGCTCTTCATCGAGGTGCCCAGTGCGTCGTCGGTATCAGGAAATTTGGCGAAGTCGAATCGGGGGAACTTGACCACCACATAGTCGAGTGCCGGCTCGAACGAGGCCGGGGTCTTGCCGGTGATGTCGTTGGCGATCTCGTCGAGGGTGAACCCCACGGCGAGCAGTGCGGCAATCTTGGCGATGGGAAAGCCAGTTGCCTTGGATGCCAGGGCCGAGGATCGGGACACCCGGGGGTTCATCTCGATCACGAGCCGTCGCCCGGTCACGGGGTCGACGGCGAACTGAACGTTCGACCCGCCAGTCTGCACGCCGACCGCTTCGAGACAGCGGATCGCGTCGGTCCGCATCTCCTGGTACTCCGGGTCCGAGAGGGTCATGGCCGGCGCGACCGTGACCGAGTCGCCCGTGTGGACCCCCATCGGGTCGACGTTCTCGATGGAACACACGATCACGGCGTTGCCCGCACCGTCGCGCATGACCTCGAGCTCGAACTCCTTCCACCCCACCACCGATGCTTCGACGAGAACCTCCCCCACCGGCGATGCCGCCAGGCCGAGGGCGACTGCCCGATCGAGGGTTGCGGCATCGGTCACGATCCCAGTGCCACCACCTCCCAGGGTGTATGAGGGGCGCAGCATCAGCGGAAAGCCGACCTCATCGGCGGCAAGGCGAGCATCCTCGATCGAGCGAACTACCCGGGAGGGGGGGCACTCGAGCCCCACTGACTCCATGAGCTCGCGGAACCGGCCCCGATCCTCAGCGGCCTCGATGGCGTCGAAGGACGCACCGATCACCTCCACGCCGAGCCGCTCGAGCTCACCCGAACGATGCAGTTCGGCAGTGACGTTGAGGGCTGTCTGGCCGCCCAGTGTCGGCAGCAGTGCGTCGGGGCGCTCCCTTGCGATGATCGCCGCGACCACCTCGGGGGTGATCGGCTCGATGTAGGTGGCGTCTGCCAGGTCGGGATCGGTCATGATCGTCGCCGGATTCGAGTTGACCAGGATCACCCGGAAGCCATGGGCACGGAGTGCCTTGATCGCCTGGGTGCCCGAGTAGTCGAACTCACTGGCCTGGCCGACGACGATCGGGCCCGACCCGATCAGCAGGATCGAATGGAGGTCATCCCGACGCGGCATGGCCCACCCCCATCAGTTCCATGAAGCGGTCGAACAGACCGCGCGCATCGTGTGGCCCCGGTGCCGCCTCGGGGTGATACTGGACCGAGAAGGCGGGAAGTTCACGGCACCGGAATCCCTCCAGAGTCCCATCGTTGAGGTTCTGGTGGGTGGCGACCACCTCACCGAAGCGGCTCGTCACCGAGCCGGGGAGGCGATCGGGACCGGGGAGGCCATCCGATGGTCGCGGAGGAGACTTGCTGGAAAGCGACCACAGGTCGACGGCAAAGCCGTGGTTCTGCGAGGTGATCTCGATGCCACCGTCGACCAGGCGCCGCACCGGGTGGTTCGCCCCATGATGGCCGAACGGCAACTTGTAAGTCGAAGCCCCGAGGGCGAGCCCCATGATCTGGTGCCCGAGGCAGATCCCGAACATCGGCACCTTGCCCATCAGAGCCGCGACCGTGGCGATCGGCCCCACGAGCGGCTCCGGATCGCCAGGCCCGTTGGACAGGAAGACGCCATCGGGCCCGATGGCCATGATGTCCTCTGGTGTCGTTCCCGCCGGTACCACATGGACGCCGCACCCTCGCAGTGCCAACTGGTCGACGATGGCCCGCTTGATGCCGAAGTCGAATGCGGCCACGGTCGCCCGCCGCTCACCCACCGGGGGGACGAAGTAAGCCTTGCTGGTCGTGACCGCGGAGACGAGGTCGCGGCCCGCCATGTCGGGCGATGACCGAGCGAGCTCTCTCAACTCTGCGGCGTCGACGTCGGAGCCCATCGCCGCCGGCATCGCCCCTCGCTCGCGGACGTGACGGGTCAACCTCCGTGTGTCGATCTCGGCGAGCGCGACCACCCCGGCGTCCGTGAGGTACTCATCCAATCGCCCCGTGGCGCGGGGACCGCTGGCGATACGTGACATCGAGCGCACCACGAGACCGGCGCAGTGCAGCCCGCGTCCCTGGTCGTCGGCGGGGGTCACCCCGTAGTTGCCGATGTGAGGCGCGGTCATGACGACGATCTGCCCGGTGTAGGAAGGGTCGGTCACCACCTCCTGGTACCCGGCCATGGCGGTGTTGAACACCGCCTCACCGACGGTCACCCCCTCGGCGCCGACCGCCATCCCCCGAAATTCCGCGCCGTCGGCGGTGACGAGCAGGGCGCGCCTCATCGCTCGCCGTCCTCGGATTGGGAAAAGGCCCGGACGGCCGCTCCGGCGAGCGGCTCGTTACCATCGATGTGGATGGCGCCGCCGATCGGTCACTCCCCCGTCGTAGTGGCCTCTACCCGGAGGGCACGGTAGCAAGGAAGCGATAGGCGAAGGGCGAAAGGCGAAACCCCGTAATGCCCGTCGCTGCCCTCGGCGGATACCCTGGGGCGGGTGATGGAGAGATACGACCTAGTCGTCATTGGATCGGGCCCGGCCGGCGAGAAGGCCGCGGCCCAAGCGGCCTACTTCGGGAAATCGGTGGCCCTGGTGGAGCGCGCCGCGCGCCTCGGCGGGGCTCCCGTGAACAGCGGCGGCATTCCCGCCAAGACCCTGCGTGAGACCGCCCTCTACCTGACCGGCCACACCCGCCGCCACTTGTACGGCGTCGGCATGGAGTTGAGCAGCGACATCATGCTCGACCGGCTTCGCAAGCGTTCGGCCGAGGAGTCGGAACGCGCCGGCGAGACGGTGCGCGCCAACCTGGAACGCCACGGGGTGGTGGTGGTACACGGAGCCGGGCGCCTTGGCCCCGAACACACCGTGGCGGTCACACTGGCCGACGGTGGCGAAATGGCTCTGCAGGGCGAGGTGATCCTGATCGCCACGGGATCACATCCGTTCCGCCCGCCGAATATCCCGTTCGACGACCCCGACGTGGAGGACTCAGACTCGATCCTCGCTCTCGACCGGATCCCCGACAAAATGGTGGTCATCGGAGGCGGACCGGTGGGATGCGAGTATGCGTCGATCTTCGGTGCGCTGGGGGTCGAGGTCACCCTCGTCGACATGGCCGAGCGGCTCATGCCCTTCCTCGACATCGACGCGTCAGAGCAGCTCGCCATCTGCTTGAAGGATCTCGGTATCGAGGTGCTGGTCGGGTCGCCGCCCGCCACCGTCGACCGCGTCGAAGGCAAGCTCACCGTCACCATCGGTGACAGGGTGATGACGCCCGGCAAGGTGTTGTTCGTCGCTGGACGCAAGGGCAACACCGACGGTCTGGGACTCGAAGACGCCGGCGTGGACCTCGACGACCGCGGCCGGATCGTGGTCAATGCCGAGTACGAGACGACGGCTCCGGGGATCTACGCAGCCGGCGACGTGATCGGCCCCCCGGCGCTCGCCTCCGTCTCGGCCGAGCAGGGCCGGGTGGCAGCCTGTCACGCGTTCGACATTCCGTTCAAGGAGGGGGTGGACGAGTTGGCCCCCTCCGGGATCTACTCGATCCCCGAAGTGGGGGTAGTGGGGATGACTTCAGAACAGGCAGCAGCCGCCGGAATCGATTTCGAGATCGGCCGCTACGACTTCGCCGAGAACCCGCGAAGCCGGATCGCCGGCACCACCTACGGGATGATCAAGCTGGTGTTCCGCCGCGACGACCGCCGGCTCCTCGGCGTCCACATCGTCGGTGAGGAGGCCGCCGAGCTGGTGCACATCGGGCAAGCGGTGATCCACGCCGGGCAGACGATCGACCAATTCATCGACTCGACCTTCAACATCCCCACCCGGAGCGAGGCCTACAAGTACGCCGCCTACGACGGTCTGCAACGGCTCGCGGAGCGGGGCGCTTGAGTCGTCCTGGTGGTCGCCTCGGCCGGTTCAGTGCGAGGACGGGCCTGCGTGGTCGAAAACGGCCGTGAACGAGATCGGCTCGCCTCCGCGAATGTCGGCGATATCGGTGCAGATGACATGGCCGGTGAAGACCTGCCAGTAGATGAAGAACCCCGAACCCGACTTCTCTGGATCGTATCCCGAGGTGGCCAGTTCGAGCGTGCAGTCGCCGGGACGGGCACTGAACGAGCGCCCATCGACCGACACGGCGACGGTGATCGCCTCCGTCCTCGGCATTCCGGCCGCGACCTGATCCGCAACGAGTGCGAGCGTGACCCCCCTCGCGCTGTACCTCGCATCAAGGTCGACAGGCATGTTCGGGCCGTAGTCGGGGCCTTCGGAGCCCAACGACTCGAAGGCCAACGGAACATCGGCGACATCGAGGACGAAGCGTCCCTCTACAGAGCCGGAGATCTCGATGATGGCTGCCGGCACGGCGACGAAATCCAGCTCTGCGCTGAGTCCGGCCAGGAGCCCGGGTTCGGAACCGAAATCGGCCACAACCGCCTCGAGCCGTGGCCCGAACGTCGGGACCAGAGCCCGCCCGGTCGTGTACCCCACCGCGAACACCAGCCCGAAGGTGGCCGCAGCGGCGAGGAGGTCCCTGCCCGCCCGGTTACGCCATGTCGCCGCCATCGGTCAGTCCTCCACCTCGAGCTTGAACACCGCCACCAGGCCTGCAATGAACGCCACACTGAACACCAGGGAGAACCCGATGAGGGCAACGAGGAGGTCCGTTGCGACCACGCCGCGCCGAGCCATCAGTGTTCCACCGTGTAGTCGAAAACCGCCACGAAGGACACCAGCGATCCGCTGCGTAGCTCGGCCACCTCACCGCACGCCAGGTGCCCCGCGAAGTGTGGCGTGAGCAACTCACCCCACGGCCTGGAGACGACCTTGTACCCGGAATCGATGAGCTCTAGCGTGCACGCCCCCCGGGCGGCATTGAACGTCTGCCCGCCCGACGTGAGCACCACCGTCATCCCCTCGCTGCGCGGCTCGTCGACCGGCATCTGATCGGCGATCAGGGTGAGCACCGCCCCCGAGCCACTGAAGCGAACATTGACGTCGATTGGAACGACACTCCCTTCCTCGAAATCGTCCCGCAAGAAGAAGCCACCTTGAGTCTCGCCATGATCGAGCAGAACACGCCCGTCGACGGCTCCGCTCGCCTGGAGCAGCGCCACCGGCCGTTCGAACGGGGCGAGGTCGGCCCGCATCGCCACGACCGACACCTCGCCGGCTCCACCCTCACCGGCGCTGGGCAGTTCGATCTCACCGAGGGCTGACCGGAACACGGGCATCGCCACCCGGCCGGCGACGTACCCCACAGCGAACACGACGAGAAACGCCACGATTGCGGCCGACACATCGCGGCCGAGGCGGCGACCCGCCCCGATGTCCTGCCCCACTCTCCCGATCCCGCCCTCCATGCCCATCAGAAGGAGAACTGCTCTGGGTCGTAGTTGAACACCACGACGATCGAGAGAGGCTCCTTGCTGCGGACCTCCTCGAGGCCCTCGCAGATCACCTGCCCGACGAACCTGGGCATGATCCGGTCGGGAGCGTTGGACGGCGACCCGAACGACGGAGGCAGCGTGGTGAATCCGAGGTCGACGAGCTCCAGCTCGCACTGTCCCGGCTTGGCCACGAACAGCAGCCGGTTCCCGGCGAATGTGACCGAGAGCTGCTCACTGCGCGGATCGCCGAGGGGAAGCTCGCGGGCGAATACCGCGAGGGTCATGTCCTCATTGTCGGATCCGGCGATGTACTTCATGTCCAGGTCCAGCGTCGGTCCCTCCGTGACGCCGGTATCCGTCCACTCGCGATAGTCCACAATGCCCAGCGCGAACTCGCCTTCGATGACACCTGACGCCCTTATGTACGCGGTGCCCCCCGGCTCGTCCACGGCGAGGCGGCCGTAGAGCGCGTGGAGCACCTCGCCGGTGGTCAAGCCTTTCGTAGTCGTTGGTTCAAGCTCGAGATTGCCGAGTGCCTGCGGGAACGACGGGACGAAGGCGCGTCCCACGGTGTAGGACAGCGCCAGGATCAGGACGAAACCGATGAGCCCCACGCCGACATCCCGGAGGGCGCGCCGGAATCGCATCAGATCCTCCGCGAGCCCCGCCGTGGGTCCGTGACCTCGCGCAAGCCGGAACTGATCATGTAGAAGGATGAGGCCAGCAACGAGATCGAGAGGGCCCCCGCCATCAGGGCGCTCCAGGGAACCGATGTCCCCAGCGCGGTCCGGTAGGTCAGCGCGTTGTAGACGAGATTCCCCAGCCCGTAGCGGTATTCGGCGATGCCGAGGAACTCGACGAATCCCTGGGTGACCAGGGCCCCAACCACCCCCGCCAGAACCACCACGGCCACGTGGGGGATGACATGCGGCACCACATGGTGGGTGATGATCCAACTGGGGCGGCCACCGACCGAACGAGCAGCATCGATGAATGGCTTCTCCATCACGGATAGCGCACGCGACCTGACCACGATCGCCGCCGGGCCGAATCCGAAGAACAGGCCATAGAGCAGACCCAGAGCGAAGGGCCCGAGCAGGCCTCGTTTGCTGGCGATGAGGAAGATCAACGGCGGGGGCAGCAGAACGAACGCGTCGGCGACCTGGGTCATCACCCGGTCGTATTTCCCGCGGAAGTACGCCGAAGTCGTCCCGACCAAGAGTCCGATCACTCCGGCGCTGACGGCCGTCGCCACGGCGACGAGGAATGTCGGGCGGAGGCCGTAGGTCATCAGGCTGAGCACGTCGCGGCCCAGCGAATCCGTGCCCAGGAGATGATCGAGCGTGGGGCCGGACGGATGGCTGATCGCCGGGTCGTGCCCGGTCTCCGGTCGATAGACCCCCGGTTTCGAGGACCAGATGGTGGCCTGGAGGACCGGATGGATGAAGGTGAGCACTGCGAAGACACCGAGAATCGCCACGCCGGCGACGACCATCTTGCTCTGCCGGATCTTCTTCCTGGTGTCGGCCCATCCCTCGATCTCGTGGTCGTATTCGATCTCGACGGCAGTGTCGTCGGTCATACCGCCTCCCCCTCGATGCGGATTCGGGGATCGATCGTTGCCTGGATGGCGTCCAGCACGATCCTGAGCACCAGACCGAGCAGCCCCACGATCGTGAGTATCCCGATGATGATCGGCGTGTTCCCGGACTCGATCGCTTGGAAGAAGAGGCTCGCCACCCCGTTCAAATGGAGCTCGCGTTCGATGATGATCAGTCCGGTGATCAGGTAGGGCACGCTGGTGATCAGCCTCGAGATCGCCGGGAGCACCGCATTCGGCGCCACGTGGCGGTCACGGATGGAACGCTCCGGCAAGGCCTTGGCCCGGGCGGTGAACACGTAGTCCTCGGTCATCTCTGCCGAAACCCCGGCACGCATCACGAGCATGCTCTCCCCGAATGCGATCAGCACGATGGCGATGGTCGCCACCACCGCACTTGGCCACAGCAGCCGATCGATGGCCGCGGCCCACACGCCGAGCGAGAGCAAGGACGCCACGAAGGCCGCCAGGCCGATCGGAATGGCAAGCATCCCCAGCACCCGGCGGTCGTTACGCCAGGCCCAACCTCGCAAGAGGATGCCCCCCACGAACGCCGCCACCAGCCCTACCGCGAGCACGTTCAACAGTGGACCCTCTGGCACCGGGCCGAACGGCTTGGGGTCGAGACCGAACCAACTCCGCACCTGGAAGAGGCGGTCTTGACCGAAGTAGATGAGGAGGAACACCAGCCACGGCGGGAATGCGGTGAACAGCAGCACGCTCCCAGCGCTCGAGGCGCCGCTGAAGAAGCGATTGCGGCTCCACGCCACCACCCGCCCGATCCACTCGCCGAGCAGGTACGCCACCATCCCGCCGACGGCGAAGATGGCCACCGTGGTCGGGAGCACCGACGCCACCAGGGTCGACACGCGCTCGCCGTCGTAGGACTCCCCGAGGTCGGCCCGGACGAAGTTCGCCATGTAGACGAGCCATTGCACCACCAGGGGGCGGTCGGTCCCCAACTGCTCACGGATCGCTTCCACCGCCCGTGGCCGCTGCCCGACACCCACGGCGAAATCGAACGGCAGCAACAGGTTCACTGCAAAGAATGCGATCGAGGCGAGCAACACGAGCGTCACCAGGGCCCACAGAACCCGCCTGAGTACGAACCTCGTCATGAGAGTGCCGGACGGTAACACCGAACACCAAACGGGTGACTCTTTCGAAGAGTGACCGGCGGACTACCGGATAGGCACGATGAGATGAAGTCCCGGTGGGGGCTACTCTCACGGCGGCCTGACCCGGGTGGTGAGCTTGCGAGGAACCGTGGACGCTCCTTCCGCCGCAGGGGGTCCGATCCGGCGCGTGATGGCGGCCACCGATCGTTCCCCAACCGGCGACGCCGCCGCGACCTGGGCGGCGGCCCTCGCCAATCGTCATGAGGCTGTTCTCCGTCTGGTACAAGTGGTGATCCCGCAGCCTCCCACCGCGGAGATAGCCGCCGACGCTGCGGCCGGGACGAGTGCCCTGACCGAACGGGTCGACCTCCTCGCCGATCAACTCCGAGGCTTTGCCGCCGAACTCGCCGGATCCCGGGGCGAGTCCATCGTCGTAGTCGATGACGATCCGGCGCGCGCCCTGCTCGAGGAAGCGCACCGGGCGGAGATCGACACGATCGTGGTCGGCAATGCCGGCATGAGCGGCCGCAAGGAGTTCCTGCTCGGGAACATCCCCAACCGGATTTCGCACAACGCCACCTGCACCGTGATCATCGTCAACACCGCCGGCGCGGCGCAATCCCCTGGTTCGGTCCCCACCCTCCCCGGGCTGCTCAAGCCCGATCCGGAGCCCGTCGAACCCCATTTGCTCGGCCGCGCCACCCACCTTGCCGCGGTGATGGCGAAGCACGGGTTGCAGAGCCTCTTCGGCCGCGGACCCGACGATCCGCTCGAAGCGCAGCGGGCTCAGGCACGCCGTCTCCGCACTGCCCTCGAGGAGCTCGGCCCCACCTTTGCGAAGTTGGGGCAGATCCTGTCGACCCGCGCCGACCTGCTGCCACCCGTGTTCATCGAAGAGCTCTCGATGCTCCAGGACAACGCTCGACCGCTCACCGAGGAAGAGGTGGTCGGCGTCGCCGAAGCGGAGTTGGGGGTTCCCTGGGAGGACGTATTCGAGAGCATCGAGCGGAAGCCGATGGCTGCGGGCACGATCGCCCAGGTACACGGGGCGATCACCGCAGACGGTCGTCGGGTGGTGGTGAAGATTCAGCGTCCGACGGCTCGCGAAGACATCATGCAGGACCTGGCGCTGCTCGAAGTGCTTGCCGAGAAGACCGATAAGCGGCCCGCTTTGCGCGAGGTCGTGGACATGCCGGCCGTTTTCGAGCACCTCTCCGCCTCGCTGCAGCGGGAACTCGACTTTCGCAACGAGGCCGCCAACATCGAACGCATGCGGCGGGTGCTCGCCCCGTACCCCCGGATCGATGTGCCCCAGGTAGACCACGAACTCACCACCGAACGACTCCTGGTGATGGAGCGGATCGACGGTGTGGCGATTCGCAACGCCCCTGACAGCCCGGCCCGCAAGGAGGCGGCCCGTCAGCTTCTCGAGTCTTTCTACCGGCAGATCATGTCCGAAGGCTTCTTCCATGCCGACCCGCACCCCGGCAACCTCATGTGGGCCGATGACAAGGTATACCTGCTCGACCTCGGGATGGTCGGTTTGCTCGAGCCGGACCTCCGTGAGCAGCTCATGCTGTTGTTGCTGGCCTTCTGGCAGGAGGACGTGAGCTTCCTCACCGATGTCACCCTGATGCTGGCTGCCGGCGCCGAGCGCGACGATCTCGATGTCGGTGCGATCGAGGCCGAATTGGGATCGCTGATGGCGAGGTATCGCGATGTGCCCCTCAGCGAGCTGCAGCTTGGCCCAATCCTCCAGGAGATGACCGAGATCTCGATCCGCCACCGGATTCCCCTTCCTGCCTCGATGACGCTCACCGCCAAGGCGATGGCACAGATGCAGCTGGCGACCGGTGAGTTGGATCCCGACCTCGACCCGTTCGACGTGGCCGGGAAGTTCCTGATGCGGACCCTGACCGGCGGCATCCGCGAGAAGATCAACCCGCAGCGGATGTTCTATCAAGCCCAGAAACTCAAGGTCAGGGTCACCCGCATGGTGGAGGCCATCGAGCGCCTTGTTGGGGCGCGGCCCGGTCCCAGGATGAGGATCGACTTCGGCGCCGAGAAGCTCGAGGCGACCGTTCGTCGCGCCGGCTATCGGCTGACATTCGGCCTGATCGCCGCCGGAGCGCTGCTGGGCGCGGCGATCGCCTCGACTGCCGACCGGACCTCCGACTGGCTCCCGGTGACTCTGGTGGTCACCGCGTTCGCCTTTGTGCTCGCCCTGCTGGTGGACATGCTCCGCCGCCGGGACTGAGTCAGCCGCGCGCCTTCTTGGTCGCCTTCTTCAGTTTCCGTTCGGCAATCCAGACCAGCGCGGACATCCAGAAGCCGACAAAGCGGCGTTCGATGCGCCGCCAGATGGATCGGGGCTGCAGCCCCTGGTTGGTCCCCGCCATCGAGCGAGCCTATCGGGTCAGTCGGGATCGGGCACTCGGTACGCCACCAAGACCGATTGCGGCCCACTGGGGCCAACGACCACGGGAATCTCGAGGACGACCTGATGCACGAGACAAAGCTCAGTCGACTCCTCGGTGCAGTAGTACACCGTGAGCTCCCCGCGCAGGGTCGCTTCCCCGGTAGACCAAGTGACCGGGATCTCCAGCGGCAGCCCCGGCTCCACGATCGAGACGAGTGGATGGTCGCCGAAATCGGCAGCATCACCCTCGACCGACCACGCGATGGTCAAGGGAGCGATGTCGTTCAGCTTGTAGCCCGCCGGAAGCATGAGGTCGAGCACGATCTGCCCCGCACCAGGCCCGGCGGCCACCGCCCCGATCTCGAAGGTGGCCGGGCCTCCATCTGCGCCGGTGTAGGGAAAGCGCTCAATCCCATACAACACCAGGGTCTCGGTTTCACCGGTCGTCGCATCCACCCGGCGAATCACGTGGTTGTTGGTGTCGGCGACATAGAGGGACCCGTTGGCGAACGAGACGCCCCCCGGCTCCGAGAAGCGCGGCTCCAGCCCATCGGCCCAGCCCTGATCTCCCCCGGCGAGGGTGGTCACCGCCCCGCTCGCCAGATCGATCACCCGCAGGGCCGAGTTGTAGGTGTCGGCGACAAAGAGCAGTCCGTCGACGTGCACGACCCCGAGAGGATGCTGAAAGCGGGCTTCCGGTCCGACTCCATCGACCAAGCCGAAGTCGAAGAGGTTCTTCGGCGTGCCGGCCAGGAGACCCACCTCGCCATCCGCGCCCGGGTCGGCCCAGCGGATCGACGACGACTCCGAGTCGGCGAAATAGATCCGCCCTGCGCCATCGATGGCGAGGCCGCTCGGCTGGGCCAGCTCGGCGAAGAGACGCGGGCCATTCAGCACGCTCTCCCCTCCAGTGCCTGCAAAGGGATCGAACCTGGCCGAACCCAGGTCCAGCGTCCACAGCTGGTGCGAGCCGGCCATGGCGATGTAGAGCACCTCGCCGTCCACGAGGAGATCCCATGGGGAGGAGAGCTCCACATCGGGCGCAATGCCCGGGCGAGGTGGATAGGTCGAAGACTGCTGCCCATTGCCCAGCAGCGTCGTCACCGACCGCGAGGCGAGGTCGAGAGCACGGATCGCGTGGTTGCCCACGTCGGCCACCAAGAGGGTGCGCCCCCCATCGACGAGCGCCATCCCCTGTGGTTGGTCGAAGGACGCGGCCGCGAAGTCGCCTCCCTCGAGGCCGCGCGCTCCGGAGCCAGCCACATCGATGACCTCGCCGGTCTCCAAGTCGGCGACCACGATGCGATGGTGGTTGGTGTCGGCAACGAACAGGCGGCCACCGACAGGGTCGGCGAGAACCTTGCCCGGAAACGACAACACGGTGTCGGGTGCCCGCTCGACATCCAGGTCGATCGGGATGCGGTTGATCAGTCCTCGCTCGTCGAACTCCTCGACGAGCGAGTCGATCACGGGTTGGAAGATCGGGTAAATCCCCTCGCCAGCGTGGCCACCCACGATGTTGCCGGCCGGGTCGATGAGCACGACGGTCGGCCAGGCGTTGGCGCCCCAATCACGCCACACCGCAAAGTCGCTGTCATTGACCACCGGATGCTCCAGCCCGTAGCGCCGGATGATGTCGCGGATGTTCTCGGTGTCGCCTTCATTGGCAAACTTTGCACTGTGGACCCCGATCACGACCAACTCGTCGGCGTACTCCGCCTCGAGCCGCTTCAGGTCGGGGATGATGTGGATGCAGTTGATGCACCCGTAGGTCCAGAAGTCGATCAAGACCAGCTTGCCGCGCAGCTCGGCGAGGCTCAGAGGACGCTCGACGTTGAGCCACTCGAGACCATCGGGAAACTCCGGAGCGGGAGTCGTGCCGGCAAACGAGTCGGTGTCACCGCCTTGTGCCGTAGTAGAGCTCGACGGCGTCAGGACCGGGCCGTTCCCGGTGGACCCGTCGCTGCACGCTGACGCCGCCATCAGCAGGGCGACCACGAAGAAGAGCCGATGATTCACGGGAAGCCAACGCCGCGGGCACCGCCGACCGTTCCCCCACGAAATCACGCGTCGTCGCGGTACAAGGCTTCGATCTCGTCGGCGAAGTGCTCGACGACCACGTTGCGTCGCACCTTGAGCGTTCCGGTGAGCTCGCCGTCGTCGATCGAGAAATCGCGAGGCAGAATGGCGAACTTCTTCACTTGTTCCACCCGGGCGTAGCGCGAGTTCACCCTGTCGAACGTCTCCTGGATCCGGGCCCGGATCGCGTCCGACTTGTGGAGCGGTCCCGAGACGCCGTGCTCCGAGGCGTAGGCATCGGCGACGTCGGGGGCAAGAGTGACCAGAGCGGTGATGAACTTGCGGCGGTCACCGATCAGTACCGCCTCGGAGATCATCATGTCGTCTTTGAGGTGCGTCTCGATGTCGCTGGGGGCGATGTTCTTCCCGCCGGCAGTGATGATGATGTCCTTCTTGCGGCCGGTGATCGTCAAGAAACCCTCGTCGTCGAACTCGCCGATGTCGCCCGAGTGCAGCCATCTGTCCTTGACGGTCTCTGCCGTCGCGTCGGCGTTCTTGTAGTACCCGGCGAAGACGTTCCCCCCTCGCACCAGCACCTCGCCGTCGTCAGCCACCACTACGTCGCATCCGGGAAATGCCAATCCGACCGTCCCGAACTTCGTCGCCCCCGGCTGGTTGAACGTACTCGGACCAGAGCCCTCCGACTGCCCGTACACCTCGAGGATGCTGAGGCCGAAGCCGGCGAAGAACTCGAGGACTTCGGTGGAGATGGGCGCGGCACCGCTCACCGCGGCGGTGCAGCGGTCCAGGCCGACCGCCGCCCGCACTTTGTTGCCGACGAGCTTGTCGGCGACGCCCTGCTGTATCGCCAGCCCTGCGGGCAGCCGCTTTCCGGCGTTGATGTAGTCGACGGCCTCGCCGTTCACCCGCTGCGCCCAGGAAGCGATCCGTGCCTTCGGTCCACGGGCCTCACCGAGTTTGGCCGCGATGCCAGCGTGGAACTTCTCCCAAACCCGCGGGACCGCAAAGAACACCGTCGGGCGGACTTCCTTGAGGTTTTCGGCCAGCGCCTCGATCGACTCGGCGAAATAGACCGGCCAGCCCACCGAGATCGGAATGTGGATCGAGAACATCTGCTCGGCGATGTGACTCAGCGGAAGGTACGAGACGGTGCAATCGTCCGAGGACAGACTGGGCAGCACCGAGTGCGCTTGGTCGGCGGTCCAGGTGAGGTTGGAGTGGGTCAGCATCACGCCCTTGGGAGGCCCAGTCGTGCCCGAGGTGTAGATGAGGGTCGCCAGACCCGATGGTTCCAGCGATGCGACGCGGTCGAAGAACTCGGAGTCGCTCACACCGTCCCCCACCGTCAGGAACTCGTCCCACGCGAGCACCTGGGCATCATCGACCACCGGGGCACCGCGCATGGTCACGATCCACGCGAGGTGCGGTAGCTCACTTCTTACGGCGAGCACCTTCTCGAGTTGGACCTTGTTCTCGACCAGGATCACCGGGGCTTCGGAGTGCCCGGCGACATAGGCGACCTCCTCCGGTGACGAGGTGGTGTAGATCCCGGCCGGCGCCCCGCCGACGGCCATGCAGGCGACGTCGAGAATCACCCATTCGGGACGATTGAAGCCGAGGATCGCCACGTGCCGTCCAGGCTCGAACCCGGACGCTATCAGTGCCTTTCCCGCCCGCCTGACCTGATCGGCGCATTCGGACCACGACGTGGCCCGATACTCGCCGTCGAACTTTTCGTAGTATGCCGGGCTACCCGGCCGCATCTCGGCCTGCCGCAGCAGCCGGGCGGGAATCGTGTCGGCCACGTGACCTCCGTTGGGGAACGAGCAGATCGTACCCGGCCCTCGAACGAGGAATCAGCTGCGGGCTCACTTCGCGCTCCATGGCCCTGATCTGACATTCGGCCCTATTGCCGACTGCCTTCCGCCTGGGAATCTGGGGTCGGTTGCCGGTGCGGAGGATCCGGGTGACGCCCACGAACCGCACACTGGCCGAACGGGTGCGGTCAAGCACCACAACGGCGGTGGACGGGCCCCGTCACTGACGGGAGATCGCAGGGCTCTCGACTCGGGGCATTCCACACGCTTGGCCGGCCGACCCGGTGTCTCGTGCGACGCCAGGTGCGGCGGGTTCACCGGACGGAGACGGATCCTCCCACCGGCCGTTCCTCCTCCGGAACTGAGACCACCGGGACGCCTCGCAAGAGGCGTCCCGGCGCGTCTCACCTTCTTCTACACCGATGAAGAAACCACGGCTTGCGTCCGAAAGGCCCGACCCGCTCTTTCGAATTGCGTATCGCCAATCGCGAATCGCGTCCTAGAAGTCGCAGTCGATCAGCGCGGTCAGGCCGAGCAGCTCGGAGATTGCCGCCCTCGTCCCCTGACCGATGATTCCGTCGACAGGGAGGCCCCTCGCCTCCTGGAATGCCTGCACCGACGCGTGAGTGGTCGCGCCGAAGTATCCATCGGGCGGGCCTGGATCATGACCCACGACCGCCAGCAGCCCCTGAATCTCGGCCACGTCCGCCCCCGAAGCGCCGTACCCAATGATGCGGCTGTCCGGGTTGAGAACCGACGCCTTGTCCGCCAGGTCGGTCAATTGAACGATCGCCGACCTGGTGGGCTTTTTGACCTTGCCGTTGACCTCCAGATCGTAAGCCTCCTGGAAGGCCTTCACCGTTCGCTTGGTGACGCGGCCGAAGATCCCGTCGATCGGTCCTGGCTGGAAGTCGAAGGTATCGAGAAACACCTGGAGGGCGCGCACCTGCTCACCAACACTCCCCTTCTTCAACCTGCCTTTGCCTTCCACCAACGCCGACACACCGCTCAGCTCCCGCACGGAGCACACCGACAGGCCCTGCGATCTGCGCAGCGCGTCGAACGGGTTGACGAGCACGCCTTCGGGGTCGTAGAGCTCGAAGTGGAGATGGGGAGCGGTGTTCTCGGCGTTACCCGAGTCTCCCACCCAGCCGATGACATCGCCGGCGTTGACCCTCGTTCCGGGGACGATGCCGGGGGCGATGCCCCACGCCTGGCCGTCGTCGGTGCCCGGAGTGTCGTTGTTGAGGTGGATGTACCAGCTCTGCCACCCGTCATCGTGGAGTATCACCAGGTTGCAGCAGCGGTGAGGGTTGAGGTTCGCCGGGTCCGTCGACCAGTTGACATAGGTCACCGTGCCGGTAGCAGCGGCGACGACCGGAACCATCTTCTCCGCCATGATGTCCTGAGCGTGATGGAGGCCGTTGGCGCGGTAGGCCCAGAACCAATCTTGATACCAGTGATCGCCCTGAACGGGGAAGACGAGCGGGTAGTCGATCAGTTGGCCGTAGGAGTGAACCGTCCCGCTGGACGGCGCTTGGTGGTCGGCGGAGGCGACGGGGGCAACCGCAATGCCCGAGATCGCCATCGCTACCACGATCATCAGCCGCAGAAATCCTCGCATTACCATCTCCGATAGTGTTCGTACCGACCACCTAAAGTGGTGGCGTCACTGATCGGATCGGCGCGAAAGTCGCGAAACCTGAGAGAAGTTCCGCGGAATCAGGAAGAAATCGACGGATGCCCCTGCGCTATCCGGAACGTAGGGATCGCAAGGTATCCCGGAGGAGACCCGGACCGGCGTACACCAGTCCGGTATACATCTGGACCAGGGTCGCTCCGGACTCGAGGCGTTGCCGAACGTCCTCGGTGGTCATCACTCCCCCCGATGCCACGATCGGCAGCCGGCTGGCGGCCACCGCGCGGCGGAGACGTTCGAGTGCCAGTGGCCCCAGCGGGGCACCGCTCAGCCCGCCCGGCGGCGCATCGGCGATCCCCGGCCGGGTGGTGGTGGTGTTCCCGACGATGAAGCCGTCGACCCCGGCGGATTCGGCGGCACGAATCGACTCCTCGAGATCAGCCGAATCGGGAGACAGCTTCACCAGGAGCGGCAGGGGTCGCCCGAGCCGTTCTGCCCATTTAGCGCGGCGCCCGATGATCGGGCCGAGAAGCGCAGCCAACTCGCGTTCGAGGTCGCGAAGACCGGCGGTGTTGGGCGACGACACGTTCACCGCCAGATAGTCGGCAAGCGGTGCGAACCGATCGACCAGCGTCAGATAGTCGGCAACTCGGTGATCCGCCGGGGTATCGGCGTTGGGCCCGATCGACACCCCGAGCACCACCCCACCGGGATGCTTCCTGCCGGCGAGCCGGGCAGCCACTCGGTCTGCCCCGGCACCGGGGAAGCCCATACGATTGACCAGAGCGTTCTCGTCTTTCAGCCGATGGACCCGCGGCCGGGGGTTTCCCGGCTGCGGCCGAGGCGTCACGGTTCCGATCTCGACATGCCCGAATCCGAGCGACGCCAGGGCCTGCCAGGCCGAACCGTCCTTGTCGTATCCGGCGGCGAGTCCGAGAGGGTTGCGGAAGCGCAGGCCGAATGCCTCCACCGGTTCCACCTCGAACCGGCTGCGCCGCCGCGGCACCCAGCGGGCCAGACGAACCCCGCGAAGAGCCAGCCGATGTGCCCGCTCGGGGTCCAGCCGGAAACCGAGAGCGCGCAGTGCCCGGTACATCACCGTCCGGCGAGAAACGAAGCGACCGCCCGCCGCTCGTCTTCGCCGATCGCCCCGGCCTCCCCCAGTTCGTCGACGAGGGTCTCCAGGTTGGTGATGGCGTGCATCTTGATCCCTTCGCCGGCGAGGGCCGCCCGCGCCCCGCTGTCCCGCTCGATCAGCACCACCAGGTCCTCGACCACCAGCCCGGCGTCACGCAGCAGACCGGCCGCTTCGATCGCGCTGATCCCGCTGGTGACCACATCGTCGACCAGCACCACCCGATCCCCCGCTCGCCATTCGCCCTCTACCCGGGCACCGGTGCCGTGCTCTTTGGACTCCCGCCGCGGCCATACGAGCGACTTCGACCGTTCGAGGGCAACCGCCGTCGCCAGGGGCAGTGCCCCGTAGGGAACCGCGCCGACGTGGTCGTATGTGAGCATCTCGAGAACCGAGCCGTACGAGGCAGCGACCCGACGAAGGAGGCCGGGCCGACCGGACACTCGCCGAAGATCCACATAGATGGGAGAGACCACCCCCGACCGGAGAGTGAACTCGCCGAAACGCACACATCCAGAGGCGTGGAGATCGGAGGCGAGGCCGCGAGGCCGGGGGGCCGCCTCACGGGGTCGGACTCCGCGAAACGAATCCCGCAGGTCCGCGGCCATGGCGCCCGGGTCCGGCGAATCTCCGACGAGGCGCGAGGAAGGGATCAGCACCCCGCGGCCATCGGACCGCAATGCCACCCCGATCGCCTCAGGATCGGCTCCCTGCGGGCCGACCCCCGGTACCAGGATCCAGTGCTCGGGCATCATCGCCCGCACCTTGGCCATGGCGCCCGGAAAGGTTGCTCCCACGACGACTCCGAGCCGATCGGATTGCGCCCACCCGGCGGCCAGCCGAGCCACACGCTCGTAGATCACCTCGCCGGTGTCGAGAGTGGCGTCCTGGAGATCGGCACTGCTCGGGTTCGACGTGCGGCACAGCAACCAGACCCCCCGGCCAGGATGGGCCAGAAACGGGTCCACGGCGTCGCGCCCCAGGTAGGGGCTCAGTGTCACGGATCCTGCCCCAACGACGCCAAAGCATGCCTCGGCGTAGGCCGCCGCCGTCGATGCAATGTCCCCGCGTTTGGCGTCGAGAATCGTTGGAATCTCGTCGGGGACCGACGCCACCACTTCGATCAATGCCTCGATACCGGCGGCCCCATGGGCTTCGAAGAACGCTGAGTTGAACTTGAACGCCGCGGCGGCATGGGCGGTGGCCGCGATCAAGTCGAGGGACACTCGGCGCGCCTCGACAGCATCCTTGGCCCGCGGGTCGATCCCGACGCACAGCAAGGAGTCGACCGCACGCGACCGCTCGTCCAGGGCCTCGAAGAACGTCTTCACGCCTTGCCCAGCACCATCGCCAGCAGCGCCATCCGCACATACATGCCGTACTCCATCTGTCGGAAATAGGCCGCCCGGGGATCGGCGTCGACCTCCATCGCGATCTCGTTGACCCTGGGGAGGGGATGCATCACGATCATCCGCTCCTTTGCGGCTTCCAGTGTGGCGGGTGTCACGACGAACTCGTCCTTCACGGCGTCATAGGCGGCAGGTTCTTCGAAGCGCTCCTTCTGTACCCGGGTGACGTAGAGCACGTCGGTCGCAGGCAACACCGGGTCCAGCGAGCCGTGAACCGCGAATGGGGTCTTCGCCTTTTTCAACTCCTCGAGTATCTCCGCGGGCATCTGGAGGATCCCCGGCGAGACCAAATTGAGGGTCACCTCGAATTTGGAGAGCAGGCGCGACAACGAGTGCACCGTGCGCCCGTACTTGAGGTCGCCGACCATGGTCACCGTGAGCCCGTCGACCTCCCCCAGCTCTTCCCGGATCGTGAAGAGGTCGAGGAGGGCCTGGGTGGGGTGCTCCCCCACACCGTCACCGGCGTTGATGATCGGCTTCGCGGCGTACTCGGCGGCGAGGGCGGAGGCCCCGACATCGGGATGCCGGAGCACGATCACATCGGCGTACCGCTCCAGAGTGCGGACGGTGTCGGGCAGCGACTCGCCTTTCGACACCGACGAGTACGTCACCTCGTTGATGGAGATCACGCTTCCACCGAGGCGCTCCATCGCTGCCGCGAACGAGGACGAAGTCCTGGTCGACGGCTCGTAGAACAGGTTGGCGAGAAGCTTGCCCTTGAGCAGGTCGAAAGTGCCGACGCGGGCGACCATCGCCTGCATCTCGTGCGCCACCTCGAAGATGTAGTCGAGGTCGTTCTTGTCGAACTGCCGTACCGACACGATGTCACGCCCGTAGAACGGTGCGTCCCGCCTGTCCCCAAAGGGAAGGTGGCTGCGCGCTTCTCGATCCATCAGCTCTCCTTTGTGCGTACGTCCCGACCGAACCCCGGATCGGCGTTAACCTCGCCGTCCCGGAACACCTCCACCCCCCGCAGGGTCACTCCCACGACCCGGCCCCGCATCGCCCGCCCGTCGAAGGGCGTCCACCCCGCCCGGGTGTGTTGCTGCGACCCGATGACGGTCCAGGTCTCATCGGGGTCGACCTCCACCATCGCCTCCTGCGGCGGGAGCCCGAAGATTCGACGGGGATTGTCGTGGAGCCGGGCGGTCACCTGATCGATGGTTAGCCGGCCATCGTCGACGGCACCCAAGAGGAGGGGAAGGACCGTCTCGATCCCGGGGAACCCCGGCGGGGGGGCTTCCCCGGACTTCTCCGCGATGGTGTGGGGGGCGTGATCGGTGGCAAAGCAGTCGATGTCGTCGAGATGCTGCCACAGCGCCTCGCGGTCGGCCGGCGAAGCCAGCGGCGGGCGCACCTCGGCGAGGGAGCCGAGATCCGCGGCGCTGGCCGCATCGAGGAAGAGGTGGTGGGGGGTCACCTCGCAGGTGACTGCGAGCCCGCGCTCCCGGGCCCGCAGCACCATCACCATCTCCTGTTCGGTGGCGAGATGGCAGACGTGCACCGGGCGCTCGAGCAGGGTGGCGATGAGAAGCAGCGCCCCGAGGGTCGACCCTTCCGCATGGACCGCCACCGGGCGATCCATCGGCCAGGTCTCCAGGTGCCTCGACCACGATTCGGGATCGGGCAGGCGGAGTTCGCCGAAGGTGGAGTCGAGGTACATCTTCAGCCCGGCGGCGCCGGGGGCGAGCGCCGCCGCGTCGGCAAAGTTCGTCTCGGTGGCCCCGACGAAGAGGCCGTAGTCGCAGCGCGCCCGGGCCTGAGCCGCCTGCTGCGCCTCGTCGAACGAGGCTCGATCGACCACCGGAGGCTTGGTGTTCGGCATGGCCAGCACCGTGGTGAAACCCCCCGCCAGCGCTGCAGCCGTGCCCGACGCCCAGTCCTCCTTGTGGGTCTGACCAGGGTCGCGCATGTGCGTATGGACATCGACCAGGCCGGGGAGCCGGATGGTGGTCATCGCTCCTCCCCCAAGAAAAGGACCCCCACGAGGGGGGCCGGGAGGACCGGATTGGAAACAGGACGGCACTCAGGCAAGGCGACCTCGTCCCTGTCCGCTCATTCCGCTCCCGGTCCGGCGCGAGGAGTCTATGGGATCGAGGCCGTCGCGCCAAGAAGGCGAGTACTCAACGCATCCGGCGAACACGCGGACCCGTCTGGGTGGCTCGAGAGCAGATCCGACGAGTGGCGAGCACAGATCCGATTCGGAGTGTCGGACCTCCCCGGTCCCTACCGCCAGACGTTCGACAACACTGGGCCATGTCATCCAGATCGCCGAGTTGTTTCTACCGGCGCCGTCCAAATCATCTCACGACGCGCCCCGGCCGAGCCCTGAGGGGCTCGGCCGGGATGCGCTCTCGATCTCAATGGAGGGGTCAGGCGCCCACCAGCGCCGCCACGGTTCCCCGACCCGTGGCGCTGTCGGCGCGGTCTCACCAGCTGCTTCAGGTCGTCGTGGATGGTTGCTGACTAGACGCGACTGTCCTTTCCTGTCTTCAAGGCCCGGATGCACTGGCCCTGGTTCTTGAACCCAGCATCCTCCCAGTTGCCCTTCTTGCACTGCTCCTTCGAGGTGATCTCTTCGAATCCGGCGTGCCAGTGCGCGGTGTAGTCACGGTCTCCATCGTTGTAGTGGTTCAAGAACACCTCGCCGATAGCGTCACTCCCGGCAAAGGACGAGCCTGCAAACTGGCCGTTGATGGCATAGTTGACGGTGTCGTTGTCAGGGTCGAGAGAAATACTGAGGGTATTCCAATCGCCGTAGTTCACGTCGACACCGCTGTAGACGTAACCGCCAGCCCCCACAGTGTTCCAGATGTAGAACCCAGCGTCGACCGTTGCCGAGTTGCGGAAGACGATGAGAGGATAGGCGGTGATGGGGTCGTCGCTCGTCCAGAATCCCACATTCAGCGGACTGGTTGCAGCGGTCTCCCATTCAGCCGGAACATAGAGGTCAACCTGAACGGCCAGACCGAAGTCTGCGACCTTCTTGATGCCCTCGAAGTAGTAGAACGACCCCGCCGTCGAGCGATCGGCACCGACGACACCAATCGCGGCGACGTCGTCCCGCCCGTGGGCGGAGACCGAGTTGACTTCCCCACTCGGGAACTGCCGATCAGTAATCCAGTTGTTGTCCAGCTCGGTCTGGGTGAACGGGTCCAACAGGGTCCCCGGAGCCCCAGGCACCGCGGCCAACGAGGCGCTCGCCATCGCCAGCACCATGACCACGACCACCAACGACGAACTCCGTCGCATACGAATCCAAGACATTTCTATTCCCCTATTTCTGACCCTCGCCAGTGGAGGGCATCCGCTTCCGCTGCTCCGTAACACCTCATGCTCTGTGGTCCCCTCGTCACAAAGCGCCGCTGCCTATTTTACGACAGGCTACGAATCGTAGTCGGTAGAAACACGCCGAGTAGCGAAAAGGGGGTGTTTTATCCCCAGACGCTTCGGAAATGAGCGGGTGTAGCGGTGGTGGTGACGTTGACAGGGGTCGTGCCAGAAAGGCCGATCAACCACTCGGCTTCGCAGCGGTCCGAAAACGTTCATACGCCTTGGTGAGCAAGAGTCGCGCCAGGACCCGGGGTACCCTTCGTCTATGCCCTGGAAGTCCGGTGACCCGATTCACGACGGCGACGACTACCTTGAGAGCCTGCGCGGCCGCGACCTGACGGTGTACCTGTTCGGCAAGCGAATCGCCGAGCCAGTGGACCACCCGATGATCCGGCCCTCCATCAACGCCATCGCCGCCACCTACGACCTCGCGGTCGACGATCCGGAACTCGCCGCGGCGGACTCCGCCCTCACCGGAGGCACCGTCAACCGGTTCCTCCACATCACCGGTAGCGCCGACGACGTGGTGGCGCAGAACAGGATGCAGCGGGAGCTGGGCCGGAAGACCGGCACCTGCTTCCAACGCTGCGTCGGCATGGACGCGGTCAATTCGCTGTTCTCGCTGACCTTCGACATCGACCGAACCCACGGGACCGACTACCACCAGCGGTTCACCACCTGGCTGACCGAAATGCAGAGGCTGAACGTGGTGATCGGCGGAGCGATGACCGACGTCAAGGGAGATCGCAGCAAGGGACCCGGCGGGCAGGTCGACCCCGACCTCTACGTGCACGTGGCGGAGCGGCGCGGCGACGGCGTAGTGATCCGGGGGGCGAAAGCCCATCAGACCGGGGCTATCAACTCACACTGGATGCTGGTTATGCCCACCGCCCGGCTCGCCCCCGAGGACCGCGACTACGCCATCGTGGCTGCGCTCCCAGTGGAGGCGCCCGGCATCACCTACGTGTACGGGCGCCAGTCGAGTGATACCCGGAGCATGGAGGGCGACATCGACGTCGGCAACGCCCAGTTCGCAGGGCAGGAGTGCCTAGTGGTGTTCGACGACGTGTTCGTGCCGGCGAAGCACGTGTTCATGGACGGCGAGACAGAGTTCGCCGCGGACCTGGTGGACCGGTTCACTTCCTACCACCGCCGGTCCTATGTCTGTAAGTCCGGGGTGGGCGATGTACTCATCGGGGCCGCGGCGCTGATCGCCGACTACAACGGCGTGCCCACGGCTTCGCACATTCGCGACAAGCTGGTCGAGATGTCCCACCTCAACGAGACGATCTACGGGTTGGGGATGGCGGCGTCGCACGAGTCGATAGAGCGGCCCGCCGGCAATTGGGAGCCCGAGCCGCTACTCGCCAACTCGTGCAAACTCAACGTCACCCGCTATCCCTACGAGATCGGCCGCCTCGCCCAGGATCTCGCCGGCGGCGCGGTGGCAACCCTCCCCTCCGAGCAGGATTTCGACCATCCGGAAGTAGGCCCCCTGCTCGAGAAGTACTTCCAGGGCAGGCCGGGCGTTCCCACCGCCGACCGGGTGCGAGTGTTTCGGCTTATCGAGAACATGACGATGGGCCGCAACGCGGTGGGCTACCTGACCGAGTCCCTGCACGGGGCGGGCTCCCCGCAGGCGCAGCGGATCGTGATCGAGCGCGGCTCCGACATCGAGGGCAAGAAACGGCTCGCCGAGAAACTGGCGGGAATCGAGTGACGGCGGGGGGCCGCCTGCCGTGCTCCGGACTTGCCGAAGCCGCCGCTCAGTGTTCTAGCGGTGAAACGATCTCGCGCGTCCTCCGGACGGCTTTTCGGCCATGAGCTGAGACTGATCACGCCGGGGAGCGTCACCATCAGCCCGGGATCATTGGACAACTGCTCCGCGTCAACGCCCGCGGCGCGCAGTTGGTCGAGAGTCATTTCATTCAGGACACCCTTGGCGTCGGTATGAGCGGGTTGACGTCCCGAGGGCTATCCGATCTTCTCCCACGTCCCGCATTCCTCATCAGCGAGGAACCCCACGTCGGAGGCGGAGATGGTGACGATGGACTGGTCGCTGGTGAAGTCGTTGGCGATGATGTCGTCGAACTCTCCGCTGAAGCCGCTGAGCCGTTCCCAGTAGCAGAAGTCCGAGAAGTTCTTGTTACGCCAGGTGCCGGCAGCGATATCGACTCCGACGATGTACGTGCCGGGATCGAAATCGGCGGTGAGGCTGGCGGTGACAGGGGAGAGATTCGACGTCCAGGAGCCGCAGTCCCCGTCCCCTGAGAACCCGGCGTCGGAGGGCTTGATAGTGACGATCGCTGAGACCGAGGTGAAGTCGTTGGCGATGATGTCGTCGAACTCTCCGCTGAAGCCGCTGAGCCGTTCCCAGTAGCAGAAGTCCGAAAAGTTCTTGTTGCGGTAGACGCCGGGCTGGATGTCGGAACCGACCTGATGGGTGCCGGCCCCGAAGATCCGGTGCCCGGACTCGCAGCCAACGGTGAACTCACCCGTGGTGCAACTGTCTGACCCGCCGCCGCCCCAAATCATGTCCCATCCCGCCTGGCCCTTGATGTTGTCCCTGCCGGACTGTCCCTCGATTAGGTCGTCGCCCTTGCCCCCCTTGATAGTGTCCCTCTTGCCGCCACCGATGATGTGGTCGGAGCCGCTGCCACCGAGGATCGTGTCCGCTCCGCCACCGCCAAGGATGGTGTCGTCACCCGAGCCGCCGCAGATAGTGTCATCACCGCCCAGTCCGCTGATCGTGTCGTTACCGCCGCGACCCACGATCACATCATCACCAGCCGTACCAGAAAGGACCTCTGAGCCGTTGGTGCCGACGATCGTGGCCACCAACCCGCTACACGTCGGGGCACGCGGCTCGGCTTCCGCCGGTGCAGACACCACTAGTGCCCCTGCCAACCCGACGGCGGCCGCAAGCACTCCGATCCGTCTGGGAAAGACAACCATCCCGTGGAGCCTACGCGCTCGACATCCCAGATTTCATGGCGACGGTCACGCTCCTGGGCTCAACCCCGTTCGTCGTTATGCGTGAGGTGGGCGGAAACCCTTGCGCCACAGGGTTCATTGGTGGGCGCTACTGGGATCGAACCAGTGACCTCTTCCGTGTCAGGGAAGCGCTCTTCCGCTGAGCTAAGCGCCCTTCAGGGGCGGGACTGTAGTGCTGCCCGACAGGGGTCCGTCACCGCCTCGAGCGGTCGGTTCGGTCCCTCTGGCTCTGCCGACGATCCGACTTCCGAGTATGGGCGAGCCGCTCGACATGGTCGATCACGCTGCCCAACAAGGCGAGACGCTCGTCGGCCGTCGAGGCCATGATGGGCTCAAAGCCCGCAGTTCCAAGACGGACATCTGCGTAGGTGCCCCGGTCGTCCTCGTGGAAGTAAAGGGACGGTCGCGAGCGAAAGTGGAAGTTGGGCGAGCCACCACCGTGATCGACGAGCCCGTCGATCGACCGCAGTGCCTCCACCAACTCGTCGTGGTTATTTCTCTTCGAGGCGGCGCCCGGAATTGAACCGGGGTAGAGGGTTTTGCAGACCCTTGCCTAACCACTCGGCCACGCCGCCCTACTAGCCAGACCCGGTTGGGGCGCCAACCCCATGCCGGGCCGTATCAGCCAGACCCGGTCGGGGCCCCAACCCCATGCCGGGCCGTATCAGCCAGACCCGGTCGGGGCCCCAACCCCATGCCGGGCCCTATTAGCCCGAATCCGACAGCACTCGACTCGCGACGCCAATCCGAGGATGACGACACGGCTCACGCGTCCGTCGAGGGAGCAAGCGCCCTCCTCCCCAAGGAACCCGGAGGGTTCCCGGACTCCCCCCTCCGGGGGAGAAACGGGAGCGGACGACCGGTCTCGAACCGGCGACCTTCACCTTGGCAAGGTGACGCTCTACCAACTGAGCTACGTCCGCGAATGGGTGAATATATCACGGGCCCTTATTCGGCTAGGAGCCCGTAGAACCGAACCCTCCCGCACCCCGCGACGATTCCGGCAGCTCGTCGACGACCTCGAATTCCTGGGTGGAGACGGGCACAACCACCATCTGGGCGATCCGGTCACCGCGTGCGATCTGGATCGTTTCCAACCCAAGGTTCACCAGAATCGCCTTGATCTCCCCCCGATATCCGGAGTCGACGAGTCCGGGGCTGTTCACCACTCCGAGCCCCGATCTCGCGGCGAGGCCTGAACGGGGGGTGACCAGCCCGCCAAAACCCTCCGGAATCGCCACTGCTACCCCCGTTGGGACGACGGCTCTCTCCCCCGGTTCGAGGGTGGCCGACTCGCGGGCGTAGAGGTCGACGCCGCCATCGCCCGGATGGGCGTGAGCGGGCATCGGGAGGTCGGGGTCGAGCCGCTTGAGCGGGATGCGCATGATGTCGATTATGCCCCTGGGAAGATGACAGACGTGAGCCGGTTGAGGACACCCGAGCGAGAAGCGTTCCGCAGGACGATTCTCGGCATGCTGGAGACCACTCCAGCGACGGTGGCGCGCGCCGGCACCGTCGGCGCTCTGGAGGAGCCGGTCTCCGACCTCGACTTCGACTGGCGACCCACCCCACTGGGGAAGGTGGTGGAGTCGAAGCGGGAGTATCGGTGGCCGATCGTCGCCGGGGCGGCGCTCGTTGGGTTGGCGGTGCTCGTCGTGGCGCGGTTCGTCATCTTCCTCCCCGCCGACCAGGCGGAGGTCCGCCTTGCCAAATACGCCACGTCAGTCGACGAATTCTCCGCCGCCATCGAGGCGATGGAGGCGGCGGAGACCCTCACCGACCCCGCCGCCGCAGCGCAGTTCCTCGAAGCGGCTGGCGAGCTGCTCGTGGTCGCTCGTCCCGGACCACCGGGTTTCCTGCCGTTCATGCCGGCCGGACCGGTGGCGGATGTGCGATCCGTCCGCCACCGGCTCCTGATCCTGGCCGACGCCGCCGACTCGATCGCCGCCCGACTCGCCCGCGCCGCCCAGTACCGCGAGGCCTCCGGCGAAATCCTCGCCATCCCGCTGCTCCCCTCGAGCGCTCCCCCCGAGTTGATCGATCCCGCCGCCCGGGCCCTCGCCACCATGCACAGCCAATCGACGGCGGCGGCAGGACGCCTCGACGACAGCGACGAGTACGCCGCTTATCGGGAAAGCGTGGAACAGGCCCTGACCACGTTGCCGGGGTCGATCGACCGCTATCTCCTGGCCCTACGGCGCGGGGAGGAGGCGACCGCCTTGGCGCGCATCGCCGAGCTGGAGGCGAGCCGTGAGGACACCCTCGCCGAAGTCGAAGCAGTCCTCGGACAGGTCGAAACGGACGCCGCCACCCTGATCCTGGAACTCAAGCGCGGGATCGCCGAGGTGAGGATCCTCCTCGGGGACACGGGCTGACCGGAGATCCAGGGGTCAGCCCGGATCCTCGAGGGCTGCCATCTCTCGCTCGAAGTCGCTGGCGCCCTCGAAGTCCTTGTATACCGAGGCAAACCGGAGATAGGCCACCTCGTCGAGGTGCCGCAGCGCTTCGAGCACCCGCCGGCCGATCTCGTCGGTTGCCGACTCGCCTTCGGCCTCCACATAGGCTTCGATCTCGCCCACGAGGGCGTCGATGGCCCCCGGGGGAACCTCCCGACCGGCGACCGCGTTCGCCACCCCCACCCGCACCTTCTCGGGGACGAAGGGCTCGATCCGGCCATCCCGCTTGCGCACCGTGAGACTGCTCTCCCGCCGCTCATAGGTGGTGAATCGGTTGGCGCACCCCTCGCACGCCCGGCGACGACGGATGGCCGACCCGCCCTCGGCGGGACGACTGTCGACCACCCTGGTGTCATCGGCCGAGCAATAGGGGCATCGCATGGCCTCGAAGGGTACCGGTGCGGCCGACCCGGCGTTCTCTACAGGGACCACGGAGGGTGCCCGGCGACGACGGTCCGCGGTCTAGGGGACCGGGATCCGCAGAACCTGGCCCGGCTGAATGCTGCTCGTCTCGAGGCCGTTCACTGCTTTCAGGTCGAACACGAAGTCCCGGACGTCGGAATCCTCGGGAGCGTGAACCATGGCGATATCCCACAAAGTGTCGCCAACTCGAACCGTATGGGTGACGAGGGTGATTTCATCGGGCGAGGCGACCGTCGGCCCCTCGGCGCGAGCGGCAACGGTGACAGCGAGCAGGAGGGCCAGCGCCACGGCGACCGAGGTGAGGAGAACCACGACCCTGGTGCGGGTATTGGCGGAGATCGTCATGGCGCTGGCACCTCCTACGTTGCTGTCTGTCTCGGGGGCCTTGGCTCGGCCCCCACACGCTGCACACCCTATGGACCCGGTGTGACACGAACGTGTGTTCGCTCTGAGAAGACCAATGTATCGAACGGGTGTTCGCTTGTCAAGTCGAACATATGTTTGTCGGTGAACACCTGTTCGGCTATCGTTCGGCGATAAGAAAGGGAGGCCCATGTCCCCCAGCGACATCAGCGATCGGCAGAAGCAGATTCTCGAGCTCATCCACGAGACGGTGCAGCGCCGGGGCTATCCCCCGTCCGTACGGGAGATCGGGGAGGCCGTCGGTCTCAGCTCACCGTCCACCGTCCACAGTCACCTCTCGGCGCTGGTGGAGGGCGGATACCTCCGCCGCGATGCCACCAAGCCACGCGCCATCGAAGTCATCGACACCGGCGGTTACGGCGAGCTACGCCGCGCCCCGGTACGCGATGTCCCCCTCGTCGGGCGAATCGCCGCCGGTTCACCGATGCTCGCCGAAGAGGACATCGAAGAGATCTTCCCATTGCCCACCGAACTGGTCGGCAACGAGCCGGTGATCATGCTGCGGGTCCAGGGCGACTCGATGATCAACGCGGGGATCTTCGACGGCGACCTCGTCGTCGTGCGACGCCAGCCCGACGCCCGGAACGGCGAGTTGGTGGCCGCCCTGATCAACGGCGAGGAGGCCACCGTCAAGCGATTCCGTCGTGAAGGCGACCGTGTGCTGCTCATCGCCGAGAACCCGGCTTACGAACCGATCGTGCTCACCGCCGGCGTCGAGATCGTGGGGAAGGTCGTCGCGGTCCTGCGCACGGTCAGGTAGGGGCCCTCGCTTCGCTCGGGCCGCAATTCGCGATTCGCAATTCGAAGGAACGGGTCAAGGCGTTGTGGAGGCCGCCCGGGCGATCTGGCGATTGGCGGGCCTGCTCGTAGGGTCAGCTTCCCCCCCTCCCCCCTTCGGGGTACTCCCCCCGGAAGCCGGGGGGAGACGCTCAATCCTCGATCGATCCAATCGTTCCTGCGAACACTTCGCGCGCGGGGCCTTCGATCCAGGCTTCGCCTTCGATGATCTCTACCAGCAGTGGGCCGCCGGGGAGCATCACGGTCACCTTGGGGTCGGTCAGGCCCTGGTGGACGGCGGCAGCCACCGTGGCGGCGGCGCCGGTGCCGCAGGCGAGGGTCTCGCCCACCCCCCGCTCCCATACCCGGAGGTCGATTCGGTTCGGAGCGACGACCGTGGCGAACTCCACATTGGTGCGGTCGGGGAACGCCGGGTCGCCTTCGACCAACGGGCCCGCGGCGCCGACGGGCACCGCTTCGGTGTCGGAGACGAAGGCGACGGCATGGGGATTGCCGATGTCGACCCGCTCCAACCGATAGCCGATCAGTTCCACCGGGTCGCCTGAGACCGCTACCGGGCCGAGTTGAGCGCGGACGGTCCCCTCTCGCACCACGGTGCTCCTTGGCCCGACCAGGGTGTTGACCATCACTTCCGGGCCCGGGACCATCCCGTGCGTCACCGCATACAGGGCGACGCACCGCAGGCCATTCCCACACATCTCTGCGGCCGATCCGTCGGCGTTCCAGTAGCCCATGGACACGGTCCCGGCGTCCACTGGAGTCACCACCAGCACCCCATCGGCTCCGATCCCGCGCCGGCGGTCGCACCAAGTAGCCACCTGCACCGGAGATGGAACGAAGGGGCCGCCGAACACGATGAAGTCGTTGCCTAGGCCCTCCATCTTCACGAAGTCCATCCGGCCTCCTCGAGGCTCGCCACCGCCGCCTCGGCGAGCAACGCGGGGTCATCTTGCCACCCCAGCCAGTCGATCCTCGGGTCGCGTCGGTGAAAGGTGCGCTGGCGCCGCGCCAGCGAGGTGGTGGCGTCGATCGCCCGCTTGCGAGCGGTAGTGAGGTCCCACTCTCCTTCGACGACCCGCAGCATCTCGCGGTATCCCACCGCGGTGGCCGCGGTGGGGCCCAACCGGCCGCGTAAGCCATCCACTTCGTCGAGCAGACCGCGCTCGATCATCCGGTCGAGCCGCCGCTCCACCCGGGCGGGAAGCTGCTCTCCCGGATCGACACCCACCACGGCCACCGGGATCTCGGACCGATACTCCCGGACGGCATCGGCAGCTGCCGCCGTCGCCCGGGCCGTGGGCGTCAACCCGGTGAGCCGGTGGATCTCCAAGGCGCGGATCACCCGGCGTGGGTTGGCCAGATCGACCCAGACCCCCGCTTCCGGATCAGCCGCGAGCAGTTCCGCGGTCGCCTCCTCGGCGGGCATGCCCTCGATGACCTCCCGCAGGCCATCATCCGTTGGGGGGAACTCGAGCGGATCCACCAGCGATCTGAAGTGCAACCCGCTGCCCCCCACGATCAGGACGCGAGCACCCCGTCCCTCGATCTCGGCCATCGCCAGCCGTCCGCGCACCTGGAACTCGGCCACGGAGAAGGCCACCTCCGGGTCGACGACGTCGATCATGTGATGCGGGACCCGGGCGATCTCCTCGGCCGCCGGCTTGGCGGTCCCGATGTTCATGCCCCGATAGACCTGCATGCTGTCCACCGACAGGATCTCCGCGCCGAGCCGCTCGGCGACGAGCAGGGCGACATCGCTCTTACCGGCCGCAGTGGGGCCGAGGATCGCTCCGACCTTCAGGTCGCCACCCGCCCGACGAGGTGGCTGGGGGCGGCATACTCGACGACCGCGTCGAAGAACGACCCGGGTGCGCGCTCCCCGGGAACATGCAAGACCTTGTTGGTCCTCGTCCTCGCAGTCACCACTCCAGGATCCTTCCTGGAAGGACCTTCGACGAGACCCTCGACCGTGCTGCCCACCAACGCCTGGTTCTTCTCCAACGAGACCTGCCGCTGCAGATCGGCCAGGCGGGTGAAGCGCTCGGAGGCCACCTCGGGTTCGACCCGCCCGTCCAAGTCGGCTGCAGGGGTTCCCGGTCGGGGCGAGTAGATGAACATGTAGGCGCCGTCGAAGCGGGCTTCGGCCATCACATCGAGTGTCCGCTGGAAGTCATCCTCCGTCTCGCCGGGGAACCCCACGATGATGTCGGTGGAGGTCGCCAGGCCGGGAATCGTCGCCTCGGCGGCCCGCAGCTTCTCGATGAAACGATCCGGGGTGTAGCCGCGTTGCATCGCCCGCAGGATCCGGGCGCTGCCGCTCTGGAGCGGCAGGTGGAGTTGCTCGCACACCGCAGGCGTCTCGGCCATCGCCTCGAGCACGTCCTGTTTGATGTCCTTGGGGTGCGGGCTGGTGAACCGGATCCGCCGGATCCCCTCGATCTCGCCTACTCGCCGCAGCAGGTTGGCAAAGATCGGGCGGCGGCGACCGTCGATCGCCAGGTCCCGCCCGTAGGAGTTGACGTTCTGGCCGAGGAGGGTCACCTCGACCACCCCATCGGCAGCCAGATCACGCACCTCGCGGACGATGTCGCCCGGACGCCGCGAGATCTCCTTACCCCGGACGATCGGGACGATGCAGAAGGTGCACCCGTTGTTGCACCCGATCGTGATCGTCACCCAGGCCGAATGCGGGACCTCCCGATGGGCCGGCAGGGTGGACGGCACGTCGTCGATCGAGGCGGTCTCGTCCCAGATCTCGGTGACCGGGCCCCACTCCTCGGCGTGATCGAGAAGGGTGATCACCCGATGGAGGTTGTGCGTACCGAAGACCACATCCACCCACGGCGCCTTTGCCTGAACCACCTCGCGGTCCTTCTGGGCGAGGCACCCACCCACCAGGATCCGCATGCCCGGGCGTTCGTCCTTCACCGCCTTGAGTTGACCGAGGTTCCCGTAGAGGCGGTTGTCGGCGTTCTCGCGGATACAGCAGGTGTTGATCATCACCACGTCGGCATCATCGAGACCAGCGGCAGGGACCATTCCATCGGCTTCGAACAACCCGCCGATGCGCTCGGAGTCGTGCTCGTTCATCTGACATCCGAAGGTCCGAACCAGGTACCGGCGCCCGGTGCGCGTCGGAACGCGACGCTCGCGCACGACGGGGATACCGAGTTCGACGGTGGTCATCGGGCGAAGTCGGTGGCGCGCAGCTCGCGGATGACCGTCACCCGGATCTGACCGGGATACTGAAGGTCCTCTTCGAACCGCTTGGAGATTCGCCGGGCAAGATCGTGAGCGCCGAGATCGTCCACCGAGCCGGGATCGACCACCACTCTCACCTCGCGTCCGGCCTGCATCGCGTATACCCGCTCAACCCCGTCGAACTCCATGGCGATGGCCTCGAGTTGCTCGAGACGACGAACGTAGGAGTCGACCGCCTCGCGACGGGCTCCGGGGCGGCTGGCGGAAACGGCGTCCGCCGCCTGCACCACCACCGCGGTGAGGGTCCGGGGCTCGACTTCGTTGTGGTGGGCCTCGATGCCGTGGACGATCGCGGGGTCTTCACCGAAACGGCGGGCGATCTCGGCGCCCACCAGCGCGTGAGAGCCGCCCAACTCATGACTGACGGCCTTCCCGATGTCGTGGAGGAAGGCCGCCCGCTTCGCCTCTTCAGGATTGATGCCGATCTCGGCCGCCAACATCCCCGCCACCTTGGCCGACTCGATGAGGTGGTGCAGCACGTTCTGGCCGTACGACAGCCGGTACTTGAGCCGGCCAAGCAGTGTCACGATCTCGGGATGCACCCGGGAGACCCCGACCTCCAACAACGCCCACTCGCCGGCGTCGCGCACTCCCTGCTCCACCTCCGCCAGGGCCTTCTCGTATGCGTCCTCGATGGATGACGGGTGAATGCGACCATCGGCGATTAGGCGCTCGAGGGCGATCCGGGCTACCTCACGCCGCACCGGATCGAACGCCGAAATGGCGACCGCCTCGGGGGTGTCGTCGACGATGATGTTCACCCCTGTGACCGACTCGAAAGCGCGGATGTTGCGACCGTCCCGCCCGATGATGCGGCCCTTCATGTCGTCCGACGGCAGGGCGACCGTCGATACGGTCGTCTCGGCCACCACTTCCGACGCAAGCCGTTGCACGGCCGTGGCAAGGATCCGTCGGGCTCGCCGGTCGGCCTCCTCTCGGGCCTTGGTCTCCATGTCGCGCATGAGAACCATCGCATCGCGCCGTGCCTCGTCTTCGACCCGATGCAGCAACTCCTCCTTCGCCGCCCGCGCATCGACACCGGCGAGCGCTTCGAGTGCTGCCCGTGCCTCCTCACGAAGCGCCTCGACGTCACGGCGCGACGACGAGATGTCACGCTCGCGGTCGAGGATCAGGGTTTCGCGCTGCGCAAGATTCGAGGCACGCTGTTCGAGGGTCGCCTCGCGCTGGATGATGCGCTCTTCTTGAGATTCGACCTCGACGCGGCGGTGCTCGAGAGTCGCCTCTTCGCGCTCGCGATAGGTCTCTGCCTTGGCGCGAGCCTCCTCTTCGGCCCGCTCCAGTATCCGCTGTGAGGAGGTGCGGGCGTCGCGGACCAATAGGTCGGCCGTCGTCGCGGCCCGGCCGAGGCTTCTTCGCTGAAGCCAGCGGCCTATGAGAATTCCGGCGCCGAGCGCCACGATCCCGGCGATCGAACCGATCACCGCGGTGGCCATGATTCTCCTTCCGGCCGACCCCGCCGGACGAACTGCGCGCCGAACCACCTGGCTCGACGCGCACCCTCAGACCCAGTCATCCACAGACTCGGTCGATCACACCTCCCGGCAGGGCCGCAACTTCAGAACGTTCTGTTTCAAATGCGTGTGCGCGTTGGGAGGTAATCGTACCGCGCCCCGGCCGATCCGCCAGGATCAGTCTTCCGGAATGTCGTCGATGGAGATTTTCTCCACCGAACCCTTCGCCTTTGCCGGAGCAACGGAGTCGTCGTCGGACTCCACATCATCCTCGTCGAACGACTCCATCACCTTGCCGGCGAGACCGACCGCCTCGAGCACTCGAGCCTGGAGCTGCATGGCAATCTCCGGGTTCTCCTTGAGAAAGCGCTTGGCGTTCTCCCGGCCCTGGCCGAGTTGATCGTCCTCATACGTGTACCAGGCACCGCTCTTGCGGACCACGTCCTGTTCCACCGCCACATCGAGGAGGCTTCCCTCCCGGGAGATGCCGGTGCCGAACATGATGTCGAACTCGGCCTTGCGGAAAGGCGAAGCCACCTTGTTCTTGACCACCTTGGCGACCACCCGGTTGCCGATCGATTCCTGCCCGTCCTTGATCGTCTGGATACGACGAACCTCGATCCGGACCGACGAGTAGAACTTCAGCGCCCTCCCCCCGGGGGTCGTTTCGGGAGACCCGAATAGGACTCCGATTTTTTCCCGAATTTGGTTGATGAAGACGGCGGTGGTGTGCGAGCGGTTGATCGAACCGGCCAACTTGCGCAACGCCTGCGACATCAGGCGGGCCTGGAGGCCCATGTGGGTGTCGCCCATCTCGCCCTCGATCTCGGCCCGGGGGGTGAGGGCGGCCACCGAGTCGATGATGATCACATCGAGCGAGCCCGAGCGGATCAGCATGTCGGTGATCTCCAGAGCCTGCTCGCCGGTGTCCGGCTGCGAGATCAGCAACTCGTCCACATCGACCCCGAGGGCCGATGCGTAGCTCGGATCGAGGGCGTGCTCGGCATCGATGAAAGCGGCAATACCGCCGTTGCGCTGGGCCTCGGCGGCGATATGGAGGGCGAGCGTGGTGTTGTGGGAAAGGACCCCGTTGGCGACGAAGCTATGGGTACCGGGCAGCACCACGTCGAAGGTCGGCTTGGAGCCGGGCGCTTCAATCGAGACCACCTCCTCGTACGTGTACTCGGCAGTGGCGAGATGGCGCAAGTACTCCAGGATGAACTGGCCGGTCGGGGGCAGAGACGCTTCTCGCTCCTCGGCCCATGCCACGATCTTCCCGAGTCGCTGCCGCGAGCAGGAGAGGGCCATGTCGCCGCGGAACAGGTCGCCGGCGGCGCGGTCAAAGGCGCGGTCGCCTCCAACGCTATCGCGCAACGCCTTCACCAGATCCGCCACTCCGGGGATGTTCTCGACCTGAGCATCACGCGGTGACTTCTTGAAGTTCGCCGCTACCTGCCCACTACGACGCGCCGACCGAAAGCCGATCCGCTCGATGAAGCGGTGGGCCACAGCCGGGTTGATGGTGACCGTCCAGTAGTCGCGCTGGTAGTCGGAGTTCCACTTGGCGCTCAGCGTCGCCGGGATCCCGAATCCATACAGGAGAAGCTGGACCTCCCGGGCGAGCTGCTCAGATGCGGAGGCGAACCCCACGGTCGAGCTGGGATCGATCCAGCCGTCGCCTTCGAACAATGCGGACAGGAATGCCCGCTGAGCCTTGATACCTGAGGTGCGGACGCATGGCGGCACCTTCTTCCCTGCGGCGTTCACGAAGTCGAGCCCATACTCCTCGGCAAATCGTGCCCGGAGGGCCTTGCTGAACACCACGTATTCCTGGTCGTTGTAAACCTTGACCGTGGCGCCGAAGCGCTGCTCCATGATCGCGGTGAACTCAGCGCCAACCTGGGCATCCTGGTTGGTGAAGCGAATCGAGTTCTGCTGACCCAGCGTGCCCTCGGCGACCAGGTATCCGATCAGAACCGCCTCATCCTCGGACAGGCCATCGCCGTGTGCCGCCTGCTCGCTGCCGAATGCCGCCGACACCACCACGTCACCTTCGATGATGGCCCCGGCGTTGCGCCAGACGATGAACCCGGCCTCGTCGATGACCCGCAGCGGATGATTCTCCGTGACCTCGATCGAGCGGCCCGAACGGAGGGTGATTCGCAGAACCGGCCGGAGGTTGTTGTGAGTGAGGGCCGCTACCGGCTCAAGCTCGCCCTGCTCGTTGACCATTCGCACACCGAGATCTGCAATATCGGTGACCCGACTGGTGCACGAGGCGGCCTGCCCGCATCGCTCGAACAGCTCCCCGACCGTCTCCAACCCATGGTCGGTCCACAGGTAAGTGTCTGCAGTCAGGCACTTGCCGCCGCTTTCCGGGCCGTAGATCTCGACGATACGGCCGCGGGGAACGCCTCCGATACCCAATGCGAGGTCGAGCGACAGGGCACCCGTGGGGATCGCCTCGATCTTCACGATGTTGTCGGTGCCGAGCCGCATGATCGCGCCCTTGCCGAACTGGCGCTCGATCTGCGAGAGGGCCATCTCGAGGGACTTGTCTCGTTCCACCTTCGGACTCCTTTGGTGATGATGCGGCCGACGCTACGCCGGACCTGTGACACATCCGGGAGAGAATTACATCAATGGTATCTCAATCGGGCTGACGGTGACAGTAGACGAACACATGTTCGATTACAAGGATGAGGCCGGATGAAGCCCGCGATAAGCAATACGCGATAAGCGATACGAAGGAAGCGGTCTGAGCCACCGCGGGCGGTATGGACGCCTCTGTCGTATCGCGTATCCAGAGACGGGTGAAGGCACCGCGAACAGGTCTGACGCCCTCTGTCGTCTT
Organism: Acidimicrobiia bacterium; assembly: GCA_040882645.1. GTDB lineage: Bacteria > Actinomycetota > Acidimicrobiia > Spongiisociales > UBA11373 > JAUYIV01. The sequence continues at coordinate 54,626 of JBBEAX010000068.1, forward strand.
GCGTATCGCGTATCGCGTATCGCGTATTGCGAATTGCGCTTCCTACAGCCCGAATTCGTCGACGATCGAGTAGGCGGCCCCTCCCCGTCCCAGTCGGCTCTGGAAGAGCGCGAGGCGGTCGACCTTCATCGGCACGGTCGGCAACGGCTCCCCACCAACCACGAGGCTCACATCCTCGGGCGGCCGAATCCGGGCGATCGTGAGGTGGGGGCGGAACGGACGGTCCTCGGGAGGAAACCCGGCATCGTCGAGAGCCAGCTCCGTCGCCATCCACAGAGAGCGCAACTCGTCGGCGCCCCGGGGGATCCCCACCCACAGCACCGAAGCGCGTGTTGGACGGGGAAACGCCCCCAGCCCGCCCCAGGCCATGGTGAACGGACCGCCCAGGTCGACGCGGTCGAGCGAGTGGCGGATCCGGTCGACTTGGACCTCGTCGACCTCACCGAGAAAACGCAGGGTGAGATGCCACTTCTGAGGGTCGACGGCGCCGCCCGGAATCTCGGGAACCCGCTCGGCCACCACATGTGCCAGCCGGTGGCGGGTCTCCTCATCGAGGGGGACCGCCACGAACACCCGCATCAGGTCGGCCACCACTCCCCCGTCACCGCCAGTCGCAGGAGGTGGAGCGCGGTCGTCGTGCTGTAGGCGCGGACCCGCTCCCGATCCCCGGGAAAGGTGAGCAGCCGCGCCTGGGCCCGCTCGGGGGTGCGCACTGCGAAGACCATGGTCCCCGGCCGGTGTTCGAGCGGGTCCGGCCCGGCGGACCCGGTCACCGCCACCACGACATCGGCCCCGAGTCGTTCTGCAGCCCCTGCGGCCATCGCCAGGGCGGTCTCCTCGCTGACCAGTCCGTGATCGTCCATCAGGCCGGCCGGCACCCCGAGCAGCGCCTCCTTGGCACCGCGGGTGTATGCCACCACCGAGCCAAGGAACGTTTCGGAGGCGCCGGGCACCGCGGTGATTGCGGCCGCCACCAGGCCGCCCGTCGCCGACTCGGCAGTGGCGAGCGACCAGCCGCGCTCGGCACACCGCGCCAGGACGATCCGCTCCACGGTGTCCTCATCGGCCCCGAAGACCATCGGGCCAAGACGCCGGCGGATCTCGGCATCGATCGGGTCGATGAGGCGCGCGGCCTCCTCTCTCGTTTCGGCGCGGGCCGTGAGCCGCAGCTTGATCTCGCCGCCCGAAGCGAGAAAGGCGAGCGTCGGGTTCTCGCTTTCCTCGTACAAATCGGCCAGGACCACCGCGATCCGCGACTCCGACTCACCCCAGGTCCGCAGCAGGCGGCTCGCGATGACGCCGCGATCGTCGCCGGCCCGGGCGGCAATGAACGGGATCACGTCGGAGTGGAGCATCGGGCGCATCTCCTCGGGGACCCCGGGAAGGGCGAACACCCAGCACGACCCGATCTGCATCCGCAGCCCCGGTGCGGTCCCTTTGGGATTGGGTATCAGCACCGATCCTTCGGGATGCTCGGCCTGACGCAGGTTGGTTTCGGGCATTTCCCGACCCCGTCGCGCCCAGATCGCCCGCAGGCGCTCGGCGTGCTCCTCGTCGAATTCCATCGCCACCCCGGCGCAGACCGCCAGGGCCTCACGGGTGAGATCGTCCTGGGTGGGGCCGAGACCGCCGGTGATCACCAGGGCGTCCGAGCGGGCGACCGACTCCGTCAACGCCGCAGTGAGGCGCGGCAGGTTGTCGCCGACGACGCCCTGCCGGTAGTGGGTCAGCCCGGCGTCGGCGAGAAGGCTGCCGATCTCCGCACCGTTGCCGTTGACGATCTGCCCCAAAAGGAGCTCGGTGCCCACGGCGAGAACTTCGACGATCACATGACCTCCGCCATCAGGTCTGATCCGTAGGTGGCGGTGACCCGGGCGCGCAGCCACTCCCCGGGGAATCCGCGGTCGAGCAGCACCACCCCGTCGATCTCGGGCGCCTCTCGATACGACCGCGCCACCGGCGTGCCGTCCTCCACCTGGTCGACGACCACATCCAGCACCCGACCGACCTGCTCGGCGCCGCGGCGAGCGGTGATCTCCTCCTGCACTTCCTGAAGGCGGCGGGTCCGTTCGGCGGCATCCACGCCGTCGACCTGATCGGGCAGGTCGGCCGCCGGGGTCCCCTCCTCCGCCGAATAGGGGAAGAACCCTCCCCAGTCGAGTTCGGCATCGACCAGGAACTGTTCGAGCAGGTCGACATCCGCCTCCGTCTCCCCGGGGAACCCGACGATGAACGACGACCGGAAGGCGGCATCGGGAGCCGCCAGGCGGATCTGCCGGATCAGCTCGAGGTGGCGGACACCGTCACCGGGTCGGCGCATCGCCCGCAGCAGGCGGCCCGACGCGTGTTGCAGGCTGAGGTCGAAATACGGCGTCACCACCGGATTCGAGGTCATTTCTTCGATCAGCCCCGGCGTGATCTCCCGGGGATACAGATAGAGCAGCCGAAGGGCTCGCAGGCCGTCGACATCCGACACGAAGCGGAGCAGATCGACGATGCCGCCGGGGGCTTCGATGTCCCGCCCGTACGCCGCCAGATCCTGTGCCACGAGCACGATCTCCCCCACCCCGGCGGCGGCCAAGCCGGCGATCTCCTCCCGGATGCCCACCGGCGGCCGAGAGCGCTGCTTGCCCCGAAACGAGGGGATGGCGCAGAACGAACAGGTCTTGTCGCAGCCTTCGGCCACCTTCACGTACGCGTAAGGCGTCGTCGGAGTGGGTCGCCGCACCTCGTAGAGGATGTCCATCGGGCTGACCCGCAGCCGCAGCGGTGACCAGCCGGTGAGCCGGTCGAGGTCGGCGATCAATTCCCCATACCGCTCCATTCCCAGCACGGCATCGGCTTCCGGGAGGGATTCGGCGAGCTCCGCCTGGTAGCGCTGGGCCATGCAGCCCAAAACGACCAGGCTGGCGTCGGAACGCTTCCGGTCGGCATGCTCGAGGATCGTGTCGATCGACTCGCGCCGGGCCGCCTCGATGAAGGCGCAGGTGTTGACCATGACCACGTCGGCAGTCTCCGGCGACTCGGCGACGGCGTACCCGAATTCGCCGAGCCGTGCTTCGAGCTTGTCGGAATCGACCTGGTTCTTGGCGCAGCCGAGCGTGGTGAGCCAGACGGACGGGGCGGCCTTCACGGGGTCTCGCTCCGCAAGTAACGGCCCCGGAAGTACTGCAGGGGCCGGCTCACGTCGGACAGGTCGACGCGGTCGACGATCCCGTCGACCAGGGCGTAGATCTCGGTCTCGGTGTGGCCGATGAATCGACAGAAGGCCCGGGTCCCCACCGCAGGGATCAGCGGGCCCCAATCGGTGTCGACCGGGTCGAGCCCGGCGAACAACCCTCCGGGGCTGGGGCGGATACCGGCGAAGCGGTCCGAGATCTCGCGGTGCTCTTCCTCGAGCACATGGACGATGAAATGGCCCGACGCCACGATGGCGCTCCATAAGTCGGTGGCGGTGCCGCACAGAAAGATCACATGGGACGGCTCCCCTTCGGCGACGACCAGCGAGGACACGGTGAGGCCACTGTGGTTCCCCGGCCCTCCAGCGGTGATCACCGTGACGGGCGCGGCGAGCCGGCCCCGGAATCGTCGAACCGGGTCACGCATGTCTTCGGGGTCTGCAAACGGATGCTCGTCGTGAATCACGAGGGCAAACCGTAGCGACGGCGGAAAGAGCCAAGAGCCAAGAGTCAAGAATCAAGAGGTAAGCGGTAAGAGGCAAGCGCCCGCACTGAGGCGCGTGCGCTGCTCTGGGTTGTTGCCCGGCGGGGCGGCCTCGGCGATCATGCCGCCAGTGCTTCTTCGCCAAGAACTCCGGGTCGCGCTCGAAGCCGCCGATGCCGCCGACGCGGTCACCGCGCTCAGGTTTCGGGCGCACGACCTCGCCGTGGATGTGAAGTCCGACGCGACTCCCGTATCAGAAGCCGACCGCAACGCCGAGCAGGCCATCCGCCGGGTGCTCGAGCGGGCCTTTCCCGCCGACGCCATCCTCGGCGAGGAGTACGGCGAGGGGTCGGGCGCCGGACGCCGGTGGATCGTCGACCCGATCGACGCCACGGTCAACTACATCCGGGGGGTACCGGTGTGGGGCACCTTGATCGCCCTCGAGGCCGACGGGGAGATCGTCGTCGGCGTGGTGTCGGCGCCGGCCCTGGGCGCCCGCTGGTGGGCCGCCCGCGGCAGCGGGGCTTGGCACAACGCCTCGAGGATCACGGTTTCGACGGTGGGTTCGCTCGCCGACGCCCACCTCTCGTTCAACTCGCTGGTCTCCTGCGAGACAGCCGGCTTCGGGGATGAGGCGCGCGAACTGTCCCGTAGCTGTGGCCGGACCCGGGGTTTCGGTGACTTCTGGTCGTTCATGCTGCTCGCCGAAGGCGCCGTCGATGTGGTGGTCGAGCCGGTCGCCGCCATCTGGGATCTCGCCCCACTCCAGGTGATCGTCGAGGAGGCCGGGGGGCGGATGACCGATCGCGGCGGTCGCCGGGCGATCGATGGCGGCGATGCGGTGGCCACCAACGGACTGCTTCACGACGCGGTCATGGCGATCGTTGGTTCCTGAACGGTCGATGGACCGCTAGGCGTTCTCGGCGGCGAGATCTGCCACCGCTTGTAGCGGTCCCGGGCCAAGCGTGGCCGACAGGCGCTGCCATGCAGACCGCGACACGGCACCCGCAGTGTCGATCTCGGTGGCGGCGGAATCGACCGCTTCGACGAGTCCGGTGAACGCACCTACCTGATCGAGCTCGGCGGCGCGCTCGGCCGCCTCGCTCGCCTTCGCCGGGTCGCCGTCCTTGAGCGCTTGCAGAGCCTGTTCGGCTGCGGTCAGCGCCCGGCGTTGCTGGTGACCGTCCAACTGCTCAACCGCGGACTTCGATGGCGGCGATCACCGCGCCGAGGAATTCGCGTCCCAGCGCCCCGTCGACCACCCGGTGGTCGTACGAGAGAGACAGCGGCATCTGGCGCCCGATCGCGATCTTGCCGTCGCGAACCACTGGCTGTTCTGCAGCACGGCCCACGGAGAGAATGGCGGTGGTTCCGTACGGGATGATCGGCGTCCCGTGGCCTCCGCCGACCGCACCGATGTTGGAGAGCGTGAAGGTCGCCCCGCGCATATCCTCCCGCGCGATCGTCCGCTCCCGCGCCGCAGCCGCCAGTTCGACGATGTCCACCGAAACCTCCTCGATGCTCCGGCCGGGCACGCCCCGGACCACCGCCACCATCAAGCCCTCGGCGGTCTCCACTGCGAAGCCGAGGTCGTAGTACTTGCGGAGGACCAGGGTCTCGCCCTCGACCGACGCATTGAACGACGGATACTCGGCGAGCAATGGGGCGATCGCCACCATGAGGATCGCTTCCAGCGGAATCTGCCGTCCGCTTGCCTCACCGATCCGAGACCGCTCGGAGAGGATTCCCGAGGCGTCCGCCGACCCGAAGGTGGTCACGTGAGGGATCTCCTGCCACGACCGGGTGAGGTTGCGCGCGATCGCCAGCCGGGTGGGCGACATCCGTACCCGCTCGACCGGTCCCGCGCCGCCGACCGCCGCCTCGACATCCTCGCGGGTGACCCGCCCCCCTGGCCCGGTGCCGGTGACTCCCGCGAGATCGACGCCCATGCTGGCCGCCAACCTGCGTACCAGCGGTAGCGCCTTGAACCGGTCGTCGTCGCCGTCGGGAGCTTCCTCGAGGTTGCCGACGATGGGGGCGGCGGCCTTCACCTCGGCACGGCGAGGGGCAGTTGCGGTCGCAGACCACGACTCGCCCTGCTCTCCGATCACCACGAGGATCGCCCCCACCGGGAGCGTGGCCCCCTCGGCGGCGCCGTGGTGCAGCACGAACCCGGCGTGGGGGGCGGGAATGTCGACCACCGCCTTGTCGGTCTCCAACTCGACGATCGGCTGGTCCAGGGCCACCGCGCCACCGACCGGTACCAGCCAGCGCACCACCGTCGCCTCAGTGAGGCCTTCGCCGATGTCGGGGAGCCGGAATTCGTGTGCCATCAGCCCGCCAATGTCCTGCGGGCGGCGGCAGCGATGCGATCGGGATTCGGGATGTAATGGTGCTCGGTTCGCCTGAGCGGCACGACGGTGTCCCACCCGGTGACACGTTCGACAGGGGCCAGCAGCGAATAGAGGGCCTGCTCCTGCACCACGGCGGCGATCTCCGAAGCGAGGGAGGCGGTCCGATGCCCCTCGACTACCGCCACCACCCGGCCGGTCTTGCGAGCCGACCCCACCACTGTCTGATGGTCCATCGGCGACAGCGTACGAAGGTCGATCAGTTCCACCGACACCCCATCGGCTTCGAGCGCGTCGGCGGCGCGCCCTGCGTCTCGCAGCATCGCCCCGTACGACACCAGGGTCACGTCCGACCCTTCCCGCACCACCTTTGCCTCGCCGATGGGAACCGTGTAGTGGCCCTCGGGCACCTCCTCCTTGATGGCCCGGTAGACCCGGATGGGTTCGAGGAACACCACAGGGTCGGAGTCAATGATCGCGGCCAGCAGCAAACCCTTTGCGTCCGCAGGCGTAGCCGGGGCGACCACTTTGATCCCCGGGGTGTGGACGAAGATCGCCTCCGACGACTCGCTGTGATGTTCGGCGGCGCCGATACCGCCACCGAACGGAATTCGGATGACCAGCGGGGCGGTAAAGCGGTGATTCGAGCGGTTCCGGATTCGGCCGACATGACTGACGATCTGATCGAACGCTGGGTAGGCGAAGCCGAGGAATTGAATCTCGGCGACGGGTCGGAGACCGCCAATCGCCATCCCGAAGGCTGCCCCCACGATTCCGGATTCCGCCACCGGTGTGTCGATCACCCTCGGGCCGTATCTCTCGTGGAGACCGTCGGTGACGCGAAACACCCCTCCGGTGACCCCGATGTCCTCGCCGAGAAGGACGACCCGGTCGTCGGCGGAGAGGGCGACATCCAGCGCGTCGTTGAGCGCTTGGGCCATGTTCATCTCTGTCATGAGGCGTCACCCTGCTGCAGACGCCGCTGGGCTTCGAGCGCGCCGGTCGGCTTGGCGTACATCCGATCGAACATCCCCTCGGCGGCAAAGGGTTCGAGGGCCTCGGCCCGGGAGACCGCGGCCTCGATCTCAGCCGATGCCGCCTCCTCGGTCTCCCGCTCCCACGCCTCATCCCACGCGCCAGCCGAGCGAAGATGAGCCCTGAGCCGCTCGATCGGATCCTTCTTCCGCCAATCGGCAATGTCGTCGTCGGAGCGGTAACGCCCGGCGTCGTCGCTGGTGGTGTGCGGGCCGATCCGGTAGGTGAGCGCCTCGACCAGCGTGGGCCCCTCCCCCGCCCGCGCCCGCCGCACCGCCTTGCGGGTCGCGGTCAAGACAGCGAACAAATCGTTGCCGTCGACCAGCACCCCCGGCATCCCGTAGGCGTCCGCCTTCTGGGCGATCGTCTCCGACGCGGTCTGGCCGGCCCGGCTCATCGAGATCGCCCACCCGTTGTTCTGACAGAGAAATACCGTCGGAGTGGTGTAGACGGCCGCAAAGTTCATCGCCTCGTGGAAGTCGCCCTCCGAGGTCGCCCCATCGCCGAAGAGGGTGAGGGCGATACGGTCGGTGCCCTTCATCCGTTCCGCCCAGGCCAGGCCGACGGCGTGGATCATGTGGCCGCCCACCGTGATCGAAGGGGGCAGCACGTTCACCCCAACCGGAGGGGCTCCCCCGCGTTCATCACCCATGCGGCCCAGCAAGAGGGCATCCCAGGGGTATCCCTGCATCCACATCGCCGCCGCGTCCCGGTACGTGCCCACCAGCCAGTCGTCGGGGCGCAACGCGGCAACCGCTCCAATCTGTGCAGCCTCCTGCCCCTCGAACTGGGCGTAAGTGGCAAACCGCCCCTGGCGTTGGAGCGCCGAACCCTTCCGGTCGTACACCCGGGCAGTGACCATCGCCGCGAACAGCCGACGAGCCTCGTTGAGATCGACCGGCGATTCGCCGATCAACGACCCGTCGACATCGAGGATGCGAAGCATGTCCATCGGCCGGAGATAGTAGGTCGGCCGGCTACGCCGGCCTCCCGCGATGGTCGGGCGGCTGCGCCGCCCTCCTGCGATACGCGATACGCGATACGCGATACGACAGACGCGTTGATGCCGTGAGATCGCCTTCTGTCGTATCGCGTATCGCGTATCGCGTATTGCGGCCGAGCGGAGCGAGGCGGGCCGAGCGGAGCGAGGCGGGCCGAGCGGAGCGAGGCCCCTATACCTCAATCCACTGCAACGCCGCGACTAGGGCCAAGGCTTCTTCGTAATCGCCGCAGCGGACTTCGACGGCGTCGGTGGGAGCGGTGGGAACCACCAGTCGGGCCGGTCCACCCTGGCTGTAGTCGAGGACTCTCAGCGGTGGGAGCACCGGGCGCCCCACCGAGATCACGCCGACCCGGTCCGATTGGCCGCCAACTGCGCGATACGAGCCAAGCAGTGAGCAGGTCCCCCCCGTCGGGGTCGAGACGTCGAACCCGTGGACCTCGGCGAGCACGGTCCCTGCGGCGTCCGTGGTCTGCACCAATCCGATGGCGCGAGCGAAGTGGTAACCGTCGGGCAGTTCGATGTCGGTGAGGCCGATCGGCAACCGGCGGGGGGCGATCACGCCGTCAGGTGCGAATTCGAGGCGGGACACCTGGCCCGAGAACCAGTAGAGGGTGTCGGCGGTGGCCAGCATCGTGCCATCGATGCCGATCGGCGGCGAGAACGGGATCCACCCTGCTCCTGCCGCCTCGTAGATGGCCACCCCTACGCAAGTGCGCACCAGCGGCCTGCCGCCCACCGACAGCACCTCGAGGTCACAGGCCGAGGCGCGCAGCGGCACCGACTCCACGAATGACCACAACATCGAATCGGGGGCATCGAGCACTGCCGCCTCGAGGCGCTGGTTCACCAGGAACGCGCCGAGGTCGGTAGCGGCGATGTCCTGACCATCGGCGGCGATCGGGGTGCCGCCGAGGTCGAAGCGCCACGAGTCGGAATAGGCCTCCCAGCCGAACAGGAGGCCGCGGTCCACCGTGAGGTGCCACTCTCCCGTCCAGGCGGATGAAGCCATTCCGGTGATCGGAGGCCCCCCGCCGCTCTCGAGAGAACCCGTGGCCCCGGACACCAGGTCGTAGTAGAGCCCGAGTTCGGGGGCGACGAGACGGCTCGCCGGCGGAAGCGCGGGGTCGCCAAGCGGAATCTCCTGTCGCGAGACCAGGTGATCCGGCCCCAGCAGCTCGAAGAACTCGCCGGTCAGTGGGCGCCAGGTACGCGTCGTCGGGTCGAGGGCGGCCGCGGCAACGCAATTCGGCTCGGAGGTGCGATCCACCCGGCCCCACAAGACGACCGGAGCCCAGAAGCCTCCAGCGATCGCCACCGGGTCGGCCAGATCGCACATCTCGAAGTGAGGCAGCGGCATCAACGGCCAGGAGCCGTCAGCCGGGTCGTACACCCAGGCGTCCTGGAAGAACAGCGACGGCGGGAGGTTCTCGTCGCTGTATCCGCCGGTGGTCCCGCCGAACACGAAGATCTTTCCGGCGACCTCGGTGACGGCGATCGCCTCGCGGCCGGCGACAGGCGCGTCGGGCACGACCTCCCACGCCGCCCCATAGACCCCGTCGATGAACGGCGTCGTGGGGCTGGTCGAAGCCGACGAAGGCGCCTGCGGCCGCTGGGTGGTGGGCCACAAGAACACGACCGCAGCCGCAGCCGAAACCACCGCGATGGGAAGGAAGCGCCGGGCTTTCATGCGAGAAGGGTAACGGCGGGGCCCCGATGCGCTGGGCTCCTGCAATTCGCAATTCGCAATTCGCAATACGCGATACGCGATACGACAGCACGCGACCACGCGCCTTCAACGCGTGCTGTCGTATCGCGTATTGCGCCGAGCGGCGACCGCTACGCGGGAGAAGATCCAATCAGACGCGCCCTGACGCCAGCCGCAGTTCTTGCGCATCGCGGGAGGGCGGCCGGCGGGCGCCCCCCAAGCCCCCCCCCCCCCCCCCCGACTACGCCCCGACTATCTCGCCGTTCAGTAGCGAGTCGAGTTCGTCTACCGAAACCAGGACGGTGCGGGCTTTGGAGCCCTCGGAGGGTCCGACGATTCCCTGGCGCTCGAGGATGTCCATCACCCGTCCGGCGCGGGCAAAGCCGATCCGCAGCTTGCGCTGGAGCATCGAGGTGGAGCCAAGCTGGGAGCGGACGATCAGTTCGATCGCCTGACGAACGATGTCGCCGTCTTCTCCCTCGAACTCCTCCTCGTCGGCTCTTGCCGCCTCGGCCGCCTCGAAGACCTGCTCGTAACGAGCCTTGCGCTGGGTGCGTACGTATTCGACCACAGCGTGGATTTCGGTTTCGCTGACCCACGCGCCCTGGATCCGGCGGGCGTGGGGATCGCGGGCGGTGACGACGATCATGTCGCCGAGCCCGATCAGCTTCTCGGCGCCCGACAGATCGAGGATCACCCGGCTGTCGGCCTGTGACGCCACCGAGAATGCCATCCGCGAAGGGATGTTGGCCTTGATCACGCCGGTGATCACGTCGACCGAAGGGCGCTGGGTGGCGATGACGAGATGAATGCCGACAGCCCGGGCCATCTGGGCGATGCGCACGACAGCATCCTCCACCGCGCGGCCCGCCACCATCATCAGGTCGTTCAGCTCGTCGACCACCACCACGATGAACGGGAAGCGGTCGTAGTGCTCGCCCTCCAGCATGCCGCGATCGAACTTCTCGTGGTAGCCGTCGATGTCACGCACCCCTGCCTCGGCGAGCAGGTCGTAGCGACGATCCATCTCGCGCACCGCCCACTGGAGGGCGTCAGCCGCCTTCTTGGGGTTGGTGATCACCCGGGTGAGCAGGTGGGGCACGTCGTTGTACTGGCCGAGTTCTACCCGCTTCGGATCCACCAGGATCATCCGCACCTCTTCGGGGGTGGTGCGGAACAGCAGCGACGTGACGATGGCATTGATGCACGACGACTTGCCCGCCCCGGTGGCACCGGCAATGAGCACATGGGGTAGTTCCCCCAGGTTGATCATCTGAGCGCGGCCGGAGATGTCCATGCCGAGGGCAACATCGAGGGGGTGGACGGCCTCCTTGGCCTCGGGGCTCCGGAGGATGTCACCGAGGGTCACCAACCGACGCCGCCGGTTGGGTACCTCGACACCGATGGCGCTCTTCCCGGGGATCGGGGCGAGGATGCGGACATCGGGAGTGGCGAGGGCGTAGGCGATGTCATGCGACAGCCCGGTGACCCGGGCGACCTTGACGCCAGGAGCCAGCTCGATCTCGAAGCGAGTGACCGTGGGGCCGGGGACGATCCGGGTGAGACGGGCATCAACGCCGTGCTGGATGAAGGTCTGCTCCAATTCGCGCGCCGTCTCGTCAAGCGCCTTCTTCGACTGGCCGGCGCCACCGCCGAGTTCGAGCAGTTCGAGCGGTGGGAGCGAGTAACCCTGTGTCGCTGCGGAGCGTACGGGCTGGGGGGATGCGGAGACACGCCGCTTGGGTACCGACCCCGGAGCGCCCTGGACGAGAATTTCCGGCCCGGGGTCGGATCGGGGTTCGGGGTTGGAAGACACCAGCCGGGGCGGCGATTGGCGCACCTCGACCACGGGCGCCCGACGGCGGCTGCCACCCCTGATTCGAGTCCACGCGGCGCGCAGCAGGTCAGCAACGGTGTGACCTGCCTCGCGCACGGTGGTGCGGGTCATCAGCAGCACCCCCAGCGCGGTGAACGCCACCAGGATGGTGAACGCACCCCAGAACCCCACGACGCGGCGCAACGGGAACGCGATCAGTGAGCCGATCGCCCCGCCCCTCTCCTTGACGAGGTCGAGCGAGTCGGCGAGCGAGACCGTGCCGGTCATCAAATGGAACATCGCCAGCGTCGAGAGGAAGGTGATGATGAACCCGCTCACCAGTCGGCGGTACTCGTCGCGGCGCCGGGTGATCACCAGAAGTGCGCCGAGGACGATGAGCAGCACGCCGACGACATAGCCCCAGACTCCGAACAAGACCTGAAGACCGGTTACCAGGCCTTCACCGAACGGACCGGCGAGGCCAAAGAAGGCGAGGCCTACGAGGACGCCGCCGACGAGCAGGATCACGCCCCAGACGTCGTCGGCGTTGCTTCCGAACCCGTTGCGGATCCGTTCTCTCAGGGCCGCCAGCGCGGAAGGCCCCGATTTCTGCTTGGTTTTGGTGGTGCCGGTAGCCCGCGCCCGCCCCGAGCCCCGGCGGGCAGGCTTCCGTGTTGCCATGTGCCAGCCACGTTAGGCCAGGGGCGGGTTAGAACAAACGATTGAATCGGTCGCCAGTCTCCAGTCACCAGTCGCCAGAAAGAAGAAAGAAAGAAAGAAGGGTCTTGAGTTCTGCGGGGCCTGAAACCCGTTCCGGCTGGGGACTGGAGACTGGCGACTGGTGACTCTCAAACCTCCAGGACTACCGGGATGACTACGGGCTTCTTTTGGGTTTCGTTGCTGATCACGCGGTTGACGGCGCCGCGGGCGTGGCGTTCGACTTGCTCTGAGTCGACCGGCACTTCGATCGAGCCGAGAGCGTCGACAACGGCCTTGGCCGCCTTGGCGAACACGGCTTCGGGATCGTCCATGAAGCCGTGGCTGTCGAGGTCGGGGCCCTGGATGATCTCCCCGTTGGATACGTCGACGGCAAGCGTGACCACCACCACCCCATCCTCGGACAGGTGTTTCCGGTCACGGATGACCCCGTGCACCGAACCTGCGACCTCGAGACCGTCGACATACACGTGCGAAGCGGAGATCGCACCCTTCTCCATCCGGGCCTTGCCCTTGTCGAGGACGATGGCGTCGCCGTCAGCGCAAAGGAACACTTCAGGAACCTTCATCTCTTCGGCAAGGTCGGCGTGGGCCTGCAGGTGGCGGTACTCGCCGTGCACCGGTACCAACGCCTGGGGCCGGACGACATTGATGAAGGTCTTCAACTCGTCCCGGGCGGCGTGTCCCGACACGTGGACCTCGGAGTTGTTGCCGTGGAACACCCGGGCGCCACGGCGCAATAGGCCGTTGATCACCCGCGACACCTTCATCTCGTTGCCGGGGATCGGGCGGGCCGAGATCAGCACGGTGTCGCCCTCAGTGATCTTCACCCAACGATGCTCCCCCGCGGCCATCAATGACAGCGCCGAGAACGGCTCGCCCTGGCTGCCGGTCGACACGAGCGCGGTCTTCTCCGGGGGAAGGCGCAACAGCTCCTCGATCGGGAGCACCGCGTCAGGAGGGACGTCGATCAACCCGAGCGACTCGGCGATGGGGACGTTGCGCACCATCGAGCGCCCCATCAGCCCGACGAACCGGCCGGCATCGACCGCGGCGTTCACTATCTGTTGGACCCGATGGATGTGGCTGGCGAAGCACGCCGCGATCAACCGGCCCTTGGTCTCCACCACTATCTCGTAGAGCGGCTGGGCAAGACTCGACTCGGAGGGGACAAACCCGGGCATCTCGGCGTTGGTGCTGTCGGAAAGCAGCAGCCGCACCCCCTGGCGGCCGAGATCGGCGAATTGGGGCAGGTCGGTGGGCACGCTGTCGATGGGCGTCGGATCGAGCTTGAAGTCGCCGCTGTGCACCACGATCCCCTCGGGGGTGTCGAAGGCGATCCCGGCACCCTGCGGAATCGAGTGCGACACCGGGATCAGCATGAAGCGGAACGGCTTGTGGTCGATCCACTCGCCGGTGGCGACGGCACGCATGTCGGCGTCGATGCCGGCTTCGTCGATACGCGACCGGGCGAATGCCACCGCCAGCGGGGTGCCGTAGACGGGGACGTTCACCTCGCGGAGAAGGTAGAAGAGCGCCCCGACATGGTCCTCATGTCCGTGGGTGAGGACCACGCACTCGAGGTCGTCCGCCCGTGCCACGATCGGGGCCAGGTCTGGAAGGACCAGATCCACACCGAGCATGTGCTCGTCCGGGAACATGAGCCCGCAGTCGATCAGCGCCAGTTTCCCGTCGATCTCGAGAACCGCGCAATTGCGGCCAATGTTGCCCAGCCCACCGAGGAAGGAGACGCTGACGCTCATGCGTCGCGGGCGCCCGCCAGCGCCTCCTTGATGCGGTCCACTGTGTCGGATGCCGCCGCCACCAGGGGCAAGCGGGGCCGACCCACCGGACGCCACAACGCGTCCATCGCCGCCTTCACCGGGATCGGGTTGGGTTCGACGAACAGCGAGGTGAACAGCGGCGTCAGCGCGAGGTGCAACCGACGGGCCTCGTCGAAGTCGCCCCCGGCCGCCGCAGCCACCATCGCGGCGATCTGGTCGCCGGCAAGGTGGGCTGCCACCGACACGATCCCCACCGCCCCCACCGCCATCATCGGCAAGGTGAGGATGTCGTCACCTGAGTAGATCGCAAAGTCAGCGGGGCAGGCGCGCCGGGTGTTGGTGGTGAAGGCGAGGTCGCCCACCGCATCCTTCACGGCAACGATCCGCTCGTGGGCTGCCAGGCGGGCCAGCGTGTCGACTTCGATCAAGCGGGCGGTACGGGACGGGATGTTGTAGAGCAGGACGGGCACTGTCGAAGCGTCGGCGATCGCGGTGAAGTGCTCGAACAGGCCCTGCTGGGGTGGGCGGGAGTAATAGGGCGTCACCGCCATGACTCCCGCGCAGCCCAACTCGCAGGCCAATCTCGTCAGGTGGACCGACTCGGCAGTGTCGTACGAGCCGGTGCCGGCCAGCACCGCAGCACGGTTACCCACCGCTTCGACGACCGTACGGAACAGTGAGAGCTTCTCGTCCTCCGAAAGGGTGGGCGATTCGCCCGTGGTGCCGGCCACCACAACGCCGTCGGACCCGGTCTCCACCAGATGCACCGCCAGCTCCCAAACCGCCCCGTAGTCGACCGCCCCCTCAGAGTCGAAGGGCGTGATCATTGCAGTCAGCACGCGGCCGAATGGTGGGGTACTCATGGTGCTCCTGGAGTGATGGGTAAACGGTAGTCCGAACCAGCCCCGGCCCCGGCTCCAGCCCCAGCCAGAAGACCGCCTGCGGCGGCTCCGGCTCCAGCCAGAGACACAGACAGGCGGTGGCCGCGTCTGGCGGGGGCTGGGGCTGGAGCCGGAGCCGGATTAACCTCGGAATCTCAACGGCGCGCGATCCGTTCTAGAGGGTATGGACTACGTCAAGGACATCGATCAGCAGGACTTTGGGCGCGAGGTGCTGCAGCGCAGTGAGGAAGTGCCGGTCGTCGTCGACTTCTGGGCCGAGTGGTGCGGGCCCTGCAAGACGCTCGGGCCGACGCTCGAGAAGGTCGCCGAGGCCTATGGGGGTGCCTTCGAGCTGGTGAAGATCGATGTCGACGCCAACCAGGCGCTCGCCGCCCAGTTCGGCATCAAGTCGATACCCACCGTCATGGGCTTCAAGAACGGCAAGCCGGTCGGTCAGTTCATGGGGGCGATCCCCGAAACCCAGCTGCGCCAATGGATCGACACGCTTCTCCCCACCGAAGAGGACCGCATGGTCGACCGGGCCAGAGACCTGGTACTCGATGGCGAGGAGACCGCGGCCGAGAGCATCCTCCGCGACGTCGTCGCGCGGGTCCCCGACCACGAGGAGGGCGCCACCGCCCTGGCCTCGATGCTGATCGCCCGCGGCGACACCGAAGAAGCCCTGATCGTCCTCGGGCGGCTCCCCCGAACCGCCGAAGTGGAACGCCTCGAGGCCGCCGCCCGGGTGACCGCGGCGCAGGAGATCGACCTCACCGCCATCGAACGTCGCCTCGCCACCGACCCCGACGACCAGGCCGCACTGCTCGAATTGGGTCAGGCCCTGGCGGCCCGAGGTGAGTACGAACCGGCCCTCGACCGCCTCCTCGAGGTCGTCAAGACAGGCGGCGACCTACGCGACCCCGCCCGCCAGGCGATGGTGGACGTCTTCGGAGTGCTCGGCGCCGATCACCCAGTCGCCGTCTCATATCGAAGAGCCCTGGCGAACGCTTTGTTCTGATTCGAGCTTCGCTCGAATCAGAACGCCTCCAGCCACCAGCCTCCAGCCCCCAGGAAGAACACCGTCGCTATCGGCAGGAGTGCCCTCGACCTATCCGCGCGTTTCTTGCTGGAGGCTGGAGGCTACAAACCCAGCAACCCTTCCAACCCCACCGTCACCGGATCGGGTAGTCCGGCCACCGATCGGACGGCGAGCAGAACGCCCGGCATGAACGACTCTCTGTCCGTGGTGTCGTGGCGGATCGTCAGGGTTTCGCCGGGGGAACCGAACAGCACTTCCTGGTGGGCGAGCATCCCCGGCAGTCGGACCGAGTGGATGCGGGGGCCGGCCGCCGCCCCGCGCGCACCCGGAAGCAACTCCTCCGATTCGACCGCGCGTTCCTGACGGCCCCCGGCTCCGGTGATCCGCGCTGCGGTGTTGATGGCCGTGCCAGAGGGGGCATCCGCCTTCTTGTCGTGATGCAGTTCGACGATCTCCGAGGCGGCAAAGTGTGGCGCGGCGAGTTCGGCGAACCGCATCATCAGGATCGCCCCGATGGAGAAGTTGGGAACCACCAGGCAATTGGGCGGCCCGCTCCCCCACTGTTCCCTGAGGGCTTCGACCCGGGCGGAGTCGAACCCGGAGGTGCCGACCACCGCGTGGACTCCGAGGTCGCGCCACGCCGCCAGGTTGGCCATCACGACGTCGGGCGTCGTGAACTCGACGACCACCTCGGCTTCGCCGACGACAACGGGATCCGAGGCGACGACGACCCCGGAGATCGTCTCACCGGCGTGGGCAGGATCGAACGCCGCCACAAGTTCGAGGTCGGACTCCGCGGCAACCGTCTCCATGACGAGCCGGCCCATCCGGCCTCCCGCCCCGGAGACGGCAACGCGCGTCATGCCACGAACGATTCCAGGTCGGCGGCGTCGAAGGGGCCGACCGCGCCGATGACGTACGGGCCTGAGTAGACCTCTTTGGCGACCGCGTGGACGTCCTCGAGGCTCACCGCGTCGATGCTGGCCACGGTCTCGTCGAGGGACAGGTGCGGTACACCGGTCAGCTCATGCCGGCCCAGCCGCACCATGCGGCTGTTGGTGTCCTCCATCGACAGGGCAAGAGATCCCTTCATGTTGCCCTTGGCGCGGTCCAGTTCCTCGGGCGTGATCCCCCACTCGATTAGTTGGCCGAGTTCCGCCCGGATCAGTTCGAGTACCTGCTGGGTCTGGGTCGGAGTAGTGCCCACGTAGACGCCAAAGGCACCCGAGTCGGCGTACGGCATCCGGAAGGCGTAGACCGCGTAGGCCAAACCGCGCTCCTCCCGGATCTCCCGAAACAGCCGGCTCGACATCCCGCCGCCGAGGACATGGTTGAGGATCCCGAAAGCGAAACGGCGGTCGTCGCCCCGGGTGAGCGCCTCACCGCCGATGACCAGGTGGGCCTGCTCGGTGTCCCGCCGCACCACCTTGACATTCGACTTCATGGCCGGCGGTGCCAGCTCGCGATCGGGGACCGCACCATCCCACCCACCGAACCGGTCAGTCGCCAGCTCGACCACTTCCGCATGATCGATGTGCCCGGCGGCGGCAATCACCACGGTCGACGGGTGATAGCGCCGCGACCAGTACTCCGAGATGACTTCTCGACCCATTGCGTTGATCGACTCTCGGGTGCCCAGCACCGGCTTCGCCAGGACGTGCTGGTCCCACAACGCCTGGGCAAAATGATCGTGGGCGACGTCGGACGGGTCGTCCTCGTTCATGTTGATCTCTTCGAGCACCACGTTCGATTCCGACGCGATGTCCTCAGATCGGAACGCCGGACGCTGCAACATCTCGGAGAGCAGACCCAGGCCCATCGAGACGTCCTCGTCGCGCAACTGGGCCCAGTAACAGGTGTACTCCTTGGAGGTGAAAGCGTTCGATCGGGCACCGACCGCATCAAACGCTTCGGCGATCTCGCGTGCCCCCAGCAAATCGGTTCCCTTGAACAGCAGGTGCTCGAGAAAGTGCGAACAGCCCGCTTCCGGCCCGATCTCATC
This sequence comes from Acidimicrobiia bacterium, assembly GCA_040882645.1. Classification (GTDB taxonomy): domain Bacteria; phylum Actinomycetota; class Acidimicrobiia; order Spongiisociales; family UBA11373; genus JAUYIV01. Next base: position 72,622 of record JBBEAX010000068.1, read on the forward strand.
CCTGCTGCCGGTATCCACCCAGCACCCCACAGCCACCGACCGCACCGAAGGCATCGACTCAGTGATGACGCGCAGACCGTTGGGAAGAGTGGTGAGGAGGTGGTCCATGGCTGGACGATGGTACCCATCGTCCTGCAGTCGCCGGTCACCAGTCTCCGGTCACCAGTCAGACTTCAGCCGTCGTCGGCGGCTTCGTGAGAGCCTTCTGGAAGCGGGTCAGCATCGCTCTGAGCTCGGCGGCTCCGTCCGGAAGTCCGTAATGAGCACGAGAACGCGGACCCCACCGGCGATTCGCCAATGAGGCCCTCCGCCCGCGGTGACCGTCGCGTATAGTTGTCGTCGGGCGTTCCGGCGAGGGGAGTCGGCGTGCCCACATTCAAGGATCCCGCATTCCGCGGTGAAGCCCATGACACCATTCTCGTCCCCTCGGGGGTCGTAGAACTCCGAGTCCACGGAGTCAACGGGGGCACACCTAAAAGCAACCTCCACGACCCCCACCCCATCCAGATAACCGGCGACGATCTCGTCGGGATTTATCGCCGGCGCCCCAGCCTCACGACTGACGACGAACCCGCTCGCACCGTCGAGGCCTACAACTGGTCGGCGATCAACTCCAGCATCAGCCAGCGGGTGTGGTGGGTCTTTCTGCTGCCCTTTGCCTTTGCCAATCTCGCCGGGTGGCTGCTACCCCGGGGCATCGGCAATGGGCGACGCGGCTTCGCCCAGTGTCTGATTCGCCTGGTTGGACTCGCCGTCACATCGATCGTGGTGCTCGGTATGGCCGAGGCGTTCATCGACCTGATCGCCGTGCAGTGTGGCGGAAGCGTTGTCTGTCACGACACGTTCTGGTTGGGGTGGCTTGATTGGATCGTCGGCCTCGGTGAACTCTCCACCGAGGCCACCCAGCGCGCCGTGGTCTTCACCTTGGTCCCGCTGGCCGGGCTGACCTGGATCGGATGGATGGGTCGCCGCACCGGGCGCTACGAGAACTATGGGGCCCCCACCGCCGAAGACAACCAGGCACACGGGCCACGCATGGACGGCATCACCCTCAGCCGTGCCGAGTTCTGGCAGGCCCCGCACGTCGTCTCGATCCAACGCCGGCTTCACATGACCGCGGGACTGGGCCTGCTAACCGGCACACTGGCCATGGTCCTGCGCGAGCTGTCCGAGGCCGGATCGCACCACGATCGGCTGCTCAAACTGGGCTGGGCGGGTTACGCGATCGTTGTGTTCGCCGCATTCAGCCTCGTTGGGTCGCACTGGCTGCGCCAAATCCCTTCCAAGAAGATTGACACCTTCGCCCGGATTCCCTACTACGCGGGACTGGCTCTGCTCCTCGCAACAGGAGTCGTCGGTTGGTTCACACCGTCACAGGCCTTCGACGCGCCCCCGCTCGAGGCGGTCCGCAACGGGCTGATCTTCGTCACCGCGGTTGGGCTCGCACTGGTGGTTCTCATTGGGATGCTGGTGCGTGCCCCCTGGCCGTTCTTGGGGACCGTAGTGCTCGGGGTGTTGGCATTCCTGGTCAGCTGGCATTGGGCCGTCGAGGGCGAGAAGCACTGGTATTGGGGAGAATCGGCGACGCTATGGCTGTGGGTCGAGGCGGTGGTGGCAGCGGTTTTTGTGTTGAGGTACAAGCTGATGGGGCCGCCCGAGGAAGGGACGTACCGCCGCACCAGCACGCTATGGATCTACTTCGGAGCCGGCATGACCGGCGTGGCTGGCGTGGCCGTATTCTTACGGGACCCGGGCCGCTGGTGGCTGGCGGTCCTGATCCTCGTCGCCTACCTTGCCAGCCAGTTTGCGATCCAGATTCGGCGCGGCGACGACCAGCCAGCCAGCGAGGAAATGCGGGTGGGGATGGCCGCGATCGTGGCCGGGTTGGCCCTCACCACCGCTCTAACACTCACCGCAGGAGCCGCGGTGTTCGTTGCCCAGCGCCTCGGTGCCGGCGTTGCACACTCGGGGGGACCGGTCGTGGCGGCCGGGGTGGAGGCGTTCATCGTCAGGGCCGACGTGAGGATCATCGGTTCCCGCATCAGCATCACCGGTGACCTCGAGGGCGGCAACGTGCCATCCGGGCTGGAGCCCTACTTCGAACAGGAAGTGATCATCCACGGGACGCTCATGCTGGACACTCGCGTAGCCGACGACTTCATCCGAATCGAGAGCGGCGTCGGCTCGGTCGACTGCCCCCAGGGGGAGCAAGACACTCCGTGCTTGGCGGGCTGGAGGCTGGATCTCGGGGATCTCGCCGCCCGGGGCGAGGACGACCAGCTAGTGGTTCGGGGGGCCTTCGTGACCATCGACTCGAGGGCAGTGACGGTACACGGCCGAGCCATCTTCTACCCGGCCGAACTCGGGTGGTATTCAGTGGCTGCGCTGTTTGGTTTCGCCGTCTTCGGCCTCTCGCTCTTGCTGCGGCTGCTGATTCTCTACCTATTCCGCTGGGGATCGATCCGCGGTTACCACAAGTCGTGGGGGAAGGGTCCCGACCTCAGTAGGGAGTACGACGAGGAGTGGGACCAACTCCCGAACAAGGAGGGTAAGTACAGCCTCGACGACGCCAGACGACAGAAGAGATTCAGCAAGCAATCGACCCGATACCGTCTGTTTGCCAACTTGACCGACGACGCCGACTGGCTGATCACCTCAGCGGTGATCACCACCTTGGCGCTTCTGATTGCCATCGTCGCAATGCGGTTCAACAGTGCGGTCCCCGCCAACGAACTCACCAGCGTGGTGGGTCTGGCGTCATTGGTGCTCGCGTTCTCGTGGATCGCACTCATCTGGCTGGTGCGGGAGGCCAAGGAGAACCTCGGCCTGCGCCGCCAGATAGGGATGCTCTGGGACGTCACCGCCTTCTTCCCGAGACGATTCCATCCCCTAGCCCCGCCGTGTTACGCCGAGCAATCGGTGATCGACATCCGCGACCGCATCGTCGACATCAGCAAGGCAGGCGGCCGGATGGTGATCGTGGCCCACAGCGAAGGAACCATGCTCACCGCGGCGGCGCTGATGACGCTCAACAGGCCCGACCGAGAGGCGGCGGTCCAGCGGGCTCCGGGCCACCCCGATCCCACGGGGGACGAGCTCGAGCACCTCTATTACGTGACATACGGCTGCATGCTCCGCCGCCTCTTTGGGCGGGCCTGGCCCGATCAGCTTCCCCTCAACGACCTCGTCGGACTCAAGCGCAGGCTAGGTGATGACACCCCGAGTCTCTCCGAGGCCGACCCTTTCCCGCACCGCAGGAAGGGCAAGTTGGCGCGTTGGATCAACTTCGGCCGCTACACCGATTACCTTGGAGGGCGGGTCTTCTCGCCGCTCCAGGCCCAGCCGACCGGTCGCCAACCCCTTCCCGAGCGCGAGCCGGAACGCTGTGACGACATCTTCTTCCGCGATCCAACCCGGCGCTGGCGCTACAGCGGCCAATCCGAATTTGCCCAGATCTGGACTCACAGCTACTCCTACGAGAGCGACATGGAGGATCCGCGGTTCCGCCAGCACGTGTGGGATGTGGTCCGTACGCTCACCGACTCGGAATTTCCGGCGACTCCGGTACGGCCCCTATACCAACCGTGCAGGTGCCATCCAGAGGAGGCGTGATGGTCGACACAGAGGTAGGGCTCGGCGGATCACCTCTCGATCAAATGCCACCCCTTGTGCGATCAAGTCCGCGAGGCGTATCCGATTGACCGCGAGTAGTCGGAGTAGGCGCGAAGCGTCAGGGCGTGCGCCCGCTCCCCGACTATTGAGCTGCCGGTAGTCGCGCATCTGTGCTTCACAGCCCGAGCATGAGGTCAAGGGTCTAGCTGGGGACTGGCGACTAAAGGCCTACTCCACTTCTCCGAGGTAGGCAGCCCGCATTTCCGGGTTCGCCAGGAGGCCTTTCGCTGTGTCGGCGAGGACTATCTGCCCAGTCTGCAACACGTAGCCGCGGTCGGCGATCGAGAGGGCCATGTTGGCGTTCTGTTCGACCACGAACACGGTGGTCCCGGCCGCGTTGATCTGCTGGATGATCTCGAAGCTCTGCGCGACCAGCACCGGCGCCAGGCCCATCGACGGCTCGTCCATCAGCAGAACCTTCGGGCGCGCCATCAGCGCCCTGCCCACGGCCACCATCTGCTGCTCGCCGCCGGAAAGCGTGCCCGCCTTCTGGCCGAGGCGCTCCTTCACCCGGGGGAACAGCTCGAATACCCGCTCCAGGTCGGCCTGGATCTCGTCCTTGTCGTTGCGGAGGAACGCCCCGATCTCGAGGTTCTCCCGGACCGTCATCCGCTTGAAGAGACGCCGGTTCTCGGGAACCATCGACACCCCTCGCTGGACCCGCTCACTGGTGGGACTGTCGGTGACGACGTCCCCGTCGATGAGCACCTCACCGGACGCGGGAATCACCATGCCGAGGATGGTCTTGAGGGTTGTGGTCTTGCCCGAGGCATTACCGCCCAGCAGGCAGACGATTTCCCCAGCGTCGATGCGGAGGTTCACGTTCTTCAGCGAGTGCACCGGCCCGTAGTAGGTGTTCACATCGCGGAACTCGAGGACCGGGGTGCTCATTCGTCACCCCCGGTGGGTCGACCCAGGTACGCCTCGATCACGTCGGGGTTGGACGTCACTTCCTCGTATCGCCCTTCGGCGATCTTCACCCCGTGGTCGAGGACCACCACCCGATCGGAGACGTCGCGGACCACCTTCATCTCGTGCTCGATGATGACCACGGTCAAGCCTTTGACGTCACGCAGCTGGCCGATCAACCCGGTGAGCTCGGCAGTCTCGCGGGGGTTCATTCCGGCGGTGGGCTCGTCCAGCAGGATCACCTTGGGCTGGGTGGCAATGGCACGGGCGATCTCGAGACGACGGCGGTTGGCGTACGACAGCATGAACGCCGGCTGGTCGTGGCGGTACCCGGTCAGCCGGGTACCGAAGAAGGCGAGCACGTCGCGCGCCCGCTCCTCGATCTCCTTCTCCTCTTCACGGAACCCCGGGGTCTGGAGGAGGGCGGCGAATACCCCCTTGGAGGTGCGGCAATGCTGGGCGACCATCACGTTTTCCAGCACGGTCATATTCGGGAAGAGGCGCACGTTCTGGAAGGTGCGAGCGATACCCAGACGGGTCAACGCGTCGGGCGTCATGCCGACGATGTCCTCGCCGTCGAACAAGATGCTGCCGGAGTCGGGCCGGGCCATGCCGGTGATCAGGTTGAAGAAGGTCGTCTTGCCGGCTCCGTTGGGTCCGATGACCGAGACGATCTCGCCTTCATCGACATGGAAGTCGAGCCCGGCGATTGCAGCCACGCCGCCGAAACCTTTGCGGAGCCCGATCGTTTCGAGCAGAGCCATCAGGCGCCCTCCTCGTCTTGCTCACCGGCTGCGGCGGCGCGCAGCCAGACATCCTGCAGAGCCTCGTCCTGGTGTAGCTCGCGCGCGCGTCGTCGACTGGGCAACAGCCCTTCGGGTCTCTTGAGCATCATCACGATCAAGAGAGCGCCGTAGATCAGCAGCTTGAAGCCCTCGAACTCGCGCAGCAAGCCGGGCGAGTTGCGACCGCCCAACACCCCGATCATCACCAGGGCGCCAACAGCGACCCCGGGGATGTTGCCCATGCCGCCGACAATGATCACTACCAGGACGGTGATCGACACGATCAGGGAGAAAGACGCCGGGAAGATCGTCCCGAACTTCACTGCGAACACGGCTCCACTGAATGAGGCGATGATCGCCCCGATCACGAAGGCCTGCAGCTTGGCCCGCACGATGTTGACACCCATCGTCTCGGCGACCTGCTCGTCCTCGCGCATGGCCATCCACGACCGCCCGATGCGAGAGTCCTGAAGCCGCCACGAGATGTACGCCGCGATCAGCACGAAGAAGAACACGGCGTAGAAGATCATCTGCTGATCAGTGCCCTTGATCTCGGTGAACCCGAGCGGAATCGACGGGATTCGGGAGATCCCCTGGGCGCCGCCGGTGGTACCGGAAAGCCAGTCCGAGAGGAAGAGGATCCGGGCGATCTCGCCGAAGCCCAGGGTCACGATCGCCAGGTAGTCGCCCCTCATGCGGATGACCGGGGTGCCCACAAGGATGCCGGCGATCGCCGCGGCGACAATCACGAAGGGCATCGCCTCCCAGAAGTTGAGCGGCGTGGCGATGAACCCCCAATCGAAGGAGACCTTCGAGAGCGGAGAGGTGAGGATGGCGGTCGTGTACGCGCCAACGGCGAAGAACGCGACGTAGCCCAGGTCGAGTAGACCGGCGTAACCGATCACGATGTTCAACCCAAGGCCCATCAGCAAGAAGATCCCGGTGGTCGCCAGCAGCTCGTTGACCACGCTGCCGAGAAGCATCGGCAGAAAGATGCCGAGGCCCAAGAACACCACGACCGCCCCGAACAGCCAGCGTTGCCGCTCGTCCGGCTCCATCGCGGCGATCCGTGCCCGGGCGCGCTTGCGGGGCCGCTCGGTGACCACCACCAGAACGAACGCCAATACGAATACCGCCGCCGCGGCCGGGGTGGTCAGCGCCCGGCCGCCCACCCTGCTCTCGTACAGGAAGTCGATCAGGAAGGTCATGCTCAGGCCGACGCTCTCGAGGTTGATCGCTGCGTAAACGCCGACTGCCACCGATGCCAACAGCCCCAGGATGAGGGCGGGGCCCCGCGACAGCATCCGGGTGAGTACGAGCGCGGCCACCGTGGGGATCGCCAGCCCGACGATGAAACCCAAATGGAGCTCACGGAGGATCTGGCTGACCACCACCTCGAGGAAGCCCACGATCAATACCCAAAGGAAGGCGCCGATCAAGGCGCGTCGCATCAGCGGGGAAGCCAACGACAGGAGGGCCCCGACCGCGCCGCCCACCACCCCGCCGACGATGGCCAGCGTGATCCCCGACCCCATGCCGCCCCCGAAGTTGAGCAGTTCGATCAGCCGGGGGGACACGTTGCTCAGCACCTCGCGCACTACGAAGGTGTTGATCCAGATCACATAGAGCGCGGCGACCAGGCCACCGATCAAACCAGCGGCGGCGCCGTAAAGAATGCGCTCACCCGCGCCCGCCTCGCGATCGGCCGCGGCAACCTTCGCGCCCCGGTATCCGGTCCACACGGCGATGGCCATCAACACCGTGTAGCCGAGGCTGAGGATCGGGTCGATGACGTTCTTCGTGGAGAAGGTCTCCACCATGCCGATGCTCGAAACGAACATGAATCCGAGGGCACCGAGCAACCCGACCCGCAGCACCTTGCGCATGTCGACTCGCTGATCGAGCGGGGGGGCATCGGTGATGACCATCAGCCGCGCTCCTCGACCGCAAGGCGCTCGCCGAGGAGGCCGGTCGGGCGAAAGATGAGGATGAGCACGAGGGCGCTGAACGCCACCACATCCTTGAGCTGGCTCACTGAGGGAATGCCCCACCCGTCGAGCACGAGCAACGGACCCACCGACTCGAATAGACCAAGGGCGAGCCCGCCGACATATGCCCCCGCCATGTTGCCGATACCACCGAGCACCGCCGCGGTGAACGCCTTGATTCCCGGCAGGAACCCGGTGAGGAAGTACACCTGGCGGAACAAGAGCGCCCACAGCACGCCGGCGACGCCCGCCATCGCGCCGCCCACGGCGAAGGTGAGGGCGATCACGCGGTTGACGTTCACCCCCATGAGAGCGGCGATCTCACGGTCTTCGGCGATCGCCCGCATTGCCCGTCCCATCCGGGTGCGGGTGACATAGGTGTAGAGACCGGCCATCGCCACCGCGGCGACGATGATCACGACCACCTGCGTCTTGAGAATGTCGACGCCGAAGATGGAAATCCGCCCTTGCAGCACCGTGGGGAGGACCGGATAGCTCTTGAAGCTCTCGCCGAACAGCCCACGGAAGGTGTACTGCACGAAGAACGACATCCCGATCGAGGTGATCAGCGGGATGAGACGCGGGGCGCCGCGCAATGGCCGGTAGGCGAGCCGCTCGATGAGTACCGCCACCAGGGTCGAGGTGGCCATGGAAACGAGGATTGTGACCCCCAGGCCGATGACCGGCTGGCTCTCCCAGACCCCGGCGTCGGCGAGGGCGTTGGCGGCGAAGAACCCGGTCACCGCGCCGCTCATGAATACCTCGCCGTGGGCGAAGTTGATGAACCCGAGAACGCCGTAGACCATCGAGTAGCCCAGGGCGATGAGGCCGTACATCGACCCCTGGGCGAGGCCGGTGACGATCAGTTCCCGCCACGCCTGCCCGGTGAGCCCTTCACCGTCGAGGGCCTTGGTTAGCGTCCCGAACACCCCGACGAGGATGAACACGAGCGCGCCGATCCGGATCGCCCACAGGAACGTGTCGACCCAACTGAATCGGAGGCTTCGGGGCTTGACTAGCTGCATCAGATCTGGGTGAGCAGAGACCCGGCACCCGAAGGTGCCGGGTCTCCACCCGGTCGATCAGCAGATCAGGAGTCGATGACGACGATCTCGCCGCCAGCGCCCTTACCGGCACGGAAGACCACGTTGGCAATGCCCGCCTGGGGATCCGACGGATCCTCATTGAAGGACACCGACACCGTGTTGGCACCGCAGTCGCCGAATGCGTCACAGCTGAGGCTTCCGGTCACGCCGGGGAAATCCGCCGTCGCATACAGGAAGTCACGCAGTGCCTGACGGTCCACCCACAGCTCGCCGTCCGGGCCCTGCACTGCGACGGACTCGATGGCATTGAGCAGCATCATCGTCGCGTCGTAGGTGTGGGCATGGAACGCGGCCACCGGGGCCTCGCCGTAGGCGGCCTCGTAACGAGCCACCAAGTTCGTATAGGTCTCACCGGTGAATCCGGCGTTCCCCTCGAACCCGAGGTCCGGACCGGAGAAGTATGCACCCGCCGCCTCAGGCAGCGAGAACAGCTCCGGGGTGATCAGGCCATCGGCGCCGTACATGATCACGTCCTCGAGACCAGCAACCCCGCCCCGCTGCTGAAGGATGAAGTCACCCTCCGGCTGGAAGATCGGGAAGTAGATGGCCTCAGGGGCACCAGCGGCGCACTCGGTCAGGACGGGCACCATGTCGGTGTCGCCCTTGTTGATCGAAGTGGCCACCACGATTTCCCCACCGAGTGCCTCGAACGCGTTGCCAAAGGCACCGGCGAGACCACTGGTGTAGGGGTCACCATCATGGATGGTGCACATGGCCGTCAGGCCCAGAACGTCAAAGGCGAACAGAGCCGCCGCGCCGCCCTGGATCAGGTCGTTGTGCGCCGTGCGCAGGTAGAACGGGAAGTAGTTCTCCCCGGCGTTTCCTGCGAAGTCGGACGTGAGTGACGGGCCGGTGTTCGAACCCGAGAGCATCACGATCCCGGCCTCGTTGAAGATCGCCATCGCCGGCACCGCAGCACCCGAGCAGGTCGTCCCGATGACGCCTAGAACTCCAGGCTGCGCCGAGATGACCGTCGCACCGGCGCCGCCGCCCTCACCCAGGCACAGATCGTCCTCGACGGTGCCGAGGTTGACCGCGTGACCGTAGATGTCGCCGAAGTCTTCCATCGCGAGTTCAATCCCTCGCACCTGGTCGATGCCGAGGAAGGCGACCTCGCCGCTGATGGCCTGCAGAGCGCGAATCTCGACCGGCGCACCGGCTTCGATCAGCACACCGCCGGCAGGACCGGCTTCCGGCGGGAAGGCTTCTCCCCCGGTGGTCGTGGTCGCTGCAGCAGTAGTAGTGGTTGCGGCTGGCGGCGCGGTAGTCGTCGTGGTGGCGTCGTCGTCGCCGCAGGCGGCGGCGAACAGCGCAAACACGACGAGCAACACGCCGAGGTGCCGCATCTTCGTGAATCGATTCATTGGTTGTTTCCCCTCCGTTTTGGGAGCCAGGTCGCCGACCGGTGGCCTGCGACCTAGAACGGAAGAGTGTAACCGGTTGACTCAATCGGCGAGGAAGAACCTCGGGCGGTACTTCATGGGACAATGAGCGGCTGTGCGCGCCCGAGAAGAAGCCCTGCTGACCGAGATACTGCCCCCAGAAGAGCGGGCAGTCGAGGCCGTGGTCGCCCGTTATCAGCGGGTCGCCCCGGCGGTGACTCGATTCGCCCGCTCCTTGGCCGAGAACGACGAACTGCGGGTCCGCCTCGGCTCGCGGACCGTGGCAGACGCCGGGGAGATCGTGATGGACCCCGGCATCTTCCAGGCGGCCTACGCCCGGAGGGCACCCGTCACGCCCTCCGAGGTGGCCCTGGCATCTGCACTCCACGAGGTGGTGCATCTGGTTGCCACCGACCTCGACGAGAAGCGGCCCCTCCCCCCGGAATGGTTCCCTGACCTCGACGAGCCGCTGCCGGAGGAGCCGGTGATGCTGCTTGATGCCGTCGACCCGGCCGGCGGCCC
>JBBEAX010000068.1:82995-83339 GCA_040882645.1 Acidimicrobiia bacterium
CCCCCCCCCCGCCGAAGCGATGTTCCTCGCCATCGAGGACGCCCGCCAGGAGGCCCAACATCTCGGCATCTATCCGGGCGCCCGTTCGGTGCTCGGAGACCTCTACCGCGCTTCGATTCCGGCTGCGATGGGGAAGGCGCGCCCGATGGGGCAGTTTGCCCTCTGCTGCTTTCTCGCAGTAGGCGCCTACCACGACGTCGACACCCTCCAGGGCCTGTCCGATGCACCGGTGGCAACCGCCCTCGAGGAGTCCCGCGACCTCATCGAACAGGCTCAGGCAGCAGACGGTCCCTGGGAAACGGCCGGGATCGGACTCGCCCTACTGGCGATCGCCCGCCTGCATG
>JBBEAX010000069.1:0-2608 GCA_040882645.1 Acidimicrobiia bacterium
GCGGGGGAGGAAACGCGGTGCGGCCCCTCCGTCTCGCTTCGCTCGCCACCTCCCCCTGCGGGGGAGGAAATCGCGCTGGTGACTGGCGACTGGGTACCGTTGCCCCATGAGCGATTCGAGAGGCACCAAGCAGCCCCCGACCGTCGACTCTCAGGGCGAGCGGATCGCCCCGGTCCCGGAGGGGGTCATCTTTCGGGATCTGGTAACGCATGTGGATGGCCGCGGGTGGCTCCTCGAGCTCTTCAATCCCCTCTGGAAGTGGCACCCGGCGCCACTGGCGCACGCCTACGCATTCACGGTGCGTCCGGGCGTGATCAAGGGGTGGGGGCGCCACGTGCGTACGGAAGACCGGTATGCGGTCCTCTTCGGTGAGGCGATGCTGGTGCTCCATGATGCCCGCGAGGAATCGCCCACAATGGGTTTGACGGCCGAGATCCCGCTGAGCGATTTCCGGCGGCGGCTGGTGTCGATCCCCGCCGGGGTGTGGCACGCCCTGGCCTGCGTGGGCGACCGCGACTTCGTCGGCATCAACTTCAAGACGGAACCGTTCGACCACGCCGACCCGGACAAGTACACGCTGCCCCTCGACACCGACCAGATCCCCTACGACTTCTCCCGCCTCCGAGCGAGGGGAACGCCCTGAAGTCGCCTAGGCGGCCGCCCACTCCTTGACCATGCGGTCGAGGGTGGTCAGCGGCACCAGGCCTGAGCCGAGCACGGTGTCGTGGAAGCCCTTGATGTCGAACCGATCGCCCATGGACTCCTCGGCTTCGCGGCGCATCCGCTGGATCTCGAGGCGGCCGATCATGTAGGAGCATGCCTGTCCCGGCATGCCGATGTATCGGTCGACTTCGCCCTCGATCGTGCCGAGCGACATCGGGGAGTTGTTGAGGAAGTAGTCGATCGCCTGCTGACGTGACCACCCCTTGGCGTGGAGGCCGGTGTCGATGACGAGCCGTCCGGCCCGCATCGAGTCGGCCGAAAGCATCCCCATCCGCTCGAGCCCCGAGCTGTACAGGCCCATCTCGTCGGCGAGGCGCTCGGTGTACAGACCCCACCCTTCGGCGTAGGCACTGTTGGCGGTGTGCTTGCGGAATTCGGGGATGCCCTCGAGTTCCTGGGCGATCGCCAACTGCAGGTGATGGCCGGGGATTCCCTCGTGATACGCCATCGACTCGATCTCGAACTTGCCCCATCGGGTCGGGTCGGAGGTGTTCACGAAGAACATCCCGGGGCGGCTGCCATCGGCCGCCGGGCGAAAATAGAACGCCGTCGGGCCGCTCGGGGTCTCGGCCACGATGCAATCGGCTACCGGCAGCCGGCCAAACCAGTCACCCATCGCCGCCTTCGCCTTGGCCATCGCCTTCTCGGAGGCAGCCACGATCGTGGGGCCGTCCTTGAAATGGAGTTCAGGGTCATCGCGCAACCGGGAGAAGATCTCCTTCAGGTCGCTCGTGCCCAGCACCTCCTCGCCCAACTCGCGGTACTCGTCGGCGAGCCGGGCGATTTGGCGGAGACCCACCTGATGGATCTCATCCGGCGTCATGTCGGTGGTGGTGAACCGGCTCAGCGTGCGAGCGTAGGTCTGCTCACCGTCCGGGAGCCAGCACAGTCCCGGCTTCTCGTCGGGACGGGCGGCGGGGATCACTTCTTTGGCGATGGTGTCGCGCCACCGGCTGTACGCAGGCCGGAGCACGTCGGACACGACCTTGGCCATTTCGTCCCGCCAGGCCGACTCACCATCCCAACCCGCGGGGGCTCGTAGCGCCAGGTGGCGGTCCTCGGCCAGCGGGGTGGCGAGCATCTGGTCGATCTGCTCGACGGTCTTGCTCGCGGTCGATGCCATCGGGGTGCGGCCCTTCGCCACACCTTGCCGCAGCCGCTCGGCACCGTCGTCGAAGGTCTGTGCAATCGCCCGAAACTTGGCCGGCATCGCCTGGGCGTGCTCGGGAGCGGTCAGCGGCAGCTGGGGGATGACGACCGGGAGCATCGCCTGGATCCCGACGGCATGGTTGACGGCCAGTTCGGCCAGTCGGGTCTCATCCATGTCGGCGTTGCTGCGCGCATCGAAGATCAGCACCTCGCGGGTGATCCGCTCGTCCTTGCTCAGCGAATCCGGGGCGATCGCTTCGGCTTTGTCGGCGAACTCACGCAACCGGCTGATGTTGAGGTCTTCGGCCTCGAGAGAGACCTCTTCGATCTTGTCGTCGAAGCGATGGTCACCCAGCATCAGCGCTTGGGTCGGGTTGGTCTCGAGGTTGTATTCCCAGTAGTCGCGGGCAAGCTGGTCGAGTGGTTCGTTCATGAGGCGATGCTATCGCGAGGGAAATAGAAGGTGGCAGGTGGCAGGTTGCAGGTTCCTTCTCCTCCCCCGGAGGGGGAGGTGGATGCCGAGCGAAGCGAGGGCAGACGAAGGGGGCGCTCAGATCAGGCGCGTTACCAGGAGCAGGCCCAGGCTCCCTGGCGAGGGTTCGGCCTGAGCGCCCCCCTCCCCCTGCCGGGTACTCCCCCCTTCGGGGGGAGAAACGCTTAGGCCGCTCGGACGCGTCTGGCAGGCTGTTGGCTGTTGGCTGTTGGCTGTTGGCTGTTGGCTGTTGGCTGTTGGCTG
>JBBEAX010000070.1:0-2600 GCA_040882645.1 Acidimicrobiia bacterium
AAGCGGGAAGCGGGAAGCGGGAAGCGGGAAGCGGGAAGCGGGAAGCGGGAAGCGGGAAGCGGTTCAATCAACGAAGCCCGACACTTTGTGTCGGGCTTCGCTGATTGAGCCCCACACTTGGTGCCGGGCTTCTGGTCGGGACGGCCGGACTTGAACCGGCGACCTCATCGTCCCGAACGATGCGCGCTACCAAGCTGCGCCACGTCCCGTCGGGTCCAGTGAGTGTAACGGGCGCCTGACGCCTGGAACTTCCCAGGAGTCCGGGCCGCCTGTGGTCCGCATTGGCGGAAGGAGAAACTCTTTAGACCAGCTCCGCGATCTGCACCGCGTTGAGGGCGGCTCCCTTGCGGAGGTTGTCGCCGACTGCCCACAATGAGATCCCTCCAGGCCGGCCGAGGGTGGGTCGGAGCCGGCCGACCAGAACCTCATCGCGGCCTGCAGCATCGAGCGGGGTGGGCACCTTGTCGGTCCACACCTCGACGCCGGGGGATGCGGCGATCACCTCAGTGGCTTCCTCGACGGTCATCTCACGGTCGAACCAGGCGGTGACCGCGACCCCATGGCTCGCCACCACCGGTACCCGGACACAAGTGGGCTCGACCAGGACCGCGTCGGCCTCGAGGATCTTCCTGGTCTCGTTAACCAACTTCATCTCCTCGTCGGTGTACCCCGAATCCGTCGGGCTGCCGGCGAACGGGATCACGTTCCACCCAATGGGACGCACGTAGAACCCGGGGGCAGGCTCGGTCCAGGTGCCCATTCGCAGGGCATCGGGGTCGGTGCCGAAGTGGGCGACCTCGTCGATCAGTGTCTTTACCCCCCGGTGCCCGGAGCCCGAAACCGATTGATATGAGGTGGCGATCATCTCCCGCAACCCGGCTGCCCGATGGAGTGGAGCGACTGCCATGAGCATCACCATGGTCGTGCAATTCGGGTTGGCGATGATCCCGGAGTGGAGCCGGGCGGCGTGGTCGTTCACGCCGACGACAACCAGGGGAACCTTCGGATCCATTCGCCAGGCAGAAGAGTTGTCGACCACTACTGCCCCCGCCGCGGCGAATCGGGGAGCATGCCCGAGCGATCGGGAACCGCCCGCGGAGAACAGCGCAATGCCGATTCCCGCCGGGTCGGCCGTCGCCAGGTCCTCGACCACCACCTCGCCCCACGGCGTCGTCACCGACGAACCGGCGGAGCGTTCGGACGCCATCAAGCGGAGTGAGCCCATCGGGAACGAGCGGCGTTCGAGCGTCGCCACCATCTCCCGGCCGACTGCACCGGTGCCCCCGACCACGGCCACGACCGGGGCTGTCACGCGTGCACCGTGGGCGGATCGAAGGCTGCATGGAGTCGACGCACCGCCTTCTCCACGTCCTGCTCATCGATCACGCAAGTGATCCGAATCGGAGAAGTCGAGATCCCTCGCACGCTGACCCCCGCCTCGGTCAGCGTCGACAGCACCTCGGCGGCCACGGCGGGATGTGACGACATCGCCGAACCGATCACTGACACCCTCCCCACCCGGTCCACCACTTCGACTTCTCCCGCCCCGAGACCGGCGACCGCCGCCTCGGTGACGGTGCGGGCGAGTCCGATCTGATCGCGCGGCACGGTGAAGGAGAGGTCCGCGGACCCATCCTTCGCCCCGCTCTGCACGATCGAGTCGACGGCGACACCGTCGGCAGCGAGTGCTGCGAACAGCGAAGCGGGCGCGGAGGGAGCCGAGCGAACGGTGATCTCGCCCGCGGAGAGGTCGTGGGCGATCCCGACGACACTCATCTGCTCCATCGTCGACTCCTTCACCCAGGTACCCGGCCCCTCGTGGAAGGAGGAGCGCACATGGATCGGGATCCCGGATCGCATCCCTGACTCTACGGACCTCTCCATCAATACTCCCGCCCCCGCCAACGCCATCTCCAGCATCTCGGCGTAGGAGATCTCATCGAGTTTCCGCGCCTCGGGCACGAGGCGTGGGTCGGCAGTGAACACCCCATCGACATCCGTGTAGATCTCGCAGGAGTCGGCGTCCAGCGCCGCCGCCATCGCCACCGCGGTCGCATCGGACCCCCCGCGGCCCAGGGTGGTGATCTCCTTCGTGTCGGGATTCACCCCCTGGAAGCCGGCGACGATGACGACCTTGCCCGCTTCCAAGCTCTCGGTCACGCGGATCGGACGGATGTCGCGGATGCGAGCCCGGCCATGGGACATGTCGGTGAGGATCCCCGCCTGCGACCCGGTGAGGCTCACCGCCTCCACCCCATGGTCGCGAATCGCCATCTCGAGCAGCGCCATCGAGATCCTCTCCCCGGCGGTGAGGAGCATGTCCATCGCTCGGGGATGGTGGCGCGGGCTCACCTCGGCGGCGATCCGGATCAACTCGTCCGTGGTGTGACCCATCGCCGAGACGATGACGACAACCGAGTCGCCCTCCTGATGGCGACGCGCCACCCGCTCGGCGACGGCGTGAATCCGGGAGGCATCGCCGACGGAGGTGCCGCCGTACTTCTGCACGACGAGGGACATGGGGGGAGTGTAAGAGGCCTCGCTTCGCTCGGCCTGCGATGGGCGAAGGGCTGGCCTTCGGCCGGCCTGCGATGGGCGAA
>JBBEAX010000071.1:0-16751 GCA_040882645.1 Acidimicrobiia bacterium
CCTCCGCCTCGCTTCGCTTCGGCACCTCCCCCGCCGAAGACGGCAGGGGAGGACGCTGTTGTTGGCAGCCGGAGGCCAAACGAGCACGAAGGCTCCACCTTCCCAACGTCTCACCCCGGCTTCCGGGGGGAGTACCCCGAAGGGGGGAGGGGGGCAGCTGACCCTGCGAGCAGGACTGGAGCCGGGTCTTAAGAAGTCGTGAGACCGCACGCTGTCTCCGCTGCCCCCTCCGCCTCGCTTCGCTTCGGCACCTCCCCCGCCCAAGGCGGCCGAAGGCCGCCCGACGGCAGGGGAGGACGTCTCCTTACAAGAAAAGATCCTCTTCCGCCGACCGCACCAGATCGCGCGCCCTTCCTTCGCCGCGCGTGAACTCCAGCCCGCGCAGCAACGCCGCCGGGATCGCGGTTGCCTTGCCCATGACCAGATCGGCGGCGGCGGCGATCTCGTCGATCACGGCGATCTCGGTGACGTGCAGTTCGCGGCCGCCGGCGTCGACGGTGCCTTTGAGGTCGAGGATGGCGTCCATGCCAGAAAGGCCGATCGCCACGTCGACCAGGCCTTTGCGCCAGGGTCGGCCGAAGGTGTCGCTGATGATGACCGCCAGGTCGACCCCGGTGGCCGCCTCGATCGCCTTGCGGATGCCGTGGGCGGACCGGTCTGGGTCGTGGGGGAGCAGCACTGCGGTGCCTGGTGCGGCGTTGGAGCGGTCGACTCCGGCGTTGGCGCAGATGAATCCGTGCTTGGTACGGGCGATGATCAGGTCGCCGCGGCGGCGGACGATGTCGACGGCCTCTTGCATCGCCAGTGCCCGGTAGGCGGGCTCCTCCTCGCCTTCGAGCAAGACCACGGCTCCCTCGGCCTTGGAGACCACCTTGTGGGTCACCACCAGGATGTCGCCCGGCTCGGGTTCGAGGCCGGCGCGGCGGATGGCCTCGAGGAGGATGCTGGGGAGATCGTCGCCCTTGGCGATCTCGGGGATTCCCGGCAGCGGCGTGATCGTGAGGGTCACAGTGCGAGCACCTCGGCAGCGAATCGGGCGGCGGCATCTCGGTCGGCGATGCGGGTATCGAGAGCATGGATCTTCACTTCGCCCGAGTCGACTTCTTCGTCGGCGTCGCCCTGGTCGACGATCAGGTCGCTGAGCAGCGCCCGGTAGGCGGTGAGCACCCCGGCGGTGCCTGGGGGCAGGCCGAGGGAGGCCATCACCCGGTCGGCGGGTCCCTTGAGCGCCTTTCCGCCGAACAGCGGGCTCACCGCCACCACCCGGGGGGCGGCGAGGACCGCGTCGTGGATCTCCCGAATCGCCAGAATCGGCCAGATCGAGAGGGGAGGGTTGGAGGGGGCGATCACCACCAGGTCGGCCTCGTCGATCGCCTCGACCACGCCGGGCGCTGGCTTGGCGTGCTCGGCCCCTTCGAAATCGACCTCGGCGACCTCATCGCGATTTCCCCGCACGACGAAGTACTCCTGGAACCCGAGCCACTCACCCTCGGTGGTGCGCACCCTGGTGCGGAGGGTGTCGTCGGAGGCGGGCACCACCCGCTGTTCGATGCCGAGGACTCGTGCCATCCGGTCGGTGATCGAGGAGAGGGTCTCTCCTCCGTCGAGCGCCTGGGTGCGGGCGAGGCAGGTGGCGAGATCGACGTCGCCCAGCCGGAACGTGGTGTCGACTCCGAGGCGATCCAGGGCGTCCATCACCGTGAAGGTGTCGTCCGCCCGGCCCCAACCCTGGGGTCCTTCGACCCCGGCCAGGGTGTAGACGACGGTGTCGAGATCGGCGGAGACATGCACGCCGTGAATCCGCTCGTCGTCGCCGACGTTCACGATCACGGTGAGCTCGTCGGGCGCGAGCACCGCGGCGAAGCCACGCGCCGCGCGCGCCCCGCCAACGCCGCCTGAGAGGAGGGTCACCCGGCTCAAATCCCTGCCTCCATAGAATGCGCCCCGGTCATGTCCACGGATCCTTCCACTCCCAGCGCGGCTCCCGCGCCCTCCGTTGCCGCGGTGGTCACTGCGGACGACGCGGCATTGCTTCAGCGGTGCCTCGAGGCGATCGGTCGGCAAGTGTACGGACCGTCCAAGGTGTTCGTCGTGGGCGGAGACGAAGCCGTGCGGCGCGTCGCCGCCGACTCCGATGCCTCTTGGCGTCCCAACATCGGCGGCATCTACGACACCATGGGGCCCGGCATCTCCTACATCTGGGCGCTGGGGCAGCGGGCCCGGCCCGAACCCGGGGCGCTCAAGGCGTTGATCGAGGACGGGGCGCGGGTCGACGCATCCGTCGCCGGCTCGAAGGTGGTCGACTACGAGAACCCCGAGCTGCTCGTCTCGGTGGGGTACGCCACAGACGTGTTCGACGCTCCGTACAGCGGCCTGCAGGAAGGCGAACTCGACCAGGAGCAGTACGACGTCATCCGGGACGTGGCCTCGGTCGCCGGAACCTCGATGCTGATCCGCCGGGACATCTTTCGCGGGCTCGGTGGCCTCGACTCGAGGATGACCCAGACCGCGGCTGCCATCGACTTTTGCCAGCGGACCCGCTTGCGGGGCGGGAGGGTCGTGGCCATCCCGTCGTCGGTGGTGCGCTACGAAGGTCCCGACCCTTCCCCGAGGTGGCGGGAGCGGGCGGGGGAGACCCGGGCGATGATCAAGGCGTACAGCGCATTGACCCTGCTCTGGGCGTTGCCGGTGGCGTTCCTGGTCGGCGTGATCGAGAGCTTGCTCTCGTTGTTCGTGGGGCGGTTCCCGCTTCCAGGTTTGATCGCCGGTGGCTTCTGGAACATCTGGAACCTGCCTTCCGCCATGCGAGCTCGCTGGCAAGCCCGCCGCGGCCGCGAGGTGGGTGACGAGGAGCTGTTTCGCTATCAGGTGAATGGATCGGCGCGCCTCCGCAAGATCTACGAAGAAGTGGGTGAACGCCTGCGGTCGCGGTTCCCCGAAGGCGTGCTGTCAGGATTCAATGAGGCGGTCGAGGCGGGACAGCAGCGGATACGCAAGCCGGCATTCTTCATCGGCTTCCTCGCCATCCTCTTCGGCTTGCTGGCCACTCGGGGGATATGGGGCGATCACCTGCCGGTGGTGGGATTCTCCCTCCCGCCACCCGACTCGGCCGTGGCGACGCTCGGTGCCTACGCCGGAGGCTGGAACCCGGCCGGGCTGGGTTCGCCTGAGGTGTTGCACCCGTCGGTGGCGGCGACCGCCTTGGTGCAACTCCTGACCCTGGGCCGCGGAGGTGCCGCGGTTGCCATGATCGTGCTGGCGTCGTTCCTGCTGGGGATCTTCGGGATGGCGCGGCTGCTGCGGACATGGGGGCTCGGCTCGGTTCCCGGATACTTCGCCGGGATCGTTCTCATGGGTGGTTTCGCGCTGGCGGGAGCGACGGCGGGCACTCACTGGACCGCGATCCCGTCGGTTGCCGCCCTGCCGTGGGCGGTCTCGGGCGCGCTGCGGCCGTGGACCGGGGGGCGGATCGTCAAGGCAGGCCGATTTGCCGGGGTGGTGCTCCCCGTCGGTGTGATCGCGGCGTTCACCCCGTTGGCGCTGGTCGTGCCCGTGGTGGCCTTGGTGATCTGGGCCTTGGTGGGCTTAGGAGACCGCTGGGGTGCGGTCGGCCGCATCTCGATCTCCGCGGTGGCAGCCCTGCCGCTCTTGCTCCCGTGGATCCTCTACGCCGACCTCCTCGGCCACCTCGGGGAGGGCGACAAGGCCTTCTGGGAACCGGCGTGGCCGATGGTTCTTCTCGTGGCCCTGGCGGTCTTCGGTGCGCTGGCCTCACGCGATCCGGTGCTGATGTCGCTTGGTGCCTGGGGCGCGGTCCTGGCGGCACTGGGTGCCATCGCCGCGCGCAGCGGCAGCCTCGGTTCGGGTGCCGCGGTCGAGGTGGCAGGGCAGATCGCGGCTGCGCTGGGGGTGGCGGTGGTCGTCGGGTGCGCCCTCGACGCCAATTCGCGGCGGAAGGAGGTCAGGGGCACCGAATACATCGGTGTGGTCGCCGGCACGACTGCAGCGGTCGTCATGGTGATGCTCACGATGTTGGTGGCCGGGCCGGGGCGTGCGGGACTTCCGACAGACGAATTGACCGGCGATCTCGCCTTTGCCGTACCGCAGAACGCCGCTCCGACCCGGGTGTTGATGTTCGGCACCGCGCTGCCGGGCACGACCCGGCAACTCGAAGGTCTTCCTTACCGGGTGATCGTTCCCCCGTACCCGACAACCTGGGAGGCCCGGCTCAATGAGCCCCGGCTTGGCGATGATGCACTCCACGCCGTGCTCGAGGATCTGCTCGACGGACGGGTTCGCCGCGCCGGGGGATTGCTGGCCGAGTTCGGCATCGGGTGGGTGGCGTTCTCCGAGCCCAGCCCGCTCGAGCAGGTCTTCGCCGCCCAGCTCGATCTGGTCCCGCTCACCTCCCTTCGCTTTCCGGTGTTCCGCAACGAGGTGCCGACCGCACTGGCCCTCACCCCCGATGGCACCGGATGGGACTTGGCCGGCACCGGCTATCGATCCGGCGATGGGGCGGCAACGCCTGCGATCGTGATTGCATCTAACGCCGACCACCGGTGGGGTCCCGGTTCTTGGGAGCAGGTCGAGTGGTCGAACCAGGTGGTCCCGAGCGAGCACTCGGTTCGCTTCCAGCCCTACGGTCCCCGGCGGTTGATGGCGATCGCCGCCGGCGTCTGGCTGGCCGCGCTGGCGGCCGTGTGGGCATCGAGTCGGAGGAGGGTCAAGTCGTGAGGCGCACCCCGATTGCCGTGTTGATCGGAGCGCTGCTCGCCGGGGCGTATCTGCTGCCCGCCCCCGACCCGGCGCCCGAGCCCCTTGCCGGAGTCATCATCGAAAGACCGGGAATCGAATCACCCGTGGACGCAGCCATCTGGTATTGCTCGTGGGCCCAGTCGGGAGCGGAGCGAGACTCGATGGTGTCGGTGGCCTCGATGATGCCTGCCCAGGCGGAGTTCACCTTTCCGGTGGCGATCCCCGGAGAAGATCCGGACACGGCTCAACTCGAGATGCTCGGGCCGGGCGCGGCGGTGCTGACCCTCTCGGACATTGCCCAACGGGGCGACTCACCATCATTCATCGAGTTCACCGGCGGACCATCGGCGGCGACCGTGACCGTGGTCGGCGACGTGCTCGCGGCGGACGCGTGTGCCGCCTCCGGTCCCGACGAGTGGTTCTTCGTTGGGGGATCGACTCGTACCGGCGAGACCCTTCGCTTGCGGCTCTTCAACCCGTTCCCCGAGATCGCCAGGGTCACGGTTTCCGGGTTCTCAGAGATCGGCGTCGAAGCACTGGGCGACTTGCGGTCGCTCACGGTGAACCCACGGTCGTGGCGCGACATCGACTTTCAGGAATTGCTGCGCCAGCGGGAGACACTCGCCATCTCGGTTCGCACCGAAAGCGGCTTGATCGTCCCGTCGATGTCGTTCGCGAACGACGCCGACGAGGCGTGGTGGAGCGGCACCGGGCTTTCGACCGAGTGGGAGTTCCCGGTCGTTCGGCAGGTGGGTCTGGAGGATGCCGCCATCGTGGTGGCCAATCCCGGTCTCGCTCCGGCCGAGATCACGGTCGACATCTTCACGCGGGCCGGACCGCAGCCGGCCGCACTGACGTTCACGGTCGGGGCCGAATCTCCCCTCCGGATCGGATTCGACGACATCGAGGAGACGGTGATCGGAGCTCGGCTCACCGCAACCTCGCCGGTTGCCGCGGCGGTGGTGGCAACGGGGGAGGCGGGCACCGCCGTGACTTCCGGGATACCGGCGACATCACGGACCTGGCTGCTGCCGGGGCTTCGCGCAGCCGAACCCGACGAAGGCTTCTTGTGGCTCCTGAACTCTGGGGACGAAGCGGTCACCGTCACGATCGGAGTGCTCACCGCCTCGGCGACGATCAATACGAAGGAGGTCCTCGACCCGGGGACCATCCGTCGCATCCAGGTCGACGACGTGACCGCGCTGGGCTACGTGGTCTTTGCCGCCGATCCCTTCAGTGCCGGGTGGAGCATCGTTGGGTCGACCGGTGCGGCTTTCTCGACCGGCCTGTCCGTTCAGGAGGAGTGACATGCCGGGCGGCCTGATCTTCGCCGCGTTGTCCGTGGCGATGGCGGTGGCGTTTGCAGTCGGCGCCAGTCGCTTCACCCGGCGCCGGGCCGAGACCGCTGCCCTCGACCTCGGCGGTATCGCCGGCCGGGTGGTGTTCTTCGCCGACGAGGCGTGCAAGCGGTGCCCGGCGGCCCGGGACGCCCTGGTCGCCTCCGGGGTGGAGTTCGAAGAGATCCGCTACGGCGACGACCCCCAACGCTTCCGCGCCACCGGAGCAACCGCCGTGCCATTGGTGGTGGTCCGCGGAGAGGATGGACTCGAGGTGGGAAGAATCGCCGGAGAGGTGAGAGGCAGCAAACTCGCGGTGCTTCTCAAGAGGGCGGGGATTCAGGAAGGCGGCGCATAGCAGGCGCAGCAGAAACCGGTGATCTGCGAATTGCGAATTGCGAATTGCGAATTGCGGGGCCGGGCGGAAGCCCGCCCTCCTAACCACACCCCCGTAATCACACGAATGTGATTAGAGTTCCCCCCTATGACCGAACACTGCGTTCGCTGCGCGACCCCGGCCGGCATCGTGATGAGGTTCCATTACATGGAGCGCACGATGTGGCTCGAGGATCTTCGAGAGCCCGTCGTCCCCGGCGCCGGGTATGCGATGTGCGAAGACCATGCCGGGCGAATGACGCCACCGGTGGGTTGGACCCTCGTCGACCGCCGGCAGCCCGTTCGCCCGCTATTCGCTTCGCTCGAAGTCGCCTGACGAAGGATGCCCATCGACCGGGACGTGCTCGACGCCGTCCTCGAGATGGACGAGCACGAGCTGAGGAGGATTGTGATCCTCGCCCGGGCTCGCCTGGAGTCGCGTGGGGTCCGTTTCGAAGACGGGACTCCCGAAGTGAAACTCCGCAAGCAACTGGTGCGCTGCGGCAAGGAGAACTGCACCCGATGCCCCCACGGGCCTTACTGGTACGCCTACTGGCGTGAGGACGGAAGGCGACGCTCCCGGTATGTGGGCAAGCTCGGCGCGGCCGACATTTCACCCCCTCCAACGAATAACTAGTCAACCCCGTCTGGGGGCTTGCCGAAGGAAAAATCGAACGGTGGAAACGAGGAGGAAGCCATATGGCCAGGCGCTCTGAAGCGCTGACCGTCGAATGCGCCAACTGTGGGGCGCGCGACGCGATCCAGATCGAACTGAATCTCCCCGACGGCAGCGATGTCACGTTCAACTCGTGTCATCGGTGCGAGCACCGGTGGTGGGAGTCGGGGAGCGAAGTGCTCGACCTGACGAGTGTGCTGGAGAAGGCGCGGAAACAGTGAGCGGCCGAGCCGCTCACTGCCGCCTCCCGCCTCCCGCAAGACCCTTCTGTGATAGCGATGAGCCATCCGCGAGGGTGAAACCCAGAAACACCCCGCGGCGTTACTCTCCTCGATCGTGATCGCCGAAGTACCCCTGCAGTCGACCGCCGGTAGGTTCACCCGTCGCCCGTGGTGGAAATGGGTGACTCCGGTGGTGCTCGTGCTTTCGGGGGCCGTGGCATTCGGGTTCATGCGGCCCGATCAGATCCTGATCGCAAACACTCCCACCGGCGGCGACATGGGGGCGCATGTCTTGCTTCCGGCGTTCCTGCGTGATGTCCTCTTGCCGTCAGGCCGGGTGCTCGGCTGGAGCATGGACTGGTACGCCGGTTTCCCGGTGTTCTACTTCTACTTCCCGCTCCCCGCGCTGACGATCGTGCTCTTGGATGTCGTGCTCCCGTACGGCGTCGCCTTCAAGTTGGTGACCGTGGCCGGCCTGGTCGCGCTGCCTTTCGCTTCGTACTACCTGGCTCGTTCGTTCGAGGCATCCAAGCCCATTGCCCTCGTTGCCGCCGCCGCCGGCGGGTCGTTCATATTCATGGAGAGCTTCTCGATATTCGGCGGGAACACTCTCTCCACCCTCGCCGGTGAGTACTCGTTCTCGTGGTCGTTCGCCCTGTCGCTCGTGTACCTCGGAATGCTGATCCGGAACATCAGGTCGGGCCGGGGGTTCTCGGTAGGCCCGGGCATCGTGCTGGCCCTCACCGCTCTCTCGCACATCATCACCACGATGCTGATCCTGATCGCCACGATCCCGTTGCTGTTCAAGCGGAAGGGCGTGGCCACCGTCTTCGGTTCGTGGGCGCTGGGCTTCGGCATTGCCGCGTTCTGGGCGGTCCCCCTCCTGGCGCGCGTGGGACTCACGTCCGACATGGGTTGGTTCCCGGTAGAGGGGGTCGACAAAGTGTTCCCCCGTGAGCTGTGGCCGATGGTGCTGCTGGCGGCGGCCGGACTCGTGTGGGCGGTCGCCCGCCGCCTGCCCATCTCGTCGGCCGTGGCCATGCTGGTGACCCCAGTCGCCGGCTACTACCTGATCCAGTTCATCGACTACCGGAAGCTCTACAACGCCCGCTTGCTGCCGTACTGGTACTTCTTTGTCTACTTGCTTGCCGGGTTGGCGGTCGGTGCCGCCGCAGTGGCGCTCGCCCGACGACTCAAGGGCGGCGAAGCAACCAGGTGGTTGGCCGCCGGCACTGCCTCGGTGTTCTTCATCCTGGCTGGTGTCGCGGGCATCCAGAAGACGCCGCACTGGGCGGCGTGGAACTACGAGGGCTACGAGGGCAAGCAGGAATTCGCGCTGACCAGCGAAGGGGAGTGGATCCTCCATACGGACCGATGGGGCGAGTACCAGTCGCTGATGCAGGAGCTCGATGCTCTGCCCCCGGGCCGGGTCATGTGGGAGGCCAACAACGACATGAACCGGTACGGCACGCCAATGGCCTTGATGCTCACCGGCTACTGGTCCGAGGGCCACCCGTCGATGGAGGGGCTGCTGTTCGAGTCGTCGCTGACGACCCCGTTTCATTTCCTCAACGCCGCCGAGGTTTCCCAGCGGCCGTCGAATCCGGTCTCGGGGCTGAAGTACAGCCCCGTAATGGACTTCGAACGGGGCGTGCGCCACCTGGGCGTATACGGCGTCACCTATTACGTGTCCTACACCGAAACCGCCAAGACGGCCGCAACCGAGTACGGGCTCGAGATCCTCGCGGAGGCGGCGCCGTTCACGGTCTTCGCCCTCCCGCAGACCAGCCTGGTCGAGACCGCGAGCTTCATTCCCGCGGTCTGGGATGGCGAGGAGAGCTTCTTCGAGGCCACGCTTGGTTGGTATGACAACATCGACGCCCTCGACCGGTGGCTCGTGGCCGAGGGCCCCGAGGATTGGCCGCGGATCGACGACATCACCGTTACCGCCCGCCCCTCCATCGCCACCACCGGCACCGTGACGAACGTGGTACTCGATCACCATCGAATCGAGTTCGACACCACCGCCATCGGGGTCCCCCACGTGGTCAAGGTCTCCTACTTCCCGAATTGGGAGGCCGAGGGGGCCGAGGGTCCGTACCGGGCGGCCCCCTCCCTCATGATCGTCGTGCCGACCGAGGAACACGTCGTGCTCAACTTCACTGACACATGGGCAGAGAGCGCCGGCAAGTGGATGACGGCGGCGACCCTGCTCGCACTCGCCGCCTACGGGATCCGCCGCAGAAACCGCACAAAGGAGCAGGCAGCAAAGGCTGCGTAGGAATGCGGTCGGCGACCTGCGACCTGTTCTTTCTCAGCCCCCGGCCCGACGTTCCCGGGTCAGGGCGCGGCGTATTCGCCAGAGACCCTTGAGAGTGCGGGGTACCCGACTGAGGAAACCGGAACGGGTGTCCCGAAGCTCCTCGACGCGAGCGGGCACTTCTCGGATATGGGCGCCGACCCGCTCTGCCCGGATCACTAGCTCGGTGTCGAACAGGTCGAGATTCGAGATGACCTTGGGGGTGAGGTCACGGGCGATCGAACCGCGGACCATCTTCATGCCGTGAGTGTCGCTGACCGACGATCGGAAGAGCAGTTTCAGCAGCAAGTTGAATCCGAGGGTTCCCATGCGACGCAGCAGGCTGCGCTTGTCCTCCGCTCCTTTCGCTCGCTTCGATGCCAGCACCACGTCGGCCTCGGCGGCGAGCGCCAGCGCCGCTCTGAGGAAGTCAGCCGAGAAGTAGTCGATGTCGAAGTTGACGACCCAGTCGGAGGAGGCCGACGCGAACCCGGCCCTCATCGCTGCCCCGTAGTTGGGCTCGGGGAGCCGCAGCACGCGCAGCCTCGGCTCGTTGTCTGCGATTCGCTCGGCGATCTCGCCGGTCCCATCGGTCGAGCCGTTCTCAGCGAGGACAACCAAGAAGTCGGCGTCGACTCCGTCGAGCTCGACGAAAAGCCGAGTCAGGGCCGCCGGCATGAAGTCGGCCTCGTTGTGAACCGGGATGACGATGGTGACGCTCGGCCGCATGGCGGTCGAGTGTACGGGGGCCGACCTCCGGCCCCAGCCCCGGCCACGGCTCCGGCCTCAGCGAATCCGGCTCCGGCCCCAGCAACGGCCCCGGCCAGAGAATCTTCGTGAATGGGACTCTGGGTCTGGCCGGAGCTGGAGCCGTGGCCGGGGCGGGCATTCTGGCAGCGCCTTCGGCGCTGCCAGAATGCCTCAATGGATCTGAACGCGATCTTTAAGGCCTACGACGTCCGGGGAACGGTTCCGGATCAGCTCGACGACGAGGCCGCCCGGCGAATCGGGGCAGCATTTGCAGCTTTCGCCGCATCCGAACGGATCGCGGTAGGGCGCGACGTGCGTACCTCCTCCCCGGTGTTGGCGGCGGCCTTCATCGAGGGAATCCTCTCGCAGGGCGTCGCCGTCGACGACATCGGCCTGGTGACCACCGATATGGTGTACTTCGCCGCCGGCGAGCTGGACGAGCCCGGGGCGATGATCACGGCTTCACACAACCCCAAGGGTTACAACGGCATCAAGCTGTGCCTGGCGGCGGCGGCGCCAGTGGGCGTCGATACCGGGCTCATCGAGGTCAAGTCGCTCGCTGAGGCCGACCTGCCGCCCGCACTGGAGAGAGGGGAGGTGCGTCAGGTCGACATCCTCGGCCGCTATATCGACCATCTTCTCGGGGTTGTCGGCGCCGACTCGATCGGGAAGATCCGGGTGGCGGTGGACGGGGGCAACGGGGTGGCGGGGGTGGCGATTCCGCAGCTCTTCGAGCGGATTCCCGCCGAGCTGATCCCCTTGTTTCTCGAACCGGACGGCACGTTCCCCAATCACCACCCCGATCCGCTGCGCCCCGAGAACCTGCGCGACCTGGAGAGCCTGATCGAGCGAGAGAAGCCGGATCTCGGGGTGGCATTCGACGGGGACGCCGACCGCGCATTCTTCATCGACGACCTAGGCAATCCGCTGCCGGGCAGCACCATCACCGGCATGGTGGCGGCGTGGTTCCTCGGTCGCGAGCCGGGGGCCACGATCGTGCACAACCTCATCTGTTCGAAGGCGGTCGCGGAGACCATTGAGGAGCGGGGCGGGGTCCACGTGCGGACCCGGGTCGGGCATTCGTACATCAAGACAGTGATGAAAGAGACCGGCGCCGTGTTCGGGGGCGAGCACTCCGGTCACTACTACTTTCGCGACAACTACCGGGCGGATTCGGGAATCCTGGCACTGCTCGTGCTGCTCCGTCTGGTCAGCGAGAGCGGTCAGCGGCTTTCGGAGATCCGTGCCGACTTCGAACGCTACGCCCAGTCGGGGGAGATCAACCTTTCGGTGTCCGACCCGTCCGCCGCCATCGAGGCGGTGGCGACCGCATTCGACACGGAGCGCCAGGACCGGCTCGACGGCCTGACGGTCGACATGGGGGATCGCTGGTTCAATCTGCGGCCGTCGAACACCGAGCCGGTCTTGCGTCTCAACGTCGAGGCGCCGGACGACCCGGGGGTGGCGGCGCTGGTGGAACAGGTTGGAAACGTCGTCGAGGGGGTACCACGTGCCGGTGCCGCGTGAACTGTTGGACATACTCCAGTGCCCGTCGTGCCGCAGTCCGGTCGTGGAATCAGGTGCGTCGATCGTCTGCCAGGGCTGTGGCCTGGTTTACCCGGTGCGGGACGGTGTCCCTCACATGCTGGTCGAGGAGGCGCAGCAGCCGAGTGAGGAGGACCCGCAGTGAGCACGATGCGTGAGCTGATCGACCAACTTCCCGAGCAGCTGCGGTGGGCGGCGGATATCGCCCCACCTGACATGCCCTTCGCCAGCGAGGGACTCGTCGCCGGGATGGGGGGCTCTGGCGTTGCGGGCGACATTGCCGCAGTGTTCGCCGAGTCGGTCGGCCACCGGGTGTCGACTCATAAGTCGTACGGGCTTCCGGGCTGGGTTGCCGCCAGCAGACCCCTTGTGGTGGCGGTGTCCCACAGCGGCAACACCGAAGAGACCCGGTCGGCGGTCGATGCTGCGGTCGCCGCGGGCCTTCCCATCGGTGCCACTTCGACGGGTGGCGCCCTCGCCGAGATGGCCGCCGAATACGGCATTCCCTACCTCGAGATCCCCGCGGGTCCCCAGCCGCGGGCGGCCGTGGGGTACCTGGCCGGTGCCGTGTTGCGCATGTACGAGGCAGCGGGGGTGGTCGGTGCGACCGCGACTGCGCTGCTCGAAGCGGCCGACGTCGTCGAAGGGCTGCTCGGGGGCGAGGCGCAGAACCAGGCGGAGGAGATCGCCGCCGGTCTCAGTGGCCGGGTCGCCGTGGTGTACGGCGGGACCGGCATACCCGCGGCGGCGGCGGGACGATGGAAGACGCAGATCAACGAGAACTCCAAGGCACCCGCCTACTGGTCGGCTCTACCCGAGCTGAATCACAACGAACTGGTGGGCTGGACCGCGCACCCCGACCTGGGGAAGAATGAAGTGGGTGTCGTCTTCCTCTCTGACCGCGAGGATCACGAGCGGATCGCTCTCAGGGCGCAACTGACGCGCGATCTGATGGGCGACGTCACCATCGCCGGTCAGGTGTTGTCCCGCGGGGAGGGGGTGCTCGCCCGGCTCTTCTCGCTGATCGTGATCGGGGACCTGGTGTCGGTAGAGCTCGCCGAACGAGCCGGTGTCGACCCGATGCCGGTAGATGTAATTGAGCAGTTGAAGAAGAGGCTGATTCAGTAGGCCTCCCGCCTCCCTCCTCCCGCCTCCCTCCTCCCGCAAGAACTGACCAAACCCGTTTCGCACGCGCCTCCGCGTTCTTTCGAATTGCGAATCGCGTATTGCGAATTGCTGGGCCGAGCGAAGCAAGGCCCTTGCGAATTGCCCCTGCCGTCGGTGGGCAGTTCCCAGCCCGATAACCTCTAAACCTATGAACCACGACATCGCTGACATCGGGCTCGCCGACGCCGGGGCTCTTCGGGTCGAGTGGGCTCGCCGGCGGATGCCGGTGCTTGCCTCGATCCGGGAGAGGTTCGAGAGGCAGCAGCCCCTCGCCGGAATCCGTATCGCCGCATGCCTCCATGTGACCGCCGAGACCGCCAACCTCATGGAGGTCCTTCGCGCCGGCGGGGCAGACGTGGCATTGTGCGCGTCGAACCCGCTTTCCACCCAGGACGATGTCGCCGCGGCGCTGGTTGCCGACGGCATTCCGGTGTTCGCCATTCGGGGGGAGGACGCCGACTCGTACTACTCGCACATCCGTGCGGTCCTCGACCGTGATCCGCATGTGACGATGGACGACGGTGCCGACCTGGTCACGATGCTGCTCAAGGAGCGCAAGGATCAGGAGCCGATCGGGTCGACTGAAGAGACGACGACCGGGGTGATCCGGCTGCGGGCGATGGAGAAGCAGGGGGTGCTGCGGTTCCCCGTGGTGGCAGTCAACGACTCGGCCACGAAGCATCTCTTCGACAACAGGCATGGCACCGGCCAGTCGGCCCTCGACGGAATCATCCGGGCCACCAACATCCTGCTGGCCGGTAAGACGGTGGTCGTGGTGGGCTTCGGGGACTGCGGCGCGGGGGTTGGCCCCCCCCCCGACGGTCACGGCGCCCGGGTCGTGGTGGTCGAGATCGATCCGGTGAGGGCGCTGGCCGCCGCCATGGAGGGTTACACCGTCGCCGATGCCGACGAGGCCGCCCGGGTCGGCGACATCTTCATCACGGTCACCGGCAACCGTCATGTGATCAGAGGACGGCATTTCGACGTGATGAAGGATGGGGTGGTGCTGGCCAATGCCGGTCACTTCGACGTCGAGATCGACCTCACCGAGTTGGAGAAGCGGGCAACCGGAAAGCGTCGCATCCGCCACGAACTCGACGAGTGGACCATGCCCGACGGGCGGCGGATCCACGTCGTGGCCGAGGGCAGATTGGTGAACCTCGGCGCAGCCGAGGGGCACCCCGCCGAGGTCATGGACATGTCATTCGCCAATCAGGCCCTCGCCGCAGAGTGGCTGGTGACCAGCGGCAAGGCCCTGGGATACGCCGTGCATCGGCTCCCCGAGCACATCGACGCCCAAGTGGCCACCATCGCCCTCGAGCGGTTGGGAGGCTCACTCGAGACCCTTACTCCCGAACAAGAGCAGTACCTGGCGTCGTGGGAGTTGGGGACGTAGGGCCGAGCGGAGCTCGGCCCCGCGATTCGCGATTCGCAATTCGCAATACGACAGAACGTCCTCCTCCGCCGTCTTCGGCGGGGGAGGTGGCGCCGCCATCGGGCGGCCTTCGGCCGCCTGGGGCGGTGACGGAGGGGGCAGCTGACCCTGCGAGCACTCGAACGACTCATCCACGCGGAAGGCCCTCCCTCGTCGGGAGGCCGGAGGCGGGAGGCGGGAGGCCGCTTATGCCGGCTCGTGGGTTAGATCCAAGATCGCGCCCTCGCGCGTCTTGGCTTCTTCCAGCACTTCGGTTATTTCGCGGGTCACCAGTTCGTTGCGGTCCAGGAGGGCATTGCGGAGGGCTTCGATCAGGTGGCGGTTGTCGCGCAGCAGGGCGGTGACCACCGCCTTCTGCTCGTCGAGCAGCGACTCGAGGGCGGCGCGGGCCCGTTCATCGCTGAGCACCCGAGAGGTCAGGTCACCGCCCACCAGGCCGGGGTCGGCGGCGCGGAGCGAGACCAGGGATCCGCCCTGTCCCATCGATCCGACCATGTCGGCAGCCATCATGGTGGCGGCCGCCAGGTCGCCGGCCGGGCCGGTTCCCGACTCTCCGTAGAAGAGTTCCTCGGCGACCATCCCTCCGAGGGCGATCTGGATCAACGCCAGTGACTCCGTCTTGCGCCGGGTGTATCGCTCCTCGGTCTCGCTATGGGCGAGAAGGCCGAGAGCATCCTTGCGCTTGACAATCGACAGCAGGTCTAGCTTCCGGCCGCGGCCCACCAGGTGGGCGACCACGGCATGGCCGGACTCGTGGACCGCGATCGTCTCGCGTTCCTCAGGGGTGTACTCGGTGGGCTCCGCCAAACCGACCTCGATGTCCATCCGAGCGCGTCTCAAGTCGTCGACGCTCAGCCGGACTCGCTCATCGCGCATGGCGAACAGCAGGGCCTCATCGAAGAGCCGCTCGAGCGAAGCGGGGGTGTAGCCCATCGTCGACGCGGCCAGATCATCGCGGGCGGTGTCATCGAGCGTGAGATCGTGCGCCTTGCGTGACAGGAAGAAGTCGATCATCTCGCGGCGCTCGGGCCGTGCCGGGAGCCCGAAATGCAGGATCCTGTCGAACCGCCCCGGCCGCAGCAGCGCCGGGTCGAGTGCATCGGCGCGGTTGGTGGCGCCGATTAGGAGGATGTTGGCGTAGGCCGCGCTCCGCATCTTGATGTGCCGGTGGGTTGGCAGCAGGCGGTTGGCAAACCGGCGCCATGCATTCGAGAACCGGATCGACCGGGGCGGGTCGTCGAAGCTCTGCATCTGGACCAGCAGCTCATTGACGACCCCTCCAGTGCCTTCGGACACGGTGGACCTCTCGACCGCGGTGGCGGCAGCGCGATTCATGCCACCGCGCCGACCTCCGATCGCATCGAACTCCTCTATGAAGCCGATCGCTCCGCCCTCCTCCCGGGCGACTTTGCGCAGCTTGCGGAAGTAGGAGCGGATCTTCCGGGCCGTGGCGCCGTACCACATGCTCTGGAAGGCGGTGGACGACACGAAGAGGAACGGGACTCCGGCCTCCTTGGCGAGAGCCTTGGCGGTGTGGGTCTTCCCGGTTCCCGGAGGGCCTTCGAAGAGGATCCCACGGCGCGGGGCGCCGCCCATCTGATCGCGAAAGTGGCGGTGGTTGAGGAAGACCTCGAGGGTGTGCCGCACCTCCACCAGCACCGGACCGAGGCCCTTCACCTCATCGAACGAGACGTCGATCTGTTCGGGGAGATAGACCACCTCCGGCGACCTTCCGTTCCCGAGCATCGGGAGCAGGATCACGAGGCCGAGCACGAAGATCAATAGGACGCCGGGGAGCCAGAACGCCGCGTCCGGGGGAAGGTCAGGCCAGCCGGGGGATACCGGGTTGCCTGCAGCGATTCGCAGCCACAGCCACGCGACCAGCGGGCCCAGCACCCATGCGATCCGCCGTAGCCGCCGCCGACGCTGTCGCTCGCGGGTGACCTGGACGTCGACTGCCATGCCTGCCTCGTTCCTCGTGGAATCACACCCTAAGACACCGAGAGTGGTGGCACAACGCGTTGGGTGGTCGAGGCGGAGTCATTGTGATTCCGAGGTGGTGACTAGTTAGGTCCGCTGGCTGCGCCGGCGTCCCGCGATAGGTCGGGGCTTCGCCCCTCCCGCGATAGGTCGGCCGGCTGCGCCGGCGTCCCGCGATAGGTCGGGGCTTCGCCCCTCCCGCGATAGGTCG
>JBBEAX010000072.1:0-2490 GCA_040882645.1 Acidimicrobiia bacterium
CGGCGCAAACGGGCTCCGACCCGGTCGGCGAGCGCCAGCAGGGTGGTGTGCCGCCTGTCGGGCTCGGTTGAGTCCCCGGCGCTCTGTGCCCCCACCGACCCGGCCTGGCGGTCGGGTTCCACCCGGCGGCCGTCGTCGTTGTGGGAGCGCCGCCACAGGTCGTCGCCCCAGGCCTCCCCGAACCACTCGACCACGGAGCCTCGCGGCATGGCCCGCAGCTCGCCGATGGTGCGGATCCCGTAGCGGGCGAGGCGCTCCTCCCCCACCGGCCCTACCCCCCAGATCATCCCCACCGGCAGCGGGTCGAGGAACCGCTCCTCGTCGCCGGCGGGCACCACCACCAGGCCGTCGGGTTTGGCCACCCGGCTGGCGATCTTGGCCAGGTGCTTGGTGGTGGCTACCCCCACCGAGATGGGCAGCCCCACCTCGGCTCGCACCCGGGCGCGGAGTTGGCGCCCGATCTCCTCGGGCGGGCCGAACAGGTGGACGCTGCCGGCGACGTCGAGGAACGCCTCGTCGATCGAGATCGGCTCGACCAGCGGGGTGAAGGCGTCGAAGATCTCCCGCACCGCCTTGCTGGCTTCGACGTAGGCCTCGAAGCGGGGCGGGACCACGATCAGGCCGGGGCACCGTCGTTTGGCCTCGACGCCGCCGATCGGTGTGGAAACCCCCTGCCGCTTCGCCTCGTAGGTGGCGGCGAGGATCACTCCCCCACCCACCGCCACCGGCTTCCCCTTCAATGTCGGGTCGTCACGCACCTCGACCGAGGCGTAGAAGGAGTCGAGATCCGCATGGAGGATGGTGGCCGCGCTGCGCACCGTTCCATTGTGTCAACCAACAGCGACACAAATGGCGCTACCGGGTCAGACCTTCTTCATCTTCCCGGCGGCGAGACCCCACTCCCACCCGGACATCTCGGGCGGCTCGAGTCCCAGGGTGGTGAGGATCGTGGCCACCTGGCTGCGGTGCTCGGTGCCGTGGTTGAACATCTGGGTGAGGATGACCACCGGCTCGACGTCGTACTGCTGCTGGGTGCCCACCCGGATGGGGTCGTCGCTGACCGACCCGGCGACCCCCACGAAGGTGGCGCCGGTCGCCTGCGCCAGCTCGGCGAGGCGGTCGAAGCCCGGCCACGGGTCATCCCATTTGAGCTTGTCGACCGATTCCGGCGCCAGCCGGTTGGCGTAACCGGTCTCTGACGAGACGATGTGCTGGAGCGTGGACCGAATGGAGCCGTAGACCCCCTCGACGGTGGCATCCAGGTGCTCGTCGGGGAGGCCGCGACAGGCGTCGATGAGCGTCGTGTTGGCCCACTGGTTCTGGCGGAAGAATTCTGCGATGGGTTCAGGCATGGGATGAGGATACGGGATCGGCCGGTTCGCAACCTTTCGGCCATCATGCAGTAGGCGTATAGTTATGCGCATGCCACGAATGCAGGTCTATCTCCCCGACGAGCTCTACGACGCCGTCAAGGATCGCGGGTTGCCGGCTTCGGAGCTCCTCCAGCGAGCGGTCCGGGTGGAACTGAGACGCTTGGAGTTGCTCGAAGCCGCCGACGACTACCTCGCCGAGCTGCTCGCCGAGGTCGGTGAGCCCACCTCCGAGCAGGTGACCGAGGCCCAGGCTGTGGCCGAGCGCCTGAGTCGTGGGGCCAAGCGAGCCGCAGGCTGACAATGCTCGTCCTCGACTCGAGCGGGATCTCGCGACTCGCAGAGCGATCACCAAGAGCCGTCGCCCTCCTGGGGGCGCTGCGATCCAAGGGTTTGTGGCCCCCCATCGTGCCCTCCCCCGTGCTGATCGAGGCACTCCAGGCCAACTCGGCCAAAGACGCCAACACCAACCGGCTCTTGAAGGCATGCGATGTCGTCGAGGAGATCCCGCGGGCCCTGGCGCGTCGAGCCGCCGAGCTGCGCACCTTGGCAAGGCGGGGATCCGCGATCGACGCGCTCCTAGTAGCCGCGGCCGAACCGGGCGGGTCGGTCCTGACCGCGGACACCACCGACCTGCGCGCGATCGCGAGCCATGCCCATGACGTGGTGGTGGAGTCGGCTTGATCGCCGGGTGACCGTATACGAGGGGACCTGTCCACCGCAGGAGATCCAGTCCCTCGGGATCCCTGTAGCCATCTTCCCGCGCTTTTCTTCAGGATCAGGGTGGCCGCCTGGGTGCTAGGCCGACCTGGTACCGGCCAGCCAGGGGGTCGTTCCCTCCCTTGGGTCGGGGAGGGCGCCAGATCGCCGTCTGCGACTGTGACGACCGACCGGTCCTCGGCCTTCTTGGGCAGGGCGTTGTCTACCCTATTTGTCAGTGGAAGCGCCGCGTATCCTCTCGGATCGTTACGCCCTCATCTCCCATCTCGCTCGTGGCGGGATGGCCGATGTGTGGATTGCCGAGGACCGCGTCCTGGAACGCCGGGTTGCGGTCAAGATCCTGCATCGGCAGTTCGCCGAGGACCCGGGATTCGTGGAGCGGTTCCGGCGCGAGGCGCAG
>JBBEAX010000073.1:0-16080 GCA_040882645.1 Acidimicrobiia bacterium
CCCATCGTCTCGAGTTCGAGGACGGATTCGCCGACGACAACGGCAACCCGAACCCCGAGCTACCCACCATGACCATCGTGGTCACCCTCAACCCGACCGCTGCCGGCACCCGGATGGCGATCGAAACCACCTTCGAATCGGTCGAGGCGATGGAGCAGATCCTCGCCATGGGCGCCGAAGAGGGCATGAAACAAGCGATGGCGCAGATCGAGGGGCTTCTCGCCGACATGGCCCAGCGCCCGGGGGATTCGGTGTCGTAGTCGGTCCTCGACGGAGACCGACGAGGACCGGGTCGACCGCTGCCGTGATCCTGGGGCAGCATCCGATTCTTCGAGGTGGGTCGATGGGCCGCCACTAGCCGCCGGTGAGGACCGACTTCCGCTCCCGATACTCGTCGCGGGTGATCGCCCCTTCTGCAAACCGGCGATCGAGGATGCGAAGCGCCTCCTCCTCGCTCGAAGGCAGATGCCCGGGACCGCGGCGAAACAGCCAGGCGATGCCGAGGACGACGGCTCCCCAGAAGATCGCCATCCACGCCATCATGCCGCCCGCCCACCACCCGTCCCCATGCCACCCGTGAGCGAGCAGGGGGATCAGGCCGGTCATCTGCATGTCGACTCCTCTCGCTGCCCCCGGGGTACCGGGAGCAGTTCACCCAGCGTGCGTCGCTTCGTCGATCGGCGATAGGGTCCAACGTCACCCGGAGCACACGCTCAGTGGGAGTGGTCAGCCCTGAGGCTTCGGGGGTTCCCGGTGGCGGCTCCGTTCGATCGAGCTTTGGGTGATCTCGAGGCTGCAGCTCCCGAAGGTGGTGCAGTGGCGGTAGCACGCCTCGGCCCATTCCTTGTCCGGGTAGTGGAGGCCGCAGTAGTCGCAGCGATGCACGTCGGTCGCCATCGGCCCACAGCCTATTCGCCAACGTGCTGCCGTCTTCCGCCGCCCCTCCGGTCGCCAGCGAGACCGTCCTCGACCCGACGATGGGATGAACCCAGTAGCCGCAGGCCCCCACCCGCTAGCGTTCTTGCGTGCCGTATCTGTGGATCAAATGGCTCCACATCGCTTCGGCGCTCGCCTTCGTGGCCATCCACGGAGCCTCGGTGACGGTGCTGTACGCCCTTCGGGGCGAGCGAGACCGACAACGGTTGCTGGCCGCACTCGACTTCTCGGCACGGACCGCCACCGCGATGTACCTGTCGCTTGTCGCCGTGGTCGGGTCCGGGGTCTGGCTGGGGTTGGCGCGACGCCCGTTCCTCTCCGAACCCTGGTTCTGGTCGTCGCTGGGAATCCTGACGGTCACCACAGTGCTGATGGTGGCGCTGGCCAAGCCCTTCACCGCCCGGTTGCGCGCCGCCTGCGAGATCCGCCCCTCGGGGGTGCCTCGTAAGTCGGATGCCGAGATCGCCCTAATGCTTCGTTCAGGCCGGGTCCACCTGATCACCGCCATCGGTGTCGGCGCGTTGGGCCTTCTGCTGTACCTGATGGTCTTCCAGCCACCACTGTGGTCGACGGCGGCGAGCCCGGTCACCACCACCGTCCCCGGTCAAGATGCCCTCCTCGCCCGGGGCAAGGCGATCTTTGAAGCGCGTGCCGGCGGGGTGGGTTGCATCGTCTGCCATGGTGCCGACGGCCTCGGTACCGCCGCCGCCCCGGCGATCACCGGCGAGACCCGCGACGATATCGAACGCGCCCTCGGCGAGGTGCGGCAGATGAGGATCGTCGAGCTGACCGAGAGCGAGCTCGACGCCGTGGCCGCCTACGTGGCCACACTCCCCTGATCGCCGCCGATTGGATCGAGCGGCCGCGGGGCGGGCCCCTCGAGGACTTCTCCATTGGTCCCGAAGCGAGAGCCGTGGCAGGGACAGTCGAACGACCCCTCCGAAGGATTCCATGCCACCGTGCAGCCGAGGTGGGTGCAGCGCGCCGACATCAGGTGCAGCGTCCCCTCGGGGTCCATGTACGCCGCGACCGGCTGCCCGTCCTGGTCGATGACCCCCCCGTCGCCCGGCTCCAACTCCGACTCCCGTTGCTTGACCGTCCGGCAGAGCAGCACGTCGCAGCGGGCGCCCTTGAGCACCTCACCCGGAACCGATAGCCCGGCCCGAAGACGCAGCCCGGCCATGCCCTTGTTGCCGACGACGATCAGGTCGGTACCGGTGTCCTCCGCTACGTCGAGGATCCGCTGCGCCGGGCTGCCCTCGAGGCGCCGGGTGGTGGTGGGCACCGTCCCGGCGTAGACCGAGACGGTGTCGGAGAGGATCAGGTCGCCGGTGTCGGGATGACCCACGAATACCAGGTCGACGACTGCGCCCACCGCCCGGGCGAGGTCGTAGCCGCGGCGGGCGGAGCGGTCGGCGGTGCGGGAGCCGTCGGTGGCGATGAGGATCCGTCGATAGCGCTCGGGACGGCGATCCCCAATGCGGGCGACCACCAGTACGTCGCCCGGCGAGCGGTGGGACACCCGTGCCGGTAGCCGGGCGAGGCGATCACCACCGCGCCCGACCACGATCAACCCGGCATCGCGGTCGGAAGCGATCGAGTGCAGAGTCGGTGCCGGCGACCCCGGCGCCACCAGCCCGTGGACGCGTTCGGGGGCCAGCCCCGCGGCCCGCATTCGGCTACGGGCGTCTTCGAGCGTCGCCTCGGCGTCGGGCCCGGGGACGGCGGCATACACCATTGTCACCTCGGCACCCACGGCCCCGGCGACGCTCGCCGCCACCCGAAGGGTCTCCTCGCTGGTGCCCTCGTGGGCGCCGACGATCGCCCGGCGATAGGCCGGCACGGTGCGACTTTCGGGACTCTCGGCGGCCACCGCCGCCGCGGCCGCCGGATTGGGTGCGCTGAACCCGATCTCGCGGTGGGTGCCGTCACAGAACGGCTTGTTCTTCGAATGCCCGCACCGGCACAGCGCTATCCGATTGCGCACCTCGAGCGGCACCCCATCGCTGCGCTCCACCCGGATGCCGCCGGTGACCCAGAGGGGCCCGTCGGTCACGGGCGAGATGGCGCGGGGGAGATCGGGTTCGATCACCTCGCCGTCGAGTTCGAGTACCAGCGTGCCCGACGGGCAATGCTCGACCATGGCCACGACCTCGACGCGGACATTGGGGTCGGCGGTGTCGGGAAGCAGCTGGAACCAGTCGGAGATGGCGTTGGCGCAGAAGCTGGAGTGGGCACACAAGTTCCCCACCCGATGCACGGTGAGCCCAGGCCCCTGGTGTGCCCGACTCCGCTCGAAGAAGGGCTCGTTGGGTGCCTCTTCGGTGCCGTCAAAGCCCACCCGCTTGTGGCTGCCATCGCAGAACGGCTTGTTGCGCGACTGTCCGCAGCGGCACAGCCAGGTAGGGGTCTCGTGGGGAAGCTCGGGGTCCGTGGCCCATGCGACCGGGTCGCCCGCCGCGGTCCGCACGATCCGCTTGGGGACCAACGGAAGGCTGGCCCGGACCTCATATGGCCCGTTCTCGGTGACGACGATCTCGGGTTGGGTCACAGGCATCCCTCGCTGACCACGCAGCGTACCCGCGACCATGGGCACAGGCCTGGCCGCCGTCCATCGAGCAAGGCCTTCGGCGTCACACACGACGCCGCTCCCCGGCCGAGTCGATTCCGGCCCGACCCCTACGGTGAGTCAGCCGATGATCTCGGCGGCGTCGGAGATCATCGCCTTCGCCGAGGACGGAGAGCGACTCGATCGGTCGGATGGTCCCAACCTATGGGAGCGTGATGGTCTTGCCTTCGGGTGTGGTCACGGTTCCGGTGCCCGTCTTGTAGACGTATCCGTCGGCAGTGACCTCGAACTCCAGCGGGGCGTCCTCACTGCTGTCGAAGGTGTAGTCCTCGAATTCCGACTCGCCGATCCACCGGTGGACCAGACCCTCACACCACATCGTCGGCGACCCGCCCGACGAGAACCGGTACTGGATCTCACCGACTGTGCGCATCTGCGCGCCGGGGAGCAGCTCGACGGTGCCGTCGGCCTCGCATCCCGACACCGAGTACCACTCGATGGTGAACGGCCCTCCCCCACTGCAGGCCCCCAGAACGAAAACGAGCATGGCGGGAGCGGCCCACCGACGCATAGCGACCTCCACTTCGTCGCAGTGACCGTCCCGCTCCCGCGGGGCGAGCGATAGGGGCATTGGTCACCGACCGATCATTCCGAGATCGCCAGAGGGAACCTCTTGAGGCCAGGCGCCCGCCTACAGACCCAGCTGCACGCGCATGGTCCGCTCGACCGCCTCCATGTCCGGCGCGGTTAGGCGACCCAGGCGGCTCTCGAGTCGAGCCTTGGTCACGGTGGTGACCTGGTCGGCCATGGCCTTGTGCCGGGTGCCAGCTACCTCGACGTATGCCTCGCTCGGATAGAGCCGATCGACGTTGGAGGTGAGCGGCACCACTTGCACCCGATTCAGCGCGGCGTTGGCGGCGTCGTTGCTGACGATCACCGCCGGCCTGGTCTTGCGGATCTCTCCGCCCCGGCCCGGCTCGAAACCGACCCACCACACGTCAGCGCGTCTCATCGGCGACATCTTCGACAAGGCCCTCCGCCCACTCGGCGGCTTCCGACTCGCGCCGTTCGTCGGCGGCCATGGCGCGATACGCCTCCTCCAAGTCCCCGTCGACTACGTGGGGCCGGGCGAGATCCTCGAGGAAGCGGCTGATCTTCCGGCGCCCGATGCGCCGGTGGAGCCCCTCGTAAACCGCCTCGTCGATGGTGATCGTCAGTTTCCGCCGCATATACGTATTGTACACGTGTACCTCTGGAGGACCGGTCCGATCAAGATACGAGCGGTCGGTGACACGAACCGGTGGTGGAGGCCATCCGTTGAAGGACATTCACCCGACACGGCCTGACCGGCACCCCCCGTACCCCCGGTGTACGGTCTGCCTGCTGATCGAGGGGACCTGCAGATGATTCGAGCCATCCGATGACTCTGGGCACCGCCGGTGTGCTTGAAGATGGCGCCGCCCGCCTCCCCGACCATCGCCGAGACGAGATCGTCGTGGCGAGCGAGCGATTGGCGCATCGCCTCAGGCTCAGACTCCCAGAGACGCGTGCTGCCCTCGATGTCGGAGAACATGAAGGTGACGACACCACTCGGCAGGGACACACGGACAAGATAGTGATGGGCATCCATGGGTGCCGTGGGGGTTGGGTTGCCGCTACAAGGCGAGATACACGCAGGTTGCCCGCTCGACCGCCTCCATGTCCGGCCCGGTCAGCCCCGATGTGCCGCCGGAGCCGAGCCTTGGTCACGGTGGTAAGCACGCCTGCACAAGTCCCCTGGGCCGCGGCCCCACCCGGACATCGCCGCAGGTTCCGCAGGGTATCCCTGGGCCGTATCGGGCATCGCCAAGCTGGTTGACGACTAGGTGTGAGCGAGTTCGGCCCGTCGCTCGTGCCACTCCTGCTGGGGGCTTACCTTTGGTGTTCGAGGGGGGAACACGAACAGCCCGATCGGAGTGCCCCCGGTAGCGAGGATCGCCTGAATCACAAAGTCGCGCGCCAGGGCCGCCGCTGACGCCTCGTCGTGCGCTGAAACCTCCAGCTCGACATCGACTTCACCGCGAGCGAGCGCGGCACCGACCGACGAGTCGTACGTGACGTCAGTCTCGCGTTCGAGCATCGCGTCCATCAGCGCATCGACCGCCTCGTCGAGAACCTTCCCCGTGACTGGATGGCTCTCGCGGTCGGTGACGATGAAGCCGAAGCTAAAGGGATATTTCATCGTGTCGTCTCCCAGCAGGTTCTCC
This sequence comes from Acidimicrobiia bacterium, assembly GCA_040882645.1. Taxonomy (GTDB): domain Bacteria; phylum Actinomycetota; class Acidimicrobiia; order Spongiisociales; family UBA11373; genus JAUYIV01. The sequence goes on from JBBEAX010000073.1 coordinate 5,752, forward strand.
GCTTCAGCCAACGCCTCAGTTGCTTTTCGTAGTTCTGCTTTGGCGTCAGGTGGACTGTCTTCTTGTGCATCATCGGACAGGGACAGTAAATCTTGAAGTAGGAGTCGCCGCCACCCTCCACCCGCCAGTGCCTTGCTTCAGCGTCGCGAAGTACCCGTTCCAGTTCCTTGACGGAGTGCCGGGGGCGGGCCAAGTTATGGAACCCCCGTGCTCGTCGTCGTTGATGTAGATAACGCTAGCGAGGCCAGAAAAATGCCCGCTGGCTCCTGGGGCCGTGACGTAACTACGGCTATTTGGGCTGGGTCTTCTTTCAAACTGACCCACTACCCGGGCACGGGTAATACAGCTTGAAGTAGGCGGAAGGCCTTACGGCGCGCCACTCCCGTTCCTTGGCGGATCGAATGATCGCCTCTACTTCAGCGTTCCGATGAGTCGGTCTCCTACGAGGCGGCATCCGCCCCGATCGTGACCGCTCCGGCACCCGAGGTCAACCCCCACGATCGGTCGCCAGGATCCTCGGCGAGATCCCCTGGGGCGCGACGGTCCACCCCTCGCTGCTAGGACTGTCAGGCAACCCCGTCCTCGCAACCCATTCCTGCCTCCGCCGGACTGCACTATCCCGGGGTCGAAGACTGACCCGGCTAGCCCAGTTCGATCGTCATCTGTTCGGGATGTGGAGTCGGGCGCTCCGCCAGCACGTCCCAGAGCTGCTCGACCGACTCGATGGGGCGTGCGCCGGCCTCGACCAGCATCGCGTTCGCCGATCCCTGCCCCCGGCCCCGCCACACTGCTACCCGCCCGATCCCGTGCGTTAGGGCCTCGGTGGCGCCCTCCCAGGTGCCTCCCTTGGCCTCGGAAGCGACGACCACGGTGACATCGGCGAGGGAGTACACCAGCTTGTTGCGCGCCATCGCCGCCGCCGGTGAGAACCCCGTGTTGGGATGCTGGGCTGTGATCAGGCAGGTCGCCCCGGTGTCGAGAGAGGCGCGCACGTCGGCACTCCGGATCCTCTGCAGCAGACTGTCGGCCAGGACGCCCACCACAGACCCACTGGCTTCGTAGGCGGCGGCCATCGATTGTTGGTCTACGCCGCGAGCTCCGCCCGAGAGGACAGGCAGACCCCGACCGGCGGCAGCGGCTGCGATCTCTCGGGCAACCGCAACCCCGTCTTCGGACACGTCACGAGAGCCGACCACGCCGACGCCGCCGCTGTCGAGCAACGACCGCTCCCCCACCCCGAACAGGACCGGGGGTGCTCGATGGTCGAGTCGCCGAAGCGCCGCTGGATACTCGTCGTCGGCAATCGTCACCATCCAGATGCCCTTGGATGTCAACGACTCCAGTTCGATGACCACGGCGGCGGCGTCCCCGACCAGCGCATCGATCCGTTCCCGTTTCTCCGGGTCGAGGCCGGCGCCTCCAAGGGCCTCGGAGTTGAACACGCTACCGGGCGTCAAACCGGCGTCACCCAGGGCTCGGGAGAAGGAGTGCCACTGACCAGGGGCGAGGGATGGTCGCCGAAAGTCGCCGAGCCGGGTGGTGAGGACGAGCACCGCCTTGGCGTCGTTCGACAGCTTCACTCGTCACCTCGGGATGTGTCCGCGAGGGCCAAAGGGTACACCGGCCCCGAGCCCGCCCTCCGAAGCAGTCCCCCGATCATCGTCATAGTCCACCGCGAGTCCACCATGTCGTCGACGAGCAGCACCGGACCGCCAGGACAGGGGCCCACCTCGAACACCCCGGACACATTGCGAAGCTGCTGGGTGGAGTTCTGCATTTCCTTCTGCGGCCGATTGCGCCGGACCTTGCGAACTATCGGTTCGTAGGCCAGGCCGAGGCGCTCGGCAAGCCGCCGGGAGAAGTCTCCGACGAGATCGTCGCCTTCTACTGGCGGCACCGAGGCGACCCATGTAGGAGCTGGTTCGGGGGCCCACCGAGCAACCAGGTTCGCGGCGGCATCGACGAGTTCGGCGGAGAACCCACGGTCCCGGTACTTGCCCCTTTCGACGAGTAGGGCCAACCCGGGGTCTCCCCAGCGGGTGAGCGCCCGGCCTTCCTCGATCAAGTGCTGGATGACGAAGGTGCCATCGACCGGATGGGGCCACCTCTTGCGCGGCTCGATGATCGCCGCCTCGGACCGGATGAAATCGACGGCGGCTCTTACCGTCTCCTCGGAGACCTCGCGTGGGAGCACGTCCCCGGCACAGATGGCGCATCGGCCACAGGGCGAGCTGGTGTGATCGTCGAGGCTCAACCGGAGCTGATGCATGATGCAATCGTCCGACTCGATGATCCGGCCCATCGTGGCCTGCTCGCTTCGGCGCTGCTCCATTACGCCGGCGACGCGCTCGGCGGGGTATCGGTAGCGCTCCGCCGAGCGGTACCACCGGGTCCCCTCCCGGTAGACCGCGCCCTCGACCTCGAGGACCTTGAGAGCGGCGCCGAGCCTTCCGGCCGGAAGGTTGATTGTCTCCAGCTGGCACGTTGTCATACCGTCGGCGGAGTCGAGGGCGGCGAGGATCGCCTCGACGTGGGACTCGGTCGGGAACGCCGTTCGGATGAAGAAATCCTGGATGTCGCCATCCTCTGCGCCGGTCAGGAGCACCCCAACCGATGACTCCGTGGCGCGACCGGCGCGCCCTACTTGTTGGTAGTAGGCGACCGGGGAACCCGGCGACTGGAAATGGATCACGAAGTGGATGTGTGGGTTGTCGTAGCCCATACCCAGGGCCGAGGTGGCAACGACGACCCTCACGCCACCTTCGGTCAGCCGGCGCTCGATCTCGAGCCGCTCCTCGGGGTCGGTCTTGCCGGTGTACGCCGCGGCATCGACCCCCCGGTCCCGGAGCCAATCGGCGACCCGCCGCACATCCTTGATGGTCAGCGCGTACACGATGCCGGATCCTTCGAGGGTCGGCAGGATCTCCGCCAGCCACGCGAGCCGCTCGGCACGCGAGGCCATCGCCATGACCTGGAGTCTCAAACTCGGCCGATCCAACGGTCCGCGCACCAGGACGAGATCGTTACCGAGCTGTTCCTCGACGTCCCGAATCACCCGATCGTTGGCCGTGGCGGTGGTCCCCAGGATGGCGACTCCTGGCGGAAGCAGGTCGACGATCCGCGACAACCGCCGGTAGTCGGGCCGAAAGTCGTGGCCCCAATCCGAGATGCAGTGCACCTCGTCCACCACCAGGAGCCCCAGCGCTCGCAGCAGATCAGGGAGCACACCCGTTCGGAACTCGGGGTTGTTGAGGCGCTCCGGGGAGATGAACAGAACGTCGATCTCGCCGGCTGCGATCTCGGCGAAGACCCGATCCCAGTCGTCACGATTCGTCGAGTTGACCGTCCTCGCTTTGATCCCGAGGCGTTCGGCCATCTCGATCTGATTGCGCATGAGGGCCAGCAGCGGGGAGACCACCACCGTGGGGCCCATTCCAGCCTCACGGAGGAGCGCGGTGGCGATGAAGTACACCGCCGACTTTCCCCACCCGGTCCGCTGGACGACGAGAACGCGGCGGCGGTGGACGACGACCGCCTCGATCGCCTCCCACTGCCCCGGCCGGAACTGCGCATCGGCGGTGATCGCTCGCAGCATGTCCAGGGCGCGTTCACGGGTCATGTCCATGTTCACTCTCCCCGGAATGGCAACTCGACAGCAGGGTACGGACGGCGTCGGACAGAAAACGGTTCGACCCGATGCCTGGAACAAGGGGCTTTCCACCGATCCCCCCCCGTGCCACAATTGTGGCCATGATCAGCGAGCCCCTTCGGACCATCCGCGACCGCTTCTCCGAGTTCGTCGACCGGGTGCAGCGGCAACACGAGCGCATCACTGTGACCCGCAACGGCACCGCAGCCGCCGTCCTCATCAGCCCTGAGGACCTGGAGTCGCTCGAGGAGACGGTGGCCGTGCTCGGCGATCGCGAGGCCATCGCTGAGCTGGTCGAGGCACACCGGGCCTTTCTCGCCGGTGATCTGATTCGCGGCAGCGACGCAGTGCGAGCGCTTCGCCCCGAGTGACGGGCGACCGCTACGAGATCGTCGTCACGCCGCCCGCCGCCCGTGCCATCCGTGAGAAGCTCCCGGCGGCAGTGGCCTTCGCCGTGATCGAATTCATCACCGGGCCACTTCTCGACAACCCGCGCCGGGTAGGCGCTCCCTTGCGAGGCGAGCTCGAGGGCATCTGGAGCGCCGGTAGAGGAACCTATCGGGTCCTCTACCGCATCGACGACGGGGCTCGTGAGGTCATCGTCCTACGAGTCGGGCACCGCGGGAGCGTGTACCGGCCCGGCTGATCGCCGCGCCTTCCACCCATCCCAGGACCTTCCACGGAGTAGAGTCGCGGAGCCTCACCCCGAGGAGGCCCGGTGCCTTTCGACAGGAGACTCGCCACCCTCACCGTCGAGCTGTCCGCGGCGGCATATCGCGACCGCCTGGGCGCGCAGGCCGCCACGGAGGCTCTCGGCCTGACCGGGTTCCAGTGGTTCTCGGCGCAGTCCACCCAGGCGTTCACCGCCTCCGACGGCGATCACCTGTACGTCGCATTCCGTGGCACCGAGGCGAACCCGATCGACTGGAGCCGCAACGCCCAGTTCAAGCCGACTGCCAGCGAGTTCGGCCGCATCCACTCCGGCTTCGGCAGCGGCGTCGAGGAGGTATGGCAGGGAGTCCTCGACGCCATCATCGCGTCCGGCAAGCCGGTGGTGTTCACCGGGCACAGCCTCGGCGGCGCCCTCGCCGCCCTGGCCGCCTTCCGCGCCGACCGGGCCGGCCACCCGGTCGCCGCCATCTACACCTACGGGCAACCCCGGGTGGGTCACCGCGACTTCAGCCGCGCCTTCTCGGAGAGGCTCGAGGACCGGACCTACCGGGCGATCAATCACGTTGATCTCGTCACCCGGGTGCCCCTGCTGCTCCAGGGCTACCGCCACGTCGGGTCACGGGTCTATTTCGACCGCAGTGGCGCCGCCCACCTGGGGACAAGCGCGTGGCGCGTCGCCCTCGACGACGTCACGTTCCGGTTGACCCATTGGGGACAGATCAAGGAGATCGCCGCCCTCCCCCTGCACGACATGGCGGCATACCGGGAACGAATCGGAGGTATCCCGGCCTAGGCCGACCCACATCGCTGGCGGTCGAGGGGCGATACCATTCGGCTGAGAACGGCAACATCGAGACTTGGAGGCGTCGTGGCACACACCGCCCGGATTGCAGGCGCGGTGGCGCTCCTGCTGGTCGCCGCGTGTGGCGGTGACGCCACGCCCTCGACGTCTGCTCCGACGACGACTCCGATGACGACTCCGATGACCACTCCGACGACGACCACCCTGGCCACCACCACGACCATGCCCCCGACCACGACGACCGTGGTGCTGAACTGTCAGTCCTATGGCGAAGCCATGGGGGCCACCGCCCAGAGCCTGCTGTACCAGACGTTCGACGCCGGGACGGCATTCGAGAGGCAGCAGGGTGACGCCCTGGCGGATTCGTTGCTCAAGGTCTCGGCCGAGATCGCCAGGCTGATCGACGAGATAGGGACGCTCGGGACACCCCTTCCCGGATTCGAGGAGGCGGTGGGCCTGATGCTCCAGGCCATGGAGATGGATGAGGAGGGATACGCCGCGGCCTCCGCGGCCGCCCGTGCGGGAGACGACGCCGCCCTCGACGCCGCCGTCGCCACGGTCGACGCGGGCTTCCTGCTCCTCATGGACGCCAACGTGGCATTGTCCGCCGCGCAGGCGTGCTCACCCGAGGGGTGAATCAGGCGGACCGGCGCCTGGATCGGCTTGATCCGAGACGCCTACGCCGGCGGAATGCCCGGTCCTCAAGCCCGGCCGAGGAGGAAGAAGGTCTCCATCTCGCCCTTGCCCTTGACCTCGATCATCCCCCGACGTTCGAATCGGTACGAGTCGCCGAGGGCCTCGCGGGTGGCGGTGCTCGCCTGGATCCGGTCGGCGACGCCGTGTGACTCCATGCGACTCGCCGTATTGACGGCATCGCCAAAGAGGTCGTAGCGGAACTTCCTCCTGCCGATCACGCCGGCTACGACGGGCCCGGTGTGCAGGCCGAAGCGCATCCGTACCGGTCGTCCGCCGTTCACGCCGAACGACTCGAGCGAGCCGAGCATCGCCAGCGCCAGGTCCGCCGCCACCTGGGCATGGTCGGACCGGGGAACCGGTGCGCCGGCCACCGCCATGTAGCCGTCGCCAATCGACCCGATCTTCTCCAGTCCATGGCGATCCACCAGCTCGTCGAAGTGGGTGAAGACCCGGTCGAGCAAGTTGACGAAGTCATCGGGATCGAGCGCCTCCGCCAGCGGCGTCGACTCGACGACATCGGCGAACAGGATGGTGACCCGCTCGATGCGATCGGCGATCGGGGACACCCCCGCCTTCAGTTGCTCGGCGATCGGGCCGGGGAGGATGTTGAGCAACAGGGTCTCCGTGCGGGCGTTGGCCTGCACCATCCTGGCCTCGGCCCGTTCCCGGCCGACGTCGGTGTTGCGCAAGGCCCACAGCGCCCATCCGTAGACGATGCCCGAGACGATCCACACTGCGATGTCCCCCACCAGGTCGGTGGGGGCGATCTCCCGGATACCCACCGCCCCGCCCACCATCTGGGCGGCCACCAGCGCGGCGATTGCCAGCGCCCCCGCCAGCACCGTCGGATAGGCCCAAACCACGACCATCAGACCGGACAGGCCCATGCCCCCGTAGAAGTAGTTGCTGGCGCCGGCCAGACCCGGGGAGATGATGATGAAGAGGACGGCGGCGAGGTCGATCAGCACCCACCACCAGGCGTCGAGCCGCTTCAACCGTGAGAGCACGAACGCCGCGATCGTGAGGAGCACCGCCACCGCCTCGGCGGCGATAACCCACGGCTTGGAGGCCCCCGAGTCGGTGAGCAATGTGGCGGTCACCAGCGCCGACATCCACACCAGGGCGAGCACCCGATACCACACGACGATCCGGCGCAGGGTGTCGTGGATCGGCGTCGCCTTCAGCTCCGCCGGATCCGCGCGGGGCTCCTCTGGACGATCCTCAAACTCATGCAGGGCACGGTGCACGGCGTCTCCGAGTGAGATTCAGGAGCGGTAACGGTACCCAATAGGCGGACTGGGAGTGGGGCAACCGGCCTAACCTCGCCCGCGCCCGAGGCTGTCGTGGTTCAGAGAAGCCGGCTGCGGATCTCCCGCAAATTCGATGAGATCGTCGCCGGTGGAGAGTCTTTGCCACCGCGACCGCGTACACTTTCCCCAAGATGCGACTGAAGCGGAGGCGCTTGGTCCCAGCGGTGGCAGTGATGACGCTGCTCCTCGCCACCACGGTGCCCTCCGCCCTCTCCGGCCCGCCCCCCGGCTTCACCGATGGCCTCTGGTGGGGCGACATGATCTACAGCGGGGAGGCCACTTGGACGGCGGTGGAGGCCACCGCGGGCGTCGCCGGGACCTTCGACATGACTGTCGCCGGAGGCCTGGTCACCGACGGTTCATTCAGCGTCCTGGGTGTCGGCAGCAGCCAGTTGACCGATGCCTCCGGGTTCGCCCACCTCACCATCTCCATTGCCGGCTCCGTGGTCGGGACCGCCTTGGCGCCGGCACTCCATCCCACCGACGGCGCGATCAGCGGAATCGCCGGGGCGGAGGGGTTCGTGGTCCCCGTCGACATCCCCCTGAGCGATTTGGGCCCGCTGGTCGACGTCTCTCTCGAGATCACTCTGGCGACCTGCGAGATCGTCTCGGGTGATTGGACCCAGGAGGTCGAGGGGGCGGTGGGGGCTTCAGGAGGCACACTCAACGTCCTCGAGGGCCTATGGGTGGCGACCCGGACCGGCGACGCCTCGGAGGCGGCCAACGAGGAGTTGCACGCCGCCATCGCCCAGCTCATGTACGACGCCGATCAGTTCAACGCCACCCTCGGAGCGGACGGGGTGGTGTCGGGCTGGGAGCTGCACTCGCTGCTTTCGCGGGCGGAGGCGATCGGCTCCTCGATCGAGCGCAACACCGCCTGTGGCATCGCCTCCCCCGGCTTCTCGACGGTGATCACTTCGATCGTCGCCAGCATCCTCCAGACGATGATCGACAATCCCGACCTGTTCGGGCCCGAGGAGTGGCACGGCGCCGTGCTCGCCGGCGTGCGGGCCGGGGCAATCGGGTCGGGCGCCTCCGACCCCAAGGCGGGGCTGCTCGAGCAGGAGATCCTTGCCATCGCCGCCGCCGACCTGGCGATCGCGATCGAAGAGACCGACGCAGGCGACATCCTGGCGATCTTCTTCATAGCCGACATGCTGGGCGACGCCTCGCTTGCCTCCGAGGCGAAGGCCGCACTGGCGGCTCTCCCGTGAGGCGCCTGGCACCCCTCCTCGGGCTGCTGCTGGTGCTGGCGGCCTGCGGAGACGACGACACCGGCCCCGGCCCCGGCGACACCACGTCGTCGACCGGGCCGGCCACCACGTCGCCTGATCCTCCGACGAGTTCGACGGCGGCCGGGTTGGGCCTCCCCGCCATCGGGGTGCTGACCCCGGCGGCGGGCAACGGGGAGCGCCCACTTCTGGAGTGGGAGGCGGTAGCGGAGGCGGCCCGCTACGCCGTGACCATCTCGACGGCGGACGGCAGAGCCTACTGGGCGTGGGTGGGTGACGACACCTCGGTGTACCTGGGTGGTGGCGACGGAGCCACCGACACCGCCGGCCCGGTCCTCTCTGGGCCGATGACTATGACGGTGCTCGCCTTCGACGCCGCCAACACGGTCATCGCCGCCTCCCCGCCCACTCCGATCGCCCCCTGATCACCGCCGAGTTCGACCCCGCAGCGACAGCTGCTCCGGCGCCCGGCACCTCCCGGTCCAGATCGAAGGCGATCAGGATCGAGTTCTGCTTCGGCGGCTCGGCAGGGCCGGCGGCAATTTGGTCAGTTCGCGCCTTTCACTCGAGCCTTCGCCGCCGCACCCTGTTCGTCGGTGAGGCTCCCGTCAGCCACGTAGTCGTCGATAACCTCGATGACCTCGTCAGCACTGCGCTGCCCGGCTTGGAACATGCCGATCAGAGCCTCGACCACCTCCAGATCCGCTTGCCGCGCTGCTTCGGCGTAGCGCCGAGCCTCGGGGTTCTTGCTCTGGAACTCCTTCACCTGGTCGCGCCTGTACTGGTCGCCGAGTTCTTCGACGATGTTTTCCCCGCCGGCGGCGTCAAAAGCATCCCAGTCCACCAGCATCCGCTGCGGGTTCTCGGCATCCACCTTTACCGGGAGCGAGACACCGGTCGTGATGTCCCAGTACCGCTTGGGCACCCTGACCTTCTGCACGATCGCGTACGGATCACGTCCCTCGATGCGGACCTCGAGATCCAGCCGGTACGAATCGGAGCGGCTCCCCTGCTCGTCGACTGACCCGGCGTATTTCGGCACGTATCGCAACACCGCGGTAGCTGGGAGCCCTCCCTTGAGCAGGTCCTTGTTCGTGAACCGATCCAAAAGCCCCATGTGCCCCCTCCGAGGATCTCGTCGACGCGCCCGAGCAGCCGGCGCATGCGCGGATGCGCCCGAAGCCTCTCGTACTGAGGAAGGGCGATGTCGGGGCTCAGGAAGACCTCGGCCATTGCAGCAACCTATCGGAACGCCCCACTACCCCGATACCCTCTTGCCGCAGAAGGGTCCAGCAGGTAGGATGCCGCGCGGAGCAAGGAGTCCGATGTCATCCGAAGCAGTACTCGTAGAACTCGACCAGCGGCGCCGCGCCAGCCTGGGGAAAGTCGGCCACGCCGACCATAAGCGGTACCTGGCCACCGTCGAGCCCGATGGCACCATCACCTTGAAGCCCGCCGTGGTGATGACCGAAGCGGAGGCCGCACTCCTCAGGAACACGGAACTCGTGGAGTCGATCAAGCGACAGCGCAAGGACCCCGCCGGCTACGTAAAGCGACCCGGGTAGGCCCAAGGGACCTACGCGAACAGCAGCCCAGACCTAGCGACCTCGGGCGAGCCTCATCCCCGGCGCTCGGCCACGGCGACCACCCGGCGGGCCATTCGGCCGAAGATGAGCCGGTGGAACGGAAACATGGCATACCAGTAGAGACGACCGGCCAATCCTCTCGGTCGGAACCGTGCGGTCTGGTCGAGGTAACGCAGGCCAGCCTCCTCCCGGATCCGCCACTCCAGCCAGGCTTCTCCGGGCAGACGCATCTCGGCGAAGAGTTGCAAATGTTCGTTCGGGGTCACCGAGGCCACCCTCCAGAAGTCGACGGTGTCGCCGACGCGGACCGTCTCCGGGTGGCGGCGGCCCCGCCGCAGCCCCACCCCGCCCACCAGGGTGTCGATGACGCCACGCACTCGCC
>JBBEAX010000074.1:0-15781 GCA_040882645.1 Acidimicrobiia bacterium
TGCCCGCTGCCCGCTGCCCGCTGCCCGCTGCCCGCTGCCCGCTGCCCGCTGCCCGCTGCCCGGGCGAGCGTCCTCTTCTGCCGTCTTCGGCGGGGAGGTGGCGAAGCGAATCGATCACCGGTCGAACGCGACCACGAACGTTGCTATGGCACCACCGCGGAGTTCAGCGACGGTGCATTCGAGTTCGCCGGCAAAGGTCGGCGCGAGGGCTGGGGACTGCGGTGGGCTGCTCGGCACGCTGACGTACTCGAAATGATGGACGAGGAGCACGCAGTCTCCTGGTTGGGCGGCGAAGGTCAACCCGCTGGTGGTCAGGATCACGGTCATCGAAGACGTGCGGGGTGCGCCGACGGTGATGTCCGTTGCGCGGAGTAGGAGTGTCGAGGCGTCGCCTTCGTAGCGGATGTCGATGTCTTTGGACGATGGGTCGCTCACGGGATCCACGAAAGGGAATCTCGTAACATCGAGAACGAGATGATCCTCGATCGCGCCGGTGATGACGACGGCCGCTGCCGAGATGGGGATGTCGTCGATCACTTCCTGTGGGTCGAATACCGGTGCCGTGGTCGGGATCGATGCGGTGATGTCGGCGATGGCGGAGGTGAAGGCGGGCATCAACGCGCGTCCCAACACGTAGGTGACCGAGGCGACGAGGAGGAGCACCGTGCTGCCGGCGAGTAACTGGCGGAGCACGCGACTAGGGCGGGCACTAGGCATCAGACCCGCCTTCTCGATCGCGGGTCGGCCACGGCGCGTAGCCCCGCACTGATCATGTAGAAGGACGAAGCGAGCAGCGAGATCCCCAAACTCCCGGCCAGGAACGAGCTCCACGGAACGCTGGTCCCGAGAGCTCCTTGGTAGACCAGAGCGTTGTACATGAGGTTGCCGAGGCCGTAGCGGTACTTCCCGATCCCGAGGTACTCGACGAATCCCTGGGTGACGAGGGCCCCGACGACACCAGCAAGCACCACGACGGCGAGGTGAGGGATGACGTGGGGGACGACGTGATGGGTGATGATCCACCGGGAGCTGCCTCCGGCTGAGCGCGCCGCGTCGATGAACGGCTTCTCCATGACAGCGAGGGCGCGTGCCCGCACCACGATCGCTGCGGGGCCAAGGCCAAACAGAATCCCGTAGAGCAATCCGAGTTCGAGCGGCCCCATCAGTCCCCGCTTGCTGGCGAGGAGGAACACGAGGGGAGGTGGTAACAGCATGAAGGCATCTGAGACGTGGGTCATCACTCGGTCATAGCGACCCCGGAAGAACGCCGCCGAGGTCCCGGCGATGAGTCCGACGGTGGCGGCGCCGATCGCGCTGGCGACGGCGACGATGAAGCTGGGACGTAACCCGTAGGTCATGAGGCTGAGGACATCACGGCCGAGAGGGTCGGTCCCGAGAGGGTGGGCGACCGATGGGCCGGAGGGATGCGAGATGGAGGTGTCGTGTCCGGTGACGGGCCGGTAAATGTCGGGACGGTCGGCCCACACGGTTGCGGTGAGAACCGGGTGGATGAAGGCGAGAACCGTGAAAGACCCGAGGATGACCAACCCCGCGATGATCATCTTGCTGCGACCGGCCATTCGACGGATCTCTGCCCATCCGGTGTTTTCGTGCTCGTAGCCAGGCTCGATCACCTTCTCACCCCTTCACGGAGCCGGGGGTCGATTACCGCCTGGACGACGTCGAGTCCGACGCGCATGGCGATGCCGATCACACCGATGACGCCGAGGACGCCGAGGACGACCGGCACCTGGCCCGACCCGATCGAAGACAAGAGCAGGGTCCCGAGGCCGCCGGACCCGGCGGAAACCTCGATGATGACGAGTCCCCCAATCAGGTAAGGAATGCTGGTGACAAGCCGCGAAATCGCCGGCAGCACCGCGTTGGGTGCTACGTGACGATCGCGGATCCGCGACCCGGGAATCCCCTTGGCCCGGGCGGTGAACACATAGTCCTCGGCTATCTCCTCCGACACACCGGCACCCATCACCAGCATCATCTCCCCGAAGGCGATCAGCACGAGCGCGGCTGCCGCGACTAAGCCACGATCCCACAACAGCCAGTCGATCCCTTCGCCCCAGACGCCAAGCAGCCACATGCCCACCAAGAACCCTGCGACAGCCAGCGGCACCGCGGTTACCCGCAGCGCGGAGTAATCCCTCTTCCTGGCCCAGGCCCGGGCGATCAACCCCCCGACCAGTGCCACCACAAGCCCAAACGCCAGCAGGTGGAACAGACCCGACGGCCCACCGGCCTCGGGACGGAACTCCAACCCCAACGAGGACCTGAAGGCGCTCAGCCTCGGCGCACCGAAGAGGAACAGCATGAAGACCAGGAACGGCGGGAAGGCGGTGAACAGCAGCACCCCTCCGATGTTCGCCGTCGAACTGAGCAGCCGGTAGCGGCTCCAACCCACGAGCCGACCGAACCACTCACCGAACAGGTAGGCGACGACTCCCCCCACGGCGAAGATCCCCACCGTCCACGGCAGGAAATTCCACACCTGGCTCGAGACGCTCATTCCCTCGTAAGTAACTCCCAGGTCACCTCTCACGAAGTGGCTCATGTAATCCAGCCATCGAACGACTAGGGGACGGTCGAGACCGAGTTGCTGACGAATCGCTTCGATTGCCCTCGGGCGCTGACCCAGCCCCACCGCGTAGTCGTACGGCAGGAAGAGGTTGACGGCGAAGAACGCCAGGCTCACGACGATCACCAACGTCACAAGCCCCCAGAACACCCGCCGACCCACAAACCGCAGCATCCGCAGCTCAGTGTGGCAGCCGGTGAGCCGCCTTGGGCCGGCCTCCCTCCTACCCTCGCTCTCATGTTCGACGCACTCACCACGCGGCTTTCTGGTGCTCTTTCCTCGTTGCGGGGGAAGGGGCGGCTGGCGGAGCGTGACGTCGATCAGACGCTGATCGAGGTGCGGCTGGCATTGCTCGAGGCCGACGTCGCCGTGTCGGTGGTGTCGTCGCTGCTCGACCGGGTGCGGGTGCGCGCGGTCGGCGGGGAGGTCACCAAGAGCCTGACGCCGGGTCAGCAGGTGGTGAAGATCGTCCAGGAGGAACTCGTCGCCACCCTCGGCGCCTCGGCGGTCCCTCTCGCCGCCGCCTCGAAGCCACCGCTGGTGGTGCTGATCGTCGGTCTCCAGGGCTCGGGAAAGACCACGACTGCGGGCAAACTGGCCAAACGGCTCAAGAGCCAGGGGAAGCGGCCTTTGCTGGTGGCCGCTGATCTGCAGCGACCTGCGGCCATCGACCAACTGGAGACGCTGGGTGCCCGCATCGGGGTCCCGGTTCATGTCGATCGGAGCGCCACCCCGGCAAAACTCGTCAAGTCTGCCCTCAAGGCAGCGAGCGCCGGTAACCACGACGCGGTGGTGATCGACACGGCCGGACGGCTGCAGATCGACCAGGCGTTGATGGCGGAGCTGGGCGACGTGCGCAAAGCCGCCACTCCCGACGAGGTGTTACTGGTACTGGATGCGATGACCGGGCAGGACGCGGTCAATGTCGCCACCGGGTTCCTCGAGCAGACGGAGATAACCGGGTTGATCCTCTCGAAACTCGACGGCGATGCCCGCGGTGGCGCCGCCATCTCGGCGCGAGAGGTCACCGGGGTGCCGATCAAGCTGGTCGGCGTCGGCGAGGGCCTCGACGACCTCGAGGTGTTCCATCCCGAGCGGATGGCCTCACGGATCCTGGGGATGGGAGACGTGCTCACCCTGATCGAGAAGGCCGAGGAGACGTGGGATGAAAAAGCGGCGTTGGAAGCCGTGGAGAAGCTGCGGACGGCCTCTTTCACCCTCGAGGACTTCCTGGAGCAGTTCCAGCAGGTCCGGCGGATGGGGTCGATGGGCCAACTGCTTGGTATGCTCCCAGGCGCCGCCTCGGCCCTTAGAAAGGCCGAGGTTTCCGACAAGGATCTCGGCAGAGTCGAAGCGATCATCCGATCGATGACACTCGATGAGCGGCGAAACCCCAAAGTCATCGACGGCAGCCGCAAGCGCCGCATCGCGAGGGGGTCGGGCACGACCCCGCAGGACGTCAACGGCCTGTTGCGGCAGTTCGTCGAGACACAGAAGATGATGAAGGCCCTTGCCAGTGGCCGCAGCCCGATCCCCGGGCTCGCGCTACCTGGCAAGGTTCGCAAGAGGAAGAGGTGACCGATGGCGGTGAAGATCCGCCTGACCAGAGTCGGCAAGAAGCGGCAGCCCGCCTATCGGGTGGTCGTGGCCGATTCGCGCAGCCCGCGTGACGGGCGATACATCGAGCAGATCGGTCGTTACGACCCCACGGTCGACCCTTCGATCGTCGAGATCGACAACGACCGGGCCAAGTATTGGTTGTCCAACGGGGCACAGCCGTCGAGCCAGGTGAAGAAGTTGCTCGAGATCTCCGGCAGCCTTCCGGCGCGCCCGGTCAAGGACCGCAAGATCCACGTGGTCGCCCCCGCTCCGGCGCCGGTCGCCGAACCGGTGGCCGTCGTCGAGCCAGCGGTCGAGGAAGCGGCGGAGCCTGAGGTTGCCGCCCCCGAAGCCGCCCCCGCGGCCGCGGTCGCGGTCGCAGAAGTCGAAGTCGACGACAAGGTCCTCGACATGGCCGCCGAGGCTGAGCCCGTTGCCGAGGTCCCCGGGGCCGAGCCGGTCGCCGAGGTCGAGGGTGAGCCGGTCGCCGAGGCGGCGGCAGATTCGGCGGATGAGGAGCAGCCATCATGAAGGGCGACATCGTCCAGCGCGTCGTCGAGTACGTCTCTCGCGAGATCGTCGAGGAACCGGACTCCGTCTCGGTCACCATCGTCGAGGATGGTCCCGACGAGGTGACCGCCGAAGTGCGGGCTGCCAAGTCCGACATGGGCCGCGTCATCGGGCGGCGGGGCCGGGTCGCCAAGTCGATCCGCACCCTGGCGCAGGCCGCTGCCGACGAAGAGGGCTTGCAGGCTCGGGTTGAGTTCATCGACTGACGACCGCATCACCGTCGGTCGTATCGGTCGACCGCACGGCGTTCGCGGTCAAGTGACGGTCGTCCTCGAACCCGGCGATCGCGCCTATTTCGAGCCCGGATCGCAGCTGTGGGCCGACGACGGTCGCAGTCTCGTGGTGGCATCCACATCCGCCTACCGCGACCGCGGACTGGTGGTCGGCTTCGAGGGAGTGGCCGATCGCGATGGCGCCGAGTCGCTCCGAGGCACGATCCTTTCGGTACCCGCCGCCAGCCGCCGCGAACTCGACGACGGCGAATTCTGGCTCGACGACCTAGTGGGGCTGGAGGCCGTCGACCCGGAGGGCGTGGTGCTCGGAGTGGTTTCCTCGATCGACTTCGGGGAGGCCCAGGATCGAATCGTGATCACCACCCCTGAAGGCCGCCAGGTGCTGGTCCCCTTCGTGTCGGCCCTTGTGGGTGACCCGGTGGACGGTCGCCTCGAGGTAAGGGATCCGGGCGGTCTCTTCACCTAGCTTGATGCCAGTTATGGGCCCGGGGTTGATAGCGTCAACAAGGTGCGCCGCGCCGCAATCACAGTTCTCCTCGCTGGACTTCTGACCGTTCTCTTTGCGTCCCCCGGCGGGGCCGGAGGCGGCCTGACGGTGGTTAGGCCGCCGCGGGTCCAACTCGGGGATGCTTCGCTCTCGGGGTTCGCGGGTGCGGGGTCCGATCAGATGCGGGTGATGTGGCAAACCACCGGTGAGCCCGACGGCGATCGCTTCGAGGCCGAGTTCCGTGGGGTTGGCGACGACGCTTGGACCACGACTCCAGTCGAGTCCGCGACCGGTCCCGGGTCGCGTGTCGACCATTGGGCAGATTTCACCGGTCTCGACTACAACCGACAATACGAGTACCGCATTCGGCACATCCGCGCCGGGCTGTTGCAGACCTGGACTCAAGCGTTCTTCACGAGGCTTGCATCTCACGACCCTCGCCCCTTCGCTTTCGCCGCGTATGGCGACTCTGCCTGGTCGGAAGAGATTGCCCCGTTCGAGGCAGTTCAGCGCGCGGTTGGGGAATCAGGCGCTTCCTTCACCCTCCTGCTCGGGGACAACGCCTACAACTCCGGGTCAGCCGCGAATTTGGATGCACGGTTCCAGGCACCGATCTCGGCGGCCCTCCTCGCGCATCATGTGGAGCATGTGGCCTTCGGAAACCACGATGTGGGCGTCGATGACGGCCGCCCGACCGAGGACGGGTTCGCCACGCCGATCCCGCAAGCGGGGAGGACGGCTGCCGCGGAACCGCCCGAGTGGGAGCGCCCCGAACACAACTACTCGTTTGACTACGGGGGGGTGCACTTCGTCACATTCGACTCGAACAGCATTACCAGCCAGGCCCGTCTCGAGGGACTGCTCAACTGGGTCGAGGCGGACCTCGCGGCGTCGGACGCCACCTGGAAGGTGGTGTTCACTCACCACCCGGTCGGGGCGGTCGTGGAGCATGACGACGAGCTCCTGGTCTATTCGTACTACGCCGGCCTCGTAGCCAACCGGCTTGCAGAGGCGCGGGTCGACCTGTTCTTCGTTGGCCACTCGCACACTTACTCGTGGTCGTACCCGCTGATCGGATATGACGACGGTGCGCTCCAGTTCGTGCCGGACCACGATCGGTCCTACCGGCAGGGCGAGGGCTTTGTGCAGGTAGTTGCCGGGACCGGAGGCCGGTTCCTCCGCCCGGGGGAGTTCGATTACCCGTTCATCGTGTCGGGGTTCAGCCTCGACAGCCAACCGCCCGCTGAGCATGGCTTCGCCCGGATTCAGGTCAGCAGCCTCCAACTGAAGGTGGAGTACATCGCGGCGGACGACGGGAGCGTCCTCGCGGCGTTCTCAATAGTGATCCCCACCCCGTCATTCGCTGCCGGCAGATTCGCGATCTGAGTCTTCCGGCTCAGCCCAGTCCGCCGAGCCGCTCGATCAGGTCTACTACTCGATTCGAGTAGCCCCATTCGTTGTCGTACCAGGCGAGGACTTTCACCAGGTTGCCGCCGAGGACCTGGGTCGAGGGGGCGTCGAAGATCGCCGAGTGGGAGTTGCCGATGACGTCGCTCGACACGAGAGGCGCCTCGGAATATTCGATGATGGCGTCGAGGGGACCGGCGGCCGCCGCGGCCACCGCGGCGTTGACCTCTTCGACCGTGACATCCTTCTCGAGTTCCACCACCAGGTCGACCGTGGAGCCGTCCGGCACCGGCACCCGCATCGCCATCCCGTCGAGTTTCCCCGCGAGCGAGGGGATTACTTCTCCGATCGCCTTGGCGGCGCCGGTCGAGGTGGGGATGATGTTCTCGGTGGCTGCCCGGCTGCGGCGAAAATCCTTGTGGGGGACGTCGGCCAGCCGCTGGTCGTTGGTGTAGGCGTGGACCGTGGTCATCACGCCGCGCTTGATGCCGAACGCGTCGTCGAGAACCTTGGCGATGGGGGCGAGACAGTTGGTGGTGCATGAGGCATTGGAGACCAGGAGGTCGTCGGCTTCGAGGGCCTCGTCGTTGACGCCGAGCACGATCGTGGCGTCGAGGGCGTCCTTCGACGGCACGGTGAGGATGACCTTCTTGGCGCCGGCTTCGAGATGCTTGCTCACACTCGCCCGGTCGCGAAACACCCCGGTCGCTTCGATGACGACGTCGACCTCGAGTTCGCCCCACGGCAGCGTGGCCGGGTCCTTGATCGTGAGAAGGCGGGGGCGGTGGCGGCCGGCCACGAGGTGACCGTCCTCGACTGTGACCGGACCGGGGAATTCCCCCATCACCGTGTCGTACTTGAGTAGATAGGCGGCCATCTCATCGGTCGCCAGGTCGTTGATCGCCACGATCTCGATGCCCGAGTCGCGTCGTTCGTTGATGACGCGAAACACCGACCGGCCGATCCTTCCGAACCCGTTGATGGCGACGCGGATCATTTCGAGACCTCGTCGAACGAAGCCATCTTCTCGATCACGTCGATCACCCGGGCCGAGTAACCCCAGCCATTGTCGAACCAGGTGACGCACTTGAGCATGTTTCCGCCGACGACGATGGTGGCCAGGCCGTCCCAGACGGCCGAGTGGCGGTTGCCGATCACATCGCTCGAGACGATCGGATCCTCGGTGTATTCGAGCATGTGCGCCGTGCTGGCTGCCTCGCGGATCGCCGCGTTCACCGCCTTGGCGTCGGTGTCCGTGCCGAGGATCGCCACGAGGTCGATGTTCGAGCCGTTGGAGACCGGCACATTGAGCGCCATCCCCGAGATCTTTCCCGCCAGTTGGGGAAGCACCAGCGTGATCGTCTCGGCGGAGCTGGTGGGCTGGGGAATTATGTTCTCGGCCGCGGCCCGGCTGGTCCGGAAATCGTCGCCAGGGACATCGGCGAGCCGGGCCTGGTTGGTGAAGGCGTGGACCACGGTGTAGAGCGCCCGCTCGATGCCGAATGCCTCGTCGAGGATCTTGAGGATCGGCGCCAGGGCATTGGAGGTGTTCGAGCCCAGCGCGACCATGAGATCGTCGGGTCCGAGCAGATGGTCGTTGGCGCCCATGATCACGGTGTCCATGTCGGTGGGGTTCTCGGGGGTCGAGGCGAGGATCACCCGCTTCGCCCCGCGGTCTAGGTGCTTCGAGCACTCGGCCGCGGTGCGGTGCTTGCGCGTCGCCTGCACCACGATGTCGACGCCGAGCGACGACCAGTCCGTGTCGCCGGGCTCGGCGTTCGAGAGCATCGGGATCCGTCGGTCGCCGACGAGCAAGTGACCATCGGCAAAGTCGACCGGCTCCGGGAACCTCCCAAAGATGGTGTCGTACTCGAGCAGGTAGGCGAGCGCGGCCGGGTCGGCGATGTCGACGATGGCGGCGACTTCGAGATCGTCCCGCCCCCAGGTCTGGCGAAACACATTCCGCCCGATCCGCCCAAACCCCATGAGCCCAATGCGAGTAGTCATCGTCCCCAAGAGTAACGAGGGCCGCGCGGCTGTCGGATCGCCTCTTGAAGGGCACGCCACCGCGTCGTCAGTAGTCGATGTGCCGTTGGCCTCTGGCGGAAAGCCGAAGATCGTGCCTAAGCCATCGCCACCCCTCGAAGGAGACGACGTGCGTGTGCAGGGTCGGTGGCTCCGCTTTCTTGTGGTCGTGACGCTGTTCGCCGGGGTGGCGGTTGCCTGCGGGGGCGACGAGGGCGGATCCACCCTCGCCCCACCGACGACATTCGCTTCGACGACGTCGGTGGACGGGGCGACGACCACCGCCGGGGGCACCGCCACGACGACTGGTGGGGTGACGACCACGGAAGCGTCCACGGTCGGCCCCGATTCGGGTACTCACGTGGCGTGGCTCGGCGGCTTCGGTTGCGGGGTGAGCGCACTCTCCGAGGATGCGGTTTGGTACCGGTTCCGTGAGGAGCATGGGAACTTCGAGACCGACCAGGTCTTCGACGTCGTCGTCGACGGGGCCGGAACAGCTTGGGTCACGACCTCGTCGGGCACGTTCGAGGTTCGGGACGGAAGCTGGAGCCGCATCGCTGAAATCTCGTTCGACGCCCTGGCGGTCGATCCGTCCACCGGCGAGCTGTGGGGGGTCCGGTACCAGGAGGCTGCGGTCTTCGACGGGACGTCCTGGGAGACCTTTTCCTACACCGAATTCGGCGAAGGTGAGAACACCGAGCTCGTAGAGGACGTCGCGGTCGGGCCCGACGGCGTGGTTTGGGTATCGACCGCTTCGACGGTCGCAGCCTATGACGGTTCCGCCTGGGCGTGGTGGGGTATCGACCAAGGCTTTCCCGATATGCCGTATGGCGTATTCATCGAGTCGATCGCCGCGGGACCCGACGGTCGGGTGTGGGTGTCGCACAGCACCGGGGTGCTCGCGTACGACGGAGACTCCTGGACCGATCTCGATCCGGGTGTGACGCAGCCGCAGCGGATCACGGCTGCAGACGACGGCCGGGTGTTCCTGGCATCGTGGTCCGATGGGTTCGCCACCTTCGAGGACGGCCGTTGGACGGTCACGGTGGCCACCCCCGGTGGCCTGGCCAACGACCGGGTACGCGCCGTCGAGGTCGACTTGCGGGGCCGGTTGTGGGTGGGGACCAGCTGGGGATTCAGTGTGCTCGACCAAGGCACCTGGACCTCGTACACGATGGCGACAAGCGGAGTCGCCGGCAACTGCATCGAAACGATTGCCATCCATGGGGGTGGTCCGCCCGACCTACCCGACCCGCTCGATGTGGAGACAGGCACCCTGACCGGTCTCATCATGGCGGGTGACGCCCCCTTTGCCGACGCGCAGGTCGTGCTGTGCGACGACCAGCCAGGAATGATCTTCTTGGGAGCAACGCCCTGCACCGGCTATCCGGTGGAGATCGTGACGGTCACCGATGCCGAGGGCCGCTTTACCTTCGCCGACATCCCGATCGGCGACTATGAGCTCGCCTGGGAGATCGAGGAGGGTTCGTGGCGAACCTTTCTCGTCGGCGGTGTGGAACCCACCGTTCGCGCAGGCGTGGTCACCGAGTTGGAGGCGATTCAGTCCGAAGACTGACCCCGAGACGCTGACACTCCGGATTGGGGGGTGGTGGCGTGTGCGCTAGACCACCTCGGGCTCCACACCCTGGGATGGATGAACGGGTGGGTCCCCCTCCTGGACCCGCCAGATGCTGAACGCGGCCGTGGACGCCGACAGCCAGGCGGTCCCCAGCACCCAGCCACCGATGACATCGGTGATGAAGTGGACACCTAGCACCAGACGTGACACTCCGATGCCCAGCACCACCAGACCGGTGGCTGCGACCAGCACCGGTCTCCAGGCCTCAGCGACGAGGGGGAGCACGACCAGCACCAACGCCCCATACATCACCAACGATGTCATGGCATGGCCCGACGGGAAGCAGGACCCGCCTCCCGCCTTCCGCCTGCCGCCTTCCGCCCTCCGCCTGCCGCCCTCCGCCTTCCGCCCTCTGCCCTCCGCCCTCCGCCCTCCGCCCTCCGCAAGAGGGGGCCAGGCTCCTCGTTGTTCGTTTGATCTGAGCGCCCCCCTCCCCCTTCGGGGTACTCCCCCCTCCGGGGGGAGAAACGCGAACGCGCCTCGACGGGGAACTCTTGGCCGTATCGCGTTCTTGCCAATCGCCGATTGCCCACAGGGCGAAACCGTCGAGACGTTCCGTTGGGGTTTCGCCTTTCGCAGGCCTGGCGAAGCCAGGCCCATCGCCTATTGCGGCCGAGCGCAGCGAGGCCTCTTACACTCTCCCGCCATGGCATTTCCGACACCGGAAGCCGAACTGGCAGGCTCGCTGCTGCGAGGGCGAGGCGATGTCGCCGGACTCTTCGCCGAGGCGCGAAGGATGCGCGACGAGGGCAAGGGGCGCACCGTCACCTACTCGCGCAAGGTGTTCGTCCCGCTGACCACACTCTGTCGCGATCGGTGCACCTATTGCACGTTCGCCCAACCGCCCGGGGCCGGCGGGGAGTACCTGACCCCGGAGGACGTGCTCGCCATCGCCCGTGCCGGTGAGTCCCATCGGTGCACCGAGGCGCTGTTCACCCTCGGCGATCGTCCCGAAGACCGTTGGCCACAGGCCCGTGAGTTTCTGGCCGCGCACGGCTGCGCCACGACGCTGGACTACGTGCGAATGAACACCGAGGCCGTGGTCGAGCACACCACCCTCTTCCCCCACGCCAACCCGGGGATCATGTCCGATGCCGACCTCGTCGCACTGCGCCCGTCCAATCCCTCGATGGGTCTGATGCTGGAGAACGTGTCGCCCCGGCTGATGGAACCGGGCATGCCGCACTTCGATTGTCCCGACAAGGACCCCGCCCTTCGCCTCGAAGTCGTGCGGGCAGCCGGCCGGGTCAAGGTGCCCTTCACCACGGGGATCCTCGTAGGGATCGGCGAAACCGTCGATGAAGTCGTCGACAGCCTCTTCGCGCTGAGAGACGTGGGCGATGAGTCCGGCGCGGTCCAGGAAGTGATCGTTCAGAACTTCCGGGCAAAGGCCGGCACCCCCAAGCGGCGAGATGCCGAGCCGACCGTCGAGTACTTCGCGCGGGTGGTGGCCGTGGCTCGCTGGATTTTCGGCCCCGGGGTCAACTTGCAGGTCCCGCCGAATCTCACCGACCGGTTCGAGGTGTATCTCGACGCCGGCATCAACGACTGGGGTGGGGTCTCGCCGCTGACGATCGATTGGGTGAACCCCGAGGCGCCGTGGCCGCACCTGGAGGAGTTGCGGGGTCGTACCGAGGCGGCCGGATTCAGGCTGATGCCGCGGCTGCCGGTGTACCCGGAGTTCATCGATTCAGACTGGATCGACCCCGGGCTCTTGCCGGCCGTCGAGGCGGCGACCGACGACGAGGGGTACGCCCGGGCACCCCAGATGGAGGCGGCATGATTACCTTCCTGCGAGTTCGGCCCACCGACACGGCCACCGAGGTGTGGGCTGCCACCCGGCGCCGCGAAGGAACCACCGCCCTCGAGATCGAGCGAATCGATGATGCCTCGGTGGACGGCGCACTCGCCGGGGGAGTGCTCCCGGTGGCGAACGGACCGGGTGAGGCCGAACCGGTCGCCTGGGTCGTTGCTCCGGCGGACGCCCTCGCCCTGACCGCACGAGGGGTTCCCGGCTGGAGGATCACCGTCGAGGACGCCGGGCCGGAAGAGGCCGTGCTCGATGCGATGGCCCGAACCCGCGCCGCATTTCTGCGCACGGGGCGCAGCCGCGTGGCCGATGCCGCCGATCTTTTGTCGACGCCGGGAGTGGACGCGGCCGTCTCGGTATTCGTCGACTCGGTCGACGAGGCGCTCGGGGCCGTGGGTTCCGGCGCGGGCGACCTGATTCTGCGCGATTGGGATACCGAGAGCATCGGACAGCTACGCGACGCTCTCGGCGGGCGGCTGGTCGAGCGCACCGCGCTGCCAGTCGGCGTCGCCACCGACTTGGTCCGCGACCAGTTGAGCGCGGCTGCCTTCAAGGCGTGGCTCGACCTCGTCGACGGCATGGGCGCCGCCCGCCCCCGCTACTCGTGGGCGCCGGGCAAGGACGAGGGCGCCCCGATTCCCGATCGTCGGATCTCGGCGGAATGGCCGGACGATGCGTGGGTCGGTGGCGCGGGGCGGACGGGTGATCTATCCGCAGACCTGGCTGGCATCCTCGAGCGATCGCGCGCGGGGAGCCCTCCAACCCGCGACGAGGTGGAGCGCCTGTTCCGGGCGCGTGGCGACGAGGTGGACGCCATTGCGGCCGTGGCCGACGAACTGCGGAGCCGTGCCAATGGCGACACGGTGACCTATGTGGTGAATCGGAACATCAACTACACGAACCAGTGCTACTTCCGCTGCGGGTTCTGTGCGTTCAGCAAAGGGCCCCGGTCACTGAACCTGCGGGGCGACCCATATCTTCTCGAAATCCACGAAGTGGTCCATCGCACCAAGGAGGCATGGGAACTCGGGGCCACCGAGGTCTGCCTCCAGGGCGGCATCCACCCCGACTTCACCGGCGACTTCTATGTCGCGGTTCTCGAAGCGATCAAGCAAGCGGTCCCCGAGATCCATGTTCACGGGTTCACTCCCCTCGAGGTGTGGCAGGGGGCGGAGACCCTGGGCGTCACCGTCGCCGACTTCCTCTCCCGCCTCAAGGAGGCGGGGCTGGGCACGCTCCCCGGAACCGCTGCCGAGATCCTCGACGACGACGTGCGGCGGCATCTCTGCCCCGACAAGGTGACGACCGCGGAATGGGCCCGGGTGATGGTCACCGCGCACGAGATGGGGCTGCGGTCCACCTCGACCATGATGTTCGGCCACATCGATGGCCCCACCTCGTGGGCCAATCACTACGAGGTGCTGCGCGGCATCCAGCGGAGAACGGGCGGATTCACCGAGTTCGTCCCCCTGCCATTCGTGCATATGGGTGCGCCGATCTATCTGCGGGGCCGGGCGCGGCCCGGTCCCACCTGGGACGAGGTGGTGCTGGTCCACGCGGTGGCGCGCATCGCCTTCGACGGGCTGATCCCGAACATCCAGGCGTCGTGGGTGAAGC
Organism: Acidimicrobiia bacterium; assembly: GCA_040882645.1. GTDB lineage: Bacteria > Actinomycetota > Acidimicrobiia > Spongiisociales > UBA11373 > JAUYIV01. Next base: position 13,978 of record JBBEAX010000074.1, read on the forward strand.
TGGGCCTGGGCGGGGGGACGGCTCTTCTCCGCGCCGGCTGCAACGACATGGGAGGCACCTTGATGGACGAGAACATCTCCCGGGCCGCCGGCGCCGCTCACGGCCAGCTGGTGACGGCCGAGGAGATGGAGGAAGCGATCCGCGCCGCGGGAAGAACCCCGGCCCGCCGCAACACTCTCTACGGCCTGATCGCCGAGTCGGCGGAGGGGCAGACCGTCTGACGCAATGCGCAATGCGCAATGCGCAATGCGCGATGACCAGGTTTCGCCTTTCGCCTTTCGCCCTTCGCCTTTCGCCCTTCGCCTTTCGCTCCTCAGCCTGGCGGCAGAATCACCTCGTCGATGTCATTGATGTCGAACACCCGGTGGCGGAGGGTCACCACGACTTCGCCCTCGAATCCGGGTCCGGTGAGGGGGGCGAGCACGGCGGCATCTCCGGTGGCGGTGACGCTCAGCTCGACCAGCCAGGAATCGGCGATCCAGAACGCAAAGGTTTCGATCGACACTCCCGGAAGGCTCACGCCGAGGGCGGCTTCGAGGCCGGCGACGTCGGCGCGGTACCCCATCGACGGCACCCCGTTGACCATATGGGGAGTGCCCTCACCCTCGACGAGCTCGGCGAATCCGGCCTGGCGCAGGTCGAGTGGCCACGCCGGGCAGCGGGCAAGCAGCGCGGCAAGCGTCTGGTTGGCGGAGCCGGTCGCCGACCACGAGGGGTCGTCGGGGTGGCGCCAGAACAGCGCCCCGTCCGACTCGACGATCTCGCGCTCGAGTTCGCCGTTGGGTGAGATCTGGCGGACGGTGCAGCTGCGGCTGGCGGCGCCGACGGTGCCCTGGCTTTCGATGGTCCATCGCTCGGCACCGTCGATGGTGACGGTGGTCTCGAATCGGTAGGGCGGGAGGTCGGCGCGCGGCGGCGATGGGTCGCCGGTGGTGAGCGTATCCACCATCCTGCGGACGACTTCGTCTGCAAGGTATTGCAGGGCGACACGGGCATCCTGGTCGTCGGGACGGTCGATGGAAGCGAATCCGACGAACCGACCGACCCGGAATAGGACCGCGGTCTCGGTGGCGTCGGAGCCCTCTCCTGTGAGAAGGATCAGCCCGATCGCTTCCTCACCCACGGCAATCGGGAACTCGACGGCCTCAAAGCCCCGGGTATCTGGTCGGTGGGTCCCCCCGGAACCCTTGACGATGTCGCCGGCGGTGTCGAGCAGGTATCGGTGGGCCGAGTCGGCGTCATAGAGGACGTCGATCCATACGTGCTCGGTGTGCCCATCCTCGGGGTAGCTGCCCGTGGCGCCGTTGATCCGCAACAGCCGGGTGACGTCGGATGCCTGGTCGTCCGAGTCGAAGGTCGAGCCGGCGACGAGATCGGCGTTCGACATGAGTCCGGTGGTCCCGTCGGCTCCGGGCGGCGGGAGCATCGCCAACAAATCGGCTCCGGTGACCGCGCGGACGGTGATGTCGGGGAGTGGAAAGGTCTCGATCGCAGCGTCCTCGATCGACGCAACCGTGGTGACCGGCGCGGCCGGCGCCACCGAACTGTTCGGCGAGATGCCTCCGTCCGGGGTGGCGCAAGCGCCGAGAGCCACCGCGAGCGCGGCAACAAGGCGGAAGCGTCCAATACGGGAGTCCATTCCTTCATGTCGGGCGTTTCGGTGGGGGGGTTGAGGAATGAGGCCCTCCGCCTTCCGCCATCGCGTGATTGAGTCGTTGGAGTGCTCGCAGGGTTCGCTGCCCCCTCCGTCACCGCCCGAGGCGGCCGAAGGCCGCCCGACGGCGGCGAAACTACAACCCCCCCC
>JBBEAX010000075.1:0-2439 GCA_040882645.1 Acidimicrobiia bacterium
AGCACCGCCGCCGAGATCCCGGGGAACGGGGTGGTGGCGCTGCCCGGCTTGGTCGCGGTCACTCCGGGAAGCGGCGTGATCATGATGCCGCCGGTCTCGGTCTGCCACCAGGTGTCGACGATCGGGCACCGCTCACCCCCGATGTGCTCGTGGTACCACATCCATGCCTCCGGGTTGATGGGCTCGCCCACCGTCCCGAGGAGCCGAAGAGTGGACAGGTCGCGCCGCGCCGGCCAGTCGGTGCCCCAGCGCATGAACGCCCGGATCGCGGTGGGTGCGGTGTAGAAGACCGTCACCCCATACTTCTCGATCAGCTCCCAGAAGCGCCCGCGATCGGGCCAGTCGGGGGCACCCTCGTACATGAACACGGTCGCGCCGTTCGCCAGCGGTCCGTACACGATGTAGCTGTGGCCGGTGACCCAGCCCACGTCGGCGGTGCACCAGTACACGTCTTCATCCCTCAGGTCGAACACGAGCTTGGTGGTGGCGTACACATGGGTGAGGTAGCCGCCGGTGGTGTGCACCACCCCCTTGGGCTTCCCGGTGGTGCCGGAGGTGTACAGAATGAACAGCACCTCCTCTGCTCCCATCGCTTCGGGCGGGCACTCCACCGATACGTCCTGCATCAGCTCGTGGTACCAGTGGTCACGGCCCGCCTGCATGTGCACCTGGGCCTCCTGGGCAAGCCGACGCCGCACCACCACCACGTGCTCGATACTCGGGGTCTCCTCCATGGCGCGATCGGCGGTGTCCTTGAGCAGCACCACCTGCCCGCGGCGATAGCCCCCATCGGCGGTCACCAGCACCCTGGCGGCGGCATCGATGATCCGATCCCGGAGGCTGTCGGCGCTGAAGCCCCCGAACACCACGGAGTGGATCGCCCCGATCCGGGTGCAGGCGAGCATGGCGATGGCGGCCTCGGGGATCATCGGCAGGTAGATGGCGACCCGATCACCCCGCCCCACCCCCAAACCTTTGAGCACGTTGGCGAACCGTGACACCTCGCGGTGAAGATCCCAGTAGGTGTACGTCCGCACGTCACCCGGTTCACCCTCCCAAACGAGGGCGGCCTTGTTACGGCGGGGTCCGGCGATATGGCGATCGAGGCAGTTGGCGGACACGTTGAGCGTGCCACCGTCGAACCACCGGGCATGGGGGGCGTCGCTCCAGTCGAGCACGGCGTCCCACTCCGTCGACCACTCGAGTTCCCGCGCGTAGCGCGCCCAGAACGCCTCGGGGTCGGCCGATGCCTCGGCGTGCATGCCCGGTTCCGAGACGGTGGCCCGATCGACGAATCCGGGTAGTGGGGGGAAGCGCCGTGACTCGTCGAGCAGTGCTTCCAGCCTCGGTTCCTCGGCCATGGTCCCTCCTGACGGGCGACGCTAGACGCGTCCCGCCGGCCGGGCTACCCCTCGAGTTGCTTCCGCAGCCGCTCCTGGACAACGGTGGTCGTCAGATCCGATCGGCTTCGCTCGACCAGGGCGCGGGCAACGTCGGTGGTCCGCCGCAAGCCACCGGTCATCCCATCCGGGTAGTCGAGGGCAGCCAGTAGTTCGACCACGGAGTCCATCGCGTCGAGGGTTCGCTCCGCCTCTTCGAGGTCCCCGGCCCGGAGGAGGTCGAGCATCCGCCGGCGCATCTCCCCCACCGCCTCACCCAGCCCATTGAGATAGGCGGGGACACCCACCCCCAACTCCGCAGGAAGGGGGACCGCGCTCCCGCTGGCAAGGGCGGCGGTCAACCGTGCCTCGGCGTACTCCTTGGCGGCGTCGTGGATGAATCCGGCGTGGAGCACATCCGGGTGGTCCGACAGCACCTCGACCGCTCCGGCCAGCAGAGTGCCCGCCTCGTCCATGAGCGCTCGAGCCTCGGTGTGCTCACCCCGGTGAATGGAGCGAATGGCGTTCGCCGAAGCGCGAATCACCTTCCGAGCGTCGGACAGACCCCTTTCCCGGGCCCGGTACTTGTCGTCGAGTGTCTCGGAGACCGCGGCGCGCACCGAGTCGAGACCCCAGCCGGTGGGATCACCGGGGGACGACGCTGACCTCTTCCTCGTCGCTGAACTCCTGGCTGATGTATCGGGGGTTCCCCTGGCCCTGCTTGATCTGGAGCAGCATGGCGATGTAGCCGGCCAGGATCACATCGATGACGAGGTTGAGGATGAGGAACGGCACCGATCCGGTGAAGAGGGCGAGCGCCAGCGTGAGCGGCACCGCCACCACCAACGCGATCAGCGCGAAACGGCGACGGGATAACACCTGTTGACGGGCTGAGGACGCCATCTGCCTCTGCTGGCGTGGCATCGGCCTTCTCGGCTGGGTCACGACGAGATCACTCTCCCCGGGGTGAGACGGGACACCCCGCCTCCTTGACGGGCTGAGGATGCCATCTGCCTCTGCTGGCGTGGCATCGGCCTTCTCGGCTGGGTCACGACGAGAT
>JBBEAX010000075.1:2539-15307 GCA_040882645.1 Acidimicrobiia bacterium
GCCATCTGCCTCTGCTGGCGTGGCATCGGCCTTCTCGGCTGGGTCACGACGAGATCACTCTCCCACGGTGAGGCGGGACACCCCGCCTCCCTCAGTATGGAAGGTTACCTGCGCAAGTTGGCGTTCCACCGTCAATGGCTGGTCGATTCATCCCGGATCAGGGCGACGGCGTGAGCGAGGGCTGGCCCCACCACAGCGAGCGACTCTTCGACCCCCCGCGGGGATCCGGGCAGGTTGAGGATCAGGGTGCTGCCGGCGATGCCGCTCACCCCCCGCGACAACATGCCGTGGGGCAATTCACCCAAAGTGGCAGCCCTCATCGCCTCGGACAGGCCAGGCGCCTCCCGCTCGATCACCAGCAGGGTCGCCTCCGGGGTCAAGTCACGTGGTGCCATCCCGGTGCCCCCGGTGGTGACCACCAGGGCGACCTCGTCGTCGACCGCTGTTTGAAGGGCGGCAGCCACCGAATCGACGCCATCGGGGATCACCCGCACCTCCGGTTCGAACCCGAGTTCGAGAAGCGCCGCGGCTGCCGCCGGACCCGAGAGATCCGCGGCCTCTCCCCCGCTGACGCGATCCGACACAGTGAGCACCACCGCCCTCACCGTGACCAGTCCCCCGACTTTCCCCCCGACTTGGCCAGAAGCCGGATCGGGCCGATTTCGGCGGAGCGATCGATCGACTTGACCATGTCATAGAGAGTGACTGCCCCGACCGCCACCCCGGTCATCGCCTCCATCTCCACCCCGGTGCGGCCCACCGATTTGACGGTGACACTGATGCGCGCCCCGCCGGCGACCTCCTCGACTTCGGCCACGATCGAGGCAAGCGGGATCGGGTGGCACAGCGGGATCAGTTCGGCGGTCCGCTTGGCCCCTCCGATCGCGGCGATCCTCACCGTGGCGAGCCCGTCGCCCTTCGCCAGGGTGCCGGCGAACAATGCCTTCTGCGCGTCCGGCGAGAGGCTGACCACCCCCTCCGCCGTCGCCGCCCGTTGCGTCTCCGGCTTGGCGGAGACGTCGACCATCCACGCCCGACCATGCTCATCGAGATGACTCGACTCAACCACCGAGGGCCTCCGCTCTAGTTCGGCGTTCCACGCTCTTGAACCACTCGACCTCGACCCTATCGCCCACCGCGACCGAACCGACCCCCACCGGGACCACAACGAAGGCGTCGGCGGCGGCAAGCGCCGACAGGACATTGGACGCCTGGCCGCCGGCGAGTCGCACCGCCGGCAGCAAATCGCCGTCAGTGACCACAACGCGGAGGAACACCACCTTCTCGGGGTCCGTCTCCAACGCCTCCCCCGCCACTGCCGGCGACCGGGGACGGAACAACCGCCGCGCCCCCATCCGGGCCAGGAGCGCCGGCCGAACGAACTGCTCGAATGCCACCGTCACGGAAACGGGATTGCCGGGGAGCCCGAAGAGGGGCGTCCCTCCGACAAAGCCAAAGGCGAACGGCTTTGCCGGCTGCATCGCCACCCGCCAGAAGTCGACGGTGCCCAGGTCGGCGAGGACCTTCTTGACGAGATCGTGCTCCCCCATCGACACCCCGCCGCTGGTCACGATCGCATCCGCCGCCTCGCCGGCCTTCTCGAGAGCGGTCCGCAAGGCCGCCTCGTCGTCGGGCACGATGCCGAAGTCGATCACCTCGGCCCCGAGTTCTTCGAGCATCCCGATCAGCATCGGGCGGTTCGAGTCGCGAATGGTGCCGGGGCCGAGCTCGGCGGTGGAGGCATCGACGAGTTCATCCCCGGTCGACATCACCGCCACCGTGGGGCGGGCGATCACCATGGGCTCGGCGATCCCGATCGAGGCGAGCACGCCGAGGTGGGCGGGGGTCAGCCGCTCCCCCGACTCGAAGACCACCGCCCCCGCCTCGAGATCTCCTCCGGCGGGCCGCACATGTGCGCCGGGGGCGATGGCGGCCAACACCCGGACCCGGCCATCGACCGGTTCGGTGTCCTCGACCATCACCACCGCGTCAGCCCCGTCGGGGATCAGAGCCCCGGTCATGATGCGAGCCGCGGTGCCCGGGCGGACTTCTCGAGCCGGCACCGAGCCGGCGGGGATGTCGTCGACGACCTCGAGTTCCACGGGACCGCCAGCGGTGTCGGCGGCCACCACCGCGTAGCCATCCACCGCCGAGTTGGCGAAGGGGGGCACCGGATGCGAGGCCCGCACGTCGGCGGCGAGAGCCAAACCCGAGGCGCTCGCCAGCGCCACCGCCCGGGCGGGAAGCACTGACATCGCATCGAGCACCTCGCGCTGCGCTGCGGGCAACGACTTCACGCCGGCTCCTCGACGCGAAACTCGGAGCCGTCGAGCAGCCGCCGGATGTTGGCTTGATGGCGAATCACGATCAGCACGGCGATGGCCCCCGCCCAGACCATGGCCCAGCCGCGGTGCCCGAGCGCCGCCAGCACCGGCACCAGGGAAACCGCGACGACGATCGACGCGATCGACGCCTTCTTGGTGGCCGCCACCATCAGCGCCCAGGCGACGAGAAATCCCACTCCGGCCACCGGCTCAAACCATACGATCACGCCTGCCGCCGCCGACACCCCCTTCCCGCCGTGGAAGCGGTGCCAGATCGGGAAGCAATGGCCCAGCACTGCAGCAAATCCTGAGGCGAAGCCCACCGCCTCGCCCACCACCAGTTCCCCGGCCATCGCCGCCACGAATCCCTTGGCGAGGTCGCCCATCACCACAGCACCAGCCATGCCACGCCCCATGCTCCTGAGCACGTTGCTGGCACCCGGATTCCCGCTGCCTTTCGCATAGATGTCGACGCCCCGGAGGCGCGGCAGGATCACGCCGAAGTCGACGCTGCCGATGAGATAACCGCCAAGGACGACCGCGATGGTCTCGAGCTCCACGGCCGTGAGTGTAGGAATTGGGCGCAGGCGGCGGCCCCTAGGATGACCCGGTGCTAGGGGTGCTCGGCGGGTCAGGCTTCTACGAGTTCTTCGACGACCCGCAACCGAGGTCGATCGCCACGCCGTATGGTCCCCCCGCCGCCGACCCGGTTGTCGGCGAAGTCGAAGGGGTCGAGGTCGCTTTCATCCCGCGCCACGGCCTCGACCATCAATTCCCGCCGCATCTCGTCCCATTCCGGGCGAACATCTGGGCGCTGAAGGAACTCGGGGTCGACCGGATCGTCTCGGCGAGCGCCGTCGGATCGCTGCGTATCGACTACGCCCCCGGCCACTTCGCCATCCCCGACCAGATCGTCGACCGCACGTGGGGCCGCCCGTCGACATTCCACGAGGGACCCGAGACCCATCACCTGTCCTTCGCCGACCCCTACCACCATGGGTTGCGAACGATCGCCCTCGACGGGATGCGGTCGACCGGCGCCACGGTTCACGACGGCGGGACCGTGGTCGTGGTGCAGGGGCCTCGGTTCTCCACCCGCGCCGAGAGCGCCTCGTTCGTCACCTCGGGCTGGGAGCTGATCAACATGACCCAGATGCCCGAGGCCTGCCTCGCCGGCGAGGCGGGCATCGCCCTGGTGAACATCAGCGTGGTCACCGACTACGACGTGGGGATTGGGGACGGCCCCCCGGTGACTCACGAAGAGGTGATCCGCCGATTCGGCGAGTCCGTGGGAACCCTCAAGGCCGGGCTCCGCGGCATGCTGCCTCGCATCGCCGAGTCGCCGCTCTAACAAGGGCCTTCCCGGGCGGATCGCCCTGGGATACCTTCGAACCGATGTACTGGCTACAACGGCCGCCCTATCTGCGTCGGGCGGCAGCCGCCCTCCTCGTCGTTGCCGCGATCGCGTGGGACCTGCGGGGATCATCGACCGAGGTCCATCCCTTCGCCGCCCGCTCGATCGCCGCCGGAGCAATGATCTCGGATGCCGACATCCAGTGGCGTCGTCTGCCGACAGGGGCCTTTGAGATACCGGAACTCGGCGACCGGGCGGCGGCGGTAGACCTGGCGCCTGGTGAGCCCATCATCGGCGCGGTGCTCGCTGCCCCGGCAACGATCCCCGACGGTTGGTGGGCGGTGCCGGTGGAAGTGGGGTCTCACGCGATTCCGGGCGACCCGGTGATGCTGGTGATCACCGACCCGCCGCTGACCACCGGCGGCATCGTGGTGAGCACCCAGCGGGGCGACCCATACTCCCTCGACTACCGCCCCGCCCTGGTGGCGGTGCCGGGGGAGGTCGCTCCACTCGTCGCCGCGGCGGAGCGGGCGGGTCTGCTGGTCGCCGCGACGAGGCCGTGAGGACCGGTGAGGAACCGGACTCTCGCCGGGCCGCCGCACGGCCCCTCCGTCTCGCTTCGCTCGCCACCTCCCCCTTCGGGGGAGGAAAGCGTGTTTCGGTTTCTCCCCCCGGAGGGGGGAGTACGGGAACCCTTCGGGTTCCTTGGGGAGGGGGCCGTGCGGCGGCCCGGCGCGTGTCGGTGTGTCCGACCGCCGCACGGCCCCTCCGTCTCGCTGCGCTCGCCACCTCCCCCTGCGGGGGAGGAAAGCGTGTTTCGGTTTCTCCCCCCGGAGGGGGGAGTACGGGAACCCTTCGGGTTCCTTGGGGAGGGGGCCGTGCGGCGGCCCGGCGCGTGTCGGTGTGTCCGACCGCCGCACGGCCCCTCCGTCTCGCTGCGCTCGCCACCTCCCCCTGCGGGGGAGGAAACGCGTCAGACCGCCGCACGGCCCCTCCGGCTTGCTTCGCTCGCCACCTCCCCCTGCGGGGGAGGAAAGGGGGTTACTCTCGGCTCGTGATCGAATCCGCGTTGTGGGGGCTCGTCCAGGGGCTCACCGAGTTTCTCCCCATCTCCTCCAGCGGCCATTTGGTGCTGATCCCCGCGCTGCTGGGAATCGACGGACCCGACCTGGCAACTTCGGCGGTGCTCCACTTGGGAACCCTCTCCGCCCTCATCTGGTTCTACCGGCGGGACCTGTGGGGAATCGTCGCCTCACCCAGGTCGCCACGGAGCCGCACCATCGTGATGCTGCTCGTCGTGGGGACGATCCCGGCGGCTGTGGTCGGGTTGACCCTCGAAACCCCCATCGAGGTGATCTTCTCAGAGCCCTGGATCGTGGCCATCTGCCTGATCGTCACCGGCGGGGTCCTCGCCCTGGCATCGCTCCTCCCGGCCGGAACTCGCACCGTCGAGGACGGGACATGGCGCGACGGGCTGATGGTGGGCGTTGCCCAGGCGTTCGCCCTGCTGCCCGGGATCAGCCGCTCAGGGATGACCATCACCGGCGGGTTGGCGTCAGGGTTCTCCCGCAAGGAGGCGGCACGACTGGCGTTCCTCCTGGGCATTCCCGCCATCGCCGCCGCCGGCGGCCGCGAGACGCTGCGGATGATCGACCGGGGTGGCTTCGAACCCTCGCTTCTGTTGGGGATGGTGGTCGCCGCGCTCAGCGGCTACCTGGCGATCTCACTGCTGATCCGTCTGATCGAGCGAGTCGGCTTGATGCCGTTCGCGGCGTACTGCGTCCTCTTCGGGGCGTTCTCGTACATCGCGCTGTAGGGCCTCGCTTCGCTCGGCCCTGCTATTGGCCAGCCAGAGGCTGGCTAAGGCGGCCAGAGGCCGCCCCGCAATCTTCGCAATTCGACAGAACGGGCTTCTCGGCGGTGCCGGAGGGGCAGCGGCGACACGGTGCGCCGCTGCAAGCTCCCAGCAATCCTCAGGAGCGCTTGGCCAGTTTCTTCAAGCGCTTGTGCTCGACCTCGAGCGTGCGCACGACTTCTTCGACGGGTGCAAGGATCTCCTTCGCCTCCGACCTCGACAGGCCGGCGACGAGCGGCTTCAGTCTCTTCACTGACAAGGACAGGCGGCGGGCCGCCGCGTCAGTGGCGTCGCGAGCGGCTGCAAGGTCACCGAAACCCTCGAACCGCTGGGCCTCCGCGAGCGCAGCATGACCGTCCGCGACCGCGGCGGCGACACAGGCTCCGACCACAGGCTTCCGCAACGCGTCGAGCGAATTGGAGGCTGCGGACCAGTAGCTGGTCGCAAACGCCTCACCTGAGCCGGAGAGGATGGCGACTGTGCTCTTCGACGACTTCTTGCGAAGCGCTTCCAGTTCCGCCGCGGCGCGCTCGAGCCCATCGAGGGCCTCCGATTGCCTCCCTGCAGCAGAGAACAGGCGAACCAGAGCGGTCTGCAACTCGAGGTGCTCTTTGCCGTTCGCCCTCATTTCGAGCGCGCGCCGCAACCAGAGCTCCGCTCGATCGTCATGGCGAGAGTCCAACCCGCGTGCCACGGCCTCGATCGCAAAGAGCGATTGTGCCGCTCGCCTCCCACTGGTCGGGAGCGATTCGGCCTCCTGACACGCCTCGTAGAGACGATCCAGTTTGATCAAGTTCGAAACGATCCGGGACGTATAGGGATCGTCTCCCCTGTTTTCGGTTTCAACGGTCGCCCGCAAGGCGGCCAGGTCGCGCACCGCCTGTTCCCGCGCCACCACCGTGTCCAGGTTCTGGAGGTGGTCGCAACGACGGATCATGCGAGCGGTGGCGCTGGCCCCGCTCTTGGCGAGCTTCACCTTGCGATCGTCTGGCAGCAACTCGTGCCCGCAGGCGCAGCGTTCCATCCAGATGTCGCTCTGGCGGGAGCACGACGGACAGACGACGAACGATCCGTAGCTCCCGTCCGAGGGGACAACACGCGACGGGTCGGCATTGGGGCGTGACATGAGGTTCCTTTCCGTCGATCGGCGCAGAACCCGCCGCCCCGACGGGCCCGTGCCCCCATCGTGAACCGTCCATATGGAGATGCCAGGGCCGACCGGCCCTCTTGCCCTCGACGCCAGCCTCGTCGAGGGCGCCTTCGCAACCTGCCGGTTCAGAGGTGCGCCGGGAAGCTCGTCGCGGCGGCTTCGTCGGCGTGGAACCACACCTTCTCGCCCTTGAACAACCTCACTTCCGGGTCCCAGGGGAAGTAGATCACCACCTTGAACTCGACGGGCTGGTTGGTGGGCTCCACCCCGAGCCACGGACCTTGGTGCGTGCCGGTGACGTCGGCCATCTCGAAGACGCCCTGGGGGCCGATCACGATGTCGGTCAGGTTGAAGACGATGTCGGGAAAGGCGCCGAGCAGTTCCAGGTAGAAGCGGGTGGCACCCGGCTTGCCTTCCCACCGGTGGCCAGTCTGCACCAACTCGTAGACACAGTCGTCGGTGAGGGTCGACATGAGGCCAGCGATGTCGCGGTTGTCCTCGGAGATCGAGTGGTGCTTCCACAGCTCGCGCACCTCGCGGTACTCCTCCGCCGAGAAGTCACGCCGCAGCTGCTCGAGAATCGCATCGTGGGCCATACTCGACTCCCGTCTGGTTCGACGCACGATCGTAGACGACACCCACCCTCGACTCCGGCGACAGGTCGATACGATTCGACGCCCTGACCACCAGGCTCAACGAACGGGAGAGAACTTGGGATCGACGACCGGCGACGACGGGTGGGCCGCGGATTCCCCGGCATCGGCCGGAATGACGGCTGGACGCCTGACCGCGGCGAAGCCGGCAGTCGCCGAAGGGACCTTCGGCGCAATCACCAGCCTCCTCGTGGCCCGCAATGGTGTGCTGGTCCACGAGGACTACTTCGACGATCTCGGCGTCGGCAGCCTGCGCAACACGCGGTCTGCCACCAAGACGATCACCGGGATGCTGGTCGGGATCGCAATCGATCTCGGCCTGCTGACGGTCGACACCCCGGTTCTCCCGTTCTTCACCGAAAAGGGACCGTTTGCGAACCCCGACCCGCGCAAGGACGAGATCACGGTGGAGGACCTGCTCACGATGAGCTCGATCCTCGAATGCGATGACTGGAACGAGTACTCCCGTGGCAATGAGGAGCGGATGTACCTGATCGAGGATTGGGTCAAGTTCGCACTCGACCTACCGCCTCGCGGTTTCCCCTCGTGGGCCACCAAGCCGGCGGCTGCACCGTATGGCCGCAGCTTCAGCTACTGCACGGCCGGCGTGGTGGTCCTCGGCGGACTGCTGGAACGAGCGACGGGCACTCGAATCCCGGATTTCGCCGCCGATCGGCTGTTCACTCCACTGGGTATCGAGCAGACCGGCTGGCAGTTCATGCCCCTCGGGACCGCCATGACTGGTGGGGGTCTGGGACTTCGAAGCCGGGACCTATTGAAGCTGGGGCAGCTCTACCTCGACCGAGGCGTCTGGGATGACACGCAGGTTGTGTCGCAATCTTGGGTGGAGGCGTCGACCCGCCCGCACGCGCAGATCGACGGCAAGACCTCCTTCGGATATCTCTGGTGGCTCGGGGAATTCCCGTCGGGCGAGAAGCGCCTCGCCGCCCATTACATGGCCGGGGCCGGGGGAAACAAGGTCGTGGTGGTCCCCGCGGCCGGGCTGGTTGTCGTGATCACCAGCGCGAACTTTGGAGTCCGGGGCGCGCATGACATGACCGATCGACTGCTCGTCGACTTCGTACTGGCATCACTCGAGGACTAGCCGGCTGGCCACGCGCCGGTCTCCTCAGAAGTGCACCGACACCTCGGGTGGCCGGTGCCAGCCGAACATGAGGTCGGCCCGGGCGAGCACCTCGGGGGTTCCTTCGACCAGCCCGAGCCAGCCGAGCGCGGCGAAGCGCGGGCTCCCCAGGTAGGCGGCGCCGAGGTGCTCGGCGGCCACCACCAGGTCGGCAGGCGCGTCGGTTCGTTCGCACTCGGCGCCAGCCGGACCGCCGGCGAAACGGAACCGGCCACCTGACTCAGGGCGGGAGCGGTCGACGACCTCGAGGACCAGCGTGTCCTCGACCTGGTACCGACGCTGCGACAGTGCACCCGCCACGTCGAGGACGCGGACCCACAGCGCGTCGTACCCGGCCGCCTCGACCCGCCGCGGGTCGTCCAGCAGCAGGTAGAGGGGGTCGTGCGGAGGACGGTTGTACGCCTCGACCTTCACCATCAGGTCGATCGAGAACACATACCGCCACAGCGCGGCGTATGCCTCCCCGTCGGCTGCAATCAGGCCGTGGACCTGCACGGTCCCGTCGGGCCCCCCTGCTCCCCAAGACGACTTGAGCCGGTACACCACGTAACCCCGGACCTCGTCTCCCACCCGGTACACCGCGTAATGCCGACGGGTTGCACCCTCCCGGCGATGCTCGGGGTCGTAGAAGTACCGTTCCCAATCGGCCTCACGCCGTTCGATCGACCCCGGCACCCCGGCATCGACGGTGGCCGCCTGGAACACCAAGCGGATGAAGGGCTTCGCAGCCTCCGGCTCGTACAGGTGGACTGCGCCGGATGGCGCAGGAACGTCGGAACGGAGCCGGCCGTGAGCCCTGGCGATCGTCAGGTCGCGTCCACCGACCGCCATGCCGTACCCGAACCGTCCGTAGATCGACGCCTCGGATGCCCACAGCATGGAGACCACCTCGCCGCGCTGATCGGCATCCTCGAAATGCATTTCGATCATCCGGGACAGCAAGCCGCGCCGCCGATGAGTGGGATGAACCGTGATCAGCGTGAGCCCCGCCGCTGGAACCAGAGCGCCGCCGGGGACGACCAGGCGGTAGCTGAACGCGCCACCTGTGGCCACGAAGTCTTCGCCCTCGACGGCGACCATAGATCGATCGAGCTCCAGCCCTCCGGCGAACACCGGGAGGTCGTCGGGGTGGGGATCGAAGGCGAACACCACGCCGATCGCGTCACGGAAACGCCCGATCTCCGTCTCGTCGACGCGGCGGACCTGAATCTCGTTGGCCACCGATTACTCCAATCAAGGGTCTTGAAACCCGGCGGCGCAGAGCATACGTTCCCGGCGTGGTGCGCTCACCCGGCGCACGGCTGGCGGTGCCCCTACTGACGATTGCGATGATGGCCCCCGGAGCCCCTCCGGCCCGGGCCGCCGACGGCTGCGTCACCACTCCGGTCGGCCTCGAATGCACCTTCGAGGGCCTCACCTACACGGTGGTGACCACGACTCTCCCTCCACTGAGGTATATACAAACGACCACCATGGCCGGGGTCGGCATGTGTTGGCGGTGGTCCCGGTACCCGCCCGGGTTCGACTCCACCCATCCGCCCCACCACGACCTGATCGCGGTCACCCGAACCCTGTTTCCAGAGTGTCCGGCGGTTCCCGGCGGCACCTCCATCTCGGTGAGCGAGCGGGCGTGGCAGGTCTTCCGTGACTTCGCGCTCGCCCGCCCCGTCCCCCGGTTGCGGCCCGAAGTGGGGATCGCCAACCTGCCGTCGCTCCTCGACGTTCCTCGTCCCGCCGCGGTGAAGCACCGTGAGCTGCTGCCCGACGGCAGGCAGCTCGAAGTGGTGGCCCGCGTCCAGACGGCCCGCGTCGATTGGGGCGACGGACGGATCGAAGCGATGAGTGCTTCCCGGTTCTTCGGCGACGCGGCATCTCACCCTTACGTCCTGAAGACGTGTGCCCCCAACCAAAGGCCGGGAAGTGCCCCCGCCGGCCGCTGCCACCCCACCCTCGCCGCCTATCCGGTGCGCGTCACGTTCGTCTGGACGGCGCGCTACCGCACCAGCGGGTCCTGGATCGACCTCGGCGCGATCGAACGGAACCGAAAGGTGCAGTACGACGTCGACGAGGTGATCGGCATCCAGGTGAGGCCGTGACGGCCCGCAATTGGCGATTGGCGATTGGCGACTGGCCCGAAGCCGAACACGCGTTTCCTCCCCCGTAGGGGGAGGTGGTGAGCGAAGCGAGACGGAGGGGCCGTGCGGCGACCAACCTGCCCCCTACCCCCTGCCCCCTCCCACCTATCCTCCCCGTCATGCTCGATCCTTCTACTCCGGCTGGGTCCAAGGCGGCGGCGCTTCTGCAAGACGCCGTCGTCATCTGGCTCACCACCGTCGACGCCAAGGGACAGCCGAAAGCATCCCCCGTGTGGTTCGTGGTCGAAGATGGCGAATTCCTCATCTACAGCCTGGCGAACACCTCGCGGGTGCGGAACATTCACGCCAATCCCCGGGTGTCGCTCAACCTGGACAGTCGAGAGGGTGGCGACGTCGTGGTCCTCGAGGGCGTCGCCCGAGTCGTCGAGGGGGTGTCGAGCGAGGACCACGCGGCGTATCAGGAAAAGTACCGCAGCCACATCGTGGCGATGGGTTACACCGCCGCGCAGTTCGCCGCGGGGTATCCGACTTCGATCCGGGTGGCTCCCACCAGGTGGCGGGTCCACTGACTTTCGAGTCCCCCGAAGGCGTCTACTGTGGAATTGCCCAACTCTGAGGTGCAAGAACCACGATGTTTCGCAAGAGACAGAAGCCGACCGAGGTCGTCCGGCTGAACGAACTCGAACAACTCGCCGCCGAGGGGAAGCCGATCCTCATCGACTTCTGGAAGGTCGGCTGCAACCCGTGCCGGGTCATGGACGGCATCGTCGGCGAATTGGCAGATGAATTCGCCGGATCGGCTCACATCGTCAAGGTCAACGTCGGCAAGGTGCCCGGGGCGATCGAGGCATTCGGTATCCGCTCGACACCGACATTCGTGCTTCTGGGCCGCTCCCAGAAAAAGCCGTCCAAGAAGGCTCGCAAGCGCGCCGGCGGCGCACCGGCCGCTTCCACTGCCCACTCCCCGCGGTGGCGCGCGTCGGGTCTCGTCAACAAGGACGTACTGGCCAGGGCACTCGAGTCGAACGGGGCCAAGAGGTCCTAGGAACCTGGTCGCATCCGCCTCCGGTGTCGGTATTCTTCAGTCCATGCCCTACGTCGAAGTCAAGCCACCCCGCCCAATCTTCTTCGGACTGGCGCTGATCACCATTGGCGTCCTCTTCCTGCTTCGAGAGTTCGACGTCGTCCCCGACATCTCGTTTTGGACCTTCGTGTGGCTGGCGATCGGCGGATGGCTATTCGTTGGCACGCTGGCCGGCAGTCGCAGCGGCTGGTTCTGGCCGCTGACGCTCCTGTTGATCGGCATCTTCATGCTCCTACGCGACCTCGAGGTGTTCGATCAGGACTTCTCGATCTGGCCGATCGTGGTGATCGCCTTCGGACTCGCCATCCTGTTCGAGGCCATGGGTTGGGGCGGTCGCGCCAAATTGAAGTCCGAAGTCTGGCGTAACGAATCCTGACCAGGGGGCCTGACTCCGCCCCCAAGTACTCTGGACCGCGGCCATGGTGATGGGCACCCAGGAAAGCGCGCAGCGCCCGGCGCTCACCGGGCTCACGACTGCCGAGGTCCGCCGCCGGATAGCAGCGGGCGCGGTCAACCGGGTCCCCGGCGGTCCGAGCCGCACCGTCGCCGAGATCATCAAGGCCAACGTCATCACCCTGTTCAACATGCTCCTCGGCGCCCTGCTGGTCGTGATTCTCATCGTGGCGCCTCCGCAGGACGCCCTCTTCGGCATCGTCCTGGTGGCCAATGCGGCAATCGGGATCATCCAGGAATTGCGAGCGAAGCGAACCCTGGACCGGCTCGCTCTCCTCAGTGCTCCCCGGGCAGTCGTGATCAGGGACGGGGCCAAACGGGAGATTCCGGTCCACGAGGTAGTCATCGACGATCTACTGTCCATCGCCCCCGGCGACCAGATCGTTGTCGATGGACTCGTCGTGCTCGGGCAAGGGCTTGAGATCAACGAGGCACTGCTCACCGGGGAGGCCGACCCGGTGCCCAAGGAGCACGCGGACGAGGTGCTGTCGGGCTCGTTCGTGTCGTCGGGTTCCGGGATCTACAAGGCACGGAGGATCGGGGTAGACGCCTACGCCGCCAAGCTCGCCGCCGAAGCCAAGAAGTTCACGCTGGTCAACTCCGAGCTGCGCCGCGGGATCGACTGGATCCTCGCGGCCATCGGATGGGTGATGGT
>JBBEAX010000076.1:0-11387 GCA_040882645.1 Acidimicrobiia bacterium
GGGGGGTCTAAGACCCCCCGTGACGTTCGCTGCGACGGGATCGTGCAACCGACGACACCGTCACGAGGACGCTGGCGACGGTTCGTAGCGGAACGCGGTCCGCCGATCCAGCCCGCGTACCCTGGGAGAAGCCCGATCGCGAGAGAACCCGCCTCACTGGGGGCATGGCGACACCACTCACCCCTGCAGAGAAGACGGCACTGGCCGACGGACATCCCGCGTGGTCGATCGAAGGCGAGGAGATATAGCGCGCGTTCGAGTTCTCGGACTTTGCTGAGGCGATCGGATTCGTCAACCGCGCCGCCCTCGCGGCCGAGAAGGCGGATCATCACCCCGACATCGACATCCGCTGGGACAAGGTCACGCTCGTCTTCAGCACCCATTCGGCCGGTGCTCTCACCGACCTGGACAGGAAGGCGGTCGAGACGATCGATGCCTGGTTCGGCTGACCACCACTTACGGAGAACTGCGCCAGTACGAGCAGCCGTTGCGCAAGTGGGTCGAGGGCACGGCCGAGAGGTTCCCCGACGAGCCGAAACTTCCATGTCCCCCGCGAGACCGTGGCCGAGCGTGTTACCTGTGACAGATGGGACACGAGACATCCGATCCGGCTGACGATCCCGTCATCGCCGGTGGGGAACCCTTCGAAGAGTTCTTCCGCCGGGATTATCGCCCGGTGCTCGGATTGGCCTTCGTGCTATGTGGAAGCCATGCCGCCGCCGAGGAGTTGACGATGGACGCGTTCGAAGCCGCACTGCGCAATTGGGAACGGGTGGGTCGGTTCGAATCCCCGGGAGCGTGGGTGCGGAGGGTCGTGGCCAACTCGTCGGTCTCGAGGTTCCGGAGGCTGGCGGCCGAGGCACGGGCGAGGCTCCGAATCTCGGGCAGCGTCGAGCCGTCTTCTCTCGACAACAGCAGCGTCGAAGTGTGGGAGGCGGTTCGCAGGCTGCCACGCCGCCAGGCACAGGTCGTGGCCCTGTTCTACCTCGAAGGCCATGGCCGTGCCGAGGTGGCGCGCATCCTGGAGATCTCGGAGGAATCCGTGAAGACCCACCTCGAGCGGGGGCGCCGGCAGTTGGAGAAGGAGCTGGGAGACGCCAATGACTGACGACCGATTGACTGGGGCAGCAGCCGACCTCCGGGCCGAGCTCGCTCGGGTACCGATACCGGATCCGCCCACCTCGAGGCGCACCAGGCTCCGCTGGATTCTGGTGCCCGCCGTGGTGGCCGTTGCTCTAGTCGTCGTCCTGGTGCTGCCGGGTGGCGTGGCCGATCCGGAGACGGTCGGCACTTCGCTACCAACCGGCGAGACCTCGCTGCCGCCACCGACCGTCACGACAACGCCACCCACCACCTCTTCGACCACCATGCCGCGGCCGACGACTACCTCGAGCCTGGCCGTCAAGCTCCCCGCCGCGGGCCCGATCTTCGGCGAGACCACCGGCGTCGTCCTGCTACTCGACGACGGCCTGGAGGGGCTGACCGCGATCGATCCGGACCGCCGCCTCGCGCACCACAGCTCGGTGGAGGGTCAGCGCCGTGGAGACGAGCCCTATTCGATGATCCTCGTCGGCGACAGGTTGGTGGTGGGCTGGGGCGAACCACACGCCGTCGACATCGACACCCGGGAGGCGATATCCCTCGGCATGGCCACCATCTTCGTACCCGCGGCCGAGGCCAACAGGGTCTGGTTGATCGACTACCCCGGTGGGCGGATCGGGAGTGGCACTCCCTTGGCATGGCAAGTCGATGTCACTTCGGGAGAGGCGCTTCAGGACCCGGTCCCGCTGCCGTTGGCCGGCTACCCCGGCATCGGCATTGAAGGCGGTTTCGCCCTCCAGACTGACACCGGGCTGAACCTGTGGAATGTCGGCACGGGAGAGATCACCGCCCTGGAATCGGACGGCACCGGCTTTCCTCATGATGTCTTCGGTGAAGAGTTGATCTGGTGCAGCGGTGATTGCAGCAGGCTCGCGGTGACCAACACGGTGACCATGGCCACCAGCAACTTCGATCCGCTGGCGCCCTTTGACACATTCCAGGTCTCTAGTCGGATGTCGCCCGACGGGCGATATCTGGCAGCCCTCGTCGGCGTATCCGGAACCTACGGAGGCCACGCCATCTGGATCCTCGACCGAGAAACCGGCGAGGCAACGGACATCTTCGATCCCGAGTCCCGCGTCGACTTCCTGGCATGGTCCCCCGACGGCGAGCAGCTGTTCGCCACCTCCTACTCCTATGGAGCGACGCGCACAACCGTGTGGCGCTACGACGTTGCCGACGGCACCCTGACCACGGTCGTGCTTCCGTTCGGAGAAGCCATCAGCCTCGTCGTCATCGACGCATCGATGGCCGATGCATACTTCGCCGACGAGGTACCCGACTTCTAAGGCGTTCGAGATCTCCGCGGTGGCCTGGTTGGTCAGACCTCGGGTTCGTAGCGGAACGCGGCCGAGAATGAAACCGTCTCGCCAGTACGAAGCGCGGCGACCGCGCTGCAAGACACCTGACCGATGATCGACGGGTGGTAGCTCCGGCCCTCGCCGACTTCTTCTACGACAAGGCCGGAGTCGAGAAACTCCAAGACGCAATCGCCCGCCTCAGGAAGGAACGTCTTCCCTTCGGCCGTGAACACGATCGTCATCTGCGAAATCTGTTGTGGCCCCCCGCCGAGGACAACCTCTCTGCCGACAATCGAAAGCGTCGCTCCCCCACCAGACAATTTGACCTTGAGAGCCACCGGCAGTGTGAGATCAGGTGGTCCTCCCTGGCGAAATTCCACGCCTGCGGAGTCCACATGGTCGAGTACGAATCGGCCATCGACGGCGCCAGACGCCGCGACGATCGCTGCCGAGCCGGGGATGCCTGCCAGCTGGAGGTGAATGTCGTCGAGGAGAAGCGTCCCGCCGTCCTGGCCGAGCCCTTCACCGCCGGCGACGACCGAAGCCACTGAAGGCGCCCGAAAACTCGGAACGGAGATCCTGCCGAAAACGTACGCCACCGAGAAAATGACCCAGAACGCGACGACGGCGGCAAGGAGGTCCATGCACACCGAACGGACCCGTGCCTTCACCCCGATAGTGTCCCACCGAACGCGTCCGCCTGATAGCCGATATCCCACACACCCAGGGGGGTCTTACGGCGGAAGGCCGCTCTTGGTGTAGCGGTGTCCGAGCGGGCTGATCCAGAGGTGGTCTCCGCCCGGCAGCAGCCGATGAATCCATCCGATCCGGTGGCGCACGGTGACGTGGTCGTGGCGACATCCGGCGTCGAGCCCGTCGGCCGAGGTGCGCCGTCGTTCCGCCCACGGGGTGCGGTGGTCGAGGTCGCAGTCGGTGGCGGGCATCCGGCATCCCGGGAAGTAGCAGACCTGGTCTCGGGACTCCACGGTTCGGCGCTGTGAAGGAGTGGGACGCCGCCGGGTGGTGCCCCCGTCGATGGGCAGACCCGTGTCAGGATCGGTGACCGTGTAGCGCCACTCCCCCTTTCTCTGGGATTCGGCGACCTGGCGGGCGATGTCGGCGATCACCGGGCCGAAACCGGCCAGGTCACCCGGAGTCTTGGCCAAGCGGGCAAGCGTCTCGAGGTCGACCCGGAGGTCGATAGTCCCGCCCTTCGCGGCCCGGTTGGTCCCAGCGAGGAGGTCGAGGAAGACATCGGCGCGCAGCTGGTCGATGCTGCGGGGGTCCCCGGATCGGTTGAGGCTCATCGCCAGCCGGTTGATGCGGTCGGCGACGGCGGCGACCCGATCGGGAGGGAGGTCCATCCCCAGCAGGTGGGCAGTGCCGTCGGGCGTTGCCTCGGTGACGACGCGCCTGCCGTCGACGGCCTCGGCGTAGCGCTCCTTTGCCGAGTCAGGATCGACAGCTACAGAGAGCTTGCGCACCAAGGCCCCCAACTCGCCCGTGGTGAAGTGCGGGGCGTCCTCGATGACTGTGTCGACGACCCGACGCGCCGTCTCCTCATCGAGATGCGATGTGCCATGGGCGATCACCCGGGCGCGTCGCCCATCGATCGACCCCGTCCGGAGGGCAATCCACACGCCGGGCAGACGGCGACGCACCGCGACCGCCACATCCAGCTCCGATTCGGCGGCGCGGCGGGTCAAGCGCAGCGCCGCCCTGATCTCGGTGGCCGCGGCCTCCCATGCCAGGGCGGGATCCTCGGCGAACTCGACGCGGTCCATGTGATCGGCCACCGCCGCCATCGCCGCATATACCTGCGCCTGAAAGTGCGAAGCCATCCGCTGCTGGGCACGCAAGACCACCACCCGGTCGTGACCTGACAGTGCGTCGACGTCGATCGATGCCAGGATCGCGCCCAACGCGGGGCCGGTGGGCATGAGGTCCAGCCCCTCCGGGATCACAGCGAATTCCTTACCGAACATGTGTTCGATAGTACGCCCCACCAGTGACAGAAACGGGGCCGCTGCCCGCTCGAGCTTCCTACGCCTCCCGCGGCAAGAGCGCCAACTGACGTGATTGGGCCACCAGCCGCCCGGTGGAATCCCACACCTCGCCGTCCTCCTCGAGGAATCCGCCCGTGATGAATCGGGTGGTGAAGGCGCACCGCAGCCACCCGGGGGCGGGCCGGGCCCGCACATGAGTCGTCAGCTCGAGGGTGGGCACCCAGGCAACTGGCAGGTCGGCGAAGAAGATCGTCGGAGGGAACGCATCCACGGCCACCAGCAGCGCGAGGATGTCGATCGGCTCGTCGCCTCGAAGGCGGAACCACCCGCTCACTCGGGGAGCTCCCGGCAGCCCGCCGAAGCGCACGTGGTCAGGGTGCAGCCGCAGCTCGATCCTTCCCACGAAGGGTGGTGGAAACGTCTCGGTCGGCTCGACCGGCACGCACTCCTCCGGTGGCGGTAAGTCGGGCGGTCCCGACTCGAGCCGCTCGGTGGTGACGACCGGTTCGAGTTCACCGAAGCTGCCCAGGATGGACACCAGCGGACGCTCGGGAGAGGAGAGCGTTGCGGATGCGGTGGCGAACCGTCGCCCTTCCTTCAGCACCTTGGCCTCGACCGTCACCGGACCCGGCTTGCCGGGGGCCAGGAAGTGCGCGGTCACCGAGACGGGGTCGGGTCTTCCCGTTGCCTGGACAGCGGCTCGCGCCGCGATCGCCAGCAGGTAGCCGCCGTTGGCGTTGCCGGCGATGTCCCAGCCGGCCGCGATCTCGCCATTCCAAAGCGAGTCACCGGCCGATGACACCCGGGTTGCATCGGCGAAGCTCACGGCTCGCCCCCGATGATCACCGAATCGGGGCACTCGGCGCGCAATGCATCGGCGAACTCGCTCTCCGTGTAGCCGAGATTCAACGCAGCGCTGGTGGACTCGAACAGGATCAGCGACGAATCTTCGAGGGAGGTGTCCGGGTCGGCGAGCACCTCGCATGTGTCCGCCGCCAGGTCGCGCAACTCCGAACTGCCCCCGCATCCCGCGAGCACCAACAGCAGCAAGATCGTTCCGCCGAGACGACCGGTCACATTCCGAGCCGTTCGATCATGGTCGGATGCGACTGCCAGTCCTTCTCGACCTTCGCCCGTAGCTCCAGATGGACCGGCGTTCCCAGGCGAGTCTCCAGCTCGATCCTTGCCTCGGTGCCCGCCTCCTTGATCAGCAACCCGCCCTTGCCGATGACGATCCCCTTCTGACTCTCACGCTCGACGATCAGTCTCGCCTCGATCCTCGTCAGCCCGTCGGCCCTCACCTGAACCTCGTCCACCATCACCGCCAGCGAGTGGGGCATCTCCTCGCGCAGCCGGGCGAGGAACTTCTCCCGAACGATCTCCCCGATCATGAAGTTCTCGGTTTGGTCGGTAGGCATGCCCGGCGGAAAGAACTTGGGACCCTCGGGCAGGAGGGCCGTGAGCTCTTGGACGATGGGCTCGAGATTGGCCCCCTCGAGAGCACTCACGGGCACGTACGCCGCAAAGTCCCATTCGCCCGCCACCACCAGGCGCTCGGTGATGTCGTCGGTGGAGGCCGCATCGGTCTTGTTGACCACGCACACCACCGGCGGCGACTCTCCAATCAGGCGCTCGGCGATACGACGATCACCGGGGCCGATCTTCCCGGTCGCCTCGATGACGAAGAGGACGGCGTCCGACTCGTCGATGGAGGCTTCGACCAGCGAGTTCAGCCGGGTTCCGAGCGCCGTCTTCGGCCGATGGATGCCAGGAGTGTCGACGAAGACGATCTGGTAGTCATCGGTGTCGAGCACCCCCCGAATGGTGCGGCGCGTGGTCTGGGGCCGCGCCGAGGTGATCGTCACCTTCGTCCCGACGAGGGCGTTGACCAGCGTGCTCTTGCCGACATTGGGACGCCCGACGACCGATACGAAGCCAGATTTCACTTGACGGCCACGCGCACACGGGCCACCCGTCTGCCCTGCACCCGATCGGCGGTCAGCACGAGACCTTCGATTTCGAACCTCTCTCCCTCTTCGGGAACCCTCCCCGCCAGCGCGAGCATGAGTCCCCCGACCGTGTCCCAGCCCTCGTCTGGCAGCTCGCGGGCGAGTAGGTCGGCGAGATCATCGACCGACAGCCGCGCGTCCACCAGGAGCGATCCATCGTCGAGGGTGATCACCATCGGCTCCTCCACGTCGTACTCGTCGACGATCTCTCCGACGATCTCCTCGAGCAGGTCTTCGATCGTCACGAGGCCCGCGGTGCCGCCGAACTCGTCGACCACGACGGCGAGGTGAACCTTCGACTTCTGCAGCTCCCGCAACAGCTCGGACACTCGCTTGGTCTCAGGGATGAAGTGCACCGGGCGCATCACCTTCGTCACCGGAAGCGGGCCTTCCCCGCTGTCCATCAGCACGAGGAGGTCCCGGGCATACAGCACACCCACGACGTCATCGAGATCGTCGCCGGTGACCGGTACGCGTGACTTACCGCTGGCGAGGACCAGATCGAGGGCACCGTCGGTGCTGGTGGAGGCAGACACGGTGACCATGTCGGTACGAGGGACCATCACCTCCCGGACGATCGCATCGGTGAACTCCAGCACCGACGAGATCAACTCGATCTCCTGGCTGTCCTGGTTGTCCTCGTCCTCTTCGTCCTCTTCCCCTTCGTCTTCGTCGTCGATGAGGTCGACGGCGCGCCTGCCGACATCGACCGCGATGGCCAGTAGACGAGACAACCGGTACGCCGGCCGCCGCGGCAGCGATCGGCCGAATCCGCGGGGCAGGGTGTCGCCAAACAGCACCAGGAACACCCCCAGGGCAAAGAGGGTCGCCAGCAGGGTGCCTCCCGAGACGCGGGCCGACACGGCCCAGGTGGCCGGGATCGCCGCGGCGACCAGCAGGGCGGCATGGACGATCCCGAGGCTGGGCTGGACGCTGACCGGATCCTCCAACAGTTCGGCCACCCGGGCCGCTCCTTCATTCCCGTCGGCAGCATCGTGGAGGGCGTCCGCCCGGTGGGTGCGCAAGAGCGACGCCCCTCCGAACCGCAAAGCGGCGGCGGCGACGATTGCGAGCACCGAGACCCCTAGCGCGATCCCGGTCATCCGATCGACCTCCCGATGAGTCCGAGCAGTTCGTCCTCCCGGCGCTCCATCGCGTCGGCGGCGGTGTCCTCCTCGTGGTCGTATCCCATCAGGTGAAGAATGCCGTGCACCAACAGAAGATGCAGGAAGTCGTCGTAGCCGATGCCCTCCGCCTTGGCGCGCTGGTCGATTTCAGAGGGGCACAGAAATACGTCGCCGAGCACGATCGGGGGGTCGCCGGCGAACCGCGGCGGCACCTGCCCGGGCTTCATCTCCTCGATCGGAAAGGCCAGAACATCCGTCGGACCGGCCCGGCCCATGAACTTCTGGTTGTACTCGGCCATCTGATCAGGCCCGACCATGATCACCGACAGCTCGGTGTCCGGCCCAAAGCCCTCGGCATGCATCACCGCATCGGCGAACTCCCGCAGCGAGTGGGCATCGACCGGGAGGTCCTGTTCGTCGCTGAAGAAAATGTTCACGCGGGCTGGGCACTCCTCGGCGCGGGGAACCCGGGGTACGGAATGCGGGTGTGGTAGTACCCGATGAGAGCGTCGACGAAGGCCTCTTTGATGCGGGTGAGCTCGCCAAAGGTCACTTCGGACTCCTCCAGCTGCCCGTCTTCGACCTTCTCGGCGATGATCGCCTCGACCAGGCGCCTGATGCCCTCGCTGGTGGGGTCCTCGTTCTGCACCAGGGTCCGGGTGGCCGCCTCGGTTGCATCGGCGAGCATGAGGATGACCATCTCCTTGGTGCGCGGCTTGCGCCCCCGATGGCGATAGTCGGCAGGCTCCATCCGGTCGCCGTACACCTCCTCTGCCTTGTGGCTGAAGAACCGCATCAGGCTGGTGCCGTGGTGGGTGAGGATCCCCTGGGCCACGTCGGGAGGGATCCGGAACTCGCGAGCGAGGCGAAGCCCCTCGGAGACATGACCCCGGATGATCGCGGCCGACTCCTCCGGCGGCAGCCGGTCGTGTGGGTTGGTGACCCCGAACTGGTTCTCGACGAAGTACTTGGGCTGAACCGTCTTGCCGAGGTCGTGGTAGTACGCCATCGCCCTCGCAAGCAACGGGTTGGCGCCGATAGCTCGAGCCGCACGGTCAGCGAGGCTACCGACCAGCACGCTGTGGTTGAAGGTCCCCGGCGCCATCTCCTCCACCCGGCGCAGTGCGGGATGGTTGCGGTCGGTGAGGTCGAGCAGGGTCTGCGTCGTCGTTATCCCGAACGCCGACGACAGGATCGGCATCACCCCCAGGGCGGCGACGCCCGAGGCGATCCCTCCGACGAACCCCCACACTGCGGACACGAGAAGCAGATCCTGCAGGTCGGCCGCGTCCGGCCCATAGAAGAACCAGGCGAGGGCGACGGCCAGGGGTATTTGGATGACTGCCGAGAAGATCACCGCGAGGTTCAGCTCGGCACGGGAGGCGACCGAGGTCACCAATGGGATCGGGGTCAGGGTCGCCCCGGCGGCGAACACCACCAGCGCCAGATCGCCGGTGGCGAGGGCGGTGAAGGCGGTTATCGGAACCGTCATCAGCACCGCAATCCGCGCATCGAAGAGGTTCGCCGCCAGGTAGCCGAAGAATGCCGCCGGCAGCAGGAAGCCGAGTTCGATCCGATCGCGCGCCACGACTTCGGGCACCCGCGAGCTCACCGCGGCCAGCACCACGAGCAGGCCGAAGAGGGCCACCTTCTTGGGGTCCCGCCACAGGTCGCGGGTGACCCGGGCCATGAACACCGCCGCCAGGAGCACGACGATGGCGGCGATGGCGGCCATTGCCCGCAGCGGGATCGGCTTGTCGCCAGGGGCGGCGAGCTTGAGATCCTCAATCGCAGTGGCCTGTACCTGGGTGATCCGCTCCCCAATGGCCACGATTCGCTCGCCCGCCAGGTAATCGACCTCGTACGGTTCCACCGAGTCGCGCGCCGCCAGGCGGTCACGCTCCGTGGCTTCCGGGTTGAGAAACTCGTTCGACTGGAGATACGCCCCGAGCACATCGGCCACCGCCGCCTCGGCTGAATCCCGCAGCTCCTCCGGCAGGAGCACCATCGGGCGGGGTTCGGTGACCAGCGTGGCCTTGACGGCATCGAGCTCGGTGGGGCGAATTCCATCGAGGGCATGAGCGGTGGCGATGTCGAGGGCAGCCTGCTGGACGATCGGGAACAGCTCGGTCTCGCCGTTCTCCGCCCGCTCGCGATCGTCGTTGACCAGGGCCACCAGCGTGTCGAGGGTCTCGTCCTGCACCAGCGGGTGAAGATCCTGCAGGACGGCGATCTGATCCTGCCGGGAGGGGGGTTCCAGGGCGATCGTGGTCGTCGTCGTCTCGGCAGCAGTGGTCGTGGTGTCATCCGGCGCAGTGGTCGTCGTTTCCGCCACGGTCGTAGTAGTCGGATCGTCCGGGGGTGCGACCGGCTGGGCGCCGGTGGACACGCTCTGGAACACCTCGGCGATGCTGTTGAGCATGGCTTCGGTGGCCGACGGCTCCACCCGGTAGACATCCGCCACCGCCGCAGCCGCCGCCTGCCGCTCGGACTCGGTCCTCGCCTCGTCCTCCACCGAGATCGCCACCGGGGCGATGAATGTTGCCGGAGATATGTCACCGACGTTGAGGGGGATCGGTTCCACCGCCTGCTCCTGACCGACCAGGAGGACGATCGACGCAAAAAGAACCGTCGCGGCGAGCACCGCGAACCGGGCCGCCCCCGAAAGTCGGGCTCTCATCCTCACCGCTTCTCCTCGTACTCGCGGTAGGCCTCGACGATCGCCGCCACGATGCGGTGACGAACGACGTCTTCGGCGCCGAGGGTCACGAAGGACACCCCGGGAATCTCATCGAGGACGTCACGCACCTGGCGCAAGCCGGAGGCCTTCCCGGTGGGAAGGTCGACCTGGGTGACGTCGCCGGTGATCACCATCTTGGAGTTGAAGCCAAGCCGGGTGAGGAACATCTTCATCTGCTCCGGGGAAGTGTTCTGGGCCTCGTCGAGCACCACGAAGGCATCATTGAGGGTCCGGCCCCGCATGTAGGCGAGAGGGGCGATCTCGATGGTGCCTCGTTCCATCATCCGCTGGGTCTCGTCGGGTCCCAGCATGTCATAGAGGGCGTCATATAGGGGCCGCAGGTACGGATCCACCTTGGCGGCGAGGTCCCCGGGCAGGAAGCCCAACCGCTCCCCCGCCTCGACCGCCGGCCGGGTGAGGATGAGGCGAGAGACCGCCCCCGACTCGAGGCCGGCAACCGCCACCGCCATCGCCAGATAGGTCTTACCTGTTCCCGCCGGGCCGATCGAGAAGATCACGGTGTTGCGGCGGATGGCATCGAGGTACCGCTTCTGGTTGAGGGTCTTCGGCCGCACGATCTTGCCGCGCCCCACCGCGACGCCATCGCTGAACACTTCCGAAGGGCTCGCCACCTCGGCCTTGACCAGGTCGATCACCCGTCGGACCCGGTCTTCGTCGAGGGTTTGGCCCTCGCGCACCAGGACAAGCAGCTCTTCGAGGGTGGTCTTGGCGAGGGTCATCGACGGGTCCGGCCCGGCGATCCGCAGCTCGTCACCCCTCGCCACGATGCGCACATCGATGAACGCCTCTTCCACGAGGCGCAGGAACGCGTCGCGTTCCCCCAGCAGAGCCAACATCAGGTGGTCGCCGGGGACGCGCAGCGTGACCTCATTCAGAGACGCTTGCGTCACAGAAATCCTCGTATTGAGAGGAACATTGAGAACACAGAACTATACAGCCACAGCTACAGCTACAGCCCCCAGACGGCTCCAGCCACAGCCACGGCCACAGCCAGAGACGCGTTGGGGCTACTCGAAAACCAAACGCGTTTCTGGCCGGGGCTGGAGCCCTGGGGCTGGGGGGCTGAGCCCGCCCGCAGCCCG
>JBBEAX010000076.1:11397-15298 GCA_040882645.1 Acidimicrobiia bacterium
TTTTGGGGCGGGGGGGGGAGCCGGGGGGCGGGGGGGCTGTGCCGGCCGAAGGCGGGCTCAGACTTCGCTCGTTAGGCCAAGTTCGGCGAGGCGCTCAGAGAATGACTCCTCGGACTGTTCGATCAGCAGTGCCAGGAGCCGCAGGTCGTCGCGGCGGATGGTGAGCACCTTGCCGTTGTAGTCCTGGCGCATCATCTGGATGGACCGCAGGAACCGGGTGAAGATCACGGATTCGGTGCCGGAGAGCCGCTCGAGCCGGTTCAGGTCGATGGTGACCCCACCACTCGGTAGTGGCTCCATGGTGCGCTCACCATTCTCCTCTTGAGGGAGGAATTGGGTGATCGGCACCTGGAAGAACTTCGAGAGCCGCTGCAGCCGGGGAAGCGACAGGCTGCGCTCCCCCCGCTCGTAGGCACCCACCACGGCAGCCTTGAACTCGCCATTGGAGAGCCGCTGGACGTCCTGAAGCGACAGGCCGCGCTGCCGCCTGATGGAGCGCAGCCGAGATCCGACCGACTCGTTGTAAGTATCCGCCACCGGACCTCCACTCCCCGCCCCCGCGAAAGCGGGGCCCGTTGAATTCGCCGAGTGTTCACCGAGAACGCTCTGCGCACATGCTAGCGACACGGAGAGCGCGTAGTCCAGCACGTGGGGTCCTGGTCGCCGATCCAGCCTCAGGAGCGACGGCGCTTCTTTCGCCCGGCCACCGGTGCCTCCCCCATCGCTGCTCCATAGGCGCGCAGGGCCTCCTCGGCAGCACTGTCGAGGCGTTGGGGCACGAGCACCCGCACCTCGACGAGCAGGTCGCCCCGACCGCGGCCATGAAGCCGCGGCATGCCCTGCCGGGACAGCTTGAAGACCATACCGGGCTGGGTGCCGGCGGGAATGTCGATCTCCACCGGGTCGCCGTCGACGGTGGGGATGTCCGCCGAGGTCCCCAGGGCCGCCTCCGAAAGGCCGATCTCGATCCGGTGCACCAGATCCGGCCCGTGCCGCTCGAAGCGGGCATCGGCCTCCACCGTCACATCCACGAAAAGGTCACCGGATCGTCCGCCGGGTTCGCCCGCAGCGCCTCTCCCCTGGAGGCGGAGCCGGGAGGCACCCTCGATCCCTGCCGGAATGTCGATCTCTGCCTCGAGGTCCCCAACGACCGAGCCGGCGCCCGAACACTCCGGGCAGGGCTCGGCCACGATCCTCCCCCGGCCCCGACACCGCTCGCACCGGGCGATGGTCATGGCGGCGCCGAGCAGGGTCTGCCGGGTCACCCGTACCGATCCCTGTCCCCCGCACCGCTCACACGTGTCGAGGTCCGAACCGGGGGCGGCCCCCGAACCGGCGCAGGTGGCACATGCGGTCGGAACCCGGTACGCCACCGAGCGCGACGTGCCGCTCGCCGCCTCGGCGAGGCTGATGCTCACCGCCACCCCCACATCCCTGCCTTGAGCCGGACCGCGGGAGGCGCCGCCGAATCCTCCCCCGAAGAAGCGGCTCAGCAGATCGTCGACACCGGCGAAGGAGGAGAAGAGGTCACCCAGGTCGATCCGGTCACCACGGTCGTAGGCGGCCCTTCGTTGCGGATCCGACAGCACCTCGTATGCCTCGGCGATGACCCGGAATCTCTCCTCGGTACCCCGGTCCCCGTTGTTGGCGTCGGGATGCGTCTCGCGCGCCAACTGGCGAAACGCCTTCTTGATCTCCTCTTGGGAGGCATCGCGTTCGACGCCGAGCACCTGGTAGTAGTCGGCCATCAAGGTGCCAGCGTGTCGCCGAGGGCGTCGGACACCTCTTCGACGACCCGAATCGTGCGTCGATAGTCCATCCGCATCGGGCCGAGCACCCCCATGCGGCCCCGGGAGCGGCCCGCGGCGAAGGGTGACGAAACCACCGCGAGGTCCTCCTCGCCGGCGTGGATCTCGGGACCGAGGCGGACCGTCGTACCCTCCGCCGAGTCGTCGAGCAGCTCGAGAACGGTGGCCTCCCGCTCGAGCAGGGCGAGAATCCGATGGAGCTTGGCGAGGTCTTCCCACAGCTCGACCATCCGGCTGGCGCCGCCGACATGGATCTCACGGCCGCTGGAGGCAGCGCCCTCGACCGCCTCGAGGACCCGGTCGACCAGGGACCGCGCCATCGGGGCGAGGCCGCCGAAGTCGTAGCCGATGGGCGCCGACGGCATCGTCGTTCCCACCAGAGCCTCGATCAGGGCCAAATTCGCCTCGGCGACCTCTGCTGGAGTCGCCGGTGCCGGGCAACGAACGATGGACTGATGTACCCGCCCGCCCTCGGCCACGAGCACCACTAGCACGACGCCGGGTTCGACCCCGAGCAGGTGGACGTCGCGCAGCGTCTGGTCGCGCAGGCCCGGTCCCAGCACCACCGCCGGGTAGGCGGTGATCTCCGAGAGGAGGTCGGAGGTCTCCCGGAGAACCTTGCCGAACTCGGATTGGAAGGAACCGAAGAACTCGGCGATCCGGCCGCGGGTAGAGGCACGGAGGAGGCCGGGCGAGAGGTGGTCGATGTAGTAGCGATATCCGCGGTTGGTTGGCACCCGCCCGGCGGAGGTGTGGGGTTTGGAGACATATCCCTCGCGCTCGAGCACGACCAACTCGTTGCGTACCGTGGCGCTCGAGCAATCGAGCCCGGAGCGGTCCAGGATCGTCTGGGAGGCCACGGGCGCGCCGGTGTCGATGTACTCCTCGACGAGTGCGGCCAAGATCCCCGCCTTGCGATCATCCAGCATCAGCCCGAGGTTAGCAGTGCTGCTAGCAGTCGCCTGGGGGGAGTGCTAACAGGGTGCGGGCGACTTCGTCGCCCAACAGCGGCCGAATCACCCGGATACGGTCGCCCCATCGTTCGATCACGCCGGCGGCAGCCAGTCGCTGGCCCGCCACCGAGGCCAACAGCGCCGATCCGGCGGCGCCGGGGACCACTCCCGCCACCCGCCGCAACCCGATGGCGACCCGCTCCACCTCTCTCCCCCAGCGCTCCAGCCGCTCCTCGCCCGACACGGCGTCGGTCGCCGCCCGCTCGATGTAGCGATCCACCCGGCGCACGTTCCACGAGCGGACGCCATCGCGATGCCGATGAACACCGTTCCCGAAGGCGGCGTACTCGCCCTGGCCCCACGTGAGAAGGTTGTATTGGCAGTGATGCCCGGGGCGGGCGAAGTTCGACGTCTCATATCGGACGAGCCCGGTCGCCTCCGCGGCCGCCACCACGATCTCGTACTTCGACGCCTGGTCGTCGGGGTCGGGCGCCGCCGCTCCGGCGAGGACGGCCCGACCCAGTGGCGTGCCTTTCTCCACCGTCAAGGCGTAGGCCGACAGGTGGTGGATCCCGGCGTCGATCACCCGGGCAACGGAATCCGACCAGGAACGGTCGGATTCACCCGGGGTTCCGTAGATGAGGTCGACATTCACCGAGGCGAACGCGCCCACAGCTTCGGCAATCGCCGCAAGGGCTGCACCCGGATCGTGCGTGCGGCCGAGTGAGAGGAGCACCATCGAATCAAGCGACTGCACGCCGAGCGAGATTCGGTTGAAGCCCACCCCGGCAAGGGCAGCGGGAACCCCCGGCAGGAGGTCTTCGGGGTTGGCCTCGATCGACACCTCGGCGCCCGCAGCCAGCCCCAGCCGCCTCTCGAGCGCAGCGAGAAGCCTGCCGAGGTCGGACGGGTTCATCGATGTGGGGGTACCGCCACCGACGAAGACTGCATCGAGAGGTCGGGCGAAACGCGCCTCCGACGCGATCTCCTCGAGAAGCGCCTCGAGATATGGCCCCCGCGCGTCCGAGGCGACTCCATCGGCCGAGAGCGCGACGACGGCGAAGTCGCAGTACGGACACACCGACCGGCAGAACGGGATGTGGACATAGGCCCCCACCCACTGCGCCGCGTCGTCGGCAA
>JBBEAX010000077.1:0-15292 GCA_040882645.1 Acidimicrobiia bacterium
TCCCGCCTCCCGCCTCCCGCCTCCCGCCTCCCGCCTCCCGCCTCCCGCCTCCCGCAAGAGTCAAGAGTCAAGAGTCAAGAGTCAAGAATCAAGAATCAAGAGTCAGGAGAGAGCATGCGCGAGCAGCGCTTCTTGCCAGCACCCAGTCGCGGGCCGAGCGCAGCGAGGCCCTCCTTCGTATTGCGCATCGCGCATTGCGCATTGCGGGCCGAGCGCAGCGAAGCCCAAACATGAACATCGCCGTCATCGGTGGAGGGATCGCCGGCGCGTCCGTTGCCTATGAGTTGTCGGCCCGCGCCGAGGTCACTCTGTTCGAACAGGAGCCGATCTGCGGGTACCACGCCACCGGGCGGTCGGCGGCGTTGTTCACCGAATGCTACGGGGACCCGGTGGTGCGCCGGCTCGCCATCGCAAGCCGGCCGTTTCTCGAGGCTCCTCCCCCAGGGTTCTCCGATTCGCCCCTGGTCATTCCCCGGTCGTTGCTGTTCGTCGGCACCGCCGACCAGGCACCAGCCCTGGCGGCTGCGCTCGACGAGTTCCGGGCGATGGTCCCCACCGTCACCGGGGTCGGCGGGGACGAGGCCTGCGCCCTGTGCCCGGTCCTCGACCAGGAAGTGGTGGCCGGCGGGATCCTCGAACCGGGGGCGATGGACATCGACGTCCACGCCCTCCATCTCGCCTACCAGCAGGGGGCGCGCACCCGGGGAGCGCGAATCCTCACCCGGTCTCCGGTGGTGAGTCTGCGCCTCACCGGAGGCTCGTGGACGATCGCCACCCCGGACGGCGACCACGCAGCCGACATCGTGATCAACGCCGCCGGGGCGTGGGCCGACCGGGTGGGAGGCATGGCGGGAACGCGTCCGATCGGCCTGGTTCCCAAACGGCGGACCGCATTCATCTTCCGACCCCCGGACCGATTAGATCCCCGGCGCTGGCCGATGGTGATCGACGTGGACGAGCAGTGGTACTTCCGGCCCGAAGGCACCCACCTGCTGGCGTCACCCGCCGATGAGACGGCCATGGATCCATGCGACGCCCGGCATGAGGAAGCCGATGTCGCGCTGGCCATCGAGCGCATCACCGCGGTGACCACGATGCCCATCCGCTCGATCGAGCGCGCCTGGGCGGGACTGCGATCGTTCGTGGCCGACCATCGCCCGGTCAACGGCTGGGACCCCGAGGTGCCCGGCTTCTATTGGCTCGCCGGGCAGGGCGGCTTCGGCATCAAGACCGCCCCGGCGATGGCCAGGTTCGCCGAGGGCACGATCCTGGACGGTGCTCCCCCGGCCCACCTCACCCGGGTTGGACTGAGTGCCGAGGCACTGTCACCGGCGCGGCTGACAACCGGGGCCGAAAGCACCTGACCGAGGGCCACCGACCCGGTTAGATTTCAGGACGAGGCAGCAGCCGCGCCCGTCCCGCCGATCCTGGAGGACCGATGGCGAAGCGGAGCGACCCCGGGGAGACCGCTCTCCACCCCGAGAGCCTGATGATGTCCTACGGCTACGAGCCGGAGTGGTCCGAAGGGGCGGTGTCCCCTCCGATCTTTCAAACCTCGACCTTCGTGTTCCCCAATGCCGCTGCCGGCAAGCGGTGCTTCCAGGTGGCGTATGGCCTCATCGACGCCGAGCCGGGCGAGCGGCCCCACCTGATCTACTCGCGGATCAACAACCCCAACCTCGAGATCGCAGAGGACCGCCTCGCCCTGTGGGACGGCACCGAGAGAGGGGCGGTGTTCGTCAGCGGGATGGCGGCGATCACCACCACCATGTGGGCTCACCTGCGGCCGGGCGACGTGATCGCCGCCAGCACCCCGGTCTACGGCGGCACGCAGCACTTCATCGATTCGGTGCTGCCGGAGTTCGGCGTCCGGGTGGTCCGTTTCGGCCCCGATGAGACGGCCGACCAGATCGCCGCTGCCATCGAAGGTGCCGGCGGACCGCTCGGAATGGTTTACGCCGAGACACCGGCCAATCCGACCAACGACCTGATCGACATGGCGATGTGCAGCCAGCTCGCCGCCCGGTTCTCCACCTCGGACCGCAAGGTCCCGTTCGCGGTGGACAACACCTTCCTGGGGCCGGTGTTTCAGCGGCCCATCGACCATGGCGCCGACATCGTCCTGTACTCGGCCACCAAGTACCTCGGAGGACACGGCGACATCATCGCCGGCGCCGCCACCGGCTCGGCCGAGATGATGGGGCCGATCCGGGCGATGCGGACCTTCACGGGCAGCATGATGAGTCCGTTCACGGCCTGGCTGTTGCTGCGGAGCCTCACCACGCTGCGAATGCGAATGGAGCATCAGGCCGACTCGGCCCGGAAGGTCGCCGACTACCTCCGTGAGCACCCCAAGGTCACCGCGGTCAGCTACCTAGGCCACATCGAGGCGGGTGACCCCCGCCACGACCTGTTCAAAGAGCAGTGCCTCGGCGCCGGCGGGATGATCTCATTCGAGATCGATGGCGGGGAACCCGAGTGCTACCGCTTCCTCGACGGGCTCCGCCTGTTCAAGCTGGCGGTGAGCCTCGGCTCGGTCGAGTCCCTCGCCGAGCACCCCTGTTCGATGACCCATTGCGAGGCCGGGCCCGAGGAGAACGCCAAGATCGGCATCACCGAGAGCCTGGTGCGCCTCTCCATCGGCGTCGAACATCCCGACGATCTGATCCGCGACATCGCCAGGGCGCTCGATCAAGTCTGAGGTAGCTCGCACCCCCCTTTACGATCGAGCCATGAGACGCATCTCGCTCGCAATCGTGTTGCTGGCGGTGGTGGGTTGCGGTGACGATGGTGCGGCCCAGCCGACCACCACGGGCCCGGTGGCAACGACGGCGGGCGTGACCTCCACGACCGACCCAGCCTCGACGACCACCATCGGGCCTACCACGACGACGGTTCCGACCGCGACAGTCCCGCTCGATTCCGTCGGTGACCTGGTACTCGACCCTGTCGGTGAGGGGTTCACCTCCCCCGTCTTCGTGACTGCGCGCCCGGGCGACGACCGGCTCTATGTCGTCAACCAGGAAGGCACCGTCCAGTCGATGAACCGCGACGGCAGCGACGCGAAGCTTGTTCTCGACATTCGCGACAGAGTGTGGTTCGCGGGCGAACGCGGTCTGCTTGGCCTGGCTTTCCATCCCGATAGTCCCGAACGTGCCTTCGTCCACTACTCACGAATTGGCGACTTCTCCACGACCATCGTCGAGTATCACTTGCCGACCGATGGCTCCGACCCCGAGCGCGTCCAACTGATCCTCAGCCATCCCCAGCCCGCCCAAAATCACAACGGGGGGATGATCGCCTTCGGGCCCGACGGCTATCTCTACATCGCCCTCGGCGATGGCGGTGGTGGTGGCGACCAGTACCGCAACGGCCAGGACCCCTTCACTCTTCTTGGCGCCATCCTCCGCATCGACGTCGACTCCGGCGATCGATACGCGATCCCCAGCGGCAACCCGTTCGCCGATGGATCGGATGGGGCACCCGAAGTGTTCTTCTGGGGTTTGCGCAATCCCTGGAGATTCAGCTTCGACGGCACCGACTTGTGGGTCGCCGACGTCGGACAGGGATCATGGGAGGAGATCAACCGCGTCGGCCTCGACATGCCCGGAGCGAATCTCGGCTGGCCGATCCTCGAAGGGACTCATTGCTACGACGGTCCCGAGGAACTCTGCGGAGACAATGCCTTCCTCGGGCCTGTCCATGAGTACTCCCACGACGGTGGCAGATGCTCGGTGACCGGGGGCTACGTGTACCGCGGTGCGGACCACCCCGAATTGGACGGTGTGTACTTCTTCGGCGACTACTGCTCTACGGAGATCATGGCGATTCGGGTCGAGGGCGGCGAGGTCACCGACTCCCGCATCTTCACCACCGGGCTGGAACAACTGTCGTCGTTCGGCGTCGACCATGACGGCGAGCTCTACATCACCACGGCGTCCGGGGTTTACCGAATCGGCTTCGGCGGCTAGGGACGGGCGACACTGCCGGCGAAGCCGCAGGACTCGTCGTAGTCCACCAATGCCGGAGGACGGAACTCGTCGGCGCACGCCGGGCACGCCGGGTCCCGATCGACGCGCAGTTCGGTGAACTCCTGGGCAAGGGCGTCGTAGGAAATGAGGCGGCCACGCAGCGTTTCACCCACGCCAAGGATCGCCTTCACGGCCTCCACCGCCTGCATCGAGCCGATCACCCCGGGTAGCGCGCCCAGCACGCCGGCCTCGGCGCAGTTGGGGGCGAACTCGGGGGGCGGAGGCTGGGGAAACAGGCACCGATAGCAAGGCCCCCGATACGGGTCGAAGACCGTCACCTGCCCCTCCCACCGGAAGATCGATCCGTGCACCACCGGGATCCGGAGATGCAACGACGCGTCGTTGAGCAGGTAGCGCGTAGGGAAGTTGTCGGCGCCGTCGATCACGACGTCGTACCCCTCCATCAGCCCGAGGGCGTTGTCGGCCCTGATGGCCACGGGGTAGGGGATCACCTCGACATCGTCGTTGAGCCGGTGCAGCGTCTCCGCCGCCGAGGCCACTTTCGGGACGCCGAGCCGGGTGCCGTCGTGCAGCACCTGACGCTGCAGATTGGTCACGTCGACCACATCCGGATCGACCACCCCGATAGTGCCGACACCCGCGGCCGCGAGGTAGAGCAGCGCCGGCGACCCGAGCCCGCCGGCTCCGATCACCAGGACCCTGGCATCGAGCAGCCGCTGTTGCCCCGCTTCGCCGATCTCGCGCAGAACGAGGTGCCGCGCATACCGCCCGCTCGGAGTCTGCTCGGATGCCATCGCCACGGGGTGACCCGCCCGACGCCACATGTCGATGCCTCCCGCCAGGGAGGCGACATTGGAGTAGCCCATAGTGTCGAGAGCCTTGGCGGCGAAAACCGAACGATTCCCGTGGGCACAGTAGAGAACCACCGATGTTCTCTGGTCCGGGACGATTTCGCCGATCGATCCCATCAGACTGCCTTGCGGCACCAGGTGCGTCCCTTCGATGATCCCCGAGGCGTGTTCGAAGGTCTCCCGGATGTCGATCAACACCGGAGCCGGATCGGCGGAAGCCAACTCTTCCACCGACACCTCGCGTATGGCGGCTCGCATCCGGGCCAACAGCTCGCCGTAGGTCATCGAACCCCCTCGGTGACGGGCACGACCTCGATCGGTTCCTCCACGGCCATTCCCGCTCGAATCCACCACCCTCGGAGCTCGGGTATCTCGGGATCCGCAAGCCCCACGATCAAATACACCCAGTCCGGTTCCAGGGCACGGGAGATGTCCGTCTGCGACGGGACCGCACCAGTGCGGGGATGTGAGTGGAACGAGCCGCCCAAAGACCACCCGTTGGATTCGGCATCAATGAGCGAGGCAAAGTGCTGGTCGGGATCGACGGTGAACGAGAAGGGCGACCGGTCGACATTGTCCAGGCAATACGCCCGCCGCACCCGGCCGTCACCATCCACAGCCAACAAGCCGCACGCCTCGTTCGGATGGCCCGCCCGAGCATGCAGGACGATCTCTGCGCGAATGGCTTCAGAAAGCAGCATGGAAAGAGGACGGTAACGCAGTCTCCAGTCTCGCATCTCCGGGAACGAGCCCTCGGCCATCCGGCTTCCGCAGGAAGGCGCCTTCTGCCTTTCCGTCGAATTGCGAATCGCGAATTGCGAATTGCGGGGCCGAGCGAAGCGAGGCGCTACGGCTCGATCACCACCCGAATGTCGTCGCCGAAGGCTTCGAGGCGGTCCATGGCCTCGGTGACTGCGGCGGCGTCGAGGGGGATGCGGCGGGTGATCGCCTCCCCCAGATCGAGCGTCCCGTCACCGGCCATCGTCAGCAGCTCGTCGATCTCGGATGCGAGGTGATCGGCCGAGCCGCGCAGGTCGACCTCGCGCTTGACCAAATCTCGATAAGGGTCCAGCCCGAACTCCCGATGGGTGATGCCCACCGCGACGGCGCGTCCGGAGGGCGCCAGAGAGTCCAGGGCCGACTTCATCACCTCGGCGCTGCCCACCAGTTCGAGGGCGACATCCACCCCACCAGCGGCGAGCAGCGCGGCCACCGGGTCGGCGTTGCCGTCGACGGGTACGGCTCTGAGCGCGGCCGCCGCCTCGAGCTTGCGCGGGTTGACGTCGACCGCGAAAACCTGCGACGCCCCAAGGATCTGCGCCAGTCGGATGGCCGACACTCCCAGCCCTCCCGCCCCAAAGATCGCCACGCTCGAGCCGGGCGCCACCTCACCCCGGCGGAGGGCGTGGAGGGCGGTCGCCGAGGAGCACATCATGATGGCCGCCACCGCCGTGTCGACACCGGCGGGCACCAGGTGGGCGTTGCGGGCCGGCACCGCGATCTGCTCGGAGTAGCCACCCTGGCGGTCGAGACCGATCATCTGCCCCACCTCGCAGAACTGCTCGGCGCCCCGCCGACACTGAGCGCACCTTCCGCAGGTGACCAGGTAGTGGAGGCAGACCCGGTCGCCTATGGCCCGATCGGTGACACCCTCACCGACGGCGAGAATCGTGCCAGCCACCTCATGCCCGGGCACCAGGGGCAGCGACGGCACCGGCCGGGTCCCCGACCGGTAGTGAACGTCGGAACGGCACATCCCGGCCGCCTCCACCCTCACCACCACGTCCAACTCCCCGGGGATGGGATCGGGCAGTTCGATCGCGGATAGCGGGGCACCGTACGCGGTGATGGTGACGGCACGCATCAGCCGAGGCTAGAACAGCGACCGACTCGAGGCGCTAACGACGTGGGGGGGGGGGGCCGCCCCCCCCCCCCCACGTCTCGCCCGTCGCGTCACGCCGGGGCGAGAGATCGCGTCAATCTCCCTGCCTCCATGAGGACCCGAACCGACAGGTAGATGCCGAACAGGGTCACCAGGTACATGGGTGGGAACCAGAAGTACACGATCCCGGCGACGACCGCCGGAAGGAGCCCGAAGACAAGCAGGCCAGCCGCGAGGCGCGGCCGGCTCCTCAGCAACCCAAGCCCCAGCACCAACGCAACCATCGGCACCGCGCTGACCAAGAGGCTCGCCGACACCCCCACTCCGGCCCCGAACACGAGCACCGGCTCAAGAGCCGCTACGAGGCCGATCGCCCACTTCCACCATTGCTGTTTGAAGTTCGCCACAACACTCTCCGTTCGCTCGGTGAGTGCGGTCCGAACGAGGTCACCGACTATTCCTCCCCAGAACCTGGCGAATCGGAGCAGGTTGCCGCCGGGCCGCTCATCGCGGTACCGGTCGGCGAACAGCTGGACCATGTCGTCGCCGTACTCGTCACGCACCTCGCGGGGATAGGCCGTAAGCAAGGCCACGTAGAGCGTCACCGCTCGTGGGCCACTCACTGCGCACCCTCAGGCCGTGGACGAAAGGCAACTCGCTTTGCAGCGGCCACCTTCACCATCGCCTCGAGCCGAGCCATCTCGGCACCGAGGACCCTTTCACCCAGGCCGGTGAGCCGGTAGTAGCGACGACGTTGGTCATCCAATTCGGGGTCGGGGCGGTTCTCGGTCTCCTCGACGAGGCCCGCACCCAGCATCCTCTTGATCGAGCCGTAGAGCGTGCCCGGGCCCATCGTCAGAGTCCCGTCTGACAGGTCCTCGACTTCGCGCATGATGGCGTA
Source organism: Acidimicrobiia bacterium (assembly GCA_040882645.1). Classification (GTDB taxonomy): domain Bacteria; phylum Actinomycetota; class Acidimicrobiia; order Spongiisociales; family UBA11373; genus JAUYIV01. The sequence goes on from JBBEAX010000077.1 coordinate 7,627, forward strand.
GCCGTGCTTGTCGCCGTCCGCCAGCGCCAGCAATATATGCGACGCCGCCGGTGTGAGCGGAAGATGTCCGTCGGGGCTCTGGGCCTGTGCACCACTCACGTCATCGATCCTTTCTGGATACCGTGCGCACGGTATGTCCGGGGACAATATATCCGTCCTCGATATATGTCAAGGGACCGACAGACCCGACCTCCGCCGCGGCCGGTACGCTTGCCCCCTCATGAACGAACGACTCTCAGATCTCCTCGCAGCCGCCAATGAGCGGACGGTCACCGTCCGTGCCGCCGACGGCCGCCCCATGGTGAAGGCCAAGCTGTTGCATGCGGTGATCGCCGCCGCTGCCGGTATCGTGATCGCGCCTCGCCTCGCCGCCGCAGCCGCAGTCGGCGCACTGTTCAAAGGCCTCACCGTGTCGGTGGATGGCACCGGCGAGGAATCCGCCGCCGCCTGATCATCGGCTAAGAATCCGCGGCATCGCAGATGTCGATCAGCCGTGCCGCTCCACCAGCAGGCTCGACACGAACAGCGTCTGTGCAGCCAGCGCGAAGACCCCGGCACCAGCCAGCCCCACCTCGGCTGGAATCGCCATCGTCACCGGGAGGATCGCCCCCACCACCCAGGCGAGCTGGAACAGCGTCTCCGACCGGGTGAAGGCGCTGCCCCGCTTGTCGGGATGGACGGTCGCCTGGAGGAGACCGTCGAACGCGAACTTGGCGGTGCCCCACGCCAGCCCGGCGGCGGCCGCGAGTGCCGCCGCCGCCGCCAGACCGAAGAATTGGCCGGCGATGAACGCGGCGGCCGCCTCTAGGGCCAGCGCCGCCACCACCATCGGTTCCTCCCGCAGCAGTCTCTCGAGCAGCGGACTGATGATCGATGCCAGGCCGTACCCCACCCCACCGGCAGCGATCAGCGCCCCGAAATCGAGGGCGCCGGCTTCGGCGTCACGGAATTCGAAGGCGAGCAGCAGAAGCAAGAACCCGTTGAGGAACCTGGCACCTGCCGTCGCAAAGCGCGCCAGACGCAGGTTCCGCGGGGGCAGCACCGGATAGCTATCAGCATCGGGGTCCACGTCCATGTCCTCGACGCTTCGGGGATGGGGAAGGCCCATGCAGGTGAAGGTTGTCGCGACGAAGAACACCGCCGCCACAGCCAGCGCAATCGCCGGATCGATTTGCACGGCCAGAGCGCCGATCGGCAGAACCACCGCACCCGAGAGGATCCCGATACGGGCAAGGGCGGCGTTGGCGCTGACGAGGGCGACGGGCGCGGGCAGTGCCACCGGGAGCATGCTCGACTTCGTGATCCCGAACAGTCGCGAAAGCACGAGCATCCCGAACGCCAGGGGATACAGCCAAATCGTGGTCAGCCCGAACATCATCACCACCACCAGCACCGCCCGAGCAAGGGCCGACAGGGTGAGCGCTGCCCGGTACACCCCGCGGAACCTGGCAAAGATCCCGCCCATCACCGGTGCGATCACCGCGAATGGGGCGAGGGTGAGGGCGAGGTAGAGAGCAACGTTCCCTCGGGCGTCGGCGGAGGGCACTCCGAAGAACAGCGTCTGGGCGAGGGCGATGGTGACGAGCGTGTCGCCGGCAGTGCTCGTCGCCCATGACACCGCCAACTGCTTGAAAGCCGGCCCGTTCCTGCCAAACATCGCGTCGACCCGCCGGAAGGCCGAACTGGCAGTCCTGCGGGCGAGTCCCCGCCGACGCACCACGGGGTCGAACTGGTCGCTCACATTCGTGAAGGTAGTCAAAACAGCCAACAGCCGGTTGACGGTCAAGGGTCAGAGGGCGCCTACCGCTGACCGCTTACCGGCAGAACGCGTAGGAGACTTCGACCGCGCTCTGGTCATGGGCCCTAGGCCGTGGGACGTGGGCCGTGGGCTCTGGGCCGTGGGCCGTGGGCTCTAGGCCGTAGGCCGAACGCTCAGAGAACGGTTGTCGCCAGCTCCGCCAGGGGGCTGCGGACCGTTCGCTCGAGGGTGACATGCCCGAAGAGGTGGTTGCCTTTCATCTTCTCGATCATCGCCGCTGCCCCGCCGAACGGGGACACATAGGGGTTGTCGATCTGAGTGAAGTCCCCGCAGAACACCACCTTGGCGTCGGGACCGATTCGGGTGAGGATCACTTTGAGGGTCGAGAGCTCGAGGTTCTGTGCCTCGTCGATGATCACGAATTCGCCGGTGATCGAGCGCCCTCGCAGATAGGTGATGGCCGCCAGTTCGAGCGCATCCCGATCGACCAGCTCCTCGAGGGCCTGGCGAGCGGCACCGGGACCTCCGTCCGAGAACAGCGCGTAGAGATTGTCGTGGACGGCCGCCATCCACGGAGCCAGCTTCTCGTCGAGGTCGCCGGGCAGGTATCCGATCTCCTGACGGCCGACCGCGATCAGCGGCCGGTAGACAGACACCTTGCGGTATCGACCGGCCTCGAGCACTTGTTCCAGGCCGGCGGCGAGCGCCAGGAACGTCTTGCCCGTTCCGGGGGCTCCCATTAGCGAGACCGCGGGGATGTCCGGGTTGAGCAGCAACTCGAGGGCGAAGGCCTGGCGAACGTTCTTCGATTCGACCCCGAACACCCGTCGGTTCCCCGGCACCCTCACCGCCACCGGATTCGGCTCGACCTCGACCACCTGGCCCACCGCCGACTGCGATGCCGGGGCCTTCATGACGACGAACTGGTTGAGCATCAGCCCGGGCTGGTCGAGCCTGATCTTGCCCTCGGTGTAGAAGCGATCGACCGTGGCGGAATCGACCGTGATCTCGGTGACACCGGTGTAGTACTCGTCCACCGCGACGACGTCTGCCCGATAGTCCTGCACCTCGACGCCCAATTGGGCGCCCTTGATTCGCAGGGCGACATCTTTGGTGACCAGGACGGCTGGCACACCATTTGTCTCGAGTTCGAGGCAGGTGGAGAGGATCCGATGGTCGGGTGTCTTGGGGTCCAGCACCTCTGGCAGGCGGCGAGAGTTGACCCCGTTCAATTCGATCCGCAACGTGCCGCCGGATGGCAGCGGAACCGGTTGGGACAGCCCACCTGCCTCGGACGCACCGCACTCTTCGAGCAGCCTGATGGCCCGGCGGGCGTTGGACCCCACTTCGTCCATCAGCGTCTTCTTGCGGTCCAACTCCTCGATCACGACCAGGGGCAGCACCACATCGTGCTCATCGAATCGGAAGATGGCGGCCGGGTCGGCCAGCAAGACACATGTGTCGATCACGTAGGTTCGCTGCGATCCCCGGTCCGGCACAGGCGCAAGGCTTGCCGGTTCCGGGCTCAGGGTCAAGGATTGTCGTGCAGCACCGCCCGCCGCTCGTTACGGTGCGCGGATGCGCGTGAGTGTCATCGGGGCGGGATCGTGGGGCACCGCCGTGGCCGCCCTCGCCGCCGCGACTACCGACACCGTCCTTTGGGCCCGTCGCGACGACCTCGCAGTTCGCATCCAGCACGAACGCGTCAACCCCGACTATCTCGCCGACACCGTGTTGCCCGACCGGCTGCGGGCGACCAGCGACCTGGAGGAGGCGCTCAGCGGCACCGAGATGGTGATCATGGCGGTGCCATCGCACGGGTTCCGTGACGTCCTCGTCGCCGCCGGCGACGCGGTTCCGCGAGACGTACCGATCTTCAGCCTCACCAAGGGCATCGAGACTGCGACCCTGAATCGCATGACCGAGGTGGTTCTCGACGTGCTCGATGTCGATCCGAGTTCCGTCGGCGTCCTCACCGGACCCAACCTGGCCCGCGAGATCGCCGCCGGCCAGCCGGCCGCGGCGGTGGTCGGTATGCCCGACGAGACGGTGGGAGCCAGGCTGCAGACACTGCTCATGGGTCCCACTTTCCGGGTTTACACCAACCCCGACGTAATCGGATGCGAGTCCGCAGGCGCGGTCAAAAACGTGATGGCGATCGCCGCCGGAATGGCGCACGGCCTCGGCTATGGCGACAACTCGATGGCGGCGCTGGTGACTCGGGCACTGGCCGAGCTGACCCGCCTGGGCATTGCCATGGGCGGTCAACCCCTCACCTTCGCCGGGCTCGCCGGCATGGGCGACCTCGTGGCCACCTGCTTCAGCGAGCAGAGCCGTAACCGCATGGTGGGCGTTGAGCTCGGCCGGGGCCGCTCCTTGCGCGAGATCACCGAGGAGATGCGGATGGTGGCGGAAGGGGTGAAGACCACCGAAGCAGTGCTCGCCCTCGCCCAGCGACATCAGATCGAGATGCCGATCGCCCACGCAGTGGGTGCGGTTCTCTACGACGGGCTCCAGCCTGCAGACATGGTCCGGGCGTTGATGACCCGTGGCGCGAAGTCTGAGTTCCACGGCCTTTCCTAGTGCCCGAACCCACACAAATCTCGCCACTCCCTTACGGGGGTGAGCGAATTCCCTCGCCCCGGTATCAATTCTCGGCTTGCCACAAGCCGAGAATTGATGAAGCCAGCGACTAATTCCCTCACCCCCGTACGGTGGGTTCAAGTTTCGGCCAAGCAACTGCCGATGGGATCAGATATGACACGTCGGCGGCCATTGAATCGAATCGCGCTCGGGGCCTCGCTGTTGACCGCCACCCTGGCGGTGACCCCCATCGCCGCGGCCCACCACTCCCCTCCTTACGCCGACGGCGACGAACACGTATTCGGAGAGATGGTCGACTATCCCCTGGCGTTCCCCGTCGAGGGGAACCCGTTTTTCAACGACACCTTCTACTCGGCGCGCGCGGGCAACACGATCCACCACGCCCAGGACCTCATGGCGCCCAAGATGACTCCCGTCTACGCCGCGGCCTCCGGCACGGTCAAGTACGTCAACTGGTCGCGTGACGAGATCCCCCCACCCGATCGTTGCTGCACCCTCGCCCTCGATCACGATGATGGCTGGGAGTCGTGGTACATCCACCTCAACAACGACACCCCCGGCACGGATGACGGGAACGGTTGGGGAGTCGCCCCCGGTATCGTCCCCGGCGTCTGGGTCCAGGCGGGCCAGCTCATCGGATGGGTGGGCGACTCGGGCAACGCCGAGGGCACCTCACCGCATCTCCACCTCGAGCTCAAGGACCCTCAAGGGATTCTCGTGAATCCATATGAAGCCCTCCTCGCCGGGCGCTCGAATCAATCGCCCGCCCGGTGCGACGGCCTGCTGCCGACGCTCACGGTGACGCCTGGAGTGCCGCTCCAGGGAACGGATGGCGACGACGTGATCCTCGGCACCAACGGCGACGATGTGATCAACGCCGGCGCAGGTGACGACGTCGTCTGCGCCCTCGATGGGACCGACTACGTCAACGGGGGGACAGGCAATGACCGCCTGTTCGGCGGAGACGGCAAGGACACCATCCTCGGTGGCAAAGGGGACGACCAGATCGCCCCTGGCAAGGGGCGCGATCGGGTAAAGGCCGGCTCGGGTCGCGACCTCGTAACGGTGGAGGGCACCCGCAACAAGATCAGGGGAGGGCCGGACGATGACCGGGTCGACTACTCGATGGCCCGTGGCAGCATCATCGTGGTTCTAGCTACGGGAGTGGCCAGCAACGGAGATCGACTGTTCAGCATCGAACAGGTGACCGGCGCCATCATCAAGTGACGGCCCGCCCGCGCGTCACACTCACTCGAGCAACTCGATCGCGGCCTCGGCCATAGGGGGAACCAGTTCTCCCAATCCCTCGAACCGGCCGTCCTTCGTCTGCCCGCGAACCCAGCGGATGTAGATCTGTTGGACGATGACCGCAATGCGGAACAGCCCCAAGGCGCGGTACCAGTCGATCCCTGCCAGGTCGAAGCCGGTGGCATCGGCATAGCGCTCGATGATGTCCGGCGGCCCGAATGCGTCGCCCAACACCACCGAATCGGCGGCCGCGAACGAGCCCAGACCGCCACCCGACCAATAGGCCAAGGTGGTGCCCACGTCTACGAGAGGGTCCCCGGTCGTCGACATGTCCCAGTCGAATACGGCCACGATCGACCCACCGTCGTCGATCATCGTGTTGTCGAGCTTGAAATCGTTGTGGAGCAGGGTCGCCGCCTGTGGTGCAGGGACCGCCGCAGCCAGGCGACGGGCGACCTCTTCCATCGCCGGGAGGTCACGATGCTTGGCACGCTCCCAGCGGCCCGACCACCCTGCCACCTGGCGTTCGACGAACCCGTCCGGTCGTCCAAGATCGCCCAAGCCCAGCGCCGCATGATCGACCAGATGGAGTTCGGCGAGAGCATCTACCAGGTTCGATCCGACCTGGCGGCGGAATGCATCGTCGACCTCGAGCCCGGGCGGCCACGACTCACGCACCACGTGCCCGTGACGCCGCTCCATCACGAAGAACGGGGCCCCCATGATCCCGGCGTCCTCGCAGAGGACGAAAGCTCGAGGCGCCTTCGGGTAACTGCGGTGGAGCACCGAGAGCACCCGAAACTCGCGGGCCATGTCATGGGCTCCCGGGGCGAGCTGGCCCAGCGGAGGTCGCCGCAGCACCAGCTCGGTGTTGCCGGCACGCGCCAGGTATGTGAGGTTGGCCTTGCCCCCCGGGAACTGTTCGAACACCAACGGGAAATCACCAATCGCCTCCGGCATCTCTGCTCTGAGGAACGCCTCCACCCGCCCTTCATCGAACCGCTCGTCGGGTCGGATCGGCGCGGTGTCCACTATTCGGAGGGGATGACCGCTCCCCGGGCCGCGTCTTCCTCGGACGACACGACCGGGGACTTCTTGCGGATGATGATCCAGAGAAAGATCGCCGTCGCCAGCAACCCGACGGTGAGCCCGGTCCACTGGTTCCAGGTGAACGGGCCGGCGGTGGCGTCCGCATTCGGCAGGTCGTTGTTTCTGGTGAAATCGATGAGGAAGCGCTGGAATCCGTACCAGGCAGCCCACAAGAAGATGAGCGCCCCGTAGCGGATGTTGGTCCACCGCCGCGCAACGAGATACAGCAGCCCCAACAGCACACCCGCTCCGAGCAAGTCGTATAACCCGGCGTGGTGGTACGGGCCGCACTCGCCGGCCGTCTCACAGAGCCGCTCAAGCGCGTCGTGCTGGGGAGCGACGTCGTAGCCCGGCTTGAGCAGGTAGCCGAGGAAGAAGTTCGTCCTGGCGCCGAGGTGCTCCACGATGAAGAGGTCGCCGATGCGGCCGACCACGGTGCCGATCGCCAGCCCGACAGCCGCCAGGTCCATATGGACCAGCACGTTGAGGCCCAGCATGCGCATTCGCCAGGCTCCGACGAGGATGCCGCCGGCAAAGCCGCCCATGATCGAGAAGCTCTTGAAGGGCTGGAGTGCCTCGATCAGGCCTTCATCGAGGTGAGCCGGAACAGTGAAGAGCCGCGCCCCGAGGATCGACCCGACAAGCGCCCACGTGAGCACCGAGGTGATCTTCACCTCGTCGAATCCCCGCCGCCGGGCCTCCCGCAACATGAGGATCGCCCCCACCACGAACCCGACGCCCGCCATCAGCCCATGCAGCGACAACCGCAACGGTCCCACGTGGAAGATGGGAATCGGCGGGTAGGAGATCGAGGCGACCAACGAGACCATGGCGAGGACAATAACCGCTGCCCGCAATCTGAAGCGCTGCCCGTTATCTGGAGCGCTACCCGCTACCCGCTACCCGCTACCGGAGAACCATCAGAACATCGTTGACACTTTGTAGACGGTCTATGTCCATCAGGAC
>JBBEAX010000078.1:0-15115 GCA_040882645.1 Acidimicrobiia bacterium
CTGGCCGAGGGGACGGCGATCACACGAAGCTTCCCGCGCGTTGGAGTGCCGCTCGCCAAAGTCCGCCCAGGTGTCGTAAGCCGGGCGATGGATACGATTCTCTTGTCATGCGTCGCATGTTGGTCGCCGGGAGTTTGGCGTTGGCGGTCGTGGTGGCCGCCTGCGGCGGTAACGGCGACCCGTCGGGGATCGACGGCTTGCTCTGGGTGACCGGGGGGCGATACCCGGGACTCGACCAAGCGACGGCCGGGACCGTGAAGGTGTTCCCAGTCACGGCGGAGGGCGACGAGTCCCTCATCAATCAACTGGTCCGTGTCGAGCCCATCGCCGCGTTGGCAGTCGACTCGACCGGAGAGTTCCGGATCACCATGCCACCCGGCAGGTACCTGCTGGCGGCGCAAATGGTCGGCGGGCATGCGTGCGAGACGCCATGGGTCGAGGTCAATTCCGGGGGATACACCTCCATCACTATCACCTGCCACATCCGGTGACAGGCTGTCATCGGGACAAGGGGCCGGTGCTGACCTGAGCACATGCTCTCGGTGCTCAGTCCTCCCCGGTCATTGGGGTCGTCGCCGCAGGGTGCGGGTCGCCCAGCCGGCGATGACGAGGCCGACGACCACCATGAGATAGCCGGGCCAGGGGTTGCGGAACCGGCGGGCGAGGATGTTGTTGTGGAGGATTGCTTCCCAGGCGACGGACACCCCGATTGCGACCAGGACGAGTCCGAGCACGACGGCGGCAATCAGCAGAGGGCGGCGGGTGGTTTCTGATATTTCTGAACCGTAGGGAATGACCGCCGATCGCGGTCACTCCAACTGGGGTAACTGAATCACGCCGAGGTGGTGTGCGAGGTGGTGGGGTCGGCAGAGGAGGCACATTTCGTCGATGTTGGTGAGGCCGCCTTCGATCCATGCGATGAGGTGGTGGGCGTCGCACCAAGCAGGGGGGCGTCCGCATCCGGGGATGACGCAGCCGCCGTCGCGGATGGCGAGTGCTTTTAGTTGGGCGGGGGTTGCGGTGCGGACGCTTCTTCCCATGTCGAGGATGTGGCCGGGGCCGTCGCCGACGACGCGGCAGATGGTGGAGTCGCAGGCGAGGAACTCGATGCCGGCTGGTCCGAGGAGTCGCCCGTGGCCGATTTCGGAGCGGCGGGTGGGTCCGTGGAGGGTGTCGAGGTCGACGAGGATGTTGAGGTGGGGTTTGCGGCCTCCCTGGGTGGGGGCGGTGCCGGTGTCGAGGTGGTTGCGGCAGATCTCGGTGAGGGCGTCGGCACGGTTCTGGGTGGGGGTCCGCTCGTCGTAGCTGCTGCGGTTGGCGGGACTGGCGAGAGATTCGATGGCGGTGCGGATGGTTTCGCCCGAGACGACGTCGAGGAGGGCTTCGAGTTCGATCATCCCGTCGAAGCGTTCCCGCATCGAGAGGTGTCGGCGGGCGAACCGTTGGCGTTCTTCTTCGGCGGCGATCTCGGGTTCGGTTCCCCGTCGCCACATCTCGACGGCGATGGTGAACCCTGCCGCGTCGAGGTTGCGTGCCCTCTCGACCAGCATCGATTCGGCACGGGCGAATGGCTGTGGAGCGGTTTCCCAGGCTCTGATCAGGCGACGGACCCGGCTCCGGTCGATATCACCCTCGGCGAAGGCGGCTGCGGTTGCGGGCATCTCGGTGAGGGCCCGGGCAACTCGGACCTCACCGGCGGCTGCCTGCTGGGACTCAGAGGTGGCATGGGCCACATAGGCGGTGGTCGACAGGTAGCCGTATGACTGGTAGGCGCGCCGTCGATCGATCTCGGCCAACAACGCCGTGTTACGGGCCTCGATGCGCCGGTGTTCGATCCATCCCTGCTCGAAAGCGGCGAGAAGTTCATCGTCCGAAAGCAACGGCGTATCGGTCGCAGGTTCTTGAAGGGCTTCCAACATGGCCCAAACGTATCGCCCCGGTATGACACAAAACCGCTCCGCGATCGACCTGCCGAACCTTTTGTTGCAGGTCTCGTCTCAGGTGCGATTGGCGCTCAGAAAGAAGCCAGCGCCTCTACGTAGTCCTCGAACTCGCGGGCCACTTTGCGGGTCTCGGTGGCGATGATCGCGCGGACGATGCCTTCTTCGTCGAGGACGTAGCTGCTGCGGTTGGCCGCCCCCACCCGCTCGTCGAAAGTCCCATAGGCCGTGGTCACCGCCCCGTGAGGCCAGAAGTCCGATAGGACGGGGAACCCGAAGTTGTTCTGCTCGGCCCACACCTTGTGGGCGAAGACCGTATCCGTCGTGATGGCAATGACATTGGCGTCGAGGTTCTCGAGGTCGGCCAGCCGGTCACGAATGGCGCACAGTTCACCATCGCAGGTCCCGGTAAACGGGAAGGGAATGAAGACGATGAGGGACTTCCGTCCCTTCAGGTCGCCGAGGGACACAAACTCACCGTCGAAATTGCGTAGGGAGAAGTCGGGAGCCGGCGAGCCGATCTCAGCAGCCATGACGTGGACCTTTCGTCGGATACGGGCGATGGTACCGATCGGATCGGAGGCAGCAATCGCCGCCAACTGCCTTTCTCAAGACCCGCCCGAGGCCTTCCGATAGCACGGTGTGTCGCTCGTATCCGGACCTCCAGAGGCCTGGACTTCACTCGAAGCCGTGGGCTGTGCCCCGCTTTTGCGTCGCGCGCTGTTACTGAGTGCCGTGGCGGTCCCTTCGATGACCGCCCTCATCGCCGTCCTTGCTGTGATCAACCGGGACAGAGCACTTCTGGCCTGGATCGTGCTCGGTCTGGCGGTCGGGGTGATGCTCGTCGTCGAGGTGCTTCTCGACCGGACGGACATCGAACTGATGACAGTCCTGATCGCGATCGGGGTGGCGGTGGCGTCGCCGTTCGGTCGGCTCGACGCGGTCACCGCGGTGGTGGCGGCGGCGGTGATGTTTGCTCTTCCGTTGTACACGATCGTCGAGCCCTCGCGCCGGGCGCTCCTGGCCGCGATCGTGACCTTCACGGCCCACACCGTCACTCTGGTCGTGGCTAGCGGTGGTTGGGCCGGGTTGGCAACGGCCGCGATTCTCATGCCCGGCGCGTTTGCGACCTGGCTACTCATCCACCACATCGTTGGTCGGCTGCGAACCGAGCATGCGTCGTATCGTCAGCTGTTCGATCGGGTACCGGTCGGGCTCTACCGGACCGGGCTCGCGGGCGAACTACTCGACGTCAACCCCGCACTCGCCGACCTGGTCGGTATTCCGCGCGAACAACTCGTCGGGCGGCTCGCCCAGGACTTCTTCTTCGATCGCGAAGACCTCACCCGCCTGCGGGAGACGATTGGAGATCGCACCGATGCCCTCACCACGGACATCCGGTTCAGGCGCTCCGACGGCGAGACCATCTGGGTACGCGACCATACCCGGTCGGTGACCGACGAGCAGGGTCGGATCATCTGCTTCGAGGGCGAACTGCAGGATGTCACCGATCAGCGGCGTCATCTCGAGGAGCTGGAGACCCTGGTGAAGTCGAAGTCGGAATTGATCGGCGCGGTCAGTCACGAACTCAGGACCCCGCTCACGGCGGTGATCGGCTTCCTCGACCTGCTCCGGTCGGGAGACGCGGCCGATGAAAAGTCCGAACTGCTCAATCTTGCGACCGAACAGGCTCGTGACATCGCCGGGATCGTCGAAGACCTCCTGACGGCGGCCCGACTCGACAATCAGGAGCTGGTGGTGAGGAGCGAAGTGTTCGATGTTCGATCGGCGGTGGACATCGCTGTCACCTCGGTCGCCGGTCGCAGTCCGAGCGGAGTCGTGGTCGATGTGCCGTCTGACCTTATGGTGCTGGCTGACGCGGCGCGGGTACGGCAGGTGGTGAGGAATCTCGTCGGGAACGCGATTCGCTATGGGGCACCGCCAATCGTGATGCGGGCCGAGTCACACGAGGGTTCGGTGCGGATCGTGGTCGCTGACCAGGGGGTCGAGATCCCCGACCGCACCGTGGCCCGCATGTTCGATGCCTTCTTTAGCGGCGGCGAGTCGTCGGCCCGTCAGCCCGGCTCGATCGGTCTCGGGCTCGCCGTATCGCAGCGCCTCGCACGCCTCATGGGCGGCGAACTGAGTTACGCCCGTGTCGGCGACGAGACCCAGTTCGTACTCGAGTTGCCGTCGGCTTCGGTTGCGGCATTGGCGGAGACGGCCTGAGGTCGTAAGTCGGCTCGGTCGCCCGCTTGCTGATTTCTAGAGGAGGACCCGGGCTGCCCAACCCACCGGGTCGGTGAGGTCGCCTTCGGTGGGGACCATCTCGGGCCCTTCCCAGATTCGATCCAGGGCGTCTTCTCCCCACCGTCTCACCACCTCGGCGCAGAACTCGTCACCCCGCCGATAGTCGGCGTGCCGCAGGTTCAGGGCAACCGCCTGGTGAAGCAACTGTTCACCCTGGGATGCCTCGGCCCGCCGCAAATCGATGGCATCGCGCAGGCGGGACGCGCCGAGGATCATCGTGCCTGCGGTCTTTCTCACGAGGTGATCCGCATATCCCTCGACCACGGCGAGGACGCCGCGCATCCGGCCGATCGCTTCGCCGTCGTCGTCGGGTGACAGCAGGCCGGCGAGGCCGGTCGGTTCGCTCATCATTCTCTGCAGCACCTCCGGGTCCTGCATTGCTTCGATCCGCCGCTCGATCCCTTCGCTGTCGAACTCCAGGCTTTCGACGAAGGTGTGGGCGAGCATCATCACGTGCTCTCGGAGCCACGGCACCGCGAAAGCAGCGTGGTGTGTCACCTCGTGGAGGGCGACCCACAGCCGTGTCTCGCGGGCATCCAGAGCCGAATCGTCCGCGAAGGCTTCGATGTTGGGAACGACAAATGTCGGTCCGGTGGGGAAGTTGCCCGGCAGACCGAGGTCGAACTGACCGAGGACGGTCTGGGCACTGAATCCAATTGTGGCGCCCATCTGCATTCCGAGGAGAGCCGGGCCGAGTGGCTGAAGCGGCGAGCCGGCATCGGAGGCAAGCTTGTCGGCGAGCGGCTCCGCGAGATATGCGAGGGACTCGATGTTCGCATGCGCCCAGCCGCGGCGATCGACGATCCGCGCCTCGGTTTCCCCCAGGGAGGGGTCGAGCGGCGAACCCAGGTCGACCATCCGCGCCGCCGTCGCAGCCAGGTCTCGATACTCCTCCTCGAGCCATGGATCGATGGGCTCGGTCGGTCCGGCGATGCTCTCGGAGATCTCCCTGGCCAGGCGCCAGTTGACGGGGCCGCTCGATCGAAGCAGGTCGGCGAGGCGGTCGAAGATGTTGTCGGTCACAGATCCGCCGGGCGTTCGAGCAGCGTCACCGGAAGCTCGAGGGGTTCGGAGCCGCGCAGGATGGCGATCGTCACCGAGTCGCCGACCCGGAAAACTCTGAGCCGGATCACCAAGCGATCGAGGGTGGTGACCGCTTCGCCGTCGACAGAGAGGATGACGTCGCCGCCCTCGATGCCTCCGAGGTCCGCCGCGGTGCCGTCGATCACCTCGGCGACCCTCACCCCCGCCGGGGCCAGCGCCCCGTCCGCCAGAACCTCGAACCGGGTCGAGCCGCTGATGCCCAGGAAGGTGTGAGAAGCCACGCCGTCGGCGATGAGGTCGTCGGCGACCCGGACCACCAGTTCCACAGGAACGGCGAATCCGAGGCCTTCCTGGCCCACATCGCTCACTCCGAAGGCCGTGGTGATGCCCAGAAGGCGGCCGGCATCGTCCACCAACGCGCCACCGCTCGATCCCCGGGTGATGGGAGCGTCGGTCTGCAGCATCCCGAACAGCTCGCTCTCCACCGTCACGATCCGGCGATCGAATGCCGAAAGCACCCCGGTCGTCACCGAGGGTCCGCCTTCGAGCCCCAGCGGGTTGCCGATGGCTATTGCCAGGTCGCCGATGGAGGATTGCTGTGCCGAGCCGATGGCGATCGGGATCAACCCGAAGGCATCGATCCGGAGGACGGCCACATCCGTGAGTGGATCTGCACCGACAAGAGTCGCGGCATAGGTGCGGCCATCGGCGAAGACCGCCCGGAATTGTTGACCGTCAACGACCACATGGGCGTTGGTGACCAGATGGCCCGCGGTGTCGTAGACGACCCCGGAGCCCCTGCCATTGATTGCGAAGGCGTCGCCGGTCTCCAGGCTCACCTCGACCGAGACAATCGACGGGAGTACCTGACGGGCGACGGCGGCGACTACCGAAAGGCCTTCGTCCGGGGCCACCACCCGCGTCTCCACCCGCTCGACGACGGTCACCCCAGGTGGCGTCGGTTCCTCGTCGAGTACGAAGGAAACCCCCAGGGCAGAGGCTGCGCCGGCGAACGCAGCGACCGCCACCAGCGCGGCGGTACGCCCGGCTCTGGCCGGCCACCGGCGTTGGGCCGGCGGTGCGATGGGCCGAAGCACTTCGACCGCCACGGTCGGGTAGGGGTCTCGGTCGAACCACCCTTCATCGGGCTCGCCCTCGGGCGGCTGCGCATCGAACCCGGAACCCTCCGACCACGATGGCGGCGCGAGTTCCGATTGGGGGAGGCCGTCCTCGGGGCGGTCACCCGTTGGAGGGGTAGTGTCGGCCATGGAGGTCGATTCTATGGACGCAGGCGACCTAACCCATCCCGATCTGGTCTCGGTGACGGATTTGCCGCTCGACCCCTCCATGCTCCTCGACGCGGTGCGTCGGCCCGATGCGGGGGCGATCGTGCTGTTTCTCGGCTCGGTCCGTGACCATTCCGACGGACGCGAGGGGGTGACCCGCCTCGAGTATGAGGCCTACCGCGAGGTGGTCGAGGGCAAGATCCTCGAGATCATCGTCGAGACCCGAGCGCAGTGGAAGGTGGGCTCGGTCGCCGCAACCCATCGGGTGGGGACGGTTCACGTCGGCGAGGACTCGGTGGCGGTGGCAGTCTCGGCGCCACATCGGCCCGAGGCATTCGCCGCCGCTCGCCACTTGATCGACGAACTCAAGGCTCGCGCCCCGATCTGGAAAAAGGAATACTGGGAGGGCGGGGCCGAATGGGTGGAGGAGCGATAGGCGGTAGAAAACCGCGTCGGGCCGCCGCACGGCCCCTCCGTCACCTCCCTGCGGGCGGCGCCGCCTCCCCCTGCGGGGGAGGAGACCGCGTCGGGCCGCCGCACGGCCCCTCCGTCACCGCCCTGCGGGCGGCGCCATCTCCCCCTGCGGGGGAGGAGACTCCGTGCAGCCCGGCGAGGCCAGCAGCCAGTCACTAGCCTCTCTGCGCCAACGGCCCGGAGGACCGAGACATCGTGCTGGCGCTGAAGAACGTCGAGGTCGTGTACAGCGACGTCATCCTCGTGTTGCGGGGCATTTCGCTCGAAGTGCCCGATGGCAAGATCGTCGCCCTGTTGGGCGCCAACGGCGCCGGGAAGACGACCACTCTGCGGGCGATCAGCGGACTGCTCGACGTCCACAACGGTGACCTCACCAAGGGGGAGATCAGCCTCGACGGCAGCCGGATCGACCACTTCTCTGCGGCCAAGATCGTCAAGATCGGGATCGGGCAGGCGCTCGAGGGGCGCAGGGTCCTGGCCGAGATGACGGTCGAGGAGAACCTTCGTCTCGGAGCGCACACTGCCCGCAAGCAGGCTGACGAGAACCTTGCTCGCGTCTTCGGCCTCTTCCCCACACTGCAGGAGAGGCCCAAGTTCATTGCCGGATACCTGAGCGGCGGTCAGCAACAGATGCTGGCAATCGGAAGGGCGCTGATGGCCAGCCCCCGATTCCTGCTGCTCGACGAGCCGAGCCTGGGGCTCGCACCGCTGCTGGTCCAACAGATACGCGACATCATCGTGGAGATCAACCGGCAGGGGACGGGCGTGCTGCTCGTGGAGCAGAATGCCACGATGGCACTCTCGATCGCCGACCACGGCTACATCCTCGAGACGGGCAAGGTCGTCATGGACAAGCCGGCGGCGGAGCTCCTCGAAGACGAAGACGTCCGCGAGTTCTACCTCGGCCTCCATGGCGAAGACATGAAGTCGTTCGCCGAGGTCAAGCACTATCGGCGAAAGAAGCGGTGGTTGTCGTGAGGGCCCGGATGCTTCACGAGTTTCTCCCCGCATCCGATGGCAACGAGGTCATCCTCGAGATCGCCGACGTCCATCTGGCGTTTGCCGGGGTCAAGGCCATCGACGGGGTCTCGCTGTCGGTGCGCAACGGGGAACTGTTCGCGATCATCGGACCCAACGGGGCCGGGAAGACGTCGATCTTCAACTGTATCTCGGGGGTGTACCGGCCGCAGGAGGGATCGATTCGATTCCTCGGCCGTGATCTCCTCGCCATGAGGCCCGACCGCATCGCAGATCTCGGTATTGCTCGCACCTTTCAGAACATCGAGTTGTTCCCGCAGTTGACGGTGCTGGACAACCTGATGCTCGGGCGCCACCAGCATGTTCGCTACGGGACGTTTGCGGCCGCCATCAGATTCGGCCGGGCGTCGCGCGAGGAGGCACGGAATCGCGAGGTCGTCGAGGGGATAATCGAGTTCCTCGACATCCAGCAGCATCGCAAGTCCTACGTGCTGATGCTCCCGTACGGGATACAGAAGCGCATCGAACTCGGCCGAGCCCTGGCGATGGAGCCCAAGCTGCTGCTGCTGGACGAGCCGGCCGCCGGGATGAACCTCGAGGAGACCGAGGACATGGCCCGCTTCATCACGGACATCAAACGGGAACTGGGCATCGGAATCGTGCTCGTCGACCACGAAATGCGAATGGTCATGGACCTGGCCGACAAGGTGCTTGCGATCGACTTCGGTAAACCGATCGCCGTGGGCAGCCCGCGCGAGATCCAGGAGAACCCAGACGTGATACGGGCCTATTTGGGGCAGGAACATTCGATCGCCGACACCGGAGGGAACCCATGACGACCACCGCCGATCGCTCTGCAGCGATTGCCTCGCCGGCTTCGCGGGTACGGGACCGTGCGGGCACTACCCCGGATAGGGTCGCTCTGCGGGAGAAGGCCCGGGGCATCTGGCGCGAGACCACCTGGGCCGAATACTGGGATCGGGTCGACACCTTCGCCCATGCCCTGATCGCCGCCGGAATCGAGCCGGGGGACCGGGTGGCGATCCACTCGGACAATCGGCCCGAGTGGGTGTTCACCGATCTCGGTTCATTGGCCGCGCGGGCGGTGTGCATGGGCCTGTATCCGACGAATCCGGTGTCCGAGGTCGAGTATCTCCTCAACAACTCGGGCGCGAGGATCCTGGTGGTCGAGGACGAGGAGCAGGCCGACAAGGTTTTGGCGATCCCGACCTCCGACCTTCCCCATATCGAAAAGATCGTCTACCTCGAGCACCGTGGGGTCGACGCCTACGACGATCCCCGGCTCATTTCATGGGATGCATTCATGCAGCGCGGTGTCGACCACCGGGAGGCCCATCCGCAGGCGGTTGCCGATCGGATGGCGGCGACGAAGCCCGCCGACCTTGCATATCTGGTCTACACCTCCGGCACTACCGGGCCACCCAAGGGGTCGATGATCACGATTGGCAACCTGGAGTTCACCACGGCCGAGATCGCCGGCGATCACGGGATCGTGCGGCCGGCACCAGGGCCGGACGATCTGATCGTCTCCTATCTTCCTCTCTGCCACATCTACGAGAAGCTGTTCTCGGTGGTGTTCAGCACCGGGGCGGGCGTCCCGATCCATTTCGGAGAATCGCTCGACACGCTGGTCCCCGACATGCGCGACGTGCAGCCGACGATCGTCCAGGGGGTGCCCCGTATCTGGGAGCGGATTCACGCCGCCATCCAGGTGCGCCTCGCCTCGGCCTCGCGCCTCAAGAAGTTCAATGCGGTCATCTGGCTGAGGGTTGCCCGGTACATCGGACGGACCCTGGTCCGCCGGCACGGTCAGCACACCATCGCCACCCGGGTTCTCGCCCGACTCGGCGACGTGTTCCTGTATCGGTCGCTCCGGGAGCGCGTCGGGCTTCGACGGATTCGCTACGCCGTCTCCGCGGCGGCACCAATAGCGCCCGAGATACTCGAGTTCTTCATGTCCATCGGTGTGCCGATCTACGAGGCGTACGGGATGACCGAGAACTGTGGCGTCGCCACCACCAACCGCCCGGGGCGTACGGTGCTCGGCACGGTCGGCGAGCCATACATGGGGTGCGAGATAAAGCTCGATGGGGAGACGGGTGAGATCCTGACTCGCCATCCGGCGGTGTTCGCCGGCTACTGGAACATGCCTGACGCCACCGCGCGAACGATCGACGACGAAGGCTGGTTGCACACCGGCGACGTCGGCGAGTGGGTCGATGGCACGCATGTCCGAATCGTCGATCGGATCAAGGACATCATCATCACGAGCGGCGGCAAGAACGTGTCGCCGTCCGAGATCGAGAACACTCTGAAGACGTCGCCCTTCGTCAAGGAGGCAATCGTCATCGGCGATCGGCGCAAATACCTGACCGCGCTCATTGGCATCGACTTCGACGTGGTGAGCGAGTGGGCTCAGCGGCGACGCATCCCGCACACCACCTACCGGGACTTGTCCGAGAAGCCCGACGTGCGGGCGCTGATCCAGAAGGCCGTGGACAAGACGAACGAGAAGTTCGCCCGGGTCGAGCAGATCAAGCACTTCCGCCTGCTCACGAAGGAACTCGACCATGAGGACGGCGAGTTGACGGCGACTCAGAAGGTCAAGCGGTCGATCATCGAGGAGCGGTTCGCCGACGACATCGAGTCGATGTATTGATGACCCAGTTTCTGCAGGCGCTGATCAACGGGACGTCGCTCGCGGCGATCTACGGGTTGATCGCGCTCGGCTTCGTGATCATCTACAAGTCGACGCAGGTGCTCAACTTCGCCCAGCCGGCGCTGATGCTCCTCGGCGCCTACTGGGTGGTGTACTTCGCGACGATCATCGGTTGGCCGTTCTGGGCGGCGGTGCTGATGGCCGCCGGTCTCGCCGCGCTCACCGGGGTGCTGGTGGAGCGAACCGCGCTGCGGCCCATGGTGGGAAAACCGGTGTTCGCCGTCGCCATCATGACCATCGGGCTGAACACCGTCATCACCGTGGTCGCCCTGGACCTCCTTGGGGTGGAGACCCGGCAGGTGGGCGACCCATGGGGCCTGAAGTTCTTTCAACTCGGGTCACTCAACATCGCCCATCGGCAGGTGGCGGCGATCGTGGCAGCGGTGATCCTCGTCGCGGCTCTCCTTGCCTTCTTCAAGTACTCCCGTTTCGGCCTGGCGATGCGGGCCGCCGCCTTCGATCAGGAGGTTGCCCTGACTCAGGGGGTCTCGGTGACCGCGGTGTTCGCCGCCTCGTGGGCGATCGCGTCCGTGCTGGCGATGGTCGGTGGGTTACTCATTGGGGCCACGCCGCCGGGGCTCGACCGGTCGGCCGGGGTGGTCGCCCTCAAGGCGTTGCCGGTGGTGGTGATCGGTGGGCTCGATTCGATCGCCGGCGCGCTGGTAGGCGCGCTGGTCGTGGGAATCGCTGAAGCACTGACGACCACCTATCAACCGATTCATGCGGAGTTCCTCGGCAGGAACTTCGCTCAGGTGGTCCCGTACCTGGTGATGTTTCTCGTCCTCCTCGTCCGGCCCTATGGCCTCTTCGGCACGAAGGAGGTCGAGCGGGTATGAAGAACCGGCCCGGGCTGATCGGCGACTACCGCGCGGACAGTGCGATCTTCCGCAACAACGTTCAGCGGTTCTGGATCGTGGTGTTGCTCGTGGCGGCGGTGGTCCTCGGTCTCGGCGGCACCATTCCACTGATCCCCGGGCTGATCGATTTTTCGATGAGGGGCGAGCTGCTGATCCTCGGGGTGAGCGCGTTGTTCGCGTCGATCGGCGCGATCGGCCTCAACATCGTGACGGGGTACGCCGGCCAGGTGTCGCTCGGTCACGCCTTCTTCCTCGGGCTGGGGGCCTTCACCGCTGCCGTGCTCGGCGGCACCGAAGTGACCCGTCAGGTCTTCGACCTGGCCACCGGCCAGAACGTCGAGAAGACGGTTCTAGTGGGGTACGGGCTGGACATGGCCTTGTGGCTGCCGGCGGCCGGGATCGTCGCCGCCCTGGCCGGGCTGATCATCTCGCCGGTGGCATTCCGGCTGCGCGGGCTCTATCTGGCTTTCGTCACCCTCGGGCTGGTGTTTCTGGGAGAGCACTTCTTCCGCGAGTCCGAGACCCTGACCGGCGGTGTCGGCATCGGGCGAGAGACCGGGATTCCGAAGCTCTTCGGGTTCCGATTCGACCAGCCGGGCGAGGTGTTCGGCGTCTTCATGACGAAGCCCCAAAAGTTGTTCTTTTTAGGCTTGATCCTTCTGGTCGTCATGGCGCTCGTGGCGAAGAACCTTGCCCGGTCCCGGATCGGACGAGCGCTGGCCGGCGTGCGCGACCGTGACATCGCTGCCGAGATGATGGGCATCAACCTCGCCCGCTACAAGATGATCGCCTTCGTGGTCTCGTCCTTCTACGCCGGGATCGCGGGGGCACTTCTCTACTCGGCGATCGGGCGATTGGAGCCGGCTTCGTTCAATCTTCTCCTTTCGATTCGCTATATCGCCATGATCCTGATCGGGGGCGCGGCCACCATCGCCGGCTCGATCATGGGCGCGTTCTTCATCACCTTCCTGCCCCGGATCGTCAGGTGGATGGCGGGGTTGTGGTTCTTTGGTTTCATCTCGACCTCGCCCGCGGGCGGCTTCGTGACCGCCTCCCAGTTCGAGCAGATCATGTTCGGCGGGCTCATCGTCGGGTTCCTGATTTTCGAGCCGCTCGGCCTCTACGGAATCTGGATACGGGTGCGGAACTACTGGAAGGCGTGGCCCTTCAGCTACTGACCCCGGTAGGAAATGGGAGTTGGGTTCCGTTTCGCCCGCCGGGAAGGACGCGATCCGATAGGCTGCTGTCTCAACTGCCCTTGGGGGGCGGGACTCTTCAGCGAATCAGCAATCCTTGGGAGGAACAGAGAATGAGAAACCGATGGCTCGTGCTTGCGAGCCTTCTCATGGCGTTTGCCCTGGTGGCGACGGCGTGCGGTGACGACGACGCCACCACCACGACGGCCGCCCCGGCCACTACCACTACCGCGGGGGCGACCACGACTTCGCCCTCGACCACCACGCCGCCACCGGAGACGACGTTCGACATCGGTGTCACCCCGGCTCCTTGTCCGGATGCGGAGAATGAGGGCAATGGGTGCATCTATCTGGGTGTGATCTCCGACCTTGTGGACGGTCCGTTTGCTCCGTTGGGCGTACCGCTCACGCTGGCGCAAGAGGACTTCTGGAGGTCGATCAACGCGGGTGGCGGCCTCGACGGCTGGGATGTCGTGATCACGGCAGAGAACACCTTCGATGCCCATTACGACGGCGCCCAGACGGTTGAGGGGGCGACGGCGCTGTCAGGGCGGGTAGCCGCGCTGGCGCAGTCGCTCGGCACCCCGCAGACCCAGGCGGCCCTGCCGATCCTGGTCGAGAACAACATGGTTGCGGCACCGGCGACCTGGTGGTCGGGGTGGGCCTTCGCCGATGTGGACTCTGGTCTGATCCTCGAGTCCGGTGCGCCATATTGCTTCGAGGCGATGAACGGCATGAGCGCCATGGTCGACGCGCTCGGCGCCGAGATCACCTGGGCGCTCGTGGCGTTCCCTGGTGACTACGGAGGCGACTACGGCGCAGGCGCCAAGATCGCCGCTGCCCAGCTCGGCCTCGGCGATCCGGTCGCCGACATCCTGCAGATCCCGCTCTCGGCCGGTGGTGACGTGACCGAGGCCGTGACGACCCTGCTCGGCGCCCAGCCGAACCTGATCGTCGTGGTGACCGGTCCCAGCGAGATGGCGCAGATCACCGGCGGCCTGTTCACGAACGGGTTCCAGACCTTCCAGATCCTCGGCGCCTCGCCGACCTGGAACGTGGCCCTGACCGGGAACGCCGACCTGTTGCCCCTGCTTCAGGCGACGTACTGGGGGACCACCCCATGGGGTGGTTGGGACACCGACTCCGCAGCCCATGCCGACATGCGTGCGGCCGCGGATGCCAACGAGCGCAGCCCGCACGGCGCGTACGTCGCCGGCTGGGTGTGGCAGTACCCGATCAAGGCGCTGCTCGAGCAGGCGATCGCCTCCAACGACCTGACGCGTGCCAACCTGGCCGCGATCGCGGCCGAGTTGGACGGAGTGAGCTACGACGGCGCGCTTCCGGACCGTGACTACACGGGTGATCCGAACGACCATGTGGTTCGTTCGACGACCATCAACCGGGTCGACCCCGCTTCGTCGGACGGCCTGACGGCAGTGACGGACGCCACGATCAGCGAGATCGCGGCCGCCTACGAGTTCGCCAGCCCCTGCTTCGTGGGGTGATCGGCGAGTGAGCGAAACGAGGGGAGCCGCCCATGGGGGCGGCTCCCCTCGTTCGTGATGGCCTCGAGCCGGCGGTCATCGGGAGGTCGTGATAGTTAACCTCTGGTCATGACCACTGCCACGATCTCCGCCCGAGTACTCCCTCGAACCCGCACGGTCACGGCGGCCCTCGTCGTCGGCTTCGCCCTGCTCACCGCCCTGATGGCCCAGGTGGCGATTCCGCTGTGGTTTACGCCCGTCCCCATCACCGGGCAGACCTTCTCCGTGCTCCTCGCCGGCGCCGCCCTCGGGTGGCGGGCGGGGGCCGCCTCGATGGCGCTTTATGTGGCGCTGGGTGCCGTCGGCCTTCCGTTCTACGCCGAGGCCGAGGGCGGCTGGCAGGCGGCCACCGGTGCCACCGGCGGTTACCTGCTCGGTTTCGTGGCGGCGGCGGCCCTGGTCGGCTATCTCGCCGAGCGCCAGCAGGATCGGTCGGTGGTGACGGCGATCCCCGCCTTCCTCGCCGGAACGGTGGTGATCTACCTGTTCGGCGTCCCGTGGCTCGCCAACGATTTGAACGTTGGAGTCACGCGAGCGATGGAGCTCGGCATGGTCCCCTTTGTGGTCGGTGACCTCGTCAAGGTGGTCCTCGCCGGCGTAGCCCTCCCCACCGCATGGAGGATGGCGGGGCATTAGGGGCCCACGGCCTACGGCCTACGGCCTACGGCCCACGGCCTACGGCCTACGGCCCACGGCCTACGGCCTACGGCCTACGGCCTACGGCCTACGGCCTACGGCCTACGGCC
>JBBEAX010000079.1:0-2267 GCA_040882645.1 Acidimicrobiia bacterium
GTGACCTGGTCGCCACCGTACTTGCGGGCGTTCTCGAGGAGGTTCCGCAGCACTTGCTCGACCCGGTTGGGGTCGGCGAGAAGCTGCACGTTGCCGCCGATCGACACCGAAGCCGACTTCTCCCCGCCGGCAGGGAAGAGCAGGGTGGCGATCTTGTAGGCCGCGGGCCGGAGGGGGAACTCGGTGACATCCAGGAGCAGACGGCCGGCCTCGAGTTGGGGGATCGCCAGTACGTCGTCGACCAGGTTGGCGAGGTGCTCGGACTCCTCGACGATGATCTTCAGAAACTCGTCGACCTCGTCCTCGCCTAGATCGCGCCACGACTCGCGCATCGTGAGGGCGAAGCCGGCGATGTTCGTCAGTGGCGTCCGCAGTTCGTGGGTGACCATCGACACGAATTCGTTCTTCATCTCGGAGGCGCGTCGCTCGGTGGCAAGAGCGGCTTCCTGGCGGCGGCGACTCGCCTGGAGCACCCGTCCCGCGGCGGTGAGGGTGAGGCCGAGTGCGACTACATAGACGCCGACTTCGAGCCAGTCGAAAAGCACGCCAGTGGCGGGCACGGATCCTGGTTCGGTGATGCCCTGCACCGCCGAGCGAGCGACGAGGCCCACTCCGGTCATACCGGTCACCGCGAGAAGGGTGCGGAGACCGCCAAACGTGAGAGAGGCCGCGAGGGCGTATGCGCCGAAGGCCACCAGCGGTGCATCGAACATCGCCCCGGCTCCAGCGGCGAATCCGGCGACGACGCCGTCCACGGAGAGGGATCCCAATGGTCGCCCTTCACGGCGAGACCTGATGAGGGCGTCGGCGACGACGGTTCCGAAAGCCGCCGCCTTTAGCCCCGAGCCGGGTACCCCGGCGGCGATACCTGCAGTTGCGAGAACCAGGATGGTGCCCGCAAGAAGGGCGCGGACGCGCTGAAACCCGGCCCTGATGGGCCCGTAGTCAACCGGGGCGCCGGGTTTCGAGGAACGGAGTTCCGTGGTCACCGATTCAGTATCGGCCGCCAGGGACTAGTGCCTTAGCGAGTAGCAAGTAGCAAGTCGCGGGTCACAAGACGCCAAAGGCCTAAGAAATGGGGGGGCGGCGGGTCAGGGGCGGCGTTCGGCGAGGCGCTCTAGCGACTCGTCGGGGACCCGCAGGTCACCGCGACCGACGCCCACCTCGATCCCGGGCTTGTAGGCGCCGTGGTAATCGCTGCCTCCGGTGGGGACCAACTCCAGGTCGTCGGCCCAAGCCGCGAGCCGCGTACGGAGGTCGGGCGGATAGTCCACGTAGTGGCACTCGATCCCATTGACGCCGAGAGCGGCGACCCCTTCGAACAGCTCCCGGAACCCATCCGCCGAATCGGCGACGGTGTGGGGGTGGGCCACCGAAGTGACCCCTCCCGAGGCTCTGGCGAGACTGACCGCATCGCTGGCGAGGAGGCGCTTTCGTTGTCGATAGACCACCCCGCCGGATCCGAGGTATTGCTCGAACGCCTCGGCGTTCGTCGCGGTGACCCCGCTTCGGCAGAGCACCGCGGCGATGTGAGGGCGACCCACCACACCGTGGCCCGCCTCCTCGAGCACCTCCTCCACAGTGATTTCGATGCCGAGAGCCTGTAGGGCCTCGATCATCTCGACGTTGCGGGTCCAGCGGCTGTCACGGATCCCCGCCAAGGCGTCCTGCAACGGGCCGGAGCCGTCCTCGACCCAGTAGACCAGGAGGTGCATCGCCCGCCCGTTCCAGTCCACCGACAGCTCGACCCCGGGAATGAAGCCGATGCGGCCCGCGGCGGCTCCTCCCGCCTCGGCCAACCCCTCGAACCCGTCATGGTCGGTGAGCGCAACCGCGCTGAGCCCCGCCACCACCCCCCGCTCGACGATGTCCGACGGCGAAACGGTTCCATCGGAGTAGGTCGAATGGGTGTGCAGGTCGACGGCCATCGGGGGAAGTATGGGTGGTAGGCGGTCGCGGTGCGCAGCTTTCCGTCTCCCGCCTCCCGCCTTCCGGTTCCCGCCATCCGCAAGAGGGGACCAGGCTCCTTGGACGCGTTTGGTCTGAGCGCCCCCCTCCCCCCCTTCGGGGTACTCCCCCCTCCGGGGGGAGAAACAGAACCCGCCTCCCGCCTCCTGCAAGAAAAGCGGCAGTGCTACCGGGGGTACCTTCGCGTTCCTACGAATTGCGAATTGCGAATTGCGAATTGCGGCGAGCGGAGGGAGGCCGCGGTTTCGCCCATCGCAGGCCGGCCGAAGGCCAGCCCTTCGCCCATCGCAGGCCGAGCG
>JBBEAX010000080.1:0-14546 GCA_040882645.1 Acidimicrobiia bacterium
TTGGCTGTTGGCTGTTGGCTGTTGGCTGTTGGCTGTTGGCTGTTGGCTGTTGGCTCTTGACTCTTGACTCTCCTACTCGAACTCCCTCGCCCTGATCTCCTCGAACGCGTCCAACGCCTCGGGGTTTATCAGGGCGTCACGGTTGGCTGGCGGCTCGCCGGCGAGGACCTGTCTCACTGCCTTCTCGACCTTCTTGCCGCTGATCGTGTAGGGGATGTCGTCGACCTGGATGATCTGTCGGGGCACATGGCGCGGCGTCGTCATCGTGCGAATCCGGTCGATGATCCTGTTCCGCAGACCGTCGTCGAGCTGGCGCCCTTCGGCGAGTAGGACGAACAGCACCACCTCGACGTCCCCCCCGGCATCCCGTCCGACCGCGATCGAGTCGATCACCTCCGTGAGGGGCTCGATCGCCCGGTAGATCTCGGCGGTGCCGATGCGGACGCCGCCAGGGTTCAGTGTCGTGTCGCTGCGCCCGTAGATGATCACGCCCCCCTCTGGCCGGATCTCGATGAAATCACCGTGGGTCCACACCCCTTCGAACTCGGCGAAATAGGCGTCGTGGTACCTGCTGCCGTCGGGGTCGTTCCAGAATCCGACCGGCATGGAAACGAAGGGCCGGGTGCACACGAGCTCACCCTTCTCCCCGGTCACCGGATGGCCGGACGTGTCCCAGGCCTCCACCGCCATCCCCAGGTTGCGTGCCTGGAGCTCGCCGCGGCGGACGGGGAGGATGGGCACCCCGCCGGCGAAGCAGCCGATGATGTCGGTCCCGCCGCTGACCGAGGCCAGCTGGACCCGCGGCGGCAGATGCTCGTACACCCAGTCGAACTGCTCGGGCAGCAGCGGGGCGCCCGTCGAACCCATCCAGCGGATCGACGACAGGTCGGCAGCCTCCTTGGGGGTCAGGCGGGCGTTGGCGTTCGCCGCCAGGAACTTGGGGCTCGTCCCGAAATGGGTGATTCCCGCCTGCTCGGCGATCCCCCAGAGGCGGCTG
This sequence comes from Acidimicrobiia bacterium, assembly GCA_040882645.1. Taxonomy (GTDB): domain Bacteria; phylum Actinomycetota; class Acidimicrobiia; order Spongiisociales; family UBA11373; genus JAUYIV01. Next base: position 998 of record JBBEAX010000080.1, read on the forward strand.
AGGGTCGGATGGGAGGGGCTGCCGTCGTAGAGGACGATGGCCGCACCGGCGGCGAGCCCGCTCACCAGCCAGTTCCACATCATCCAGCCGCAGGTGGTGAACCAGAACAGACGGTCGCCGGGTCGGAGATCGCAATGGAGCACATGTTCGGACAGATGCTTCAGGAGCGTTCCACCCGCGCCGTGCACGATGCTCTTCGGTCGGCCCGTCGTACCTGACGAGTACATGATGTAGAGCGGGTGGTCGAACGGCAGTTGGGCGTAGTCGGGCTCGGAGGCGTCACCGGCGACCAGGGCGGTCCACGACATGGCGTTCGGGGCGTCGATCCCGGTGCCGACCCGGTCGATCACCACCAGGTGCTCGATCGACGGGATCGAGTCGAGCGCCTGGGTGACCGTGGCGTCGACCCGGTGGATCGAGCCGTTGTAGGGATAGCCATCCACTGCGATCAGCACCTTCGGTTCGATCTGCCCGAAGCGGTCGATCACGCCGAGAGGCCCGAAATCGGGGGAACACGACGACCAGATCGCCCCGATCGAACTGGTGGCAAGCATCGCCACCACAGCCTCGGTGCCGTTGGTGACCAGCCCGGCGACCCGGTCGCCCCGGCCGACCCCAAGCCGCTGCAGCCCTGCCTGCGCCCTGGCCACCCGCGCCTGGAGTTCACTCCGGTCGAGGGTCTCGAACCCGCCCTCCTCGGTGACCGCCACGATGGCCGTCGCGTCCGGGTCGCCCCGCAGAAGGTTTTCCGCAAAGTTGAGCCGGGCTCCGGGGAACCATTCGGTACCCGGCATGCCCTCGCGGCCGAGCACTGCTTCGTAAGGCACCGAGGCGACCACCCCGGTGAAGTCCCACACCGCCGCCCAGAAGCCCGCCCGGTCGTCGATCGACCACCGCCACAACTCCTCGTAGCTCGTTGGCGTCCCCGGCACCGACTCCATGAACCGCGTCAGGTTCGAAGCGGCGATGCCCTCGGCCGTCGGCTCCCACAGGATGGACATAGGGTGGAGCCTCGCTGCCCTCGGCGCAGTTGGCAAGGGGCCTCGCTGCGCTCGGCCCGCGATTCGCAATTCGCGATTCGCAATTCGACAGAGGGCCTCGCTGCGCTCGGCCCGCACCAGGAACCATTCCGGCTATGGACCATGGATTTGTTGGCTGTTGGCTGTTGGCCGTCAGCTCTCCCTCCCATCCGCCTGCCGGAAAGCTGCGAACACCTGCTTCAGCTCTTCTCGCTGCTCTTCCGGTACTTCATCCATCACTGCGGCAGGTGCCTTGACGTAGAGGCCCTTGGCTTCGGCGAGGATCTTGTCGGGATCGGACGCTGCGGCGATCGTCGCCGCCACCCGAATTCTCGATCCCCGGTCTTCTTCGATCCAGGCGGTGGCCACCAGTGGCGTATCGGCGGTGATGGTCCCCCTGAAGCGGTATTCCATCGTGGCGGTGAGGTGGGGGGCGTAGCGGTATCGATACAGGACCCAGGCCATCGCCTCGTCGAACACGGTGGCCACGATCCCGCCATGAACCACCGATCCGAGGCCCACGTAGTCGCTGCCCAGGACCACGTCGGACCGCACCTGCCCAGGCCCATCCGCCCGGAACCGGAGGTGGAGCCCCTTCGGATGAGTCGGGCTGCAGGCGAAGCAGTTGAAGGTACTGAGAGTGGGGAGAAGGTCCATGGAGGAAGGCTCGCTTCGCTCGCCGCAATTCGCAATTCGCGATTCGCAATTCGACAGAGCGCGTCCACCCGTTCTGTCGCGTTCCTTCGTATCGCGTATTGCGAATTGCGAATCGCTGGCCCGGGCTGTCGCCCGGCGATGGGCGAAACCGGTCTTGCGGAAGGCGGAAGGCGGAAGGCGGCCAGAGGCTCGGTTAGCCTCACGCGTCCGCTTGGGAAGGACGCCCTTGAAGCTCGGTCTCATGTATGCCAACACGCTGGCGGTCACCGGCGGGCAGGTTCGTGCGCAGATCTCGGCGGCGGAGCAGGCGGGGTACGAATCGGTGTGGGTGGTGGAGCACGTCGTGATCCCGAAGGGTTACGAGTCGACCTATCCGTACAGCCGTAGCGGGAAGATGGCGGGTGGTGCCGAGGACTTCGACATCCCCGACCCTCTGGTGTGGCTTGCGTTCGCTGCGGCCGTATCCACCACGATCAAGCTGGCCACGGGCGTATTAATCCTTCCGCAGCGGAACCCGGTGATCCTCGCCAAGGAAGTCGCTTCGCTCGATGTCCTCAGCGGGGGGAGGGTGATCCTCGGCGTCGGGTCCGGATGGCTGGAGGAGGAGTTCCGCACGCTCGGCGCCTCCTTCGACGATCGAGGCGCCCGGGCCGATGAGTACATCCGGGTCCTGCGAACCCTCTGGTCCGACGAGGTCGCGTCCTTCGCCGGCGACTTCGTCTCGTTCGATGAGGTCTATCTACGTCCCCGGCCGGTGAATGGGTCCGTACCGATCGTCATCGGGGGACATTCGAAGCGGGCGGCGCGCCGCGCCGGCGAGCTGGGCGATGGGTTCTACCCGGCCTCGGCTGCGGTCGACGAGTTGCCGGGTCTGGTCGCCCTGGCCCGGGAGACGGCCGAACGGGCCGGGCGGGATCCCGCCGCATTGGAGGTCACCATGGGGGCGCGCCCCGACGCAGCGTCGGTGGAGCAGTTGGCGGCCGCAGGGGTCGATCGGGTGGTCGTCTCGGCCGCCGCGGGCGAGGAAGCGCTCGTGGGGTTGGCCGCCGATGTCCTCGGCTGAGCACAGTCGCCATCAAGGGACGGGCGGCGAGGGCCGATGGGTCTCGATAGGATCTCTTCGGGAAGGTCGATCCGTGTCCGGCGCCGCGGATTCAACCCGCTGGCGCCGGGCGGGCCAGCAAACAGACAGAAGGCGACCGGTGCACCCCAGAATCCTCGTCGGGCTCGTTCTTGTCGCTCTGGTCGCGGGCGCCGGGCCGGCGCGCGGCCAAGCCGATCCCGAGCCCGAAATCGTGGGGGGCAGCGAGGCCAGCCCCAACGAGTTCCCGTTCATGGTCGGGTTGGTGAGGACCAACAACCCCGACACCTTCCAGAGCCAGTTCTGTGCGGGGAGTCTCATCGATCCCGAGTGGGTACTCACGGTCGCACATTGCGTCGACGGCATCAAGGCTTCGAAGATCCAGGTGTACGCCAATGACTTCGACCTCGAGGGCGATGGCGACCGTATCGACGTTTCGGCGATCTTCGTCCACCCCGAGTACGACGACAACACGCTCGAGAACGACGTGGCGCTTCTGCGCTTGGCGGACCCGGCGATGACAAGCCCACAGAAGAACGACACGGTTCGGTTGCCGCTGGCGTCCGACGCCGCCTCCTACGGCGAGGGCAAGACGGTGGTCGCGATCGGGTGGGGACACACGGAGAACGAGCCTCCCGGAACACCAGGTTTCCCGCTCCGATTGCGCAAGGTCGAACTGCCGATGGTGAGCGACACTGATTGCGCTGGCATCTACGGCGACCTCGAGCGGCCCGAGATGGTTTGCGCCGGTTTCGAGGCCGGCGGCGCCGACACCTGCCAGGGTGACAGCGGCGGTCCGCTGGTGGTTCCTCTCGGTGACGGCACCCACCTTCAGGTGGGCATCGTGTCGTGGGGGAGCGGCTGCGCCGATGCCGGGTTCTTCGGCGTCTACACCAGAACCGTCACCTACGCCTGCTGGATCGCCGAGACGATCGGCAACGGCACTCTCGGCTACGGGAAGTCGACGGTCACCGGCACGAATGGTGACGACGTGCTCAACGGCTCCAGCGGGAGCGATGTGATCCTGGGTCTTGACGGCGACGACGTGATCGACGGCAAGGGCGGATCCGACGTGCTGTGTGGTGGCGACGGAGATGACGAAGTCTTCGGCGGTTCTGGGCCGGACATCCTCGACGGCGGTCCTGGTGCCGATCTCCTCGACGGCTCGAGCGGTGCCGACATGTTGCTCGGTGGGGTGGGGAACGACACCATTCTGGGCGGAACGGGTAGCGACGTCGTCGTGGGTGGGCCTGGGGATGACAAAATCACGGGGCATCGGGGACGCGACTTCCTCAAAGGCTCATTGGATTCCGATCGAATCAAGGGGGGTCGCCACGCCGACCTTCTCTTCGGGGGATCTGGCGACGACTTCCTATTCGGCAATCGGGACGATGACATCCTGATCGGGGGCGCCGGGTTCGATCAAGCGAATGGCGGCGCCGACGAGGATCAGTGCGACGGAGAGATTCTCAGCTCCTGCGAGTCACCGGTACTCTGATCGCCCCGTGATCATCGTGCGTGGCCTCGCTGTCGAGGCCGGTATTCGGACCCTCGTCACCGACGCTTCCTTCGCCCTCCACCCGGGGGACAAGGTCGGCCTGGTCGGCCGTAACGGCGCGGGTAAAACCACCCTCCTCCAGACGCTGGCCGGGCGGCGGCCTGCCCAGAGCGGCACCGTGGCGCGCTCGGGCAAGATCGGGTATCTCTCCCAGGAGGCCTCCCTTCCTGAGCTCGAGTACGCCGACGCCACTGCCCTCGAGCGCGTGCTTGCCGCCCGCGACATCGGGGGAGTGCAGCGCCGCATTGAGGAAGTCCGGCAAGCGATGGAGTCCGCCGAGGGCGCGGAGCGTGATCGGCTGATCCGCCGGTTCGCTCGCCTCGAGGTGGAGTTCGAGACCGCGGGCGGATATCGGGCCGAAGCCGAGGCCCGCAAATTCGCCTCGGCGGTGGGGATCGCCGACGGCGAGATCGGGCAGCCGGTGCGCACCATGTCTGGTGGTCAGCGGCGTCGGGTCGAGCTTGCCCGCATCCTCTTCTCCGAGACGGATGTCCTGTTCCTCGACGAGCCCACCAACCACCTCGACCTGGATGCCAAGGCATGGCTGATGGAGTTCCTCGCCGACTACCCCGGAGCATTGCTGGTGGTCAGTCACGATCTGCCGCTGCTCGATGGCTCGATCACGTCGGTGCTCTCCCTCGAGGACGGGACCCTGGAGCCCTACCGCGGCAACTACACGCATTTTCTGGCCGAGCGCGATCGCCGCCGCGAACAGCGGCGGAGGGAACGGGCGATTCAGGAGAAGCGAATCAACGATCTCGAGTCGACGGTGCGGCGGTTCATGGGCACCACCGAGAAGATGTCAAAGCGCGCCAAGTCGATGCAGACCCGCGCCGACCGGATGAAGGAGTCGCTCGTCGAGGTCGCAAAGAAGGGCCGATCGGTGGCGGTGCGATTCCCGCAGCCCGAGCCTTCGGGTCGCATCCCGATCGAGGGCCTGAACCTCTCGAAGGCGTTCGATGACAACGTGGTGTTCGTCGACGTCGGGGTCCACGTCGAGCGGGGTGAGCGGCTGCTGATTCTGGGACTCAACGGCGCCGGCAAGACCACTCTGCTGCGGATCCTCGCCGGGGTCGAGCCCGCCGACATCGGTGAGGTGGTCATCGGGTACCGGGTGTCGGTGGGCTACTACGCCCAGGAGCACGAGCACATCATTCCGGATCAGACCGTCATGGAACACATGCGCGCCGTGTCGACCGAGACCGAGCAGGATCTCCGGGGCGTATTGGGGCATTTCCTGCTCGCCGACAAGATCGAGCAGGTGGCGGCGACCCTGTCGGGAGGGGAGAAGACGAAACTGGCGCTCGCTCAACTCGTCGTGGGTCGCCACAACGTGTTGCTCCTCGACGAGCCCACGAACAACCTCGACACCCAGGCAAAGGACGCGTTGCTCAAAGCGCTCCACTCGTACACCGGGACGGTGATCCTGGTCAGCCACGACACCGACTTCGTCGCCGCGTTGACTCCCGACCGGGCAATCCTCATGCCGGACGGCACCGCGGTCTACTTCGACGAGTCCCTGCTCGAGTTGGTGGAACTGGCGTAAAGAAGCGCAATTCGCAATACGCGATTCGCAATTCGAAATCCGGAGCGCGCGGTGGGGTTGAGTGCCGGGACCCGCGTCCGGCTCGCCAATCGCCAGATCGCCGGGCGGCCTCCGGCCGCCTTGGGCCGGCCAGATCGCTACCTAGAACGAATCTGGAGCAGCTCGTCCCGCGCGGGTTGAAGGGCGGTCGCTAGTTCGGCCATTGCTTCCGGCACCACCCAGTAGTGGATCCACTTGCCGCGGCGTTCTTTGTCGACCAGGTCCGCCTCATAGAGGACCTTGAGGTGGTGGCTCACGGTCGGCTGGGACACGCCGACCTCGTCGACCAGATCGCAGGCGCATGCGTCGCCGCAACATGCGATCAGCGAGAGCAGCCGCAGTCGCGCCGGGTCGCCGAGGGCGCGGAAACGCGCGGCGAGCCGATCGGCATCGTCGTGCCCCACCGGCGACTCGAGGATGGGTGAGCAGCAGGCTTCCATGGGGATATATTGACAACTATCGATGCGTATGTCAACATATCGACAACAATCGATATAGGAGGTGGGCGCATGGCTCCGATCAAGATCATCGGCGACGCCGGTGGCGACGACTCGGATTGCTGCTCCAGCTGCGGCCCCGGCTGCTGCTGAGAGAGGATGGGATGGGCCGGCTCGATGCCGGCCCATCCCTCGTTGCCCGCTGCCGGTCTCCGCGTAACCTCGCGCTCGACCAGGAGAGGCGGGTGACGGATGGCGGGCAACGGGCAAGGGTCCCGGTGAATCCCGCGTCGTTGTGGCCCATCGGCCCTGGAACGCCCGGGTCGACCCGGGATAATCGACGAATGGGCAAGAGTTCGTTCAGGTCGGCGATTCGCACCGAGTGGGAAGCTCTCGGAGGTGTGGGCCGGGCCGCGCTGCTCGGGCTCGTGGCTTCGGTCGTCGTCGCGTGGTTTCTCGGGGTGGGCATCCCGGCGGCAGTGGAGGCCGACCTGATTTCTTCCCACCTCGAATCTCTGTCCCTCGCCGTCGACGACCTCACCGCGGATGGTGTCATCGCCGTCGACGGTGGCATCGGTGATGCGGAGGCGCTTCGCGAGTTCTGGCAGCGGAACCTGGTCGGGGGAAGCGTGGTCGGCATCAACCTGTGGGGAGCCGACGCGGCGATGACCTTCTCGAGTGACCCGTCGCTTGCCACCGTATTCTCGGAGGGCCGGCTCGATCTGGCCCTCTCGGGTGAGGCCCAGGGAGGACATGCTGGCGGCGATGGAGAAAGCTACGCCGTCGACCGCTCCATCGGGCATCTCTGGGAGTTCTACATCCCGGTTCGAGACGCAGGCGGCGAGGTCACGGCGGTCGTGCAAATCCTCGAGGTGACTGCGACGCTGCACGATGGGCTGGCCTCGATACGCCGTTGGCTGTGGCTCGGCATCGCGGCGGGCTTGTCGGCCTTGCTGGTCTTCAACGCGCTGGTCGTCGCCGCGAACACTCGGGAGTTGGCCCACCGGCGTGACCAGGCCGAAGGGCTGCTGGCCGATCTCGCCCACGCCCAGGAGGAGGAGCGCGTGCGGATCATGGGGGCCCTCCATGATGACATCGGCCAGCCGCTGTATCGCGTCCTCTATGGGGTCGAGGGTTGCCGAGCACAACTCGACGGGAACACCGCCGTGATGGACGAACTGGCGAGCATCGCGGCGCTGATCAGATCGATAGACGGGACGCTCCGATCCGAGCTGCACATGCTGCACCAGGGTGAGGTCGATCAGCTCGATCTCCGCACTCTCCTCGTTCGACTGGCGGATGAGGTGCGGCGCGAGTCCCACGTGGAGGTGAACCTCGACCTCGCCGAGAGCGACCTTCCCAACGGAAGCCGTGCCGCCCTCTTCCGAGCGGTCCGCGAGGCGGTGACCAACGCCCGCCGGCACGGGGCAGCGGCTCGGATCGACATCGCCCTCACGGTGCGCAGGGGGCGCGTCGTCCTCGACGTGGAGGACGACGGGATCGGGTTCGACGGGGAGCTCGGTTTGGGGCTGACGACGGCGCGCACGCGGCTCGAAGCGGCCGGAGGCGGTCTTCGGGTGACGAGTCGGACGCGGGGCGGGACGCTCTTCCGTGCCTGGGTGCCGGTGGGGAGAGGGGAGACATGAGAGTCGTCATCGCCGATGATCACAAGTTGGTCCGCGACGGCATCAAGTGGATGCTCGCCAGCGAGCCGGAGATCGAGATCGTCGGCGAGGCCTCGGACGGCGCCGCCCTGCTGTCGGTGCTGGAGGAGGTCGAGACCGATGTCGTGCTCCTGGACATCCGCATGCCCCAGGTCTCGGGAATCGAGGTCTTGGCGGAACTGCGTGACCGCGAGGGATCTCCACCGGTGGTGGTCCTCTCGATGTATCACGAGCCCGCCCTCATCCAGGAGGCGATCGCTCTCGGCGCGGCCGGTTTCCTGCTGAAGAGCGCCGGCCGTGATGAGCTCATCGAGGCGATCACCACCGTGGCGGGTGGCGGCAGCTACCTCCAGGTGAGTCTGGCGAGGTCGCTGGTGGCCCGGCTCGCCGATGCCAAAACGGTTTCACCGAGCCTGCTGACCGCCGGGGAAAGGGAGGTGCTGCGCCTGGTCGCCGACGGATTGGGGAATCGCGAGATCGCCGTTCGGGTCGGGAGGACCGAAGTCGGTGTCCGGACCCTCCTTCATTCCACCTTCAAGCGGCTCGGCGTCAAAAGTCGATCAGAGGCGGTGGTGGCGGCTCTCCGCCTCGGCATCTTCGACTGAGTTGATGGCTCTTCCGGCTGACGCCTCATCGCAGTGTCGTCTGGGTCCCTGTCCAGGCGACAACCTCTAGGGCCGGAAGCCACGTTTTGCCCGCGACAGCAGGAATCGGTTCTCCCGTCATTCGGTAGATGCCGGCGGCCGGATCGTTTCGTACGGTGCCGGACATGGGCGTGTTTCGCCGGAGCGGTCGCTTGGGGCGACCGGGATCGACCCTACGCCAGGCAGCGACTCGAGGAGAACACACAATGAAGAGCAACATCGGCAGGATCTTCTGCCTCGCCGCGGTCATGGCCCTCGTCGCGGCGGCATGCGGCGACGACTCGGGGGCGACGACCACCACGACGACGACGGCAGCCACGACCACCACGGGTGCGACGACCACGACGGAGGAACCGGGCCACGAGGGTGAGGCGATCCACCTCGAGGCGGCACCGGCGACGGTGACCGTCGATGGCGACGACGCGGATTGGGAGTCCATCACCGGAGCCGATGTCAAGCTGGAGGCGATCTCGACCGAGACCGTCGAGTCGAAGGATGTCACCATCAAGGTCGCATATGACGACACCTACCTCTATGTCCTGCTCCTGGTCGAGGACGACTTCGATTGGGATGCCGCCGACGCGCACCTTTCGGCATCGACCGCCGTGATGTGGGCGGTGGAGGAGGCGGCGGGACCCCACATGGGGAGCGACGCCGAGGGAGAGGAAGAGGACTACACGAGCCTGGGGATGGTCGACATCTGGCACTGGGAGCTCGAGTGTGCCATCGGGACCCCAATGGGTGGTGAAGTGAGTGATGCCGGCGACGGCGATCTCGGAAACGACGCCGGCTGCAACTTCGACGACGAGTGGGCGACCGACCCGGAGACCCGTGAGGACGACAACGGCGAGGGAGCCGAGAACAGCCTCCTCGGCGTTTTCGGGCACACCAACCCGGTCGCCGGTGGGGAAGGTACCTGGATCTTCGAGATGCGCCGGTTGCTGGAGACCGGCGATGCCCAGGATGCCCAGTTCGCCGTTGGTACCACGGCCCATCTGGCCCTCGCCTACTGGGATGCCGACAACGGGCCCGAGGGCTGGGACGACGCCGAGCACGTCCAGTCATCGCATCTCGGTTGGATCGAAGTAACGTTGGTCGCCGGTTGACCAACAAGGCGCACGCCGGGAAGTCGCGGCGGGCCGGGCCGGGCCGGAGAGGGCACCGGCACCACGCTCGCTGCGATCCCGGCACGTCTCCGGAGCCCTGGTTGACAATGAGGCCGAAGGGGAGGGCCGGCTGAGATGTCGCGGCAGGACTCCGACGATCTGAACGCCTCGACCATTCGCTGGATGCGGGCCGGTGTCGTCCTGATGGCGCTGTTCATCGCGATGTTCCCCGTGTACCGCCTCTACGAGCCTGCTGGCCGGGCAGAGGCGCGGGCCAATCAGAGTGCGTTCCTGGCGGCGCAGGGTGCGGATCTGTTCGACTCGAGCTGTTCCGGTTGCCACGGCGAGGCGGGAATCGGCGGGATCGCCCCTGCCGTCGGCTCCCGGGACTTTCTCGGTCTGGCCGACGACGCCCAGGTTTCCCAACTCATAGCTCTCGGCATGCCCGGCTCGGAGATGGTGGCCTACTCGATCGACTTCGGCGGGCCTCTGACCTCGTCTCAGATCAGCGCAATCACCACCTACCTGCGTTCGCTCGAAGCGGACGCCGCGCCGAACCCGCTCTGGCGGACCCCCATTGCGGACGGAGGCCTCGACGGCCGCGACCTGTTCGTCATGGCATGTGCCCGCTGTCACGGACCGGAACTCGACGGTGTCGAAGGGGTGGCCCCTGCGATCGGCCGGCGCTCCGACGCCGCAGAAGAGTCCGACGCATGGATCACCCAGAGAATCCGCGACGGCGAGGACGAGATGCCCCGATTCGGCCGGATATTGACGCCCGAGCAGATCGAGCTGATCGTCGGCTATCTCCGGGAGGTCCAGGGGGGAGGGTGACGGTCCCGGTTGGTGGGCCGCGCCCCTTCGTCAGCCATCCGGCCCCGGCCTTTGGCCCTCAGCCGGAGGCCGGGGGAGGGCTGTTCGTTCGAGGGGCGATGGACGACAGCCAAACGCCCCTAAGGAACGCTGTCGGCGTATGCCACAATCGTTCCGTGGCCGGTTATCCGTCCGACTACGAATTCCATGTGGTGCTCCGTGATGGGGGCCTGGCGTATATCCGTCCCATCAGGTCCGACGACGTCGCCGCTCTCGACGCGATGTTCCGGCGGATGGGCCGAGCCAGCATCTATCAGCGTTTCTTCAGGCACAAGGACGAAGTGACCGCCGAGGAGCTCCGCTACTTCGCCAACGTCGACTACGAGGATCGGATGTCGTTTGTCGTCGAGGTCGGCGGACTGATGGTCGGCGGAGGCCGATACGACCGCCTCCCGGACGAGCCGACGGTGGCCGAGGTCGCTTTCGGCATCGAAGACGCCCACCAGGGCCGAGGCATCGGCACGCATCTGCTCACCCACTTGACCAACTACGCCCGGCACCATGGGGTGGAGTCGTTCCGCGCCTTCGTCCTACCCGACAACTACGCGATGATGCGCGTCTTCAGGTCGTCGGGCTTCACGATGCATCGCGACATGGGGGGCGGGGTCTACATCGTCGACTTCCCGGTGGCCTTGACCGAAGAGGTCACCCGGCAGGAGGGGCTGCACGAGCAGCAGGCGGTGACCGCCTCGCTGCTACCGGTGTTCTACCCGAAGTCGGTGGCGGTGATCGGCGCCAGCCGCGAGCAGACTTCGATCGGGGCTCGCCTATTGCGGAACCTGCTGCGGGGAGGATTCTCGGGCACGGTGTTCCCGGTGAACCCGAGCGCGCCGTCGGTGAGTTCGGTGAAGGCGTACAAGTCGGTGCTCGACATCCCGGATCCGGTCGATCTCGCCGTCGTCGTGGTTCCCGCCCGCTTCGTGCTCGATGTCGCCCGGGACTGCGCCAAGAAGGGCGTGCGCGGCCTGGTGGTGATATCGGCCGGGTTCTCGGAGACCGGACCCGAGGGTGGCGCCCTCGAGAAGGAACTTCTCCAGGTAGTGCGCGACGGGGGCATGCGGATGGTGGGGCCCAACTGCATGGGTCTGCTGAACACCGACCCCGCGGTCCGGCTCGACGTGACCTTCGCTCCCACTTTTCCCCCACAGGGAAACGTGGGGATGTCGAGCCAGTCGGGAGCGCTCGGGATCGCCATCCTCGACCACGCTCGCCGCCTCGACATCGGCATCTCGACCTTCGTTTCGGTGGGCAACAAGGCGGATGTCAGCGCCAACGATCTGCTGCTCTACTGGGAGTCCGACCCGTCAACCGACGTCATCTTGTTGTATCTGGAGTCGTTCGGACATCCACGGCGGTTCGCGCGGATCGCTCGACGGATCGCTCGGACGAAGCCGATCGTCGCGGTGAAGTCGGGGCGGACCGCTTCCGGTGCCCGGGCGGCGAGCAGCCACACCGGCGCGCTGGCATCGGTGGAGCGGGCCGTCGGCGCGCTCTTCCGGCAGGCGGGGGTCATCCGCACCGACACCCTCGAGGAGCTGTTCGAGGTGACCACGCTCTTGGCAAATCAGCCGCTCCCCAAGGGCCGCCGCGTGGGCGTCATCAGTAATGCGGGTGGCCCGGCCATCCTTGCGGTCGATGCTCTCGAATCGGCGGGTCTCGAGGTGCCGGTGTTCTCGGATGCGCTCCAGGCCTCGTTGCGCCAGCACTTGATGGCGGAGGCTTCGGTGCGCAACCCGGTCGACATGATCGCTTCGGCGGGGCCCGACCACTTCAGGGCCTGCCTGCGGTCGATGCTCGACAGCGACGAGATCGACTCCGTGATCGTGATCTACATTCCCACCAGTCCGGGCGCGCTGCCCGCGGTGAGGCAGGCGGTGAGTGAAGTCGTGGGCGCCGATTCTGGCGGCAAGACCGTGCTCGGCGTGTACATGGAGGCGTATTCCGAACCTGCCCCACCGGTCGCCGAGGGGGAGGCCAGGCTTCCGGTGTATCCCTTCCCGGAGCCGGCGGCGCGCGCCCTCGCCCGCGCTGCCAGCTATGCGGAATGGCGGCTGCGGCCCGAAGGGGAGCAGGTTGGTTTCGACGGCATCGACGCGGTAGCGGCACGCGCGGTGGTCGAGGCCGCGCTGGGACGCATGGGCGATGGCGGGTGGCTCGAACCGGCCGAAGCCGACGCGGTGCTCAGGGCCTACGGGATCCCTACCGCGGTGTCGCGTACCGTTGCCACCCGGGAGGAGGCAGTCGCCGGCGCCGCCGAGATCGGTGGCCCCGTCGTGTTGAAGGTGATCGCCCCCAGCGTGCTCCACAAGTCCGATGTCGGTGGAATCGCCCTCGGCGTGAAAGGCCCCAAGGCGGTCGGGGAGGCGTTCGACCGGGTGACCTCGGTGGCGGAAGACGCCAGCGGCGCCCTCATCCAGGAGTTCGTTCCCGGTGGGCACGAGGTGATCGTCGGCATGACCGAGGACGAGTCGTTCGGCCCGTTGATCGCGTTCGGGCTTGGTGGCGTGTTTGTCGAGCTCATCGGTGACGTCGCCTTCCGGATCCATCCCCTCACCGACGTCGACGCCGCCGAGATGATCACCGAAGTGAAGTCGGCCCGGCTACTCGAGGGTTACCGCGGCTCCGAACCGGGCGACATCGAGGCCCTCCGTGAGACGCTGCTCCGCGTATCGGTCCTGGTCGAAGACCTCCCCGAGATCGCCGAGATGGACCTCAACCCGGTAAAGGTGCTGCCCCCCGGCGAGGGCGTCCGAGTGGTGGACTTGCGGGTGAGAGTCCGCCGGGTAGAAAAACACTGGCTCCCCAGCCGGAAGGACATTCCGGCGGTGCAGAGGCGGTAGGGAAAGCGTCCTCCCCTGCCGTCTTCGGCGGGGGAGGTGGCGCCGCCGTCTTCGGCGGTGACGGAGGGGGCAGCGGAGACAGCGA
>JBBEAX010000081.1:0-30813 GCA_040882645.1 Acidimicrobiia bacterium
GGCCTCCGCGATGGGTCGGGCGTTGCCCTCCCGCGATGATTGCGACCACTCATCGCGGCCCGCCGTAAGGGGGGCCTCTCGCGGCCGAGCGAAGCGAGCGCCTATCGCGGGCCCCCGGAGGGCGGCCCTGTCGCCCCCTTCGTGTCACACCGCCCGTAGAGAGTTGCCGGAATGATCTGCTTTGCCTGCGCGGAAGTGACGCACGGGTGGCTTTGTGGGGAATGCTCGGGGTCGCTCGCCCCGGCGACCGAGCAGCATCTGCATGGGGTCCTGGTTCGATCGGCCTTCGCCCATTCGGGGGCTGCCCGGCGGTTGGTGCATCGCCTCAAGTACGAGGGGCTGGACGCCGCCGCCCGGCCCCTGGCGGCGGCGATGGCTCCGCTCCTGCCGCCCGCCGCCACCTGCCTCGTTCCTGTGCCCCGGGTGACGGCACGGCGGTGGCGCCACGGCATCGACCCGGCCATCGAGTTGGCCGGACTGTTGGCAGAGACGACCGGACTCACCGTGATCGCCGCACTGCGTCCGGTCCTCTGGGTCGCCCGGCGGGCCGGACCGGCAGGGCGGCACCGCGGCCGGCCCCGCTTCCTGTGCGTCAGTCGGCTCGAACCAGGAGCGGTGCTCATCGACGATGTGGTCACGACCGGCACCACGCTCGGAATCGCCGCATCCGTGACCGGAGCGCGTCATGCGGTCACGGCGACCGCGGGACTTCGGCCCTGATTCTTCGGCGGGCCGGGGGTTACGATTGGTGCAGCCCCTGAGGGGGGAGCACGCAACCCGGGAGGCCTGGGTGGCACGCAGACGGCCCCGCCCACGAGTTCGAGACTCGTTCGTGCGGCGCCAGCCCCTCGTTTCCCGTCCAACCTTCGCCGTCCGTCTCTGAAAGGAGACCCCGTGGATATCCGCGTCCATGCAACGAACATGAGCATTTCGGACGAATTGCGGGATTTGGCCACCGGGAAGGTGGAGCATGCCACCCGCGTCTTCGACGACGGCGAGTTCATCGATGTCGAGTTCTCGGGAGAGCGGAATCCGAGGATTTCGGAGGAGAAGTACCGAGTGGAGATCACCTCGAAAGTCGCCGGTCAGGTCGTGCGCGTCGAGGCTGCCTCGTTCGAGGAGCGTGCCGCGCTCGATCTGGCGATCGACAAGTACGAGCGGCGCCTCCGGAAGCTGAAGGAGAGGATCATCACGCTCCATCGCCAACCTCATGAGAAACGACTCAATGAGGGCGGGGCGAGCGTCGAAGAACACAACGAAGACGACAACGAACTTCGGATTGATCGTGTCAAGCGATTTGCGGTCAAACCGATGACTACCGAGGAGGCGGCCCTTCAGATGGAACTGCTTGGACACAGCTTCTATCTGTTCCTCAACGCCGATACGGACCGATACGGGGTCCTGTATCGCCGGCGTGGGGGATCGCTCGGGCTGATTGAACCAGAGTGACCAGTGTTCTCGTCGTAGACGACGTCGAGCTGTTTCGAACCGGCCTCGCGGCCGCTCTCGAGCGTGAAGGCTTCACGGTGGCAGGTGAGGCGAGCAACGCCGAGCGGGCGGTGTCGCAGGCCGAATCGCTGCAGCCCGACCTCGTGCTTCTCGACATCCTCATGCCGGGCATCTCCGGCCTCGACGTCGTAGAGAAGATCAGAGCCGTGTCGCCCCGCTCGAGCGTCGTCATGCTCAGCGCCAGTGAATCCGAGGAGGACCTCCTCGAATGCATCAAGGCTGGTGCCCGCGGCTACCTCGTCAAGGACGCCCCGTTCGGCGAGCTGGCGAGCTCGCTCCACTCCGTGGCCGCCGGCGGTGCGGCGATCTCCGGACTCATGACGGGCAAGCTGCTCGACGTGCTGTCGCAGCTCTTGCGCCACCAGGATTTCGTCGCCCCGCGCCGTCCCGCCCTCACCGGCCGCGAGATCGAGGTCCTCCAGCATGTCGCCAAGGGAATGACATCAAAAGAGATCGGTCGCGTGCTATTCATCAGCGAGAACACCGTGAAGAATCACGTGCGCAACATCCTCGACAAGCTGGGCCTCCACTCCCGCAACGAGGCCGTGCTGTACGCGATTCGCGAGCACCTCGTCGAGTTGTGAAATGACCGATCAGTCAAACGCCACGACGGCTCCCGACACCACCGTCGATTGGAACGGACAGCAATTCGAACTCGTTCGGGCGGTCTTCGACTCGTCCTCCGCGGGCTCCACCGACTCCCTACTTCTCGAGCGGGTCCGCGCCGAGTTCCCGGGACGCGGTGACGACCTCTACGCCGGAGTCGGAGTGCTGCGGGATCTCCTCCGCATCGAGCAGCGCCCCGAACGATTCCGCCGGGTGCTGCGGGTCTGGACCAGCAGGATCGCCAGCGCGATTCGTCGCGGCGACTTCCACGCTGCCGGCACCTGGATGCGGGCGGTCACCGAGTCTCCCGTGTTTCCGAGCGAGTTTGCGATCCACGTGGTCGAAGCGGTCCGTGAGCTGTCGCGCGAGGAGCTGCTCGAGGAGTTGGTCGCGAAGCTCGCCAAGGCCGGCGATCCTCCGGCAGCCGCCCCATTGCTCATGGCTTGGGGCGAGCCGTTGGTGGAGTACCTCGTCGGGGAAATGGCCACCGATTCGCCGCCGGTGAACCGGCGCCACCTGGTGGAGTACCTCGGAATGGCCGGCCGTGCCGACGTCAGGCTGCTGACGCCTTATCTGCGTGACCCCCGCTGGTTCATCGTGCGCAACCTCGCCACCGCGATCGGCCGCACCGGTCGTGAGACCGCACTCCCGGCCCTCGAAGGGGTTCTCGAACATCCCGACGACCGCGTGCGGGTCGAGGTGATACGCGCCTTGACCGTTCTCGGCGGCGAGGACGGCATCGCTGCGGCGCTCAAGGCCCTCGGCGACGAGAGCCCACGTGTGCGGCAGGCGGCGGTGTCGCTGTTGCGGGCCTCGCCCAGCGATGCAGTGGTCGACGGCGTGGCCTCCATTCTCGAGTCGGGTTCGCACAGCGCAGATGACGCCCGACGACTCGTCGACGTGATCGCCGAACGGCGCTCGCCGGCCGCGCGCACCGCACTCGAGCAGCTCGCCGCGAAGCGATCCGGGTTCGGTTCGGGGCGGACCGTGCGTGACGCCGCCAAGGCAGTGCTGGGGCGCATGCGATGAGCGAGCTCCTCGGTCACAACTTTCTCCGTGCTCTGTCGCACCTCGGGCAGCGCATCGACCGCGTTGACGATGAAGATCTGCGCGAGGCGGCAATCACCGCGCTCTCCGATGCGGGCGAGGTGCTCACTGCAGGCTCCGGCGAGGCCGTGATCACCATCGCTGCCGACGCGTTCTACCTCGATCGGCGAATGCTCGCCCACGCCTCGACCGAGTTCCACACCATGCTCAAGTCGATGAAGCAGCGGAGGGTCGACTCGATCACCATTCGCAAGGGGGCCACCCGCCGGGATCTCGCCGATCTCGCCGCCCTGGTGATGGGCCACTCGTCGGACCTGCCGGCAGACGGCACGGTGCGAATCAACGAACGGACGATGTCCACCTCGGACCTCGACATCCGTCCGATGTCGGGGCTGCGCCGTTCCTATGCCGAGTCCCTCGACGCGCTGCGGGGAGTGTCCACCACGAGGACCCTCGAGCTCGGCGAGGTGCTGGATGTCGTCGACGGATTCATCGCCGGCGGTGCGACCGATCCGGGTGCATCGCTGCTCATGGCGACCGTGCAGAACCACGACGAGATCACCTACTACCACTCGGTGAATGTCTGTCTGTTGTCGATGGCGCTGGGGCGCTTCGCCGGCCTCGGGAAGGAGCAGGTGCGCCTGCTCGGACTGGGGGCGCTGCTCCATGACATCGGACGCGTCGTGGTCGACGAAGCTGCACTGTCTCGCGAAGGACGGCTGTCGAACGAGGACTGGGCCCAGGTTCGCCTCCACCCGCAGGAGGGGGCCCTGGCGATCCTGGCCGCTTCCGGACCCGGTCAGGAACTGGCCGCTGCCGTGGCGCTCGAGCACCATGTCCGAGTCGATGGCGGCGGATATCCCGGCCTGAGCGGACGACGCCCCTCGTTGTTCAGCCGCATGGTCGCCATCGCCGACTCCTACGACGCAATCACCTCGCATCGGCCTTACCGCCCGGCCCGTACTCCGAACGAGGCGCTCCATGTGCTCCTGGCCGGGGCGGGAACGGCCTACGACGCCGATCTACTCAAGCTCTTCATCGAGATGATGGGCCACTACCCGCCGGGGTCGCTCCTCCGCCTCAACGGAGGCGAGATCGTGATGATCACGCCCGCCGATGGGGCGGTGGTGGTGCGGGAGGGCGACGGTGCCCTCGTCGAACGCCCTCGGCCGATCACATTCCCTCCCGGCGACGTGGTCGCTCAGCTCCTCCCGGCCGAGGCCGGAGTGGACCCCAGTTCACTGCTCGAAATCCTGGAACAGGGCGAGCACGCCGGGCGTTGAGTCAGAGTCAAGAATCAAGAATCAAGAATCAAGAATCGCTCGCCCGGCCTTCGTAGTTCTTGACTCTTGACAGTTGGCACTTGATTCTTCACTGACCACCTCTCCCTATCATGAGTCGCCAATGGCCTTTCTGAAGAAGATCCTTCGCGCGGGCGAAGGCAAGTCACTCAAGCGCCTTGAGCGCCTCGTCGTCGCGGTGAACGCCTTCGAACCGGCGATGTCCGCGCTGTCCGACGAGCAGTTGCGTGCCAAGAGCGCAGAGTTCAGGCAACGCCTGTCCGACGGGTCGACCCTCGCCGACATCGAGGCGGAGGCGTTCGCGGTGGTCCGGGAAGCGGCGAAGCGGGTTCTCGGCCAACGCCACTTCGATGTCCAGGTCATCGGTGCCGGCGCCCTTCACGATGGCTCCATCGCCGAGATGAAGACCGGTGAGGGTAAGACGCTCGTGTCGACCATGCCGGCATACCTCAACGCCCTCGAAGGCAAAGGTGTCCACATCGTCACGGTCAACGACTACCTGGCGCGCCGCGATGCCGAGTGGATGGGGGCGATCCATCGCTTCCTCGGGCTCGAAGTGGGTCTGATTCAGTCGGACATGCAACCCGAAGAGCGCCGGCTCCAGTACGCCGCTGACATCACCCACGGCACGAACAACGAGTTCGGTTTCGACTACCTGCGCGACAACATGGCGATGGATCCCCGCTACATGGTGCAGCGGGGGCACAACTACGCGATCGTCGACGAGGTGGACTCGATCCTTGTCGACGAGGCGAGGACGCCGCTGATCATCAGCGGACGAGTCGCCGAGACCGCCAAGTGGTATCGCGACTTCGCCCGCATAGCCGACCGCCTCAAGGACGAGATCCATTACGAGATCGACGAAGGCAAGCGCCAGGTGATCACCACCGAGGGCGGCGTGACCCAAGTGGAGAAGTTCCTTGGGGTCGAGAACATGTACGACCACACGAATGTCGACCTCGTGCATCACCTCGATGTCGCGTTGAAGGCGAAGACCCTCTACAAGCGCGACGTCGACTACGTGATCGCCAACGGCGAGATCAAGATCGTCGACGAATTCACCGGGCGCATCCTCGAAGGCCGCCGCTACAGCGAGGGTCTCCACCAGGCGATCGAGGCAAAGGAGGGCGTGCGGATCAAGGAGGAGAACCAGACTCTGGCGACGATCACGCTCCAGAACTTCTTCCGGCTCTACGACAAGCTGGCGGGGATGACCGGCACCGCATCCACCGAAGCCGGCGAGTTCATGGAGATCTACAAACTCGAAGTCGTCGAGGTGCCTACCAATGAGCCCGTCGCCCGCCTCGATCAACCCGACCTCGTCTACATGACCGAGGACGCCAAGTTCGAGGCCCTCACCCAGGACATCCTCGAGCGGAACGCCCTCGGGCAGCCGATCTTGATCGGCACGGTCTCCATCGAGAAGTCGGAGCGGCTCTCCAACGTACTCAAGAAGCACGGGATCCCCCATGAGGTCCTCAATGCCAAGCAGCACGAGCGGGAGGCCCTGATCATCGCGCAGGCGGGGAGGCTGGGAGGAGTCACCGT
The DNA here is from genome assembly GCA_040882645.1 of Acidimicrobiia bacterium. Classification (GTDB taxonomy): domain Bacteria; phylum Actinomycetota; class Acidimicrobiia; order Spongiisociales; family UBA11373; genus JAUYIV01. Next base: position 6,012 of record JBBEAX010000081.1, read on the forward strand.
GGCCACCAACATGGCCGGCCGCGGCGTCGACATCAGGCTGGGGGGGAACCCCGAAGAGATGGCGAGTATCGAGATGCGCAAGCGGGGACTCGAGTCCGGCACCCCGGATTGGGACAAAGCCTATGACGAGGCCCACGCGGCGCTCGTCCCCGAAGCCCGTGCCCAGGAGGAGAAGGTGATCGAACTCGGCGGGCTATACGTGCTCGGTACCGAGCGCCACGAGTCACGCCGGATCGACAACCAGCTGCGGGGGCGCTCGGGCCGGCAGGGCGATCCCGGCGAATCCCGGTTCTACCTGTCCCTCGAAGACGACCTGATGCGTCGTTTCGCCACCGACCGGGTGCAGTCGATCATGCGGCGGCTCAAGATCCCCGAGGACGTGCCCATCGAGCACGGGATGGTCACGAAGGCGATCGAGCGTGCCCAGCGTCAGGTCGAATCGCAGAACTTCGAGATCCGCAAGAACGTCTTGAAGTACGACGAGGTGATGAACCGCCAGCGCGAGGTCATCTATGGATGGCGGCAGCGGGTGCTCGAGAGCCGAGACACCGAGGAGCTCGTCCGCGACTGGATCGATGAGGTGGTGGAAGGGACGGTCGCCGTGGCCATCAACAACGATGTGGCGCCTTCGAACTGGGATCGCGAGGATCTCCATCAGCGCCTTGTCGCCATGTTCCCCACCCGGTTGTCGCCCGAGGCGCTCGTCGCTGGCACCTTCACCGTCGACGAAGTAGCCGAGAAGGCGGTCGAGGACGCCCAGGAGGTGTACACCGCTCGGGCCGAAGAGCTGGGGCCAGATCTGCTGCGCTCGCTCGAGCGAACGGTGGTGCTGTCGATCGTCGACAACAAGTGGCGGGAGCACCTGGCCGAGATGGACTACCTGCGTTCGGGCGTCGGCCTGCGGGCGATGGGCCAGCGCGATCCGCTCACCGAGTATCAGCGCGAAGCGTTCGATATGTTCTCCGACATGGTCGACTCGATCAAGGACGACGCGGTCAAGTACCTGTTTCACGCTCAGGTCGTCCAACAGAAGGCGAAGCCCGACCCGGTGGTCCAACTGGGAGGCACCGGCGGTGCCGCTCTCAAGCGCCAGGCGACCGCCGATGGCAAGGTCGGCCGCAACGATCCTTGCCCCTGCGGCAGCGGCAAGAAGTACAAGAAGTGTCATGGCGCCGCTGCCTGAATGGCGATTGGCGATTGGCGATGGGCAGTGGGGCGACCGCGCTCCCTGCCCTACCGGGTTTCGCCCTTCGCCGGCCGGCCGAAGGCCGGCTTCGCCCATCGCTGAGGTATGAGCCAAGGGCTCGGACCTCGACTGATAGCCCCTAACCTTCCTCTCATGACCGACGATCCTCGCGCCTCCATCGCCTCGCTTCGTACTCGCCTCGCCGACGCCAGGAGGTTTCTTTGACGTCGAGGCCAAGCGGGATGCTCTCGCCGACCTGAGGGATCGGGCGGCCGAGCCCAACCTCTGGAGCGACCGCGAGCACGCCCTCGAAGTCACCCGGACCCTTGCGCGGAATGAAGGGATCGTCGATCGGTCGGATCGGCTTTCTGCTGCGATCGATGATGCCGAGCTGCTGCTGCAGCTCGCCGACGAAGAGTCCGATGTCGCCGCCGCCGGCGACGTCGCCCGCGAACTCGGTGCGATCGATGCCGAGTTGTCGAAGATCGAACGCGAGGCGCTCTACTTCGGCGAGTACGACGACAGCCCCGCAATTCTCAGCGTTCACGCCGGGGCGGGCGGCGTCGACGCGTCAGACTGGGCCGAGATGCTCCTGCGGATGTATCTCCGCTTCCTGGAGCGCTCCGGCTTCGAAGTGGAAGTAGACGAGTACCTCGAAGCCGAAGAGGCCGGTATTCGTTCCGCCACGATCACCGTCCGCGGCGACCGGCCCTACGGAACGCTCGAAGGAGAGCGCGGCGTACATCGTCTCGTCCGGATCAGCCCCTTCGACTCGGCGGCCCGAAGGCACACTTCGTTCGCCGGGGTCGATGTGATCCCCGAAGTAGAGGTCGAGCATGTCGAGATCGATCCTGACGACCTCCGGGTAGACACCTTTCGGGCGTCCGGCGCCGGCGGGCAGCACATCAACAAGACCGACTCGGCGGTGCGAATCACCCACCTGCCCAGCGGACTCGTCGTGGCGTGCCAGGCGGAGAGGTCGCAGCTGCAGAATCGCAACCGAGCGATGGCGCTGCTCGCCGCCCGTCTGGCGGAGCTGGCGCGCCGCGAGCGTGAAGACCATCTCGACGAGATCAGGGGTGAGCAGGGGGAGGCGGCCTGGGGTCGCCAGATTCGCTCCTATGTGCTCCAGCCGTATCAGATGGCCAAGGATCTGCGCACCGATACCGAGGTGGGCAATGTCTCCGGCGTCCTCGACGGCGAGCTGGAGCCATTCGTCGATGCGTATCTGCAATGGCGTCGCGAGCAGACGGAGAAGTAGGGCCGCCCTTCGGGCGGCCTGCGATGGGCGATAGCCGGCCTTCGGCCGGCCGCGAAAGGCGAAACCCGGTGAAGGTTTCCTCGTCGGCCGCATAACTTCGTGTGCCGACCACAATCACAGGGCTTGATTGGCACCCCCGCTAACCTCGCCCCGAGCGTCACGGGCGGGGTGGGTGCCGACGGCTGACGTCGAGAGCAGCACTCCGAGAGGCGTACGTACATGATCCGGTTGCAGGATGTAGCGAAGGTCTACGACGGCGGCACCGTTGCCGTCCGCGACGTGGATCTCGAGATTTCGAAGGGCGAGTTCGTCTTCCTCGTCGGCCCGTCCGGGTCGGGCAAGTCCACCCTCATCCGCCTGATGCTTCGCCAGGAGTTGCCCACGTCGGGTCGAATCTGGGTCGCCGGGAAGGACATCACCACGCTCCCAGGCTGGAAGGTGCCCCTGCTCCGCCGCTCGATCGGCACTGTGTTCCAGGACTTCAAGCTGCTGCCGAGCAAGACCGTTCACGAAAACGTCGCCTTCGCCCTCGAAGTCATCGGCCGCCCGAAGCACGTGATCCGGTCACAGGTGCCGCAGGTGCTGAAGCTGGTGGGTCTCGCCGCCAAGGCAGATCGCATGCCCAACCAACTTTCAGGCGGCGAACAGCAGCGGGTTTCGATCGCCCGGGCGTTCGTCAACCGTCCCTTGATCCTGCTGGCGGACGAGCCGACCGGAAACCTCGACCCCGCCACCTCGGTCGGGATCATGCGCCTTCTCGACCGGATCAACCGCACCGGAACGACCGTGGTGATGGCTACGCACGACCACGCCATCGTCGACGCGATGCGGAGACGGGTCGTTGCGCTCGAACGGGGTCGGGTGATTCGCGACCAGAGCCGCGGGGCCTACCAGATGGGGGCCGGCGAATCCGTCACCGCCGGTTTCGCCGACGGCCCCGGCGGCGCCGAGGCTTGACATGAGGTTCCAATACATCCTCGAGCAAGCGATCTCGAACCTCCGGCGCAACGTGCTGGTGGTGTTCGCCGCCGTGGTGGCGGTGCTCGTGATGCTCGCCCTGGTGTTCGGGACGATCGTGGTGCGGTGGTCGATCGACAAGGACATCGGCCGCTGGGACGACAACGTACGGGTGATCGCCTTTCTGAGTGACGACCTGAGCATCGAAGAGATCGACGCCATGCAGGCCGAGATCCAGACCTGGGACGAGGTCGACGAGGTCATCTACTTCACGAAGTCTCAAGCGCTCGAGGAGTTCCGCGACATCTTCTCCGATCAGCCGTCCCTCATCGACATCGTCGAGGAGGATCCATCGATCCTGCCCGCCTCGTTCCGTATCAAGCCTGCCGAGGCCGCGGACTACTCGGCGATTCGCGACCGCCTCGTGGTGGTTCCCGGCGTCTCGCAGGTGTCGTCGGCCGACGAAGCGATCGATGCGCTGGTCGAGCGGGCTGGCCACATGCGGGCGTTCGCGCTGTGGATCATGGTCATCCTCGGGGCGGCGGCGGTGGTGCTGATCGCCAACACCATTCGGATCGCCATCTTCGCCCGGCGGGACGAGATCGGCATCATGAAGCTCGTCGGCGCCGGTAACTGGTTCGTACGGATTCCATTCCTGCTGGAGGGCGTGATCGAGGGGGTGATCGGCGCCGTGCTCGCCATCGCTCTGGTGTGGTCGGTGGGCGGGTCGATCGCCGCACTGCTGTCGACCGCCACCGACGGCGGGTCGATCAGCCCCCCCACCGACTTCATGCTCCGCCAGGCACTGCTGCTGCTCGGGTTCGGTGCCGGCACGGGGTTGCTCGGCAGCGCCTTTGGTATGTGGGGCTTTCTGAGGGACTGAGCAAGCTCAGCCCGCTCCAGCTTCACCCAGAATCTACGAGAGTCACGTATGGGGGTTGACGGTTGGGCGTGAAGACCATTGCCACCAATCGCCGGGCTCGGTTCGACTACGAGGTCATCGAGTCGTTAGAAGCCGGCCTCGTGCTGGTGGGCTCGGAGGTGAAGAGCCTGCGCAACGGTCGCGCCGACCTCAAGGACTCGTATGCCGCGGTCAAGGATGGCGAGATGTGGCTGTACGGCCTGAGGATCTCGCCGTACGAATTCGCCGCCGATGGGGGACACGACCCCGAACGCCCTCGCAAGCTACTCCTGCACCGGCTGGAGATCTCCCGAATCGGAGCAAAGCTGGCCGAGAAGGGCCTCACCCTGATCCCCATCACCCTCTATTTCAAGGACGGCAAGGCCAAGGTCGAGCTGGGCCTCGGCAAGGGCAAGAGTCGATACGACAAGCGAGAGACCGTCAAGCGACGCGAAGCGGACCGAGAGATGCAGCGTGCTATCCGCCACAAGAGCCTGGATTGATCGAGCCCTTGGCTGCCGGTGGATCAGGGCCTCGCTTTCGCTCGGCCGCAATTCACAATTCGCAATTCGCAATTGGCAAGAACGGCATGGACTGACGCGGTGACCGTTGTATCGCGCTTGGCGCGTACCCGCTTGCTGGGGCTGCTCGGGCTGGGGCTTCTCTTGATCGCCTGTGGCGGCGAGACGGCAGCGACCACTACTGCGCCGACCGAGGCCGGCGGCACCGGCACCACGACGGCCGAGGGGCTTCCGGGCTCGTTGGATGGCGAGCTCATCGAATTCGAGGTTCCCGTTGAGGGTTTGGCCGTCGCCGATGCGCTTGACGAAGCGGCGGGTCCGGTGGTGGTGTACGGGCAGCTGTTCGACGATGGTGACGGCCTTCGCCTGTGCGGTGGCCTCACCCGGGCGCTGCCGCCGGCTTGTGTGGGGGAACCGCTGTGGATCGACGGTCTGGATACGACGGGCCTGGCATTCGAGGTCGACGATGCCACCAGATGGTCGGAGGACGCAATCGTGCTCGAAGGAATTCTCGACGGAGACACCTTGCGCGATGCCCGAGTGCGATGAAGGGGCGGCGGCTGGTCGGAATCTCTGGTGAGCGGGGGTGGTTGTTACAGTCGCATAGAGCGCTCCACGCGCGACCCCCTGGGGGTGACGTGGTTTCGACTGTGAGGTCGAGGCGCCGGTAGCGAGCCGAGGTCCCCGGAGTCCTCGTTAAAGAACCGGGACAAACATACGTGCCGAAGACAACTTCGCACTGGCTGCCTAACTAAGCGGCCCGTCCGACCGGAGGGCTCCCCCCTCACCGGACCCGGGCGTCGCAATGGGGGATGCTCCCGCCGGGATGCCGGGACCGGCGGGTCAAGACAACTCTGGCTCAGGGGGTAGGTCCGCCCGCCGATAGGGTCCTGCCTTCCAAAAATATCTATCGGCTGCGCTCGGAGAACCGTCGTCAACAACTCACAGGACCGGGGTTCGACTCCCCGCACCTCCACAACGACCTCGAACCCGCCGAGATAGGCGGGTTCGAGCCTTTTCGGCGAGGCGTCAATGGCCCATACACTGCCCCGATGCAACCCCCGGCGACACCGGGCACTCCGTGGCGGGCATCATTGATCGCCGTGATTGCGGCCGGAATCGCCCTCTCCGTCGTCGTGGTCGCGGTGATGTTCTCCGGATCGTCCAACCCCGAGCCGGGGCACGAAAGCCGGACATCCTTGGTGGGTTCGGGCCCCCAATACTCCTCGGTGGAAACGCTCGCTGCTGACTCCCACCTGGTGGCGCTCGTTGAGATTGTCGGCGTCGTCGCCCGTGAAGTCGATCGGGGCGGCGACCTCGACGTCGACCCTGTAAGCGGTGAGCCGATTCCCGGGTTCCCGGTGATGTTCGTCGGCGCCCGAGTTGAGTCCGTGATCGCAGCATCCATGATCGACCGGATCGAAGTTGGCTCGGTAATCCCCATCGTCCGCTTCGATAGTGCGGCGCGGTCCATCCCCGGCGAATCCGAACTCGGTGACGGCGATTGGTTCGTGATCTTCCTCAAGTACCGGGCGGCGGATTCCGCCCCGGGTATCTCGTCAGTTGAGGGGTTCTTCACCGTTCTTGGAGGCGACGACGGGGTGTTTCAGATCATCGATGACCGGGCGATCAGCCGCGGCCGCGTCCAGTCGTTGCTCGAGGCCGATGTCGAACTCGTCATCCCAGAGGGTCAAGAGGCTCCGCGACTCGACGTCGACCTGTCGGACATGATCGCGATCGTGGACGAGGCCCTGGCGGGTTGACCCGGTTGACGCACTGGGTCACCTGAAGAGAGCCCGCCTCGCGGCGGGCTCTCACGCGAATTGGGTGGGCTCTCAGTCCATCACTGGTTCGCCGTCGGGGTCGACCACCCACCAGTTGCTGCCGTTGCCCTGGCCGCGAGCGTCCCCTGGGGTCACGTCGGGCAGGTAGTAGTACAGCGGCCATCCGTTGTAGGTCACCTCGAGGCTTCCGTCCGGCCGCGGGGTGGAGCCAAGAAGGGCGGGGTCGATGCCCGCCCCCGCGCCGACGGCGCCATCGTCCTCGAACGGTGGCCAGGTGGTTGCACAGGTACCGGTGCAGGTAGGAGCCGACTGATTGTCGGGCAGGAACAGATAGAGGGTGAACCCATCTTGATCGACCAGGATCTCACCGTGCTCGTCGTCCTCCGCAGTCGTCAAGAATCGTCCTGTGGTGGCCACACTCGTCGTGGTGGCGGCTTCTGTGGTGGTGGTCCCTTCGGCGGTGGTGGTCGTAGCGGCGCCGGTGGTGGTGGTGGTGGTGCTGGCCACGGTGGTCGTCGTGCTCGCGGCGGTGCTCGTCGTGGTCGATGCCGACGAATCGTCGTCGCCGCACGCGGCCAGGACCAGGAGCAATGCCACGCTCAGCAGGGTTTTGGTATGCATCTGGTTCTCCTGTTTCGAGAAACGGTCGATGACGGTTATCCCCTGATTTCCATCAGTCAACCCTGGGTGAGAGCAAATATCGGTGCCCGCTAACGTCCGATGACCTCAGGAGGGGATCAACTTGAAACACATGATGCGTATGGCGATCGTGTCGGTGGCTGCCGTGCTCGTGGTGGCAGCCTGCGGCGATGACGACGCGACGACGACCACCGCCGCGCCCGCGGCGACCACGACCGTGGCATCGGCGACCACCGCGCCGACAGGGACCGGCGAGACCGAGGACGTGTCGATCGAGGGCTTTGCGTTCGTTCCGCAGAACCTCACCGTGTCGGTCGGAACGACAGTTCGGTGGACCAACGCGGACGCGACCACCCACACGGCGACTGCCGTCGGCGGCGAGTTCAACGGGTCCATGGCCGGTGGAGCGACCTTTGAGCACACCTTCACGGCTCCGGGGGTGGTCGATTATGTGTGTTCCATCCACCCCACCATGACCGGGGAGATCACCGTCGAAGGGTGAACCGGATACCGAGTGATCGATGGGGCCGGCCTGCGGGCCGGCCCTTTCGCGTCAGGAGAGCAGCAGCTTGTCGAGCCGGCGGGCCGTGATCGCCACCCCCACCGCCCCCATCCCTATCAGGAAGCCGAGGTGCCCGGCGATGCTCCAGTCGAACGACCCGAGGGTGCAGGCGCGGATGAGTTCGACCCCGTGGTAGAGCGGCGAAAAGCGGGCGATCGTCTGGATCGCTTCCGGATAGACGTCGAGCGGATAGAAGGTCCCTGAGAAGAGGAACAGCGGCAGCGTGACCATGTTCACCAGGTCGAAATCCTGCCACGACTTCATGAAGGTGGTGGCAGTCATCCCCACCGCGGCGAAGGCGAATCCGATGAGCACCGCGGCCGGGATCGCCATGACCGCCCATGCGGAATGCACGTAGCCGAAGATCGTGATGACGACGAGGAACGCCACGGCGTACAGGAGCCCGCGGCCAAGCGACCAGGCGATCTCGCCGACCGCGATGTGGCGGGGGAGCATCGGGGTGGAGAGAATTGCGTCGTACACCTTGCCGTACCGCAGCTTGAAGAAGATGTTGAAAGTCGACTCGTAGACGGCGCCGTTCATCGCCGAGGCCGCCAGCAGGGCTGGGGCGACGAAGGCGGCGTAGGTCACCATCGTCCCGTCCGGTCCGGGCACGTCGCCGACGAGCTTGCCGATGCCCACACCGATCGAGAACAGATAGAAGACCGGCTCGAAGAATCCCGAGAAGACGATGATCCAGATGCGTCGATAGACGAGGAAGCTCCGCTCGAGCATCCGGAGGGCGCTGCCAGGCATGAACGGGGGTACCACCCTGGTGTGGAGGGTCGCACTCATTTGACGAGGCGCTTTCGCATCGTCCTCGTGGCCAGGACCATTCCGAGCAGTATGAGCGCGAGGAGGTACCCGATGCTCACGAGCGGGTTCACCTCGAACTCGGTTCCGAGTGCGAGTCCGCGGCATAGCGACACGCCGTGCCAGAGGGGTGTGGCGTAGGCGACCGGCTGCAGCCACCCGGGGAGTTGCGTCACCGGAAAGAAGGTCCCCGAGAACAGGAACAACGGGGTGATGCCGAAACGGAAGAGCGAGGACAGGCCCTGCTCGTCCTTGAGTCGGGCGGTGTACGCGGTCACGATCCCGGCGAAGGCCATCCCGGTGGCCACAGCAGGGGGTATCGCCAGCAATCCCTCGACCACAGTGGTGGCTCCGAAGACGGTCATCACCGCCGAGTAGACGAGCGTAACGAACACCAACCGGATCCCGACCCATCCGAGATGCCCCACCACCAGGTCGGTTACTCCGATCGGGGTCGCCAGCACCGCGTCGTAGCTCTTGCGCCATTTGATACCGGCCATCACCGGGAAGGCCGAGTCGCTGGCCCCGGTCGTCATTGCAGTGGCCGCCAGCAGGCCGGGTGCGAGGAACGTGAGGTAGGGGATGTCGAGCGTCGCATCGCCCGAACCGCTGTCCACCAGTTTGCCGAGCCCGACGCCCATCGCCAGTAGAAACAGAATGGGATTGAAGAACGTGCTCACCAGGCTGCCGCGGTAGGTGCGGCGATACACCCGAGCCGAAGCCTCGATGAGCCGGGCCGGGTGGGAGAGGTTGATCCCGATCATCACTCGACCAGGGACCGACCGGTGAGATGGAGGAAGACGTCTTCGAGCGTCGCTCGCCGGCTGACGGTCGACTCGGGGACCAACCCGCGGGCGTGGACCTCCTCGAAGGCGTGGTCGGCATCGTTGGTGTACACCAACACCCGGTCAGGAAGGATCTCGATTCGGGTGCCGAGATCCCGGAGTTTGTCGGCATGCTCTTCCTGGGTGCCGACCTCGAATCTCAGCTCGAGGACTTCGCGGGTCGAGTGCTGTTCGATCAGTTCCCGGGGGGATCCCTCGGCCACGATCTTTCCCTTGTCCATGATTACCAGCCGGTCACAGAGCTGCTCGGCCTCGTCCATGTAGTGGGTGGTGATGATCAGGGTCACTCCCTCCCGCTTGAGGCGATACAGGCGGTCCCACAGCAGGTGGCGCGCCTGGGGGTCAAGGCCGGTGGTCGGTTCGTCGAGGAGCAGCAGCTCGGGGGAGTTGATGAGCCCTCGGGCGATCGTCAGCCGCCGCTTCATGCCGCCCGACAGCGGCTCGACCCGGCTCTTTCTGCGTTCATCGAGCTGGGCGAACTTGAGAAGCTCGTCGATCCGTCCGTCGATCACCTTCTTGGGCAGGCCGAAGTAGCGACCGTAGATGAGGAGGTTCTCGTAGACGGTGAGTTCCTCGTCGAGGTTGTCTTCTTGGGGGACCACGCCCAGCCGCGCCCGGATTCGGGCCCCGTCCTGGGCAGGGTCCATCCCCAGGACTCGCAGCTCACCCGAGGTGACCGGCGACACGGAGCCGATCATTCGCATCGTCGACGACTTGCCCGCCCCGTTGGGGCCGAGAAAGCCAAAGACCTCCCCTGATCTCACCTCGAAGTCGATGTCGTCAACGGCTACCAACTCACCGAATGACTTGCGAAGGTTGCGGGCTGTGACGAGTGGTTCCGACATGGCGACGGAACGGTAGTAGCCGCCGATGTCACGAAAGTGGAGTGCCGGCGATCAGGTGGTGGAGCCGGGAATCCAGTCGCGGAGCCGTTGGCGCTTGGCGGTCGTCACTGCCTGGTCGACCAGATCGTCGATCGCAGCAGCAACTGAGACGGCCTGCGCCGGCTTGGTGGATACCGCCACCCGACCACCATCGCTGATGTCGCACAGTTCCCGGCTCCTCGCCGATGCCTCGTAGGTGCCGATGTGTTCAGCTCGGGTCCGGATCTCGCTCTTGCTGAGGCCGAGCAGGGGGCGCAGCACGGGAATGGGCACCATCCGGTCGAGGCTGGCGAGGTTGTCGAGGGTCTGGGTCGAGACCTGGCCGAGAGATTCGCCACTGACCAATGCCCGGCTGTCGGCGAGGTCGGCGGTGATCCGGTCGGCGGCGAGGTACATCAGCGCCTTCAGGGCCATCTGGCGCATGCGGGGATCGACCCTGCGGGTGAGTTCTGGAACCAGCGGCTCGATGTCGGCGAGAATCCACCATGGGTCACTGCCTGCCCCGAAGCGTTCGAACAGGTCGTGGGCGATCCCGGCGGCGTGGTCTGCCTGCCCGCACCCCAGGGAGAAATGGAGGTAGTCGAGAGTCACGCCGCGGCGGGCGACCATGTACGCCGCCACCGGGGAGTCGATTCCGCCGCTGAACATCGCCAGCGCCCGGCCCTGGGTGCCCAGAGGGAAGCCCCCGACCGCCGGGTGACGCTCCACGGTGAGGTCGGCGACCCCATCGACCACCCGGACGACCACCGTGACCTCGGGGTTGGTGAGGTCGACCCGACCGCCGGCTTCGACGAGGCGGGAGCCGGCGGCGACGGCGAGGTCCTGAGAAGTCCACGAGTGCGAGCCCATCCGACGCGGCCTCACCGCGAACGAGCGCCCGGTGACGGCGGCGGCAAACCGATCGGCGACGGTGTCGGCGAGGTCCTCCAAGTCGGTGGCGGCAACCCGCTCGACCCTTTCGACGGCGGCGATACCAAAGATGCGGCTGAGTCGTTCCACCGATCGAGGGTCGGTGGACTCGACCTCAAGGCGGTGGCCGGCGAGTCGGGTGACCCGTACCGCACCATTCAGCGAGGCTGCAATGTTCTCGGTCAGGACGCGCTGCATCCGGCGCTGGGTGCGCGGCGACTTCAGGTAGATCTCGGTATCGAGGGCGACTACGAGCATTACACGGCCCGGATGGGGAGGGAGATCCCGAGGATACCGCCTCACCCGGCCGACGAAGGCCTATGGTCGAGACCATGAATCCACGCACTACCCGCATCCTCATCGTGTTGGCTGCGGTGAGCGTCGCGTTGTTGCTCGTCCTGGTCGCGATCATGCTTGCCGGAGACGGAGACGGCGGCGGCGAGGCGGCCACCACGTCGTCGATCGACGCCCCCACCACCACGACCGCGGGGGGCGTGACGACCACGACCGGGGATACCTCCGTCACCACCCAGCCGGCCACCACGACCACCGCGTCGCCGGCGACTTCCATCACCGGGACCACCGGTGCCTGCTCCGCGATGCCCGGCGCGACGACTCCGGCGTTGGACGCGCCCGGGGTGACGTCGGTTCTCGGCGATTTCGACGGCGTCGGAGGTGCATCGGACCTGCTGATCGCCTATCACGATGGGGATGGAGACTCGTTCGTCCAGGTGGCCCTCGACTACGGCTACGCCGCCGAGCTGCCGGTGGAAGGGCCGGCGCGGGCGTACGGGACCCGGGACTTTGGGGGTGTTGCCGAACACGTCGGGTTCGCGGCAGTCTCGGCGGGGGCTTCGACGGAATTCGTTGGGTTCTTCCACCTCGACGGCTGCGAACTGCGATTGGCCGGGTTCGACGGAGGGGGAGATGCCGTCTTCGGCGTGGGGGGGTCGGTGACCCATCTCGACGGAATCCGCTGCACCGCCGACGGGCTCGAGATCAGATCGGCGACCTCCGCCGATGGGGTCTCCTGGGAATACACCTCGGCCACCCTCCACTGGGTGCCTGGTCTCGGTGAATTTCAGACCGTGGCTTCGTCGATCGTCGTCCTCACCAGCCCTGCGGACGACGACACGATTTTCGCTGCCGGGGCATTCGATTGCTTCCCCGGCGGCTGAGGGTCAGGCAGATCGGCGATTGGCGATTGGGAAGATGAGTCCGGCGCCGTTCGTGCCTGACGGCTTCCGGGGAGGCGCTCCTTACGGGGGTCAGCCGACCGCCTGCAGTATCCACAGCGACACCATGCCGATGGCGATGGTCGCCAGGACGCTCTTGGTCCGCCATGCGACGACGCCGGCGATTGCCCCGGCGATGAACCGATCGGTGGCGAGGTCGAATTGGCCGGTGGAGTGGGTCAGGGCAGGCAGTACCAGCGCCGCCAGTACGGCAGCGGGGATGAAGCGAAGTATCCGACCCAGCATCGGCGGCACCTGCTCCACCCGGCCGAGGAGCGCCAGGAAGGACACCCGGATCAGCCAGGTGCCGAGCCCGATGATCCCGATCAGCGCCCAGATGAGTGCGGGGGAGTGGCTCGTCATCGGGTGACCTCGGCCAGGACGCCTGCGGAGATTCCCAGCGCGGCGGCGGCGAGCAGCCCGAGGTTCAACGGCAGGCCGATCAAGACGACCGCAGCGGCGCCGGCCACCAGCGCGGCTGCCCGGGTTCCCCGATCCTTGATGGCTGGGAAGAGCAGGGCCATGAAGACGAGAGGGATGGCGAAGTCGAGCGACCACTCCGGGGGAACTCCGGCACCGATCACGACGCCGACGACCGAAGACACCTGCCAGGTCACCCACAGCGGGACGGCCGCCCCGAAGAAGAAGGCGGTTCTGAGCCCGAGATCCTGCTGGTCGCGTTCGAAGTGGATGACGCTGACGGCGAATGCCTGATCGGTCAGCAGATAGGCAGCGAGCCCCTTTGCCGCCGGCTGGGCACCGCGCAGCCATGGAGCCAGCGAGGCGCTGTACATCCCGAACCGTGCATTGATCACCAGGGCGGTGAGGACGATCACCACCGGGGCAGCATCTCGGGCGACGAGGTCGACGGTGGCGAGTTGGGAGGCGCCGGCGAAGACGATCGGCGAGAGGGCAATCGCCTGGAGGGTGTCGAGGCCGGCTTCGACGGCCGCCACCCCGGCGATGACCCCGAACGGGAACACCCCGAGGAGGATCGGCAAGATGCTCCTGACGCCTGCCAGGAACGCGTCCCTGCGGGTGGCGGGGGGCATGGGCGCGGAGACTAGGTCACCGCCGGGGCGCCTTGGTCCGGGGCCGTCGGGTCGGTGCCGTATCGCTATCGTCGCCGGGCACCCCCTTAAGACTGGAGGCGCGGGCAGTGTCCGGAGACATCTATCAATTGTGCAGCGACATCGTCGACGAGACAGTCGCCCGACTTCCCCTCGTGGGGACCTACCTCGGCATTCCGGGCCAGGACGACAAGTGGGACGACTTCTCGCCCATCGGGCAGCAGGTCGCGGCCGATATGGTGCGCGACCAACTCGCCCGGGTCAACGCGATCGAGGTGCCCGACGACCAGTGGGCGAGAATGGCCCACCGGGTCGCGGTCCATTCGATTTCCGATTGGGTCGACTGGTTCGATTCGGGCGAGCAGTTCCTCGAACTCAACAGCATCTCGTCGCCCCTGCAGGACATCCGCGAGATTTTCGACCACATGGACACCTCCACTGCTGAGGGCTGGTCGAACATCGCCGCCCGGTTGGAGGGTCTCGGCGGGGCGCTCGGTGGCTACCAGGAGCTGCTCGAGGTGGGACGAAGCCAGGGCAAGACCGTCGCGCGGCGTCAGGTGGTGGAGGCGGTTCGCCAGGCGCGCAACCACGCCGGCGACCAGTCCGGCTTCAATCCGCTGGCCGCCGCGGCGGTCGAGTCAGGAGTAGCCGCTGCGCGGACGATCGAGCGGATCGAGGCAGGCATCGGGTCGGCCCGGGCGGCGTACGGCTCGTTGGCGGATTACCTCGAGAGCCGATACTTGCCTGATGCGATCGCTGCCGACGGGGTCGGCGAAGAACGGTATGTGCGCCTCGCCCGCAAATTCCTCGGGGCGGACCTGGACCCCAAGGCCACCTACGACTGGGGTTGGGAAGAGGTCGCCCGGATCAGGGCTGCGATGCAGTCGGTGGCCGGCGAGATCCTCCCTGGAGGTGATCTGCCGGAGGTGCTGCGCGTGCTGCAGACCGATCCTGCCCGGGCAGCCCACAGCCAGGCCGAGTTCCGCGACTTGATGCAGGAGCGCCTTGAGGTCGCGCTGACCGACCTCGACGGCTCGCACTTCGACGTGCCCGCGCAGATCAGGAAGGTCGAGGTGAAGATGGCTCCGCCGGGAGGATCGCTGGGGGCCTACTACGTCAGCCCCAGCGAAGACTTCTCCCGCCCCGGCTCTGTGTGGTGGTCGAAGGGTGACAAGCAGGTGATCCCTCTCTTCGACGAAGTGACCACCGCCTATCACGAGGGGTTCCCCGGCCACCACCTCCAGAGCGGGCTCCAGATGACCGCGGGCGACAAGGTTTCCCGGTTGCAGAAGCTCCTCGTTTGGTACTCGGGTAGCGGGGAGGGGTGGGCGCTCTACGCCGAGGACCTGATGGACGAGATGGGCTATTTAGAGAAGCCCGACTATCGGATGGGCAAGTTGGCGGCTGAGATGCTGCGGGCGTGCCGGGTCGTCATCGATATCGGATCGCACCTCGATCTGCCGATCCCGAAGGGTCAACCGTTCCATCCGGGGGAGCGCTGGTCATTCGATTTCGGTGTCGAGATGCTCGATGACTATGCGGCCCAAGATCACGACTCGTCGGTCTCCGAGATCAACCGGTATCTGGGGTGGGCAGGGCAGGCGATCTCGTACAAGGTCGGGCAGCAGGCCATCCACGACATCAGGGCCGCCGAGCGACAACAGCACGGATCCGCATTCGACCTGAAATCGTTCCACGCCCGCCTGCTCGAAATCGGCTCGACCGGGCTGGCGGTGATGCGGGAGCACATGGCGGAAACGGGCACCGTTGGTCGATAGGTCAGGTACGGCGGGAGGAGAGCACAAGTGACCACGATCGGGGTGGGGACAGTCAAGGGGGCGTTTCTGTTTCGGTCGGGCAGCGGGGGCTCGTGGGACCTCGAAGCGCCCATCTTCAAGGGGTGGGCTGTCACCGCGTTCGGGCGCAGTCCGTCGGGGGATCACCTGCTTGCCGTTGGGTCGAACTGGTTCGGCGCGGCGATCCACCGCAGCGCCGACCTCGCCACCTGGGAGCAGGTAGTTGATGGGCCAGCATGGCTGGAGGGTGCCGAGCGCAAGCTGAACAACATCTGGACCATCGCCGGCGTCGGAGACTCGCTCTTCGCCGCGGTGGACGAGGCCGGCCTCTTCCGCAGTGACGACGACGCGGCTTCGTGGCAGCCAGTGGCGGGCTTCAATGAACACCCGACTCGTCCGGGCTGGCAGCCTGGATTTGGCGGCCTTGCCGCCCACCGCATTCTCTCCGACCCCGAAAACCCTGACCGGATGTGGGTGGCCGTCTCAGCCGTTGGCGTCTTCCGCACCGAGGACGGGGGCGAGTCGTGGGCCCTCAAGAATTCCGGCGTCACCACGGTGGCCCCGAACGACGACTACGACGAGATCGGCTTCTGCGTCCACTGTCTCGTCGCCGATCCGCACGATGCGAATGTGATCTGGCGCCAGGACCATTCGGGGGTCTATCGCACCATCGATGGCGGCGACGAGTGGCAGCGCATCGAGGGGGGCTTGCCTGCTCGCTTCGGGTTCACCATTGTGCGGGATGCCGCCTCAGGTGGGCTCTTCGTGGTGCCTTTGGAAAGCGATGAGCATCGGATGCCCGTCGGCGGGGCGTTTCAGGTGTACCGATCGACCGACCGGGGTGACTCGTGGCAGGTCTCCGGGGTGGGGCACCCCGTGGGCCCGGTGTACGCCGGGGTCTTGCGGGGCGCCGCGGCGACCGATGGAAAGGGCGGCGTCTTCCTGGGGACGACGGCGGGTTCGGTCCACCTGACCACCGACGGGGGAGATCACTGGATCACCCTGCCTGAGGTGCTTCCGAGAATCCTGACCGTGTCGGTGCTCGAGGCCTGATGCCCGCGGCCACCGTCCGGATCCCCTCGCTCCTCGCTGCCGTCGGGGACGGGCGGCGGGAGATTCCGGTCGTCGCAGAGACCGTGGGCGGGGCGCTTGCGGAACTGTTTGCGCGATTGCCGCACTTGCGCGTCCATGTGTTCGACGAAAGCGGCGCAGTGCGGTCTCACGTCTCGGTCTTCTATGAGGGACGGGCGGCCAGGGATCCGGCGGCTTTGGGCGGGCCGCTTGCCGAGGGATCGGTGGTCACGATTCTGCAGGCCGTGTCGGGGGGATCCGGCTGACCGGGTCCCTGGTCACGGAGCGAACTTCGACTCTAGAGCCACCCACAGGCTCTTCGAGTAGGGGTAGAAGGCGATGGGGAAGACGATGCTGGTGGCGATCGTGACCACGGAGATCACCCCCCACGGGGGGTCTGGCCAGGAACTCACGATCGATCCGACGAACACCAGGGTGAATACGAGGATGGTGGCCACCGTATTGATCGCGATCGCCCCGAGCCAGTAGCCCTCGTGACTCTCGAACCGGTGGGAGCACCGCGGACACCTCTCCACGACCGCCGACCACGACACGAACATTCCGGGTGAACCACAGATCGGGCAGCGGCGGCGGAGAGCTCTTGCGAATCGGCGCACCGGGCCATTCTCGCCCCTATTCAGGTGACGGCGGATTACGCCGATATACCGGCAGTGGAAGCCATCGATCTCTCCTCACCCACCCGCCCGCGTCCGACCCTTATCGAGGAACTGCTCGACGCGGTGATAGCCCGTGGTGCATCCGACCTGCATGTCTCGCCGGGCACGGCACCGACGGTTCGGATGGACGGTTCCCTGGTTGCGATAGGCGAGGGGATCTGGGGGTCGGAGGCCACAGCCGCGTTCTGCCGGTCGCTGTGCTCTGAACCGCAATGGCGACAGGCCGAGGACACCGGAACCGTCGACTTCGGCATCACCCATCGCTCCGCACGTTTCCGGGTGTCGGTGCTGCGGCAACGGAAGGGGTACGCCGCCGTCCTCCGGCTGATCAACAATTCGTTCCTCTCCTTCGACGAGATCGGGCTGCCCGATATCACCCAGGGCCTGCTCCGACGGACGCGAGGGTTGATCCTCGTCACCGGCCCCACCGGTGCGGGGAAGTCGACGACGCTGGCTTCGATGGTCGACTGGATCAATACCAACCTTGACCGCCACATCGTGACCATCGAGGATCCGGTCGAGTATCACCATCACCACAAGCGGAGCCTGGTCACCCAGCGCGAGGTGGGGGAGGACGTCCCCAGCTTCGCCGAGGCGATGCGACGCGTGGTGCGGCAGGATCCAGATGTGATCCTCCTTGGCGAAATGCGGGACCTCGAGACTATTTCAGCCGCGGTCAGCGTCGCGGAGACCGGGCACCTCGTCCTCGGCACCCTTCACACCACCGGGGCTGCGGCCACCGTCAGCCGGATCATCGACGTGTTCCCGGCGAACCAGCAGGCACAGATCCGCGTGCAGCTGGCAATGTCGCTGGCAGCGGTGATTTCCCAGGTACTCGTCCCGGCCAACGACGGGAAAGGGGGGCAAGCGGGCAGGGCGGCCGCTCTCGAGATCATGGTGATGACACCGGCGATCGCCAACATGATCCGGACCAATGAGATCAATCGGATCAACGATGTGATCCAGACATCCCGCGACCTGGGGATGATTCGCCTCGACGACGACTTGGCCCGCCTCGTCTCCGAGCGACGGGTGTCACGCGACGCCGCCCTGGCGCATGCTCAGGACCCGGTCGCTCTCGCTGCCCGTCTCCGCTGATCAGATTCCACGGTTGAGCATCGGCTGAAGCGGGAAGACCCGCGAGATGAATCGACTTGAGCCATCCCGGGTCGCATTGGGGCCACCACCAAACGGCACGGGATCGATTGATGCCCCGGTTCCGTGGCATTTGCCGACGCAGCCGCGTGCCTGGTCATCATCGGAGTTCATCCTGACGCCCCCGTGATCGGATGAACCCGGCTACCGCGCATCCGAGGGGCCCGCAGCGGGCCCCTCGGATGGATTCTGGACGCTGACGGCACCAAGGTCGTGGTGACCGCCTCTCTCGTCAACGCTCGAGTGGAAACTGGCCGACTGACTTCTTCTTGGTGCTCGCTAGTGTCGTCGTCGATGCGAAGAATCGCTCTCGGGGCCGCCTTCATGGTGGTCATCGCCGCGTGTGGCGATGACGGCGGGGGCACCACTTCGTTCGTAACCGTCGCCTCGACGACGACAAACCTCGCCCCGACCACCTCGACGGCCGAGAGCACCTCGACGATGGCTGCCTCCACTACCACCACGGTCGATGACGGCGTCACGGAGATCGAGGTGGTGTACGCCGGTGGTTCGGCGGAGGTGACAGTCGACGGTGAGCCCGAGTCGGGCCGGGTGCAGGTGGCTCTGGGTACCGATGTCCATCTGACTGTCAGCGCCGACATCACCAGCACAATCCACGTCCACGGCTACGACGAAAGCGCCGAAGTCAGCCCCGGGTCGCCGGCGGTGATCGAGTTCACCGCCGACATCCCCGGGATTTTCGATGTCGAGATACATGCCGCGAACGCCCGCCTCATGGAGCTTCAGGTTTCGTGAGGAGGAGAGCAGGCGTCGTTGCGGCGCTTCTGCTGGCGCTGATCGCGGTGCCGGGGGTGGCATCCGCTCACGGGATCGGCGGCCGCAGCGACCTTCCGGTTCCCCTGGAGTACTTCCTCGTCGGCGCCGCGGTGGTGGTGCTGCTGTCGTTTGGCGCCCTGGCCGTGCTGTGGCCGGTCCCCAGACTGCAGGATGGCCCCCGGCCACGGGGCCGCGGCTGGCTGGTACCGAAGTGGCTGTCGTTTGCCGGGGCAGGTCTCGGGGTCTTCGGTCTGGCGCTGATCGTCACGGCCGGGCTCTTCGGCGACGAATCGGCCCGGAGCAACATTGCCCCCGCCGGGGTGTGGGTGGTGCTGTGGCTGGTTCTCCCGTTTCTCGCCGCCGGTCTCGGCAACATCTGGGCGGTGCTGAACCCGTGGCGGACTCTCGGGCGCATAGTGCGTCTCGACGGACCGCCTGGTCCCGGCCGGTGGGGGGTGTGGCCGGCGACGGTGGCCTTCATCGCGATCGTGTGGATCGAACTGGTCTACCCGCGGTCGGGCGACCCCGGGGCGCTCGGCCTGGCGGCGGCGTTCTACACCGTCGTCATCCTGGGGCTGGCGGTCCAGGTGGGAATCGACCGGGCGGTCACTTCCACCGAGGCATTCACTGTCTACCACCGGCTCCTCAGTGCGATCGCCCCCTTCGGCCGTCGGGCCGACGGTCGGATCGGAAGGCGGGGCTGGTTCCGGGCCCTTACCGTGCTGCCCCAGTGGCCGGGCCTGGGGGCGTTCGTGGTCGCCATGATCGGCACCGTCACCTATGACGGCCTCTCTGGCACGCCATGGTGGGACGACTTGTCGTTCACGCTCGTCGGCACCGCCCAGCATTCGATGTGGTTCCAGACCCTGGCGCTGCTCGTGGTCGTCGGTGTCATCGGCGGGGCGTATCTCGCTGCTTCGTGGTGGGCTAGCCGGATCGCGGGGCCAGGGGGCCTCGGGGCGGTCTCGGTGGCCCGGTCGTTTGCCCACACCCTCGTGCCGATCGCGCTCGCATACGCGTTCGCCCATTACTTCACGCTCATCGCCTTTGAAGGCCAACTACTGATCCCGGCGATGAGCGACCCGCTCGGTCTCGGCTGGAACCTGTTTGGGACCGTCGACTACCAACCCAACTACACCTGGATCCCCCCGGTGGCGGTGTGGTGGATCCAGCTGGCCGCCATCGTCGGGGGGCACGTCGTCGGGGTGGTGCTGGCCCATGACCGTGCCCTGGCGGTGTTTGCCGGCCCCAAGGCGGTTCGCACTCAGTACGCGCTGCTCACGCTCATGGTCGCGCTCACCGCCCTTGGCCTCACCGTGCTCGCAGCCGGTTGAGGCCCTACCGGTAGGCTGGGCCTCGTGGCGCTCATCGATGTCGACCGTCTCGTCAAGGTCTATCCGGGAGGAGTAACCGCCGTCGCTGGCATCTCGTTCTCCGTCGGTGAAGGCGAGATCTTCGGTTTCCTCGGGCCCAACGGCGCGGGGAAGACCACGACCATTCGAGTGATCGTGACGCTGCTCGCGCCCACCTCGGGCACGGTCACGGTTCGCGGCGTCGACGTCGTGGCGAATCCGGAGATGGTGCGGCGCCAGATCGGATACGCCGCCCAGTTCATCGGGGTCGATGACGACCTGACCGCCTGGGAGAACCTCACCATGCAGGCGCGCCTCCATGGGCTCGATCGGGCGGAAGCCGAACGGCGCAGCGGCGAACTCCTCGAGGTGCTGGAGCTATCCGGCGTCGCCGGGCGGAGAGCCGGCACTTTCAGTGGAGGCATGCGCCGGCGGCTCGACCTCGGCCAGGCGTTGGTCCATGGCCCACGCGTGCTGTTCCTCGACGAGCCCACCACCGGCCTCGATCCGCAGACCCGGCGAGCACTGTGGGAGTACCTGCGCGAGTTGAACGGTCGCGGGGTGACCATCTTTCTGACCACCCAGTACCTCGAGGAGGCGGATGCGCTCGCATCCAGGCTCGCCATCATCGACCAGGGCGTGATCGCAGTCGAGGGAACGCCATCAGCGCTCAAGCGGGCGTTGGGAGGCGACGCGATCACGGTGACCCTGACGGATGACTCGACACCAGCGGGCATCGACCAAGCGGTAGGTGTGCTCCAGCAGTTCTCGGATGCCGGCGATGCCACCCGCTACGACCGTTCCATCAAGATCTTCACCAGCGCCGCGTCGAGTCGGCTGACCGAAGTCGTCAGGGCGCTGGATGCGGCCTCGATCAAGGTGGCGCGACTGGAACTGGCGGAGCCCACCATGGACGACGTCTTCCTCCGCCATACCGGGAACAGAATGCGGGTGGAGGAGTCGAAACCGCCGAGCCGGCTGCGGATGGTGGGGCGGCGCCGATGAGGAGGAGCATCCGGGAATCGGCCATCCTCTGGGCCCGGCAGATGAAGAAGTTGGTGCGCATTCCGCTGCTGCTGTTCTTTGCGCTTGCCCAGCCGTTGATCTTTCTGATCCTGTTCAGTCAGGTGTTCGGCAATCTCGATCGGCTGCCGGGCTTCGCCTACGACTCTTATCTGCAGTTCCTGGTGCCGAGCATCGTCGCCCTCACCGCCCTGAACTCGGCCTTTCAGTCGGGAATCGGCATGGTCGCCGACATCGAAGACGGCATGCTCGACAAGTTCCTGATCGCTCCGATCAAGCGGTCGAGCATCCTGCTGGGGAAGGTGTTCGCCGATGCCACTCGCGCCGCGGCTCAGGCGACCGTGATCGTGCTGGTCTCGCTGCTGATGGGGGCGCGTTTCGCCACCGGAATCGGCGGAGTCGCCGCGATGGTGGTGCTGGCCGCCCTCTTTGGCATCGCCTGGGCGGGGCTGTCCAACATCATCGCCCTGCGCACCCGCAACGGTGAGCTGACGATGATCGTCGGCATCCTCATCACTTTCCCGGTGCTGTTCCTGTCCACCGCCTTCATGCCGGCAATCCTGTTGCCCGACTGGCTCGATACCGTGTCGGCCTTCAATCCGATCACCTATATCGTCGAAGCATTGCGGGCCCTGGTGAACACGGGATGGGATTGGGGTGCCATCGCCGAAGCACTGGCGGTCACCGGAGGATTGGCGGTGGTGACCTTCACGGGTGCGACCCTGGCCTTTCGCAAGGCGATCGGCTGAGCCCGGCCGTCCGCAGCTGACCTAGCCTCTCGGTCGTGCGTCTTTCGGTACTCGGTTCGAACGGCACCTATCCCACCGCGGGGCGCCCTGCGTCCGGATACCTGATCACCGCAGCCGGAACCACGTTGGCCCTCGACCTGGGTCCCGGGGTCTTCATGGCCCTGGTCGAGAAGACCGCGAGGCCCGATGCCGTCGTGCTCAGCCATGGGCACCCCGACCACTGTGCCGACCTGTTCGCCCTCTTCAATTCGCTGCGGTTTGGCGATCCGTCGGGATGGGGCGTTCCGGTGTGGGCGCCGCTCGGTCTTGCCGAGCGATTCGCCGGCTTCCTCGGCGTGGGGCGGGATCACCCGCTGTTCTCCGTGTTCACTTTCGAGGCCGTCGGGCCCGGTGACCGTCGCCGGGTCGGGTCGATCGAGGTGGAGTTCGGCACCGCGGTCCATTCGGTTCCCGCTCTGGTGACCGCCGTCGTCGCCGACGGCAGGCGTTTGGTCTACAGCGGCGACACCGGCCCCGGAGGCGACCTCGAGCACCTGGCGGAGCGGTGCGACCTGCTGCTCGTCGAGGCTTCGATGCAAGGCGAGCCAGGAGCCGGGCGCTACCCCTTTCACCTGTTCGCGTACGAGGCCGGCGAGGTGGCGACGCGCGCCGGCGTCCGTCGCCTGATCGTGACGCACCTCGCCCCTACGCTGGATCCCCAGGTGTCGGTTCGAGAGGCCGCCGCCCGGTTCGACGGACCGGTGGACCATGCGGTCCCGGGGATGGAGGTGGAGCTTTGACCGATCGGAAGCCCGACGAGTTGCGCCCGGTGCGCTTGACGCGCGGTTACACCGAGATGACTCCGGGTTCGGTGCTGGTGGAAATGGGCCGCACCCGGGTCCTGTGCACCGCGTCCTTCGACACCGACGTCCCTCCGTGGATGCGGCACCAGGGCAAGGGCTGGATGACCGCCGAGTATTCGATGCTTCCCGGATCCACTCCAGAACGAGTACCCCGGTCTTCGCTGAGCGGGGGCCGAACGAAAGAGATCCAGCGATTGATCGGGCGTTCGCTCCGGGCGGTGGTCGACCTGTCGAGGATGGGTGAAGCCGTCATTCGGGTCGACTGCGACGTGCTGCAGGCGGACGGTGGCACCCGGACCGCCTCTATCACCGGAGCCTGGGTTGCCGTCAAGGACGCAGTGGCCGCCGGCCTGGCCGCCGGGGTGCTCGTGGCCGATCCGGTCATCGACCATTGCGCGGCGATCAGTGTCGGGGTGGTCGACGGTGTTCCCATGCTCGACCTCGACTACGAATTGGACGTCGCGGCCGACGTCGACATGAACGTAGTGATGACGGGCAGCGGCGGGATCATCGAGATCCAGGGAACCGCCGAGCGGTCGCCGTTCGACCGGCCGAAACTCGACCGTCTCCTCGACCTGGCCGCCGGAGGCATCGAACAGCTCCTGGCGGCCCAGCGCCTCGCCCTGGCGTCGTGATCAGGAGCCTCGTCCTCGCCACCAAGAACCCTCACAAGGCAGCGGAGGTCGCGGCGGTGTTGGCGCGGTTGGTCCCCGGGCTCGAGTTGGTGGATGGCCTCCAGTGGCCCGACGTCGACGAGACCGGCGCGACGCTCGAGGACAACGCCATCCTCAAGGCTCGGACGGTGGCGCGAGCGACGGGCCACGACGCCATTGCCGACGACACCGGACTCGAGGTCGATGCCCTCGGGGGCGCGCCCGGCGTCCGCTCCTCACGGTACGCCGGTGAGCGGGCCTCGTACGCGGAGAACCGGGCTGCCCTTCTCGAGGCGATGAGGGGTCGTTCGGATCGCGGGGCTCGCTTTCGCACCGTGGTCGCACTGGTGACCACCGGGGGAGAGACCATCACGGCCGCGGGGACGCTGGAGGGCCGGATCACCGAAGCACCTCGCGGCGAGAGCGGCTTCGGATACGACCCCATCTTCGAGGTCGACGGCCGCACGCTGGCAGAGTTGGGCGAGGCGGAGAAGAACCAGATGAGCCATCGCGCCCGGGCGCTGGAGGCGCTGGCCGAGATCCTTGCTTGACGGGAGTTTCGGCCCTGGCCGACCTGGGTCCCGCCTTCTACCTTGACAGCGAGGAGGTGACCATGGGCGATTGGCAGCCAAGACTGATCATCGTCGGGGTCGATGGTTCCGACCAGAGCCTACGGGCCGCCAGCGTTGCTGCGTCGTTGGCCCGCTCGGTCGGAGCGCGGATTCACCTGGTGACCGTCGTCAGGCCCCCAGAGGGATGGTGGGGCGTGGTGGGCTCGCCGCCGCCAGCCGACGCGCTGGCAGCGTCGATGGCAGACGCGCAACGCTCGGTGCTCGATCGAACCCTCGATCGACTCGATCACGAAGGGGTGGAGGTGACTTCCGCCGAGGAGATCGGCGACCCCGCTTCGGCGTTGACGGCACTTGCCGACGAAATGTCCGCCGACTTGCTGGTGGTGGGCCGTCGGGGAGCGGGGGTGGTCGAGCGACTGATACTGGGATCCGTGGCGGATCGAGTCGCCCACGACTCCCCGTGCCCGGTCCTGATAGTCCCGTAGGGCGTCTGTTCGGCCCGAAGGGCCGAAGTCGGCTCGGGAACCGGTACGGCCGCCATGGGGTTGGGGCCCCATTTGGTGGAGGA
>JBBEAX010000081.1:30913-31852 GCA_040882645.1 Acidimicrobiia bacterium
GGGCCGACCGGCGTCTGTTCGGCGGCGGAGCCGCCGAAGTCGGCCCGGGAACCGGTACGGCCGCCATGGGGTTGGGGCCCCATTTGGTGGAGGAGGGCCGACCGGCGTCTGTTCGGCGGCGGAGCCGCCGAAGTCGGCCCGGGAACCGGCACGGTGCGGGCGGTGGGACTCGAACCCACAACGGGCGGTAAAGCCCACCGGATCCTAAGTCCGGCGCCTGTGCCATTCGGCTACACCCGCGGTGGGTCGCCTGGGATTCGAACCCAGAACCTGCGGATTAAGAGTCCGTTGCTCTGCCGTTGAGCTAGCGACCCGTCGGGGAGGGTAGCAACGCAGGGTTGCGCGGCTGTCTTCCGCGCCGGCATGGCACAATCCGGTTTCGGGCTGTGGCGCAGCTTGGCAGCGCGCCTGCTTTGGGAGCAGGAGGCCGCCGGTTCGAATCCGGCCAGCCCGACTACGGAAGTACCGAAACGGTGACTCCCTGCCGATCGGTGATCGAGCCACCTTGTCGGAGGTCCGGGCCTTGATCACTCGCACGGAGCGGCCTCAGGTGGCCGCTGGCGTCGTCCGATGGGAACTGGTTGGTCCGCGCGGTCGGCCAACGGGCAGCGGGAGAACCTGAGAAGGGGAGCCGCCCGTCTATCCTGCCGGGCGGGCAGACCAGCGGGTGTAGCTCAATGGTAGAGCCCCAGCCTTCCAAGCTGGTGGTGAGGGTTCGATCCCCTTCACCCGCTCGAGAAGCCCACCTCGGTGGGCATCGGAACCGGTGGCGGCGATCCCGTGCCCCCGTAGCTCAGTGGACAGAGCAGGAGCCTTCTAAGCTCTTGGTCGGGGGTTCGAATCCCTCCGGGGGCGCTGCAGCACCAGGTTCCCGCGTTCCCACAGTTGATTTGGGGCCGTTGGGCCCCGGCATGGTGACCGTAGCTCAGCCAGGGTTAG
>JBBEAX010000081.1:31952-71334 GCA_040882645.1 Acidimicrobiia bacterium
CCCCGGTTGATTTGGGGCCGTTGGGCCCCGGCATGGTGACCGTAGCTCAGCCAGGGTTAGAGCCCTGGGGTTGCGGCCCTGGAGGTTTGGGGCAACTGGGCCCCGGTTGATTTGGGGCCGTTGGGCCCCGGCATGGTGACCGTAGCTCAGCCAGGTTAGAGCGCCAGGTTGTGGCCCTGGAGGTCGGGGGTTCAAGTCCCCTCGGTCACCCCGAAGCGAGGCGGCCGAGCGCAGACGCCACGGGGCACCCGCAGGACGGGGTTGCCGGTGCCGTATGCTCTCGGCCGTCTCGCCGTTTTTCTCTACCCCGGGAGGGATGTGAGCGAAGTCAAGGATGTCGGCCGCTTCGAGCGGATCCTCACCTTCACCATCGACGCGGCCGCCCTCGAGGCCGGAAAGCGGTCGGCGGCAGGCCGTCTCGCCAAGGACGCCAAGATCAAGGGATTCCGTCCCGGCAAGGCACCGCTCAAAGTCGTCGAGTCGATGGTTGGCTCGGCAACCCTCCGCCGGGAGGCCATCGACGATGCGATTCCGAAGGCCCTGGCCGCCGCCATCAAGGACACGGAGCTGATGCCCGTGGTCTATCCGCGGCTGGAGGAGGTGCGCGACACCGACGGTCGCGTCGAGGTGGACGTGAGGATCACGCTGTGGCCCACCATCGATCGGCTGCCCGCCGTCGAAGGCCGGCGTGTTCAGATCGCCCGGCCGGAAGTGACCGATGACGATGTGGACACCCAGATCGAGCGGATGCGCGACCAGTTCGCCGAATTGGAGGATGTCTCCCGGGAAGCCTTCGACGGCGACTTCGTGCTCGCCGACGTCAAGACCCGCCTCGACGGCAAGGACTTCGCCGCCGGCTCGGCGAACGACATGCTGTACGAGATCGGATCGGGGTCATTGCTCGAGGGTCTCGACGAGGCGCTCCGGGGCAGTGCATCCGGCAGGATTCTCGAGTTCCCCTCGGTGCTCCCGGCGCAGATGGGGGAGCAGGGTGGCCGCGCGGTCGAGGTGCGGGTTCTGGTCAAAGGGGTGAAAGCCAAGCGGCTTCCGGAGCTCACGGATGAGTGGGTGTCGGAGGTGTCCGAGTTCGACACCGTGGCCGAGATGCGCGCCGAACTCACTGAGCAGATTCGGTCCATTCGACGTCGCGGCCTGCGGGCAGACTTCGAGGAACGCCTACTGGCGGAGCTGATCGAGGACACCGAACTCGAGCTCCCGGATACGCTCATCGAGGCCGAGATGGACTCCGTCTTCCACCGATTCGCCCATCGGCTGGAGACCCAGGGGATCGAGCTCGATCGCTATCTCGAGTTGACGGGTCAGGGTCGTGATGGCTTTGCAGAAGACCTTCGCTCCCAGGCGTCGCTCAACCTTCGCTCGCGGATCCTCCTCGAATCCGTGGCCGAGGGTGAAGGAATCGAAGTGACTGCGGCGGAGTTGGACGAGGCGATCGCCGCTCTCGCTGCCATGGCGAAGGTGTCGGTCGACGACTACCGCGCGGCCCTCGAAGAAGGTGGCCAGGGAGAAGCACTGTCGGGTGATATCCTCCGGCGCAAGGCCGTCGACCGACTCCTCGAGTTGGCCGTCCCGGTCGACGAAGAAGGCAACGTGATCGAGTTGCCGGCTCCGCCGACACCTGGTGAAGAACTGGGTGCAACAGGAGACGATGACGAGGGCGAAGGTGAGAAGGCGTCGGTGGACGCAACTGAAACTGTGCCCGAGCCCACGGAGGTCGAGTAATGATCGAAAACAGCTATCTGGTTCCCACGGTCGTCGAGCAGACCAGCCGCGGCGAGCGGGCCTTCGACATCTACAGCCGGTTGCTCAAGGAGCGGATCATCTTCCTGGGCACACCGATCGACGACAACGTCGCCAATCTGATCATGGCGCAGCTGCTTCACCTCGAGGGCGACGATCCCGATAAGGACATTGCCCTCTACATCAACTCGCCCGGAGGCGTGATGACCTCGCTCATGGCGATCTACGACACGATGCACTTCATCAAGCCGAACGTCGCCACCTACTGCATGGGCCAGGCTGCGTCCGCGGCTGCAGTGCTGCTCGCCGCCGGCGCGCCTGGCAAGCGATTCGCGCTGCCCCATGCGCGGATCATGCTGCATCAGCCCCACATCGGCGGGCTCGAAGGGCAGGCGACGGACATCGAGATCCACGCCCGCGAGATTCTCCGTGTCAAGGAGGAGATGCATCAGATCCTCGCCTTCCACACCGGCAACGCGGTGGAAAAGGTGAAGGCCGACACGGAGCGCGATTTCTGGATGACCGCAGATGAGGCCCGTACCTACGGCGTCATCGACACCGTGCTCGAAGGCCGGGAGTTGAAGGCCGTCGGCTAGGCCGAAGGGAGATCTCAAGTGACCAAGTTCGGTGAGGGGAGCGGCGGCGACCTCCTCAAATGCTCGTTCTGCGGCAAGTCGCAAAAGCAGGTCAAGAAGCTGATCGCCGGTCCTGGCGTGTACATCTGCGATGAGTGCATCGACCTGTGCAACGAGATCATCGAAGAGGAACTGGCGACCACCGACGAGACCCCGTTCGCCGAACTGCCCAAGCCGGTAGACATCCACACCTTCCTCGAGAGCTATGTGGTGGGCCAGGACCGTGCCAAGCGGGTCCTGGCCGTGGCGGTCTACAACCACTACAAGCGAGTCCGGGCGGGTCTCAGGCCCAAGGACGACATCGAGCTGCAGAAGTCGAACATCATGCTGATCGGCCCCACCGGGTCCGGGAAGACGCTGCTCGCACAGACCCTGGCACGCATGCTCAACGTCCCGTTCGCCATCGCCGATGCCACCGCCCTCACCGAGGCCGGTTACGTCGGCGAGGACGTCGAGAACATCCTGTTGAAGCTGATTCAGGCGGCCGACTACGACTTGAAGAAGGCGGAGACGGGGATCATCTACATCGACGAGATCGACAAGATCGCCCGCAAGGCCGAGAACCCCTCGATCACCCGCGATGTGTCGGGGGAAGGCGTGCAGCAGGCGCTGCTGAAGATCCTCGAAGGGACGGTGGCCTCGGTACCGCCCCAGGGTGGGCGGAAGCACCCGCACCAGGAGTTCCTTCAGATCGATACCACCAACATGCTGTTCATCTGCGGCGGGGCCTTCTCCGGCCTCGAGCACATCATCGAGAACCGGATCGGCAAGCGGACCATCGGGTTCGATGCCCATGTGCATGCCAAGAAGACACGCGACGGGAACACCCTCGCGCAGGTGTTGCCCGAGGATCTCATGTCGTACGGCCTCATCCCCGAATTCATCGGGCGCCTCCCGGTGCTTGCCACTGTCGACGACCTCGACAAGGAGCAAATGATCAAGGTGTTGATCGAGCCGAAGAACGCCTTGATCAAGCAGTACGGCAAGTTCTTCGAGATGGACGGGGTCGAGTTGGTGTTCACCGACGACGCCCTGGTCGCCGTCGCCGACCAGGCGCTGCTGCGCGGGACCGGCGCCCGCGGGCTACGGGCGATCCTCGAAGAGGTTCTCCTCAACACGATGTACGAACTGCCGTCCCGCTCCGACGTGGCCCGGGTCGTCATCGACGGCGACGTCGTGCGCGAACGGGTCAACCCCACCCTGATCCCGATGGCCGAAATCGGGAAGAGCGTCCCGGAAGAACGCAGCGCGTAGGGGCGAAGCGCCCCCGCAATTCGCGATTGGGGCGAAGCGCCCCGCAATTCGCAAATCGCGATACGCGATTCGACAGAATCCCGCGCGAAGCCCCCTACGAACTCGGTCGTATCGCGTATCGCGTATCGCACCTTGTGAGCCGAGCGGAGCGGGGTGACGGAAGGGTGTCTCCACCGCTGTCTCGATCTGGGCGATCGGGGTCCCCTTTCCGCTGCCCGCCTGGGATCGACCCGGCACAATTTCGCCATCGTCGCCGAGTTCGAGGGCGGCTACGCGGATGCGCTCTGGGAGGCGAGGATCCCCGGCCTCGACGTGGGTGAGACCGGTGCGGTCACCTTCACTCCGGACACGGCCGGCACCTACTTCTACGTGTGCACCGTGGCCGCCCACCGATTCCAGGGCATGGCCGGCGGGTTCGTCGTCGAAGGCTGAGGGCGAAGCGCCCCGCGATACGCGATTCGCAATTCGACCGAATCGCGCCCGACGCCTTCGACGCGGTTTGTCGTATCGCGTGGGGGCGAGGCGCCCCGCAATTCGCAATTCGCGATTCGCAGTTCGACAGCATCGCGCCCGGCGACTCCGACGCGTCTCTGTCGTATCGCGTATCGCGTATTGCGTATCGCCAGTTGCCGCGCATTGGCGCCTGGCACATCGCGCTTGCTCTACACTCGCTCTTCCATGACAGGAACCGATGGACCCGGCGTACGACCCGCAGAAGGTCGAAGCGCGTTGGTACTCCCGCTGGGAAGAAGCCGGGGTCTTTCGGCCTGAGCTGAACCCGGATGGCGAGCCATTCTGCATCGTCATCCCGCCTCCGAACGTCACCGGTTCCCTCCACATGGGGCATGCCCTCGACCAGACCCTGCAGGACGTCATCATCCGCCGCAAGCGAATGCAGGGTTATGCCGCGCTGTGGCTGCCCGGCACCGATCACGCCGGCATCGCCACCCAGAATGTCGTCGAGCGCGAGCTCGCCGCCGAGGGCTTGACCCGGGAGGACCTGGGGCGCGAGGCGTTCATCGAGCAGGTGTGGCGTTGGAAGGCGACCTCGGGTGGGCGGATCACCGAGCAGATCCGCCGGATGGGATTCTCCACCGACTGGTCCCGTGAGCGCTTCACCATGGACGACGGGCTGTCCCATGCGGTGCGCAAAGTGTTCGTCGACCTGTATCACGAGGGGCTGATCTACCGCGGCAATCGAATCATCAATTGGTGCCCGCGTTGTCGCACGGCACTGAGCGACATCGAGGTGGAGCACGAGACGATCGAGGGGCGGCTGGTCACGATCGAGTACCCGTTCACCGACGGCGATGGTGGCATCCGGGTCGCGACGACGCGGCCCGAGACGATGCTCGGCGACACCGGTGTCGCGGTCCATCCTGGCGACGAACGGTTCGCCGGCCTCGTGGGTCGCACCGTCACAGTGCCGCTCATCAACCGGGTGGTCCCGATCGTCGCCGACGAGGCCGTCGATCCCGAGTTCGGTACCGGGGCGGTGAAGGTGACCCCGGCGCACGATCCGCTCGACTTCGACATCGCCTCGCGCCAGGGTCTGGAGCCGATCGCGGTGATCGATGAGGTCGGGGTGATCACACAAGCCGGGGGGCCATACGCCGGGCTGGACCGTTTTGACGCCCGGCGCGAGGTGGTGGCCGATCTCGAGAGGGGCGGACACCTGATCTCGTCCGAGCCGCACACCCACTCGGTTGGTCATTGTTCCCGGTGCGCCACTCCGATCGAGCCGTACCTCTCACTGCAGTGGTTCGTCCGGGTCGGCCCGCTCGTGGTCCCAGCCATTGAGGCCGTGCGCGACGGCACGATCCGGTTCATCCCCGACCGGTGGGAGAAGTCCTATTTCCACTGGATGGAGAATCTGCGCGACTGGACCATCTCGCGTCAGATCTGGTGGGGTCACCGGATCCCGGCGTGGTACTGCGAAGCGTGCGGCGAGGTGATCGTGTCGATGGAAGAACCCACTGGATGCGCTTGCGGGTCGACGACGCTTCGCCAGGACGAAGACGTTCTCGACACCTGGTTCTCATCCGGACTCTTCCCCTTCTCGACGCTGGGCTGGCCGGAGGACACCGAGGACTTCCGCAGGTTCTATCCGAACTCGGTGCTCGTCACCGGTTTCGACATCATCTACTTCTGGGTGGCGCGGATGATCAAGCTCGGGATCCACCTGACCGGTGAGATTCCGTTCCCCGATGTCGTGCTCCACGGGTTGGTTCGCGCCGACGACGGCCGCAAGATGTCGAAGTCCCTGGGGAACGCCATCGACCCGCTGGATGTCGTCGAACGGCACGGCGCCGATGCCCTGCGCCTCTCGTTGGTGCAGGCTGCCGCCCAGGGTCAGGACGTCCCGTTCCAGGAGGAGTGGGTGGATGCCGCCCGCCGGTTCGGCAACAAGTTGTGGAACGCGGTTCGCTTTGCCACCGAGCACCTGGAGGTGGGCGAGGTGCCTGCGGTCGGTGGCTATCCGGAAGATCCGGGGCCTGAAGCCCGGTGGATCCTGGCGAGGCTCGCCCATTCCGTGGGGCGAATCGATCGGATGCTCGATGAGTACCGGTTCAGCGAGGCGTACGCCACCGCCTACAACTTTGCCTGGTCGGAGGCGTTCGACTGGTACATCGAACTGACGAAGGCGCCACTCCGCGACGGTGATGCGGTCGAGGCTCGGCAGACCCTCGGAGTGGTGCTGCGCGACATCCTCAAGATGTTCCATCCGGTGATGCCCTATGTGACCGAGCAACTCTGGTCACACCTGGTGGGGGACGGTTTCATCGCGGCCGCCGCATGGCCGGCTCCACCGTCCCTCGATCCACCGCCGCACTTCGAGGCGTTCCAGGAGCTGGTGGCGGGCGTCCGGCGGCTCCGCGCCGAGCACGCGCTGGCGCCGCGGCATCCGCTCGAGCTATCGATCGTCGACCCCGAGGGCGTGGTGGCCGACTGGTGGCCCCGGCAATTCGAAGCCCTGGCATCGGTGACGCCGGTGATCGTGAACGACGCACCGGCGGGGGAGCACGCGCCGATCGCCGCAGGACCGGTTCACGGGTACGTCTCGCTGGCCGGCGTGGTCGACAGCGAGGCCGAACGCAGCCGAATCGACAAGGAGATAGCCGAGGCACGGTCGAACCTGGACCATGCCGCCGGCAAGCTCGCCAATGAGGAGTTCGTGGCCAAAGCGCCGGCCGCGGTGGTCGCCAAGGAGCGTGCCCGGGTCGAGCAGCTCGAAGACACACTTGCCGAACTTGATCGCCGCCGGGCCGGCCTCGGTTAGGAACCGCCACGGACCACGCCGCAGCCATCGCGTATCTCGACGCCCACATCGGGCGCGGGGTGAAGCCGGGGCTCGAGCGAATCTCGGGCCTGCTCGACATGCTGGCGCGCCCCGACGCCGGCTACCCGATCATTCACCTTGCCGGCACCAACGGCAAGACGTCGACCTCCCGGATGATCACCACCCTGCTCGCCGCCCACGGCCTGGATGCCGGGTTGTTCACCTCGCCCCATCTCGACAGCGTCGAGCAGCGGTATCAGTTGAACGCGTTCCCGATGACGGCCGACCAATTTGCCGCGGCGATCACGGAAATCGCCCCCATCGTCGATCTGTTCGAGGAGCGGACCGGCGACCTGATCACCTACTTCGAGCTGACCGCCGCCCTGGCCTTTGCGTGGTTCGCCGAGTCTGCGGTCGACGTGGCGGTGATCGAGACGGGGCTCGGCGGGCGGCTCGATGCAACCAACGCGGCGAGGTCGGCGGTGGCGGTGGTCACCAACATCGGACTCGAACACACCGAATACCTGGGGGACACCGTTTCCGCGATCGCGGCTGAGAAATTGGCCATCCTCGACGAGGGTGCGGTGCTGGTGACCGGGGATCTGGTTCCCGACGCGTTGGCGGTGGCCGAGGCTCGGGCGCAGGAACAAGGGGCGCGCTGGCTCCGCTTCGGGGAGGAGTTCGTCGTGCAAGACGCTCGGGCCGTTGACCGCGGCTGGGAGTTCGACCTCGACGGGGCATATCGGGAATACGAGGGTCTCCGGCTGATGATGCATGGCCGCCACCAGATCACCAACTTCGCCACCGCCGTGGCTGCGGTGGAAGCCTTTTTCGACCGCCCCCTCGACGAGGCGGCGGTTCAGGAGGCTGCGGCGACGGCGACATCGCCGGGCCGGATGGACATCCTCCGGCGCGACCCGATCCTGCTCACCGACGGGGCCCACAACCCCGACGGGATGGCCAGCCTCGCCGCCGCCCTGCGGGAGGAGTTCGCCGGCATCCAGTGGAGCGCGGTGATCGGCGCAATGGCGGACAAGGACATCACCACCATGCTCGGCCATCTCCGCGGGTTGGTGCGCCAGGTGCACGCCGCCGCCGCCGACTCGCCTCGAGCGTTGCCTGCCAACGAGATGGCCGACCTGGCGCACCGGCACCTGGGGGTGCCGGCAACCGCCCACCCCACCGTCGCCGCAGCCGTCGCCGCCGCCCAGGCCACTGGCACGCCCGTTCTTGTGACCGGTTCGATATACGTAGTCGGCGAAGCGCGTAGAGCGCTTGGGGTTACCTGAAACCAGGCGGCAATACGCGATACGCAATACGCAATACGAAGGAACCGCGTCCGATCTCTCGCGCGCGCTCTGTCGTATCGCGAATCGCGTATCGCGTATCGCGTCCCTACCATCCGGCCCCGTGGAGACCACCTTCGTAATGATCAAGCCTGATGGCGTGCGGCGCGGGCTCGTAGGCGAGGTCATTTCCCGCCTCGAGCGGAAGGGCCTGACCCTGATCCGGATGCGGATGCTGACCATCCCCGAGGACATGGCGAAGCGCCACTACGGGGAGCACGCCGACAAGGCCTTCTTTGGGGAATTGGTCTCGTTCATCACCGGGGGACCGGTGGTCGCCATGGAGTGGTCCGGTCCGTCCGCGGTCGCCGTTGCCCGGTCGGTCATGGGCGGCACCAACCCGCTGGATGCCGCGCCGGGGACCATCCGGGGCGACTTCGGCACGGTCATCACCGAGAACATCGTCCACGGCTCCGACTCCCCGGCCAGCGCCGAGCGGGAACTGGCCCTCTTCTTCGACTGATCGTCGGGAATCCCAGTGTTTTCGCCACACGATTCTTTCCTCTACGCTCAAATACTCAGGGGCGGTACACTCCCCGCACTCCACCAAGGGCGGATATGGCGTCCGGTTTGATGTCGCTGGCTAGCCGTGACATGGCAATCGACCTCGGTACTGCGAACACTTTGGTTTATGTTCGCGGCCAGGGGATCGTGCTCAATGAGCCGTCGGTCGTCGCGATAAACACCCGCGACAACCGGGCGCTCGCCGTCGGACTCGAGGCGAAGCGGATGATCGGCCGCACCCCGTCTCACATTCAGGCGATCCGGCCGTTGCGCGATGGGGTGATCGCCGACTTCGACATCACCGAGAAGATGCTGCGCTACTTCATCAAGAAGGTGCAGCCCCGGCGCTGGGCCCGGCCCCGAATCATCATCTGCGTACCGTCCGGGATCACCGGCGTCGAGCGGCGGGCCGTCGAAGAGGCTGCCTATCACGCCGGCGCCCGCCGGGCCTACACGATCGAAGAGCCGATGGCCGCCGCCATCGGTGTTGGTTTGCCCATCCACGAGCCGACCGGATCGGTGATCGTCGACATCGGAGGTGGCACCACCGAAGTGGCGGTCATCTCGATGGGCGGCATCGTCGTCTCCCGCAGCGCCCGGGTGGGTGGCGATGAACTCGACGAGTCCATCGTCAACTGGGTGAAGAAGGAGTACAACCTCCTCCTCGGTGACCGCACCGCAGAGCAGCTCAAGATGGCGATCGGCTCGGCCTGGCCGTTCTCGGATGAGCCCAACGCCGAGATCCGCGGGCGAGACCTGGTAACCGGTCTGCCGAAGACCGTGATCATCACTGCCGCCGAAGTGCGGGAAGCAACCGAGGAACCGGTCGCCGGGGTCGTCGATGCGGTGAAGTTCTGCCTCGACAAGACGCCCCCGGAGCTCGCCTCGGACGTCATGGAACGGGGAATCGTCCTCACCGGTGGTGGCGCGCTGCTTCGCGGCCTCGATGTACGGATCGCCAATGAGACCGGCACTCCCGTCATCACCGCCGATCGTCCACTCCACTCGGTCGTGCTCGGCTCCGGGCAATGCCTCGAAGACTTCGACATGCTCCAGGAGGTCCTGACGACGACCGGTGGCGGGAACTAGGTAGGGGCCGCTATGTGGCGGCCAAGCAACCTCGACCGTCCCACCGGGATGTTCATCGGGCTGATCGTCCTCTCCCTGGCGCTCGTCACCATCGACCTCCGCGCCTCGGGCGAAGGAATCGGATCGACGCTCCGTGACGGCACCCAGGCCGCATTCGCCCCCGTGCAAGAGGTGGTGGCGACGGTGACCCGCCCGTTCGCCGACTTCTTCGAGAACATCTCCGACATGTTCAGCCTCCGTTCCGAGAACCTGGCCCTTCGAGAGCGGGTGTCCGAACTCGAGCGGGAGCTGCAGGAGACCGAGAGCCTTCAGGTGCGGGTGTCGGAACTCGAGGCGCTGCTGGGGATCAAGCCGCCCCAGGATCTCGATTCCGTGTCCGCCCAGGTGTTGGCCGTCGGGGTGTCCGAGTTCGACCACATCCGGGTGATCGACCGGGGCACCGACGACGGGGTCGGCCTCGACATGCCCGTGATCAACGAGGCCGGGCTGGTCGGCCGGGTGGTGGCAGTCACCGGTTCGGTTGCGCGGATTCGATTGATCACCGATCCCACCATGCGTATCGCGGTGCGGGTCGAGCGCACCGGCGAGACCGGCGTCCTCACCGGGCGGGGGGGCGGCGCCATGTCATTGCAGCTGTTGAGCATCGACGCCTCGGTGGTCGAGGGTGACCTGCTGGTCACCGCCGACGGGCGGTTCCCGGCAGGGATTGCGGTCGCCCGGGTGACGAAGGCCGCCCGCTCGGAAGTCGGGTACTCCCTCGAGACCGACGCCGAGCCGGTGGCGGGGGTGACCCGGATCCACTTCGTCAAGGTGCTGATCTTCACCCGGGATGAGGCCGGCGTCGACGATCTCGAAGATGCCGACCGCTTGCCGACCCAGGTGCCGGCCGATCCAGGTGACCCCACTGAGGGCGGTCCCGACGACCCGCTGCCGACCACCACCACGTCGGCGACGACCACGACGACAACGACGGCACCGTGAAGGCGCGTCGCCTGGTCGGGGCGGTGATCATCGTGGTGGTCGCGGTGGCCCTGCAGACGACCTTCTTCGCCAGCATCCGGCTGTTCAATGCCGCTCCCGCCCTGGTGGTGCTGGTCGTGATCGCCTATGCCAGACACCTCCCCGCCGAATACGCCCTCGGCCTGGCGTTCTTCGCCGGCTTCCTCGAAGACCTCCTCGCCGAATCCGCCCTCGGGCTGTGGGCCCTGGTGATGACCACGGTCGCCTACTTCGTTCTGCGGTTCCGCGATCGGCTCGAGGACGACTTCAGCCTGCTCGGTCCTTTCGTGTTCGGGGTCACCGCCGGCGCCCTCGCACTGTTTTCGGTCGTCGGTACGATCTTCGGGGAGAAGACTCTCGCCGACGCGGGCATCGTGAGGAAGATCTTGCTCCCCTCGCTCTACAACCTTCTGCTGGCGGCCCTGATCCTCCCGTTCATCACATGGACGCTGGGAGTGGCCCGCCGTAGAAGTGCCGCGTTCAAGATATGAAGCCTGCCTGGCGGATTGCCACGGTTGGGGTCGCGCTGAGCGCCTTGTTGGGGATCCTTGTGCTCAGGATGTGGTTCCTCCAGGTGACGGATGTCGAGGCGTCACTCGATGTCGCCGCCAGTCAGCGGATCAGCATCGTCTCGATCGAGCCCCCCCGTGGCGACATCTTCGACCGCGACGGCACCGAGATCATGGCCGGGACCGTGGCCACGCTGCGGATCGTCGTCGACCGGAAGCTGATCCCGCTGGAGCGCGAAGAGGGGCTGATTCAGAATCTCTCCGCCCTCCTCGGCATTCCGGCTGCCGAGATCCGGCAGGAGTTCGTAGACCGAGGATCCGGGGCCCGTTTCCCGGTCAGCGACGGCATCGGGGAATCGACCGCCGTCTTCGTGCTCGAGAACATCGAGCGGTTCCCCGGCGTGGCGATCGAACCGGTTCCGTTCAGGGTGTACCCGCTCGGCGAGACCGCGGCCCACATCATCGGCTACATCGGCGCGCCCGGACCGGACGACCTCGGGCGGGTGGGGATCGATCCCAACGACCGCGTCGGAAGGTTCGGCGTCGAGCGCTCATACGACGGTCTCCTGCGGGGCACCCCCGGACAGATCACCTACAGCGTGAATGCCCGGGGAGAGATTCTTGGTGTCCTCGAAGAGACCGCCCCCCGCCCCGGCGGCAGCGTGGTCACGACCATCGACCTGGATGTGCAACGGTTCGTCGAGGACACCCTCCTCAAGGCGATGGCCCTGGCGGCGGCATCGGGTGAGGACCAGGTGAAGCGGGCTGCGGCAGTCATCATCGACCCCCGCGACGGGTCGATCATCGCCATGGCCTCGGTCCCGGCGTTCAACCCGATCATCTTCTCGGACGGGCAGCTCACTGAGGCCGAGTGGTTGACACTTCGGCAGGAGGAGGTCTTCAACAACTACGCGATGCAGGGCAACTACCCACCGGGGTCGTCGTTCAAGGCGATCGTGTATGCCCTGGCGCTGGAGAACCAGATCTCGCCGATCGTCGAAGAGGAGTACCGCGACATCGTCGACCAGACCGAGGACCCCTTCGCCTTCTTCAGCGACGGTGAGCTCCTGTTCACCAACACGCCTCCGCTGAACGACTGGAAGGATGGCGGCCACGGTTTCGTGGGATTGTCTTCGTCGCTGATCGAATCGGTGAACACCTACTACTGGTCGATCGCCCTCGCAATCTGGCAGGGGCGAGACATCGCCTGGCCCGAGAACCTGTTGCAGGACTGGGCCCGTAGCCTCGGGTTCGGCGCGCGGACCGGAATCGACCTTCCGTTCGAAGGCACGGGTCGGGTTCCCGATCGTGAATGGTTCCAGTCGCTCCAGGCTGAAGGCTCCGGGTTGGTTCGATCGGAAGGTGGATGGTCCGGCGGCGACCTGATGAACATCGCCACCGGCCAGGGAGCCCTCGTGGTCACGCCCCTACAGATGGCGGTCGCCTACGCGGCGCTGCTCAACGGCGGCACGGTTTGGGAGCCCCGGGTGGTATCTACGGTCGTCGACTCCGACAACAACGTGCTGTTCACCAACCCCCCGAGCGTCGCCCGCAAGATCACGATCGGCGCGGACACCGTCGCCGCCCTCAAGCGGGACCTCAACGGGGTGGTCACCGCCCAGAACGGCACCGCCCGCCGAGCCTTCGAGGGCTTCTGTAGCGGTGATGTTCCCGACAGCGAGTGCGCTCCCCTTCGAGAGGTCGGCGGCAAGACCGGTACGGCCGAGATCGTCCAGGCCACCGAAGAAGGCGTCACCGCGGTCGACACCGCCTGGTTCGTCGGCGGTGCCCCTCTGAGCGATCCGCAGTTCATCGTCGCAGTCGTCATCGAACAAGGTGGGTCCGGCGGTCAGGTGGCGGCGCCGGCGGCCCGCCGCATCCTCCAATATCTGATGGGCGAGCAGCCCGATCCTCTCCGGGCCGGGGACGACACCGAGCGATGAGCAGCGTATCCGCCATCGATCTCAGGCCGCAGACCCGGAGGTCCCGGCCCGACCTCGTGCTGATCGGCATCACCGCCGCGCTCAGCGCGCTGGGGTTGTTGATGATCCTGAGCACCTCAGGCCCGCGGCTCGAAGCAGCAGGGCTGGGCCGGAACTCCCAGATGGTCAGACAGGCGATCTACGTCGGCCTGGGCGCGGGGGTCCTCATCGTCACCTCCCTGGTCTCGGACCGGGTGTGGAAGCTCGCCGCGCCGTATTACTACGCGGGGATGATCGTCCTGCTCCTGGCGGTGCTCAGCCCGATCGGCGCGCTGCGGCAGGGGGCCCAGCGGTGGATCTCGCTGGGGCTGTTCGACCTCCAGCCGTCCGAAGTGGCGAAGGTGGGGGTGATCCTGGCACTCGCCCTGATGCTGGCTCCCGTCGAGGAGGGTCGGATGAAGTGGCTTCGACTTCTCAAGGTGGGGGCTCTCGTGGGCTTTCCGTCCATCTTCATCTTTCTCCAGCCAGACCTCGGGACGATGCTCGTCTTTGGGTTCGTCACGTTCGCGATGCTGTTCGTGGCCGGCACCACGGTTCGACAGCTGGTCATGCTGATCGTGCTGGCACTCATCGCACTCGGGATCGCAGTGGAGCTCGACCTATTGCGCGGGTATCAGTTGGAGCGCTTGGAAGGATTCTTCAACCCCAACGAGCAGACACTGCAGGTCAACTACAACCAGAACCAGAGCCAGATCGCCATCGGCAGCGGCGGGATGTTCGGCCAGGGTCTCTTCGAGGGATCCCAGACCAACCTGGCATTCGTCCCTGCCCAGACCACCGATTTCATATTCACCGCGGTTGCCGAGCAGCTTGGATTCGTCGGCGGCACCCTGGTCATCGGTCTTTATGCCGCGCTCATTTGGCGAATACTGATGGTCGCCGCCATCGCCCGCGATCGATTCGGGCAGCTGGCGGCGACGGGGATCGCTGCGATGTTCGGGTTTCACGTCTTCGTGAACATCGGCATGGCGGTTGGGTTGCTTCCGGTGACTGGCCTTCCCCTGCCGTTCCTGTCGTTTGGGGGATCCTTCTACCTCGCCATGGCGGTGAGCGTGGGGATCGTGAATTCGATCTGGATGACCCGCAGCCCGGTTCCGAGGAACTGACGCTCCCTAGGTCTGGACCGAACCGATCTCGAGGCGCTCTTGCTGCCCTTCGGAAGGGTCGTAGCAGTAGCGACACCGCGCTTCGTATGCACCCTCGGCCCCCAGCACCACGAGCTCATCGGAGGCGATCACTCGCTGGGTGAACATGCCCGCCCCGCCGCACCGGTGGCACACGGCGAGGCTCTTGGTGACGTACTCGGCACAGGTCATCAGCGTGGGGATGGGCTCGAACGGTCTCCCCAAGTAGTCGAGATCGAGGCCGGCGACGATCACCTTCTTCCCCGCTTCGGCGAGCATCGCCACCACTTCCACCAGCCCATCGTCGAAGAACTGGGCTTCGTCGATGCCCACGACGACGGTGCGATCGAGAACCCGGCTCAGCAGCTCGGCGCTGTCGGCCACCGGCTCCGCGGCGGTGGACAGCGATGAGTGGGAGACCACTTGGTCGGAGGCATAGCGGTCGTCGATCACCGGCTTGAAGGTCTGGGTGGCCAGGCGGGCGATCTTGTACCGGGTGATGCGGCGAATGAGCTCTTCGCTCTTGCCGGAGAACATCGGGCCGCAGATGACTTCTACCCAGCCGCGATCGTCTCTCCGGTCCATCCCCCCAACCTAACAGGGAGAGAACCCGTCACTCGGGGAGCCAGAGGCATCGGGGGCGGCAATGCCGGGACCCTGGGGGGCCACTGCTATCGTGAGCCGCCGTGGGCGCGGCCCGGTGGTCAAACCGCCCGCCCGCTCCGTCGAGACCGGAGTTTTCGAATGTTCATGTCCGTCTCCGTAGATCGCGCCGACCGACCTTCTTCGTCGGCCGCCCCGCGGACGGACATCGGCGCGCCGGTCCGGCGTGCCTTTCCAACCACAGGCCCGCAGGCGCGGGCGTCGAAGGGGCTTTCCTATGGGTTTGTTCAAGAAAAAGCGTGTCGAGATCATCCGCCGCGGCGTGGGGGACACCGCCGTCGAGGAGAAGACCACAAGGCGTATCGGCGGTAGCACCGTCGAAATCACGCGTGTCCGCGAGGTCACGCCGCCGGCCCCGGCGAAGCGGGGCCGTCAGCCCCGGGAGCCCCGGCGCACGGGACGGACACGGCGTGAATCTCGCCCCGAGCCGGAGATCATCACTCCGCCGCCGAGCACCGAGCGCAAGCAGATGCTGGTGCGACGGACTCCCCATCAGACTCAGATCGTCGTCCTGGAGGGCGCATTGTTGGTCGAGCACTACGTTGCCCGATCCGATCGCCCCTCGCTGACCGACAACATCTATGTCGGCAAGGTCCGCAACGTGCTTCCCGGTATGGAGGCGGCGTTCATCGACTTCGGCGAACCGAAAAACGGAGTGCTCTACGCCGGAGACCTCAAGGTGGGGAAGGATGGCCGTCGCCCCCGTATCGAGAAGGCGATGAAGGTGGGCGACGAAGTGCTCGTGCAAGTGGTCAAGGACGCGATGGGCCACAAGGGGGCACGCCTCACCAACGAGGTGAGCCTCTCCGGCCGATTCGTCGTGCTCGACCCCAACGTCACCTCGCCGTCGGTCAGCCGCCGCCTCGGCGACGCCGAGCGCGATCGACTCAAGGAGATCCACCGGCAGCTCACCGCCGAGATGGACCTCGGTGATTTCGGGATGATCATGCGTACCGCCTCCGAGGGCGCCACCAAGGTCGAGATCTCCGCCGATATCGAACGCCTGCTCGGCATCTGGGCCGACATCGAGCAGTCGGTGCCGCAGGGAGCAGCGCCCCGACTGGTGTACGAGGAGCCCCCGATGGTGATCCGCGTCATCCGCGAGCACTTCACCTCGGAGTTTCGGCGCCTCCTCATCGACGACCCCGCGGTCCACGACGAGGTGATCGGGTATCTCAAGGAGACCGACCCGGACCTTCTGACGAAGGTGTCGCTGTATGAGGAAGAGATGTCGATCTTCGAGCGCTTCCATGTCGAGGACCAACTCCGCAAGGCGCTCGAACGGAAGGTCTGGCTGCCATCCGGCGGCCACATCGTCATCGATCGGACCGAGGCACTCACGGTGATCGACGTGAACACCGGTCGATTCGTCGGGCACTCCAATCTCGAGGAAACCGTGCTGCAGAACAACCTCGAGGCGGCCGAGGAGATCGCCCACCAGCTCCGGCTGCGCGACATCGGCGGGATCATCGTGATCGACTTCATCGATATGGAGATCTCGAAAAATCGAGAAGCCGTGCTGCGGCGGCTGCGGGAGGCGCTCGCTCGAGACAAGACCCGCACC
The DNA here is from genome assembly GCA_040882645.1 of Acidimicrobiia bacterium. Classification (GTDB taxonomy): domain Bacteria; phylum Actinomycetota; class Acidimicrobiia; order Spongiisociales; family UBA11373; genus JAUYIV01. The sequence goes on from JBBEAX010000081.1 coordinate 48,660, forward strand.
CAGGTGTTCGAGGTCTCCAACCTCGGGCTCGTCGAGATGACTCGAAAGAACGAGTCTGAAGGCCTCCTCGAGTCGTTTTCTCACCTGTGCCCGACCTGCGCCGGCCGCGGGGTGGTCCTTTATGCGGAAGCGGCCACCGTCGGCGCCGCCATGCCCGCGGACGGCGAGTAGCCGGAAGTCGATAGCCCACGGCACAGCCCACAGCCCACGGCACAGCCCACAGCCCACAGCCCACGGCCCATAGCAAAAGGCATATCTGGCTGGTGGCTGGTGGCTGGTGGCTGGTGGCTGTCGGCTGTCGGCTGTCGGCTAAGATGCGGACCTCCCGGCCTTAGGACCTCTGACCATGTATGCCATCATCCGCTCCGGCGGTAAGCAGACCAAAGTGCGCGAAGGCGACGTCATCGACGTCGAGCGCGTGCGCGCCGACGGCGAGATCAGCTTCACCCCGCTGCTCGTTGTTGACGACAAGGGCAAGGTCTATTCGAGCCGTGACGATCTCAAGTCGGCAAAGGTGACCGCCAAGGTCGTCGGGGAGTCCGCGGGAGAGAAGATCGACATCTTCAAATACAAGGCAAAGACCGGTTACCGCAAGCGCGGTGGACACCGCCAGAAGTACACCACCCTCGAGGTCCTGAAGATCGAACTGCCCAAGAAGCAGGCAGCCAAGGCACCCGCGGCCACCGAGGACGCCTCCAAGGAGGAAGCCCCCAAGGATTCGACGCCGGCGGCCGAGCCCGCGGCGGCCAAGCCCGCGGCAGCCAAACCGGCGGCGAAGAAGCCCGCTGTGGCCAAGAAGCCGGCGCCGAGCAAGAAGCCTGCCGCGGCCAAGAATCCGGCGGCGAGCAAGAAGCCTGCCGGGGCCAAGAAGCCGGCGGCGAGCAAGAAGCCGGCGGCGGCCAAGCCCAAGCCCAAGAAGGAGTCCTGAGATGTCGAAGACCAAGGGCGGCGGTTCGACCAAGAACGGCCGTGACTCACACGCCAAGCGCCTCGGTTCAAAGGTGTTCGACGGCCAGGAGGTGACGGCCGGGTCGATCATCGTCCGACAGCGCGGCACCAAGATCCACCCCGGTCGCAACGTCGGCCGCGGTAACGACGACACGCTCTTCGCCACTGCCAACGGGGTCGTCAGCTATGGCTCGCGGCGGGGACGCCGCGAAGTCAGCGTCCTCGCCGGCGAATAGTCCGCGGCTCGGACGAGCCGTGTTCGTCGACGAGGTCACCGTTCACCTGCGCGCCGGTGATGGCGGCGCAGGGATCGTCGCATTCGAGCGGGTCCGCGGTCGCCCGCGAGGCAAGCCTCTCGGGGGATCGGGCGGGGCCGGGGGCGATGTAATCGCCGAGGCCAACTCCGAGGTTTCGACGCTGCTCGACTTTCAGCGGCGTCCCCACCGGCGCGCCGAATCTGGAACCCATGGCAAGGGCGACTTTCAGCAAGGGCGGCGCGGATCGGACCTTGTCCTTGCGGTGCCGTCTGGGACAGTGATTCGAGATGCCGCCGGCACGATGATCGCCGATCTCGCTCGCCCGGGACAGCGGGTGGTCCTAATGCAGGGGGGTCGCGGCGGCAAGGGAAACGTCGCCCTCGCCGGGCCCAAGGCGCTGGCGCCGACGTTCGCCGAACAGGGTGAGTACGGGCCCGAGGCCGACTTCACTTTCGAATTGAAGCTGATCGCCGACGCCGCGCTGATCGGATTCCCCAATGCCGGCAAGAGCACCCTGATCGCCCGGGTGTCGGCCGCCCGCCCCAAGATCGCCGACTATCCGTTCACCACTCTGGAGCCGAATCTCGGCGTGGTCGAGATCGATGATCGTCGTTTCGTCCTCGCAGACATTCCGGGTCTCATCGAGGGGGCGGCCGAGGGTCGAGGCTTGGGCCATCGGTTCCTGCGGCATGCCGAACGGGCCCGAGCGTTGGTGGTGCTGCTCGACCCCTCGACCCTCCAGGAGGTCGATTGCGTGAGTCAATTGGGAATCCTCCGCCAGGAGCTGATGAGCCATGACCCCGAACTGGCGGCGCGGGAGGAGATCGTCGCGGTGTCGAAGGCGGACCTTCCCGAGGCCGCAGTCGCGATCGCGGCTCTTGCTGAAATCGGCGTCGCGGCGCGGGCCATCTCCGCAGTCACCGGCGAGGGGATCAATGGGCTATTGCATGCCATCGGCGATGCGGTGGAGCGGGTGGCGCGGGAGGTGCCCGACGCCGAAGGGTACGTGCTGCATCGTCCGAGCCCTCGGGGCTTCGAAATCCACCACGACGGCAGCAGGTGGGTCGTCGAAGGGCAGGTGGCCGAACGGGCGGTGGCGCTGGACGACCTGACCAAGCCGGAGGCGGCCGGATTCGCCGCCAGGAGGCTCTCCCGGGCGGGCGTCGACGAAGCGCTCCGCAAGGCGGGTGCCCTGCCCGGCGACGAGGTTCGAATCGGCGACGTCGTCTTCGAGTTCAGCGACCCGCAATCCGATTCCGATGGCGAGAAGTCGTCTTGAGGTCGAGCACCAACCCCTCGGGTCCCCCCGGCGCCCGGGGCTTCGTACACTCCGGTTCGTGCCAGACCGTCACGATCCGATGATGTTCTCAGATGCCTCGGCGGTGCGTCCGGCCCTCGCCGCCCAGGGCTATCTGGCCGACGACCGCATCGCCCAGGTGGTCTTCCTGGCCGATCGGCTCGACAAGCCGGTGTTGGTCGAGGGACCCGCCGGGGTCGGCAAGACGGAGCTGGCGAAAGCCGTCGCCGGCGCCACCGGTAAGCGGCTCATCCGGCTGCAGTGCTACGAGGGTCTCGACGAGTCGAAGGCTCTGTACGAATGGAACTACCGCAAGCAGCTGCTGAGGCTGCAGGCCGACCAGGGCCGCGAGTGGTCAGAGATAGAGGCGGACATATTCGGGGAGGACTTTCTGCTCACCCGGCCGCTGCTCGAGGCGATCCGCTCTCCGGAACCGGTGGTGCTGTTGATCGATGAGGTCGACCGGGTCGAGGTCGAGACCGAAGCGCTGATGCTCGAGGTTCTCAGTGACTTTCAGGTCTCGATCCCCGAGTTGGGGACGATCGGGGCGTCGAGCCTTCCGGCGGTCTATCTCACCTCCAACAACACCCGGGAGCTGTCGGAGGCGCTGAAACGGCGCTGCCTCTTCCTTCACATCGGCTATCCGACGATCGAACGCGAGCGCGAGATTCTCCTGACGCGCGTGCCCGGGCTCGCCGCCGCGCTCGCCGATCGGGTGGCCAGATTCGTCGCCGGGGTGCGGGCCCAGAACCTGCGCAAACCGCCCTCGGTCAGTGAATCGGTCGACTGGGCACGAACGCTGATTGCCCTCGGTGTCGCCGATATCGACGAGGCCGTCATCGGCGACACCCTCAACGTGCTGCTCAAGCACCAAACCGACATCGAGCGAGTGGCCGCCGGCCTCACCGAGGGCACCGCGGCAGGCTGATGGCTGCCTTTCTGACCGCCTTCATTGGCGAACTGCGCGAGGCCGGTGTCCCCGTCTCGATGGTGGAAGCCGTCGATGCAGCCCGGGCGCTCGAGCATGTCGACATCGAATCCCGCCTATCGCTGAAGGCGGCCCTCGGCGCCACCCTCGTGAAGAGCGCCCGCCATATCGACGCGTTCGATGCGGCATTCGAGGCGTTCTTCGCGCTGATGCCTCCCGGCGGTGAGGATGCCGATCGTCGGGCGTTCGAGGACCACGCTGCCGTGTCCGGATCGGGTGGAGCGGGCGCCGGAGCCAGCGAGGTCGAGGACCTGGTGGCGGCACTGTTCAGCTCGCTGCGTGATGGCGACCTCGGCCTGATGCAATCCGTGGTGCGTTCAGCGGTGAGCCGGCTTGCCGGGATGGAACCGGGCCGTCCGGTCGGTGGCGCCTATTACCTCTATCGCGTGCTGCGACGGCTCCAGCTCGACGAGATCGGGGCGCGGCTGCGTGACGAGCTCGAGACCCCGGGGGCGTCCCCGATCGAGTCGCGCTTGACCGCGGAGGAGGTAGAACGCAGGCTCGAGGAGTTCCGGGAGGCGCTTCGGGCCGAGATCAGGCGGCGGCTGGTGGCGGATCGCGGCCGTCAGGCCGTTGCCCGCACCCTGCGACGGCCCCTGGTCGAAGACCTCGACCTGACCACGGCGTCTCGCGATGACCTCGCCCGCGTCGAGGCGGCGGTACATCCCCTCACCCGGAAGCTGGCAACTCGCCTCGCCCGGCGTAGGCGGCGAGGTCGGGACGGGCGATTGGACGTGCGGCGAACCGTCAGGTCGTCGCTGCAGACCGGGGGAGTGCCCATCGACCCCCGCTTCCGCTCTCCTCGACCGACAAAACCCGAGATCGTGCTCCTCACCGACATCAGCGGGTCGGTAGCCACGTTTGCCCGATTCACCATGCAATTCGTCTACGCCATCGCCGCCCAGCTGAATCGGGTCAGGGCCTTCGCCTTCATCGACACTATCGACGAGGTCACCCGGTTCTTTGGACCCGGGGTCGACTTCACCGAGGCCCTGCGGAAGGTGGGCACCGAGGCCGAAGTCGTGTGGCTCGACGGGCACAGCGACTATGGCAATGCGTTCGGAACCTTTGTGCTCGAGCACTTCGAGGCAATCACCCCAAGGAGCATCGTCATCGTGACGGGTGACGCTCGTACCAACTACCACGACCCCAACCCGGCGGCCCTCGCCCGGATCGCTTCGGTGGCGCGGTCGGTCTACTGGCTCAACCCCGAGCGCCGCAGGTACTGGGACACCGGGGACTCGGTGATGGGCGCCTATGCCGCGGTCTGTGATGAGGTCCACGAGGTGAGGAGCCTTCGCCAACTCGAGAGATTCGTCGAGAAGGTGGCGATCCCCGTCAGTCGGCCGGTGAGGCGTCTCGTCTGACTAGTCCGTCGTCGGGCTGGCAAATGGCCTCTCCTAGAGCGGGGTGTCGGCCCCGCCGACTCAAGGCGCCGGGGCGGGGTGTCGATACATGACACGAACAGAGAAAGGTCGCAGGAGTGGCTCAGCGTGTATTGGTGGTCGAGGACTCAGCCGTGATTCAGCGGCTGATCTCGGTATGCCTCCGCCCCGCGGGCGTAGAGGTCGAGACGCGGTCCGACGGCCCCACCGGCCTCGAGGCCGCCCTGACCACCCGGCCCGACCTACTGATCCTCGACGTAGGGCTTCCCCGGATGGACGGGTGGGAAGTGCTCGAGCGCATCCGCTCGGATGTCCGCACCCGGGGGATGAAGGTGCTGGTGTTGACCGCCCATGCCCAGGAGGAGACGCGGGAGCGAGCCGATCGCGGTGGGGCCGATGCTTTCCTCACCAAGCCTTTCCGCCCGGACGACCTGCGTAGCGTCGCCCTCGGGCTGCTTGCCGGCCCCGCCGCCCAAGCGATCGCGTAGCAAGTCTCCAGTCTCCAGTCTCCAGTCTCCGGGCGGCCTTGGGCCGGCCTCCGGCCGGCCAAGCCGCAAGTCGGGTGTGAGTCTTCTAACCGGCTCTCCGCGTTGATACCTTCTCGCTGACTTGGTGATTGCGGCGCTCTTGGTTTCATGCCTGCTCGGGCTGCCGGCCGACGGTCCGATCGTCCGGGGATTCGCGCCTGAGGGGCTCTACGGCGGCCACTGGGGGATAGACATCACGGTCGCCGCAGGGACGCCGGTTCGCGCCGCCGCCGCGGGTGTGGTCACCTTCTCGGGACAAGTCGCCGAGCGCGCCAGCGTCACCATCAGCCACGGCGGGTCAGTCCGCACCTCCTACTCGTATCTGAGCCGCCGTTCCGTGGCGCAGGGTCAGCAGGTCGCTGCGGGCGAGATCATCGGACTGTCGGGCGTCGATCACGGGCTGGAGGCGATCCATTTCTCCCTCCGGCTCGGAGATCGCTTCCTCGACCCGGTGCGGGCGGGCTGCGGACCTTTGAACCCTGGGCCTGGCGTAAGGCTGGTGGCAGCGGCCTGACCGATCATCGGCGAGCCACCTCCTATCCTGTCGCCGGTGCGCCGCGGCATTCTCGGAGGAACATTCGATCCACCACATTGGGCCCATCTGGTAGCCGGGGAAGCCGCCTACCGCGATTTGGGTCTGGATGTGGTCACCTTCTTTCCCGCAGGGTCGCCGTGGCAGAAGGCCGGCAACCGGGTGAGCGCAGCCGAGCACCGGTGGGCGATGACTCAATTGGCGATCGACGGCGTCGACTATTTCGACGCCGACGACCGCGAGGTGCGGCGCGATGGATGGACGTACACCATCGACACCCTCGATGAGCTCCATGCCGACGAGGTCGTCCTGATCCTCGGCGCCGATGCTGCTGCCGGGCTCGAGTCGTGGCATCGCTTCGACGAGGTGATCGAGCGAGCGATTGTCGCCGTGATGCCGCGGGCAGGGGTCGACCCGACCAAGGTCGAGGCGACCGGAGCGCGCATCGTCTGGCTCGATGTACCGGAGTTTCCGATGAGCGGGACGATGCTGCGCGATCGGCGAGCAAGTGGACGGAGTATTCGCTTCCTCATCCGCGAGTCGGTAAACGCGTACATCGTCGAGCATGACCTCTATGCCGGGGCGTAAGCGCCGCCGGCTCGTCCTTGTCTTCGTAGTCGGCCTCGCCATGGTCGCCGGAGCAGCCGGCTACTTCTACCGCGACTGGGTGGCTGCTCGCGCATCAGAAGCGCAGAGCCTTGTGGCGGGCTGGAGTACCAGTCTGAGAGACCTGGCCGCCGCGATTCCCGAAGCCGAGATCGACTCGCGGGCGGTCGGGGAGTCGCGCTCGATGCTGGTGACCCTCGGGTCCGCCGAAGGAGGCTCGGCGTTTGCCCTGGTCGCGGTATCACCGTCCGGGATCCCGACCGTGATCGTGCTGCCGCAGACCCTGCTGCTCGCGGTCCCCGGCTTTGGCGAGTTCCGTCTGATCGACGCCCTCGCCTTTGAGGGTCCCGATCTGGCAGCGCTCGCGGTTACCAACCAGTTCGGAGTGAGGATCGACCAGGTGGTCGCGCTCGAGCGCGGCGCGGTGGCGGCGGCCATGCCCGGCCCGGTGACGGTGGACCTGACTACGCCGATGTTTGCCCGGGGCGATGCCGGCATCGAGCGACTGGTCCCGGCCGGACAGTCGGTGGTCACCCCGGAGCTGCTCGAAACCCTGCTGGTGGAAGCCGGGGAGGGCGATGCCTTCGAGTTCATCCAACGCCAGGGGGCGGCATGGCGGACGATTCTGGAGCAGGTCGCGACCGACCCCCGGGTGGCCGATCGGCTGCTGGCAGAGGGTGGAGGTACCTCGGCTGCGGACATCCTGGTCACGGTGGCAGGGCACGACGCCGGCGTCGTGGCCACCATTCCTGTCGAACGGGCCGAGTCGGTGGCTGGATCCGGCCTGGCCCCCGTCTCCGGTCGAGCGGACGCCTTCGTTGCCGAGCGGATCGGCCATTTGCTGTTACGGCCGGAAGGTCGCCCCCGGATCGAGATACTGAACGGGAACGGCCGAATCGGCACCACCCGGGTGGTCGCCGACGTTCTCATCCGACACGGATTCCGGTTGGTGCGGACCGACAACGCCGACTCGTTCGAGTATGCCGGGACCCTGGTGATCGCTCAGGGGGGCGAGCACCAGGCGACGGCGCGTGAGATCGTGGAGCTGCTCGGGCGGGGCAGCCTCTTTCTCGAGGTGCGCGCTCCTTCAGGTGTCGTCGACGTATCTATCATCGTGGGCGACGATATCCCGTCCGGGGAGGGTTGAACCCATAGCTCTGCACAAAGACACGTCCGAAGCCGCCGAGGCAGCCGCGTCTGCGGTCGACGACAAGAAGGGCCTCGACGTAGCCCTGCTCGACGTCTCGTCGGTGATCGTCCTCACCGATGTCTTTGTGATCGCAACCGGAACCTCGCGTCGCCATGTTCTGTCTCTGGCTGAGGAAGTCGAGGCGCGTCTCGCCGCGTTGGACCGGAAGCCGCTGCGGAGGGAGGGCCTGGAGGACGCCGGCTGGGTGCTCCTCGACTTCGGCGACATCGTGGTCCATCTCTTCGATGCCGAGACCCGCCGCTACTACGACCTCGAGCGTCTCTGGCGAGACGCCCCCCGGCTGGCGTTCCAGGCTGCTGCGGGCTGATCGGAGCACCATGGACATGTGGGAGGCAGTTCACTCCCGGCGCAACGTGCGTGATTTCACCGGAGAGCCGATCGCTGCGGGCGACCTCGACAAGGTGCTCGAGGCCGCCCGGCGCACCCCGTCGTCGCGCAACGGGCAGCCCTGGGACTTCGTGGTCGTGACCGATCGTGGCGTCCTGGAACCTCTCTCCGGCGTGTGGCAAGGCGCCCGCCATGTCGCCGGTGCCGCCGCCGCGGTGGCGATCATCGCCCCCAACCCGACCGAAGAGACCAGGAACTGGCTCTACTACGACCTGGGGCAGGCAACGATGAGCATCGCACTCGCTGGCACCGGCCTCGGCATCGGCTCCGCCCACGCCGCGGTGGCCGACCAGGGGTTGGCGCGTCAGTTGCTCGGGTTCCCCGATGACAGATTCTGCGCTGCGATCATCTCGCTGGGGTATCCCGCCGACCGGCCGCTGGCCCCGATCCGATCACCCAACCGGAGGCCGTTCGACGAAGTCGTCCACCGCGAGCACTGGTAGGGCGGGCCGAAGTCCGCCCGAGCATGCTGGGCGCGGACTCGACGGTGAGCCGGTCCTCAGTCGTGCTCGTCGGCGTCGGCGTCGGCCTTGGTGCGATGCACCGTACCGTCGGGATGCTCCGGCGGTGAGTAGATGGAGTAGAGCCTCACATCCTTGTCACCCGTGTTCACCACGTTGTGCCACACGCCGGCGGGCACGATAAAGGCCCAGGCGTCCTCCACCTCGTGTGACTCGTCAACCTTGTCCTCTGTCTTGCCGAAGTCGAGCCGGGCCTTTCCCTGCTCCAGACGCAAGAACTGGTCGAGGTGGCCGTGGGCTTCCCAGCCGACCTCCCCGCCGGGGGGAATGGACATCACGGTGAGCTGGCTGTGCTTAGCGGTGTACACCACCGTGCGAAAGTTGGTGTTGGCCACGGTGAGTTTCTCGATGTTGTCGACCCAACCGAGCATTTGACTGTTCCTTTCCTCGCCGAAGACGCTACTCAACCGGCACGCCCCGGCACCCAGCCACCTCCGAGGCCCGCCAGGTGGCTGGCGGAACTCCGGTGGGTGGCGAGGCTATGCCGACTCATGCCGCAGATGTGCCGATTCTCAGGGTCATGTGGGTGGAGCTGAGGGGATTTGAACCCCTGACCCCTTGCATGCCATGCAAGTGCTCTGCCAACTGAGCTACAGCCCCGGAATGGGGCGGATTGTATCAGTGGCTGCCCGTTCCCCGGCTGGCCTGCGCCTCAGCCCACCCGGGTCGCCTCAAACCGGACCTCCACGTCGTCGACCGTCAGTCCCACCGATCGCATGAAGGCCAGGTAGGCGGCGTTGTCGATCGTGCCGGCAACCCGGTTCTCGGTGACCTCGGTGAACGTCCATGGTGCCGGACCGAGACCGGGGCTCGGGCCGAGCGGCTGGCGGAACGACAGCGGGGTGGTCATTCCGTCGCGGACACCGATTCCTTCGAACGAAAACATGCTCGGCACCATCAGGGGGAGAAAGGCGCAACCGGTGAACACGCCTTCAATCGCTCCGGTTCCCTCGGCATAAGCGCCGTCGTCGAAGTCGATGCGCTGATCCGCCGTCTGGACATATGAACCCCGGGTGACGGCTCCGTCCTCCACCGTGATCGTGAACGGTGCCGAGGTGGGGTCGCTCACCACCCTCCCCCCGTCGGCGGAGAACCGGACGGTGGTGATCAAGAAGTTCCCCTCCCACTGCCCTGCGGGGAACTCTTCGTCGAATTCCTCGAGTTCGACGAGGAACCGAATGTTGCCGCCGGCCCGGTTGATGGCGGTCATCAGCATGTTCTCGGATCCCATCGGGAGCGCCTCTTCTCCTTCGTCGGCGCCGCAGGTGCATCCCCCCGGCCGGATGCAGAATCTCCGGTCGAAGAGTCCCCCCACGGGATGGTTGCCTTCCCCCTCGAATTCGACATATCCGGCGTCGGCCTCCACCACGACGTGGGCGATGCCCTCCTCCCCGAATCGCACCTGGCCGAGCCCCCCCGGTGCCCACGGGCCGCCCGTTCGCGAGTTCTCGAACGGGGTGGACTCGTCGACGACGATCGGAGTCCGCAGCCCGAACCCGGGAACATCGCCGGGGGAGAGCTGCCAGACGTCGGAGACGTCAAGATTCGGGGCGAGGCGATGCGCTGCGGCCCGCTCGCCGGCGATCCGGGGGAGCACCGCGGCTGGGTCGAGCCCGGTGGCGGCCACGGCCGCTTCCCCGGTGCTGCCGAACATACCGAGAATCACCGAGAACGGGTCGACCCCCATGTCTTCGATGGTCCAGTAGAAGACGAGGGCCGGGTAGTCGAGGTCGAATATCGAACCCCGGTTGGTCATCCACTGCCGGGTGCGAGTCTCGGCGTAGTCGTCGACGCCGGCAATCCTGGCCGCCACCCAGGTAGCTGAGCCTTCGGTGATCCAATCCTGTCCGCGGAGCACCTGACCGACGTCCGCGACCGCGGCAAACTGGAAGCAGTGGAACAGCTCGTGGACGACGGTGCGGTAGACCGCGGTGTCCTTGAGGCGGAAAGTGCACGCTTCGGCGCTCCCGGAGGTGACGAATACACCATCTCTGGTGGGGAACGCGTAACCGTTGACCTCAGAGCCCTCGATGACCACCTCGTCCGGCGGCCTGACCTCGACCTCGACAGGGATCCCCAGCGCTCGCCCCAGCCGGCTCTCGATGGCCGCCTGGGCGGTGGCGACCTGCGCGGAGACTCCGAGCGCCCTCATCGAACGGATTGAAAAGGAGGAGAAGAATCCTGCGGAGACGATCTGGCTGGCGGCGGCAGGGGCTTCGCCATCGAGAACAGCCGCCACCGCGGCCTGCTGGTCCGTGGTCAGCTCATCCCAGTTCGCCAGGACCGACATGACCGCCATCGATCCATCGTGTTCGTCGATCTCGAATCGAGTCGGGTCTGCCCCGGGCACGGCTCCAAAAATGGCGGAGAACAGGTCGAGCGATTCCTGGGCGGGAAGGACGCCACCGTTGCCGGCGCGCGCCTCCGCCAGCTCAGGGCGGGTCTCGAATGACTCGTCGAACCCGACCCCCGTGGGCAATGTGGTCCTCGAACCGGCGCCGGTTGGCTCACTGGTGCCACCCGACGAGGTGGTCTCGCCAGTTCCGGCACCGCCGCCACACGCGGCGGCGACGACGAGAAATGCGATCCAGATGTGAGCCCGTCGCATGGCCGGAGCCTAGGTCGACCGCTCCATCCGTGGCCCGGATGGGTCAGGTTTGGCGCCCCAGCCGTGGGTAAGCCTTCAGGACGTCACATCGAGGGAGGACCCATGCTAGCCATTCGTGACACCCACCACCGACATCCGAAGCGAAGACATCCGGGTTCAGTCGACTGCCAAATCCGGGGGAAACTCCTGGGGAGGGCTGCTGATCATTGCGGTGATCGTGTCGGCGATCATCCTGGCTATTGCCCTTGCCGGCTCGGGTGGCTTCGACTCTGATCCGGTCGAGCCGAACCCCACCGATCAGCCCCAGTAGAAGGACAACACAAGCCGGACGGCTCGAGCGGCGGCCAGGGTGGTCCGGCGAATCCGGGCAACCGATGGCCGCCGTCTCGCGCCTGCTGCCTATTCTCCGGCATCCTCTCGGATGGCAGGACTTGACGGCTTACGACCACCTCGAGATCGAACGGAAGTGGCAGGAGTACTGGGACCGCCACGGCACGTTTCGCGCGGGTGACCCCGGCGATCCGAACTTCGATGCCTCGAAGCCAAAGATGTATGTGCTCGACATGTTCCCGTACCCGTCAGGGGAGGGGCTCCATGTCGGCCAGCCGATCGGATACATCGGCACCGACATCTACTCGCGGTACCAACGCATGCGGGGCCACAACGTTCTTCACCCGATGGGGTTCGACGCGTTCGGACTCCCCGCCGAGCAGTACGCCGTCGAGACGGGCATCCACCCGCGGATCACCACCGAGCGGAATGTCGCCAACTACGAGCGGCAGCTGAGATCGATCGGTCTGTCGTACGACTGGGACCGGATGCTGTCGACCACTGATGTGGGCTACTACCGATGGACTCAGTGGATCTTTCTGCGGCTCTTCGGCTCATGGTTCGACCCCGATCGCCAGCAGGCCCGTCCGATCGAGGAGCTGGAAGAGGAACTCGAGACGGGTGAGCGAAGTACCGAAGGAGCTCCGTGGGCTGATCTCGACCCAGCTGCCCGGAGGCGGTACCTGGATGGCCACCGCCTCGCCTACATCGACGAGGTCATGGTGAATTGGTGCCCGGCCCTGGGGACCGTCCTCGCCAACGAGGAAGTGACCCGCGACGGCAAGAGCGAACGGGGCGATCATCCGGTGTTCCGCCGGCCGTTGCGTCAATGGATGCTGCGCATCACCTCGTATGCCGACCGCCTCATCGACGATCTCGAGCTCGTGGAGTGGCCGGAGTCGGTGAAGGCGATGCAGCGGAACTGGATCGGTCGCAGCGAAGGGGCGACGATTCGCTTTGCGGTTGCCGGCGGGGAGAGCGCGATCGATGTGTTCACCACCCGGCCCGACACCATCTTCGGGGCGACCTATGTGGTCGTGGCCCCGGACCACCCATTTGTCCCCTCGCTGGTGGCCGAAGAATGGCCCGCCGGAACCCGCCCGGCGTGGACCGGTGGTGCTGCCACGCCGGGTGAGGCCGTCACCGCGTATGTCGCCGATGCGCTCGGCCGCACCGAGATCGACCGCCAGATGGAGGCTCGGGAGAAGACCGGGGTCTTCACCGGCTCGTTCTGCATCAACCCGGTGACCGACGAGCCGATCCCGGTGTTCGTCGCCGACTATGTGCTGTTGGGTTATGGCACGGGAGCGATCATGGCGGTGCCCGGGCAGGACGAGCGCGACTGGGAGTTCGCCGATATGTTCGACCTCCCGATCGTCCGGACAGTCGACCCGCCGGCAGGCTGGGAGGGGAAGGCCTATCTGGATGAGGGGCCGGCCATCAACAGCGGGTTCCTCGACGGTCTGAGTGTCGCCGCCGCCAAGAAACGGATCATCGAGTGGCTGGAAGACCGCAAGTTGGGCAGGGCGACGACCACCTACAAGCTCCATGACTGGCTATTCAGCCGCCAGCGCTATTGGGGCGAGCCGATCCCGATACTTCACGGCCCCGACGGTGAGTTGCGGGCGGTGGAGGACGCCGAGCTACCAGTGCTCCTGCCCGCCCTCGACGACTTCAAGCCGGACACGGATCAAGACGAGCGCTCCGATCCGGTTCCCGCTCTCGGCCGGGCAGACGAGGAGTGGCGTGTCGTCGAGATCGACGGTGTGCCCTATCGGCGCGAACTGAACACGATGCCCCAGTGGGCGGGTTCCTGCTGGTACTACCTGCGATTCGCCGACCCGGGGAACACCGAACGCTTGGTCGGGGAAGCCGCCGAGCGCTACTGGATGGGCGAGCACGGGGTGGATCTCTACGTCGGGGGAGTGGAGCACGCGGTGCTCCACCTGCTGTATGCCCGCTTCTGGCACAAGGTTCTCTACGACCTCGGGTTGGTCTCGACCGCCGAGCCGTTCGGCCGCCTGTTCAACCAGGGGTACATCCTCGCCGACGCCTTCCAGGACGACCGGGGCTTCTACGTTCCGGCGGAGAAGGTCGAATTCCGCGACGGGGCCTACCTATACGAGGACGAGGTTGTGCACCTCCGCACCGGCAAAATGGGCAAGTCGAAGAAGAACTCCGTCACCCCCGATGAGTTCGTCGCCGAGCATGGCGCCGACACCCTGCGGCTCTACGAGATGTTCATGGGACCGCTCGACGCGTCCAAGCCGTGGACCACCCGCGACATCGTGGGCGTGACCCGTTTCCTGCAGCGGCTGTGGCGAAACCATGTCGATCCCGATACCGGCGAGCTGCTGGTGACCGAGGAGGCCCCGGACGACGGAACGTTGCGTCTTCTTCATCGCACCATCCGGCAGGTGACCGAGGACATGGGCCAACTCCGCTTCAACACCGCGCTGGCGCGAATGTTCGAGTTGAACAACGCCCTGGTGCCCCTGGAGCAGGTCCCGCGGATGGTCTCCGAGACCTTCATCCGGCTGCTCGCCCCCATGGCTCCTCACATTTGCGAGGAGTTGTGGGAGCGTCTCGGTCACGAGCCGTCGATCGGGTTGTCGCCGTGGCCGGAATTCGACGAGGCGCTCGCGGCCGAGGAGACGGTGACGATGGTCGTCCAGGTGAACGGCAAAGTGCGGGACCGCATCGAGGTGCCGGCCGCCATCGGTGAGGATGCGGCGCGCGAACTGGCCCTCGGTTCGGAGAAGGTGCAAGCCCTTCTCGGGGGAGCCGAGCCGCGGCGGGTGATCGTGCGCCCACCGAATCTCGTCAACGTGGTCCAGTGAGGTTCTCGATCGCCGAGGCCGTGGATGCCGCCGGCATCGATCGGGCGGCTCTGGCGCAGGCGCTTCCCCGGGTCGACGCCTCTCGGGTTCCCGTGTGGGCGGCTGCCGGCTGGTTCCGGCTCTTCTGGGCCAGGGGCATCACCGCCGTGGCGCTCCCCTGGGGGGTCTATGTCCATCCCGACCGGCTTCGTGCCTCTCTGGCCGATTTGGGGCCGTTGATGGTGCATGAGCTCACCCACATCGATCAGTGGCGGAGGTTGGGGGCCGTCGGGTGGCTGCGGTCCTATCTCGGCGATTACCTGCGGGAGCGACGGCGCGGCCTGCCTCACCACGCCGCCTACCGGGCGATCGGATTGGAGGTGGAGGCGCGTGGAACTGCCGCTCGAATCTCGGGCTGATCGGCGGCCCTGGCGGGCGATCGACGCCCTCTACCTCTTGTTCTTCTGGATCGCTGGGGCGATCGCCTCCGGACCCTTCATCGGATCGGACGAGATCACCGTCTTCGAGCTGTTCGGGATCATCGCCCCGTTCCAGGCTCTCGCGATCTTCGTGGGCATCGCAGTGCTCGGGCGGACCCGGGAGCCGTGGCGTGAGGCACTCGGCTTCAAGGCGGAGCCACAGGATTGGCGCGGTCTCCTCGAGGGCGTCGGTCTCCAGCTCGGGTTGAGCATCCTCATCGCGTTGATTCTCGGACTGTTCGGCGGGGCCCTTCCCTCCCAAGAGATAGTCGACGACGCCGGGCTGGCCGTGGGTGGTCTCGAACAGGTCGCGGTGATCATCGCCCTGGTCGTGCTCGCCCCGATCTCGGAGGAACTGGTGTTCCGGGGGGTGCTGCTGCGGGGGCTGGCAGCCCGATACGGGATGCGGGCTGCGGTGATCGGCTCTTCCGTCGCGTTCGCCCTCCTCCACTTGCTCGACCCGAATCTGCTGTTGGCAATGCCAGTGTTCCTGGTGCTGGGAATCGCACTCGGCTACTCGGTGGCCCGTACCGGCAGGCTGGGCCGGGCCATCGCCATTCACGCCGGCTTCAACCTGGTGACAGTGATCGCCGTGCTCTTTCTGTAGGCCCGTTTCCTTGCACCTCTGGATCTGGATTCCCTCGGCTTGCTGGCCGGGGAGGAGACGGGCTAGGGAGATTCCGCGGAGCCGGATTCGAGGCGGGGCGGGAGGCTGCCGCCTAGGTCCAGCGCTTCACATTCAGTCTTCTGTGGAACGCGGTACAGAAACGAGATCCGCCCCCCGGTCGGGACCGGGAGGCGGATCGAGCAATTTCTCCGCGGTTAGAGGTCCTTGAGCAGGGTCGAAAGGGCGAGCAGGACACCGCCGCCGGTGAGGAGCAAGAACGCCGTATCGACCTTTAGGTCGATGACGTCGGTGTAGTACCCGACTATTCCGATTGCCATCAGTACCACCGCGATCACAAAGGTGATCACCTTCGGCGCGCTCAGATTCAGACCGGATCTTCTTCGAGCCATGCGGATTTCCCCCTAGATGTGTCAACTCAAGGTATTGCGTGGCCGGTGCACTGTCAGTATTCGACCGCTGATGGCCCCGTCTACGGTGAGCGTCTCGCGGTCCCGGCAGTCTACAGGCGACCGACCCCCTTCCCCTCGTGTCACCCCGCTGATATGTCTTCCCCGTGGAACGCACCTGGATCGCCGCCGCGACCGTGGTCGCCCTGGCGGGCGGCGCGCTCCTGGTGTGGCCATCCAACGGGTCGACTCCGCCTCCATTCGAGATCGTGGCGGGAGGGCGCCCTGAGGGCCGACTGACGGTCCACGTTTCGGGCGCGGTGGCCAGACCCGGACTCGTCTCCCTCCCGGGCGGGTCCCGGATCGCCGACGCCATCCTGGCGGCGGGAGGGGCGCGGGCGGACGCGTTGCTCACCGCGCTCAACCTGGCCGCCACGGTCGTCAACGGGCAGCAGTTGGTGGTGCCCGCCGTCAGCCCCGCCGACTCGGCGATCAGCCACCAGGACGGCAGGGTGGCGATCAACCTCGCCGATGCGGTGGCCCTCGAAGCCCTCCCCGGGGTGGGGCCAGTGCTTGCTCAGCGGATCGTCGAGCACCGGGAGCGATTTGGGCCCTTCGCGGTGGTCGAGGATCTGCTCGACGTGCCCGGGATCGGTGAGGCGAAGCTGGCGGCGCTGCGGGAGATCGTGCTCGTTCCCTGACTGGCCTTGGGATCCCGGTCGGAATCGATCGGAAGGCCCTCCTCGGTGCGGCTGCGGTCTGGTTCGGCGCGGCTGGTTCTCGACTGCTTGTCGTGTTGTTCGTTTCGGCCCTGCTCGTGACCGCAGTGGCACGGCGCCAAGCACTGGTCCTGAGCACCGGGGTCCTCCTCCTGCTCGGTCTCCACTCCGGTGAGGTTGCCCGGGCCGTGCAGCCCGCAATCGAAGACGGTCCGCTGACTTTCGTCGGCGTAGCCGTTGGCGATCCGTCGGGATCGCGATCCGCCCCCTGGATCGTCGTCGCTCCCGAGTCGGCCCTCGTCGACAGGGCATGGGTGCGCGCCGACCTCCCGGTGGTGCTGGTGCGGGGTGAGGTACCGACGGACATTGCTGCCGGGGAACCGGTGCTCGTCACCGGCTCGGCACGGGCCGGCGGTTTCCGAGTTCGGGGTGCCCTGGTAGGCGGGGTGGTCGATGCTCGGGAGATCGAGCGACTGGGCGCCGCCTCCAACCCGCTGTACCGGGTGGGGAACCGGCTGCGGTCGCACGTGCTCGGCGGTCTCGATCGGGTGGCGGCGAGACCAGAGGGCGCGTTGCTTTCCGGCTTCCTGATCGGCGATGTCAGCCGGCTTCCCGAAGCCGATCTCGAGGCGCTCCGTCTGGCCGGGCTCAGCCATTTTGTCGCCGTCTCGGGCAGCAACGTGGCGCTATTCCTCATGGCCTGGTGGTTGGTGGTGGCCCCCTTGGGGTGGAGCCCCCGCGGACGCGCTCTCGCCGGGCTCATCGGCTTGGGCGTCTTCGTGATCGTCACCCGGTGGGAGCCGTCGGTGGTCCGGGCGGCGACGATGGCGGGGATCGTTCTGGGCGGCCGCGTCGCCGGGGTGCCGGTACGCCCATGGACTGCTCTCGGCGTCGCCGTGGGAGGGTTGATCGCTTTCGACGGCGGCATCGCCGGACAGGTCGGCTTTCAACTCTCGGTGGCGGCGACGGCGGGAATTCTGCTCGGCGCACCGTTGGCAGCGGACCGACACCCGCGGTGGCTGTGGACCATCCTGGTGGCCACCGTGGCGGCGCAGACGGCGGTGGCACCTCTGCTGCTCCACCACTTCGGCGAGATCCCGCTGCTCGCCCCGGCGACGAATCTGGTGTCGGCGCCTCTGGTGGCTGTGGCGACCTCGGTCGGTGGCATCGGAGCGGTCCTTCATCTGGACCTCCTCGTGGACGCCGGCGTGAAGATCGCCGGTTGGGTGCTGGCGGTGGGGCGCGGGGCGGCCGGCCTGCCGCAACTCGGGACCGTGGCGGTGATCGGCCTCGGTTCGGCCGGGTTGGTGGCCGCCCGATTCAGGCCGATTCGGCCGGTTGCCGCGATAGGGGCGACCGCATTGGTGCTGGCGGCGTTGGTGCCGTCAGGGACCCCTTCCCAACCCACGGTGGCGTTTCTCGACGTGGGCCAGGGTGATGCTTCCCTCCTCCTCGGGCCGGCGGGCGAAGTGGTTCTCATCGACGGCGGTGCGGATCCCTCCGTGCTCCGAGCGCACCTGCGTGATCGGGGGGTCCGCCGGATCGATCTCCTGGTCGTGTCGCACCGGCATGCCGACCACGCCGCCGGGCTGGAGGGTGTCACTGCGGTCGCCCGGGTCGAAAGGATGTGGCACCCGCCACAGCTGGGAGAGGGGTCGCCCCTCGACTCGGTTGCGGCCGAGGTGGCGGCGGGGGGCGGGGTGGTCGAGTCGCCCTCGGTGGGCACCGCGGTCCGCGTCGGGTCGTTCGTCATCGAGGTCGTCGGACCCCTCCGCCGATACGAATCGCCCAATGACGGGTCCCTCGTGCTGTTGGTGGAGGCTGGCGGTGCCTCGGTGCTGTTCAGCGGCGACATCGAGGCCATTGCCCAGGCGGAGCTCGGCCCACTCAGGGCGGACGTGCTCAAAGTGCCCCACCAGGGGGCGCGGACCTCGGACCTCGGGTGGTTGGAGGCGTCAGCGCCGGAGATCGCGGTGATCAGTGTGGGCCCTAACACATTCGGCCATCCGTCGGAGGAGGTGATCGCGACGCTGGAGGCTGGCGGGTCGGATGTGCGGCGAACCGACGAGGAGGGCACGATCGTCATCCGCCTCGATCGCGTCGCCGCACTACCGTCCGCCCGGTGAAGCCCCTCCACGCCATCACCGGGCCTCCCGACACCGGCCCCGGCGAGCGTCAGGAGATGCTCGATAGGGCCCGTAGGCTCATCGAGCAGGCGGGCGCCGAAGGTTTCGATCGCTTCGACGTGCCAGGACGCGGAGCCGGCGAAGAGGGTGAAGGGACGCTGCGTCCCGAGGTCGAACGCTTGATTCCGGCGCTGCAGAGCGGATCCCTCTTCGGCGGCATGCGGGGAGTGTTGATCGTCGATGCCCAGAACCTCCAGGTGGCCGAGGCGGCGGTGGTGGCTTCACTGATCACCGGGCTGGTGGCGGGGGAGTCGGCGGTGGTGCTGGTGTCCGAGGGGGCGCTTCCTTCTGCCGTCGCCAAGGTCGTCAAGGCGGAGGGCGAGTCGCATCCCGTCAAGAAGATGCGGGAGCACGATGCTGCCCAGTGGCTGAGCCAGGCGGCGCGCGACCGCCGTATCCGGCTCGGTCCCGGCGTCGATGCCGCCCTGGTGCAGCGCTTCGGGTCTGATGTCGCCGCCCTCGGCCAGGCTCTGGACCAGCTGGCCACGCTCGAAGGCCCGGTCACCGTGGAGTCAGTTGCCGCCCGATTCCGTAACCGGCCCGACGAGCCGATGTGGCATTACGCCGATGCGCTCGCCGCCGGCAAGACCGGCGATGCCCTTCGCCGCCTCTCGGATTTCCTGACTCACGGTCATCCGCTGCAGCTGCTGGCCTTCGTCGAGTCCGATCTCAAGAAGCGGGCACTCGCCTCGTCGGCTCCCTCGATCGAAGTGTTCGCAGAATGGGTGGGAGCACGCCCGGATCACTACCCGGTCAAGAAGGCATGGAGTGCCCGGACCGCCACCACCGATGACGACCTGCGCAAGGCGCTCGATGCGGTGGCCCGCGCCGACCTGGCTCTCAAAACCGCCCCGGAACCAACCCACCGGGTGACCCTGGAGCGCCTCACCGTCGCCCTGGCAAGGTGGTACAAGGGCCGCGGGAGGTAGGGCCTCGCTCAGCTCGGCCCCGCAATTGGCCAGCCAAGGGCTGGCTAAGGCGGCCAAAGGCCGCCCTGCAATTTCGCGATTCGCAATACGACAGGACGCGGCGACGCGCCTTTGACGCGTCTGTCGTATTGCGTATCGCGAATTGCTTATCGCGCTGAGGCCGCCGTAGGCGCCCTGCTCAGCCCTCAAACGGCTTGATCGCCACCACGGTCACTTGGAACGTCCCGCTGGGGGCTTCGTAGGAGACCTTGTCGCCGACCGAAGCGCCGAGAAGGGCCGCTCCCAGGGGGCTGGACGGGGAAGCGAGGATGTGGCCGGGGACCTTGTTCTCCTGGGTGGCGACGAATACATCCATCTCGCCGCCGTCCTCACGCCGTACGGTTGCCACCGAGCCTTCCTCCACGGTGTCCCCCACGACGACTTGGCCGACCTCCGCGGTGTCGAGGATCGACTGGATCTTGCGGATTCGAGCCTCCATCAGGCCTTGCTCGTTCTTGGCCGCCTCGTAATCGGCGTTCTCCCGAATGTCGCCGTGCGAGCGTGCTTCAGCGATTCGTTCGGTGACTTCTTGGCGCCCGTCGGTCATCAAGTGCTCGAGTTCGTCGACAAGCCGCTTGTGAGCCGCCGGGGATAGCCAGGTGGTGGCGTCTTCGGTCATCGGGGGAGGGGAGTTGGGTCAGGAAACGGGCTGCTGGCCCCGGCGGGCCAGGCGCGCCTTGCGCCGGGCCGCGGTGCGCTTGTGCAGCACGCCCTTGGCGACCGCGGTGTCGATGCGCTTCTGGGCTTCCCGATAGGCGTCGGCGAACGCCGCGTCGTCGGCCGCTTCGACGGCCTGCTCGGCCTTCTTGATGCGGGTCTTCAACTCGGAGCGAATGGCGAGGTTGCGGGCGCGCAGCTTGCCGTTCTGGCGGTTGCGCTTGATCTGGGAGGCGATGTTGGCCATGTTGGATCCAGCCGTCGAAAATAGGGGGAACGGCGGCACGATAGCACCCCTGGGACCGCCGGTACAATGCGCCCTGTCGCCTCCCGGAAGCACCGTGCCGGACACCTCCTCGATTCGTAACTTCTCGATCATCGCGCACATCGACCACGGCAAGTCGACCCTGGCCGATCGCCTGCTCGAGCGCACCGGGGCGATCACTTCGCGCGAGATGCGGGAGCAAGTACTCGACTCGATGGACCTGGAGCGGGAACGGGGTATCACGATCAAGGCCCAGGCGGTGCGCCTGCGCCACGTGGCGCCCGGCGGGCAGGAGTACGTGCTCAACCTCATCGACACGCCTGGCCACGTCGACTTCACGTATGAGGTGTCGCGCAGTCTTGCCGCGTGCGAGGGGGCGGTGCTCCTGGTCGATGCGGCCCAGGGGGTAGAGGCTCAGACGCTGGCCAACGCCTATCTCGCCGTCGATGGCGGTCTCACCGTGATTCCCGTCATCAACAAGGTGGATCTGCCGGCGGCCGATCCGGAGCGGGTATCGGAAGAGATCGCCGGTGTGCTCGGAGTCGATCCCGACAGCGTCCTCCGGATCTCCGCAAAGACCGGAGAGGGGGTCGACGAGTTGCTCGCGGCGATCATCGAGCGGCTCCCCGCGCCGACGGGCGACCGGGCGGCGCCACTCACGGCCCTGGTGTTCGACTCCTACTACGACACCTACCGGGGAATCGTCTGTTACCTGCGGGTGGTGGACGGGAGCCTCGGGACGGGTGATCCCCTACGTTTCATGGCCACCGGAGAGAACTTGCCCGCCGACGAAGTGGGGGTGCTCACTCCGAAGGCGATACCGGTCGCTTCTCTGGGACCGGGTGAGGTGGGCTACCTGATCACCGGGGTGAAGGAGGTGGGACGGATCCGGGTCGGCGACACCGTCACCAGGCGGGATCGAGGCTCCGAGACCAGGCTGCCTGGCTATCGCGAGCCGAAGCCCATGGTCTTCAGTGGGCTGTTTCCCACGGACGGCGACGACTTCGAAGGCCTGCGCGAGGCGCTGGACCGGCTCCGCCTCAACGACGCCGCGCTGGTATGGGAGCCTGAATCATCCAAGGCTCTCGGCTTCGGCTTCCGCTGCGGATTCCTCGGCCTGCTCCACATGGAGATCGTGCGAGAGCGCCTCGAACGGGAATACGGGTTGGATCTGGTGGCCACCGCCCCGTCCGTCGCCTACCGGGCGATTCGCAACGACGGCGTCGAGATCGGGGTGAAGAGCCCCCAGGACCTGCCCGACCCGGGGAGCCTGCGCCAGGTGCTCGAGCCCTTCTTCAAAGTAATGATCATCACGCCGTCCGAGTACATCGGCACGGTCATGGAACTGCTCCAGGAGCACCGCGGGGTGATGGGATCGATGCACTACCTGTCGCCCGAACGGGTAGAGCTCATCTACCGGGTCCCGCTCGCCGAGATCGTCTTCGGCTTCTTCGACCAATTGAAGTCACGCACCCGGGGCTACGCATCGCTCGACTACGAGCCCGACGGCTACGACGCCTCCGACCTGTCCCGGGTCGACATTCTGCTCAACGGGATCCCGGTCGACGCGTTCTCCTCGATCGTCCACAAGGACAAGGCGTACGAGTACGGCAAGCGATTGGTCGAACGGTTGCGAGAGATCATCCCCCGCCAGTTGTTCGATGTGCCGATCCAGGCGGCGGTCGGCTCACGGATCATCGCCCGCGAGACCGTCAAGGCCAAGCGGAAGGACGTGACGGCCAAGTGCTACGGCGGCGACATCACCCGCAAGCGCAAGCTGCTCGAGAACCAGAAGGAAGGCAAGCGGCGGATGAAGATGTTGGGGCAGGTAGAGGTGCCCCAGGAGGCCTTCGTCGCCGTGCTTCAGATCGATAGTGACTGACCGGACCACCCCGCGTCGTCCGGACGATCCGTCCCTTGCCGACGACGCGGCGCAGTGGGTGGGGGCCTATGTCCACATCCCGTTCTGCCG
>JBBEAX010000082.1:0-2202 GCA_040882645.1 Acidimicrobiia bacterium
TCACGGTGGTGACCCAGGTGGTGGTTGACCCGGCAGACCCGGCGATGGTCAACCCGACCAAGCCCGTTGGACCGTTCTACCCGGAGACCGACCGTGCCGACCTGGTCGCGGAGCGCGGGTGGCAAATGGTGTCGGTAGCCGGGAAGGGCGTCCGCCGGGTGGTGCCGTCGCCCCCGCCGATCGATGTGGTCGAGATCGATGCGATCTCAGCAGCCGCCGCCGCCGGGCGGCTCGTGGTCGCCGGCGGTGGCGGCGGGATCCCGGTAGCTCGGGCGGACAGCGGAGAGTTGGTCGGAGTCGAAGCCGTAATCGACAAGGATCGGACCGCAGCCCTCGTCGCCATTCGTCTCGACGCTCGCAGCTTCATCATCCTCACCGAGGTACCCCATGCCTCCGTCGGATTCGCGACCAGCGACGAGGCGCCGATACTCGAGATGAGCATCGATCGAGCCCAGGAGCTGCTGGACGAGGGTGAGTTCCCCCCCGGCTCGATGGGCCCCAAGGTCGAGTCAGCCATCGCCTACGCCCGTGCCACCGGCCGACCCGCCCTCATCACCAACGTGGAATCACTGGCAGATGCGCTGGAAGGCCGCAACGGAACGAGGGTGGTGTAGGGCCTCGCTTCGCTCGGCCGCAATTCGCAATTCGCAATACGCAATACGTCGGATCGCGATCGGGTGATCGGTGGCGGTTCTGTCGAATCGCGAATTGCGAATTGCGAATTGCAGGAGCCCGCTGGAAGCGGGCGACTATCTTCTCTGCGGCCTGATCTTGAAGTCTCGGGAGCGGCCGCTCCCGATCGTCGTGGCGAGGATGCCAATGGCGGAGAGAATGGCGAGGATCTGCAGCCAGTCACCAGCTACCGCATAGACGGTGCGGCGCGAGGCCTGCAGGTTCACCCGGCCCCGCAGCAGGTCCTCTTCAAACATATCGGTGCGCCGGGTGATCGAGCCGTCTGCCCGGATCAAAGTGGAGCGTCCGGTGACCGCCGAGTGGACGATATCGATGCCGAGGGAAGCCGCCGACATCCGCACCATGCCGATCAACTGGTCCGAGGCCGCCCCTCGCCCGTATGAGCCCTCATTGGTGGCGACGACGACCATCTGTGCCCCCGCCCGCACTTCGCTCCGGATGGTTCGAGCAAATGCCCCTTCGAATGAGATCACCGAGCCGAACACGCCGGTGCCTTCCTCCACCGAGATCGGGAAGACCACAGGGCCGTCGCCCGTCGCGAGATCGTTGGGGACCGCGGCAAGCTGCGGAATGAACTGAAGCAGCTTCCGAAACGGCACATACTCACCGAAGGGCACCCCGTGTCGCTTGAGGTATTCGCCGATGATCTCGCCGTTCGGGTCGAAGACGACGTTGTAGTTCTCGAAGGTGCCCGGCTCTCCCGGCCGGGTGCCACCGGCGATCAGGTAGGCGCCGATCCGCTCGGCCTGGGCTCCCATGTCGAGCCGCACGTTCTCGTTGAGGGTCGGGTTGACCTCCCCGCCGAAGGAGTCTTCCCCCCACACGACGAGGTCCACCGACCCCGGTTCGATCAAGTTAGTGAGGGACATGTGGCTGGTGTAGATGCGCACCTTCTCGTTCTCGCAGTGAACCCGGGGACACGGTGAGTTTCCCTGAACGATGGCGACATCAACAGGGATGCCGTTGGCATCGGGAACGAAGACCGCGCCGAGGAGGGACAGCACGATCACGACCGCGGCCGACAGTTCCAGCGGCCGACGGTCGCGTTCCTCGTCGAACATGAGGACGATGCCGGCGGCCACCCCGACGACGATCACGGCCCATCCGCTCGCCCCGACCCATTGGGCGGCGCCCCGCGGCCAGGGCAGAGTCCCAATGGGATGCCCGGCTGAGCCCCAGGGGAAACCCCCCAGCGGGAAGCGCTCCTTGAGGAAGTCCCACATCGCCCAGCCACCGAGGGCCATAAGCCACCAGCGCCATGGAGACCAGGTACGGGCGAGATACATGACGAGGCCGAAGCCGGCCGCCCACAGGCCCATCAGGATCGACAACGGAACCCAGGCAACTGCTCCGAGGACAAAGATCCACGCCAGCATGGAGCCAAAGAACGCCACCCCGAACAAGAAGCCCAGCCATCCCGCCTGCCGAGCGGATGACACTCGCCGCAGCGCCCCGAGGAAGGGCGCCGGAGCCACAAAGACGAGGAAGCCCCAGTCGAGCGGCGGGAAG
>JBBEAX010000083.1:0-2201 GCA_040882645.1 Acidimicrobiia bacterium
GCGGACCTCAAGGCGATGGACCTCGCCGACGGTCCGGGTGGATGGTTGGGGATGTCGCGCCTCCAGGTCACTAAGCCGACCATCGCGTCGGTCGCCGGCCATTGTGTGGCCGGCGGTCTCGAGTTGGCCCTCTGGTGCGACCTGCGGGTGGCGGGTGAGGACGCGGTGTTCGGGTGTTTCGAGCGGCGGTTCGGCGTCCCGCTGGTCGACGGCGGGACGGTGCGGTTGCCTCTCGTCGTGGGCCTGTCGCGGGCGCTCGACCTGATCCTCACCGGGCGTCCTATCGACGCGTCCGAAGCCTATCGGATCGGGCTGGTGGATCGAGTGGTGAGCCCCGACGCCGAGTTGGCGGCCACTCTCGACCTGGCAGAGATGATCGCCGCCTTCCCGCAGCCGACCGTGAGGAGCGACCGGGCTTCCGTCTACGCCGCGGTTGGGCTCCCCATCACCACCGGTCTGGCGTCCGAAAACCGCCTTGGCCACGGCGTCCTGCGCGACGCCGTGGCCGGTGCGGCTCGATATCGGTCCACCCGGGAATCGGATTCCTCCGCCCCCTGACGCGCGGCGGCTAATCGTCGAAGTCGAAGGAATCGAAGATCTCCTCGGCGTGAGGCAGGTAGGTGTCGAATTCGGCCTCGCCGGTGTAAGTGATGATGTAGGCGCTGCCTTCGAACAATGCGATCTCCTGCACCCACCCGTAGGTCACGCCATCCTGGGTGCCGGTGTACGCGATCACCCACGAAGGCTGAGTGCCCATCTGATCGGTGTAACGGTCCACGAAATCGATGTCGGGGATGAAGTCGATCAGTTGCTCGGTCGCGAGCCCCAAGTACCCGTCGAGGTCCAGATCGGCACCTTGGAGGTCTTCGACCACGACGTTGACATTCTCGGAGAACTGGTCGCCGTCCCCCGACAGCGGTGAGAAGAAGATGATGACCGCACCGAAGCTGTCACGCTCGTTCTCCCAGTCCTCGGGGAACGCAATCGAGAACGGGTAATCCCCGCTACCGAACCTGATCATGGGGCCGATGTCGACGCCGCCGGAGGTGGTGCCGGTAGGTCCGGCCGTAGTCGTCGACGCCGCGGTTGTTGTCGACGCCGCAGTTGTGGTCGTCGCTGCCGCGGTGGTGGTCGTGGCTGCCGCGCCGGTGGTGGTGGTGATGATGATGGTGTCGTCATCGCCGCAGGCGGCGGCGAGAAGGGCGACGCAACAGACGAGAGCTGAGAGGCGGAGCTTCACGGGTCCTCCAGGGGTATGCCGGCGGGGCATGGTAGAGAGGAAGGGGGCTATCAACGCTCTTTCAGGAAGTCCTCTATTTCCGAGATGAGGTGATCGCTTCGGGCCGGGTCGATCGGGGCGGCGTCTTCATCCTGGCCTTCCAGGCGGTTCACGTAGTCGACGAACTCGGTGTTCTCGGCCATCGCCTCATCGACCTTCTCCTCGAAGTCGCTCGACACGGCCTCGAGTTCCGAGGTGTCGAATGGGATGTCCATGATCTCCGAGGCCTTGCCGAGGAGGGCGAGCATCGCCTTCGGGTTGGGATTCGCCGCCAGGTAGTGGGGGATTGCCGCCCACACGCTCACGGCGGGGATACCGATTTCCCGGCAGGCCTCAAGCATCACCCCGATGATTCCGGTGGGACCCTCGTACCGCGAAGCGATCAGGCCATAGCGGTCGACGAGCGCCGGGTCGGTCGCCACTCCGATGAGGGGCACGGGACGAGTATGAGCGACCTGCCCGATGAATGCCCCGAGCGTGACCACCATCTCGGCGTCGGCATCGGCGAGCAGCCGGCCGATAGACCTGGTGTAGGTCTTCCACCTCAGGCTGGGTTCTTCGCCGACCACGACGATGGCGTCGTGCTCACCCTGATCCATCTCGAGCGAATACGCCCGGGTGGTCGGCCAGGCGAGGCGGCGCGTACCGCCTTTACTGACCTCGACCTGCGGACGGCGTACCTGAAAGTCGTAGAACTCCTCGGGTTCGATGGTGGCGAAGGGTTCGATGTCGTCGAACTGGCCGAGGAGGAAGGAGGCCGCTCCTGAGGCGGCATCGGCGGCGTCGTTCCACCCCTCCCAAGCCAGCAGTGCTCGCGGGCTGCGGAGTGCTGGCCGAGCAGAACGCCGAACCGGGTCCATGGGCGGGACCATACCTCACTCGTTAACCAGCGTTACGAAGTACCACGGCCTACGGCCTACGG
>JBBEAX010000084.1:0-13544 GCA_040882645.1 Acidimicrobiia bacterium
CGGCCCCTCCGTCTCGCTTCGCTCGCCACCTCCCCCTGCGGGGGAGGAGACGCGTGAGACCGCCGCACGGCCCCTCCGTCTCGCTTCGCTCGCCACCTCCCCCTGCGGGGGAGGAGACGCGTCAGACCGCCGCATGGCCTCTCCGTCTCGCTTCGCTCGCCACCTCCCCCTCCGGGGGAGGAAACGCGTCGGTCGAATTGCGAATTGCGGGGCGGCCACCGGCCGGCCCATGCCTATCCTCCTCCCATGTTCCAAGTCCCCTCCAGCGCGGGCGAGATCGTCGACACGGTGAAGGCCGACCCGGTGCTGCTCGGGATGCTCATCGTGGTCGGGTTGCTGACTGCGTTCCTGTTCTTCTGGGGAATCTTCAAGCAGACGATCAAGCTGGCAATCTTTGCGGGCGCCCTCAGCGTGGGCGTCTGGTACTGGTACTTCAACATCCGCTAGCCCGTGGAGTTCATCTGGGAGGTCCTCCGCGACGCGCTCGACCTTCTGGGAGCGTTCGGATCCGAGCTACGCGAAGTCATCGGCCTCACTCTGCTCATTGCGGGCATCGCCACTGCCATCGGATTGGTGATCGGCGTCCCGCTGGGCATCGCCCTCGCTGCAGGCCGTTTCAGGGGCCGCGGGCTGCTCACGGTCCTGGTGAACACCGGGATGGGGATGCCACCTGTCCTGGCAGGCCTCCTGCTTCTGCTCTTGCTGTGGAACCAGGGGCCGCTGGGGGCGTGGGAGCTGCTCTTCACGCCGACAGCGATGATCGCCGCCCAGGCTCTCCTGGCGATACCGATCGCCGCGGGGGTCACCTCCGGGGCGGTGCGGGCTCTTGCCCCTGAGTCGTTCGAGCAGGTCCGGGCGCTTCGCCTCGGGCCGCTGACCAGGGGGGCCGTGCTGGGCCGGGAAGCTTGGCCCGGGCTGATGGCGGCGGCTGCCGCCGCATTCGGACGGGTGGTGTCCGAGGTGGGGGCGGTGCTGGTAGTCGGGGGCAACATCGAGGGTGAGACCCGCGTGCTCACCACCGCGATCGTCCAGGAGTCTCGCCAGGCCGACTTCGGGGCCGCCCTCGCCCTCGGCATCATCCTTCTGCTGATCGCCGTCAGCGTCAACGGCGTTCTCACGTGGTTCCAGTTGCGGGATCCGTCCCGATGACCGGACTCTCGATCAGATCGCTTCGTCATGAGTCGGGTGGCTTCAGTCTGGATGTGGAGTCCCTGGACGTGGCGGCCGGGACGACGCTCGCCCTCTTCGGGCCGAACGGAGCCGGTAAGACCACCTTGCTGCGGCTGTTGGCCGGCACCCTCCCCGGGGGCCCCGACCTGGCGGTGGCGTACCTGCCGCAGCGTCCGTACGCGTTTCGCGGTTCTGCTCGCCGCAACCTCGGGTTGGGGCTCGACGAAGCAGGCCTGGCCCGCGCTGTCGATCTGGCGGCTCGGCTCGGGGTGGCAGAGCATCTCGACGCTCCCGCCCGGGCGCTGTCCGGTGGGGAACGCCAGCGACTGCGGCTAGCCGGGGTGTTGGCCCGGCCCGAGGCGATCGTCCTCCTCGACGAGCCGCTGGCGGCAATCGATGCGCGCGAGCGCGAGTCGGTGGGCCGGGTGGTGTCGGGAGCGTTGACCGGCCGCACCGCGATGATCGTGACCCACGACCGCGACGATGCAGCGATGCTCGCCGACTCGATGGCAGTGATCGTCGACGGGCGAATCCGGCAGGTCGGTTCGATCCGCGAGGTTCTCGGCCTCCCGGTCGACGACGTGGTGGCGCGGGTGCTCGGAGTCGCCAATGCTCATCCCGGCCGGGTGGTCGCCGCCGACCCACCACTGGTGATGGTCGATGTCGGCGGCGCCGAGATCTGGGGGATCGGCGAAGTCGACGGAGATGCCGTCGTCCTGTTCGGGGCAGAGACGGTGACGGTGTTCTCAGGGGCGG
This sequence comes from Acidimicrobiia bacterium, assembly GCA_040882645.1. GTDB lineage: Bacteria > Actinomycetota > Acidimicrobiia > Spongiisociales > UBA11373 > JAUYIV01. The sequence goes on from JBBEAX010000084.1 coordinate 1,927, forward strand.
ACGGTGCGGCCGGGTCGGCCCGCAACCGGTGGGTGGGACAGGTCACCGAGGTGCGCAGACTGGGACGCCTCGTCGAGATCGTCGTCGACGCGGGATTCCCGGTGATGGCGCTGCTGACCCCGGGGTCGGCCGACGCCATGGGCATCGAGACCGGTGTCGAGGTCACCCTGACGGTCAAGGCCACCGCGGTCAGGGTGGTGGGCCGGTGACCCGCAGATTCCTCGCCCTTGCCCTGATCCTGGCGGCCTGCGGTGGGGACGGTCGGGTCATCCTCGCCGTAGGCACCACCCTGGCCGACTCGGGGATCATTGCCCACGTCGTCGCCGTCTACGAGGAGACCCGCGGGGTGGAGATCTCGATCGTCGACGACTCGACCCAGCGCGTGCTCGACCTCGGCAGCCAAGGCGCCGCCGAGGTGCTGATCACCCACGATCCTGACGCCGAGGCGGACTTCGTCGCCTCCGGACTGGCCGAGTCATGGTCGCCGTTCGCCGTCAGCGACTTCGTCCTCGTCGGCGCGTCCGCCGGGGCCACCGCCTTGAGCGGATCGACCCCTGCCGCGGCATTCGCCCGCATCGCAGGCGAGGGCTGGCCGTTCGTTACTCGCGGCGATGGGTCCGGTACCGAGGCGGCCGAGCGCGCCATCTGGGCCGAGGCGGCTATCGAGCCGGCGGGGGACTGGTATTCGGCGACCGGCCTCGGGATGGGTCCGACCCTCCAGGTGGCCGACCAACGCGAAGCGTTCACCCTCGCCGAACGCGGCAGCTATCTAGCTGCGTCGGGCGTGCTCAGTCTTTCCCCGGTGGAGCTGGCAGCGAGCGATCTGCTGCTCAACCCCTACGGCGTGATCGTGGTCGGCGGCGCATCAGAAGAGGCCCGCGACTTCGTGGCGTGGCTGTTGTCCCCGGAAGGCCGCGATGCACTCCGGAGGGCGAATGACGAGATTTTCGGCGAGCAAGTGTTCCGGGTCCCTTGACCCTCGCTAGGTTGCGGTGGCGGGCGCTCGAGCCGCCCCTTTCGTTTTTGAATGCCCCGAGGTAAGCCGGCGGGGACGGCGTCGACCGACGGAGGAGATTGCGCAATGGCCGAGAAGAAACCTGCGAAGAAGGCCACCAAGCAGTCCGCCAAGGGTGCCGGCGGCGGAAAATCTCAGGGGTTCACGGACGAGGAACGCGCCGCGATGAAGGAGCGCGCCAAGGAGTTGAAGGCAGGCTCACGGCGCGGCCGGGGTGCGGGCAAGGCTGACGGCGAGAGCGATGTACTCGCCAAGATCGCCGAAATGCCGGCAAAGGATCGCGTCATGGCCAAGCGACTCCATGCCCTCATCAAGGCCAGCGCGCCAACCCTTTCGCCGAAGACCTGGTACGGCATGCCCGCATACGCTCGCGACGGCGACGTGGTGTGCTTCTTCCAAGGCGCGGACAAGTTCAAGTCGAGATACGCCACCCTCGGCTTCAGCGACAAGGCGAACCTCGACGAGGGCGCGATGTGGCCGACCTCCTTCGCGTTGAAGAAGCTGGGTGCCGCCGAGGAAGCGCATATCCGGGCACTGGTCAAGCGGGCGGCGGGTTGAGGGGCCGGTGTCACTCCGGCCTGTTCCGCCAGTGGGGCCGCGTCTAGAGCAGCGACGCCAGGACGGAACCGACCCCCAGACCGTATAGCCCCGCCACCAGGTCGTCGGCCGTGACGCCGATCGACCCGGGGAGCCGTTCCGCGGTGCGCACCCCGGGGAGCACCTTGAAGATGTCGGCAAGTCGGGCTACGACCAGGGCCACCACCCACGGGATGCCTCCGAGCCCCACCAGGGCAAGCATCGTCCCCGCCGCCTCGTCGATGCAGACCCAGCCGGGGTCGTCCCCATCGCGGGTAAACGGCACCGACGCCCACAGCGAGAGCCCGGTCAGCGCCGAGGCGATGGCGAGGGTCATCCACCAGGGCGCATCGAGTGCAAGCAGGCCCAAACCGATGGCGGCGGCGAATGCGGCTCCGAATGTTCCGGCACCGGAATCGGAACCCCACAGCCGACGGGGGATGAAGCCGAGGCCGAGGGTGGAGGCGATGAGGCGACGCACGACCCGAGGCTACCGGCTGGTGCGACCCGACCCCACCCCTCTCGCGAGGCCGGAAAGGGCTGTCACACGGACCATCTAATCTGCCCATTTGTGACTTCTGAGGCAAGGCCGCCCACCGCGCGGGACGTCCTGGGCGGTGGGCTCAAAATCGTATTTCGCTTCATCAAGGCTCGGCCTTGGGCGTTCGCGTCTGCGGTGACGGGGGCGGCGATGTTCGCCGCCTCGATCATCGCCTCGTCGGCGGTGATCGGTTGGATCACCGACACCGCCATCCTCCCCGTGCTGCGCGACGGGGAATCGACCTCGGGCAAAGTGCTCCCGGTGGTGCTCGCCGTCCTCGGCGTGGCGATCTGGAAGGCGGGCGCCATCGTGATGCGCCGCACGTCGGCCGGGTGGCTGCAACTCCGCAACCAGCAAGACCTGCGACGCCGCCTGCTCGCGCACCAACTTGAGCTGGAGCTGTCCTGGTTCCGGAAGCAATCGGTCGGCGACCTCCTCTCGGTGGCCGACAATGACACCCAGCGCGCCACCAGTGTCCTCGCCCCCTTGCCGTACGCCACCGGCGTCTCGCTTCTCGTCATCGGGACGGTCGTCCTGCTGGCCCTCATCGACGTGTGGCTGGGGGTGGTGGCCCTTCTCGGCATGGCCCTGGTCGTCTCGATCGAGGTCCGCGCTGCCATCACCTTGTACCCATCGTGGGAGGGGATCCAGAGCCAGTTCGGTGAAGTCGCCGGAACCGCCCATGAGAGCTTCGACGGGGCGTTGACCGTCAAGGCGCTGGGGAGGGAGGACTACGAGACCGAGCGGATGCGAGTGGCCTCCGACGATTTGCGTGACATGCTGATCACCCTCGGCGTCAAGTGGGAGACCTTCCGCACGATCATCGTCGTGCTGATCCCGATGATCGGCCTCGTCGTGCTGCTGGTGGGCGCGGTTCGAGTGCAGGATGGGGCGATCACTCCCGGCGACATCGTGACGGCTCTCTACCTGTTGTCCCTTCTCGCTTTCCCGATCCAGTTGATCGCGTTCGTGCTGTTCGACCTCGCCGCGGCCATCCCCGGGTGGCGGCGGGTCGAGGCCGTGCTCGAGGCGGATGAGCGAGTCGTCTACGGCGATCTCGACGCGCGCCTCGACTCCGGGGCGGCTCCGATCGACTCGCAGGCCGTCAGCTTCCAGTACGACCCGGGGGAGATGATCCTCAGCGATGTCGTGGTCGACATCCCCGCGGGGCGGACTGTGGCGGTGGTCGGCCCCACCGGTTCCGGCAAGACCACATTGACCCTTCTGTTGGCGCGCCTCTGGGACCCGGGAACAGGCCGCATCCACCTCGACACGCGAGACCTGCGCGACTTCGCCCGATCCGAACTCGCCCTCGAAGTCGCCTTTGTCGCCCAGACCGCATATCTCTTCGACGACACCGCCGAAGGCAACATCACCATGGGGATGGACATCCCCCGCGACCGGGTCGAAGAAGCCGCCCGGCTGGCAGGAGCCCACGACTTCATCCTGGAGCTTCCTGATGGCTACGCCTCCCGGCTCGGTGAACGGGGCGCGTCACTTTCCGGGGGCCAGCGCCAGCGGATCGCCATCGCCCGGGCGTTGGTTCGTCGCCCCCGGTTGCTGATCCTCGACGACGCCACCTCGGCGGTCGACCCTTCGGTCGAGGCGGAGATCCTGCGGGGGCTGCGAGAGGCAGAGCTGCCATCGACCATCGTCATCGTCGCCTATCGCCCGTCGTCGATCCGGCTGTCCGATGAGGTGGTGTTCGTGGACGAGGGCCGGGTGGTTGCCCAGGGCTCGCACCAGAAGCTCCTCGCCGAGCAGCCCGGATACGCCCGCCTCGTCGAGGCGTACGAGCACGAGGCGGCGGCTCGCACCAGGGAGGGCGGGGCATGACGGCTTCCGTGCAGTCGATGTCCACCTACTCGGCGATCCGCCGCGCGGTGGCCGAGGTGCCGATCATCGTTCGACGGCTCTGGGTGGTGCTCTTGCTCAACCTCGGCGGGACCGCGGTGCAGATCCTCATCCCGGTGATCATTCAGCAGACGCTCGACAACCACATCTCGGGCGATCAGGTGGACGTGGGCGGGGTGGCGAGGTGGGTCGCCATCGGTCTCATCCTGGGCGTCGTCGGCGCAGTGATGACGCGGTTCGGGTTGGTCCGGCTCGTCCGCCAGGCATCGATGGGTCTCAGCGAGTTGAGAGTGAAGGTCTTCTCGCACCTGATGCGGCGGTCCGTCCTCCACGTGGAGTCGGATCGCCGGGGGGCGCTGGTGTCACGGGTCACCTCCGACGTTTCGACCCTGCAGGATTTCATGGAGTGGGGCGGGGTGATGTTCCTCGTCAATGGCACTCAGGTGGCGGCGGCGCTCACCGTGATGGCCATCTACGAGTGGCGTCTGGCGGCCGTGGTGGCGGCGGGCACGGTGGTCTATGCAGCCAGCCTGCTCTGGTTCCAGCGCATCCTTCGCCGCCGGTACGACCGGGTACGGGAGCGGGTCGCCGACAGCCTCGCCGTGATGGGCGAAGCGGTGAACGCCCTGCCGGAGGTACGCGCTCATGGCGCTGAAGTGGTGACGATGCGCCGGGTGGATGACGTGCTCGAGGCCCGGTTCCGCGCCGAGTTCAAGGCCGCCCACTTCGGCAACGTGCTGTTTGCCACGGCCGAGCTGTTTGCCGCCGCGCTCACCGCCACGGTCGTGGCGATGGGCTTGCTCTTGGGACCGGCGAACGGGGTGTCGGCCGGTGTGCTCCTGGCGTTCCTGTTCCTCGTCAATCTGCTCATCGGGCCGATCCAGACGCTCGTCGAGATCCTCGACTTTGCCCAGAGCGCCGCCTCCGGTTTGCGGCGCATCGTCGAGACACTCGACGCGCCCGTTGAGATTCCCGAAGCCGAGGATCCCGTGGATCTTCCAACGGGTTCCGTGGGCGTGTCGTTTCGGGATGTGGGGTTCTCCTATCGAGAGGGCCCGGAGATCCTGTCCGACGTGACGGTGGAGATCGCGCCCGGAAGCCGCATCGCCGTCGTCGGCGAGACCGGCTCGGGTAAAACGACGTTCGCCAAGCTCCTCACCAGGCTGCTCGACCCCGATCGAGGGGTGGTCGCCATCGGTGGTGTCGATCTCAAGCAGGCGAGAAACGCCAGCCTTCGGTCCCGGGTCGCCTTCGTCCCCCAGGAGGGCTTCCTGTTCACCGGCACCATCGCCGACAACGTCCGGTATGGCGATCCCGCCGCCTCCGATGACTCCGTCATGGCCGCGTTGCGCGAGCTGGAACTCGACGACTGGGTCGCATCCTTCCCCGCGGGGATAGCCACCACGGTGGGCGAGCGCGGGTCGAGCCTGTCGGCGGGCGAGCGCCAGCTGGTCGCCCTCGCGCGGGCGTGGATCTCCAATCCAGACGTGCTCGTCCTCGACGAGGCCACTTCGGCGGTCGATCCGGCGCTGGATGTCAGGCTGCGGCGAGCCATCGGGCGGCTCACCTCGGGCCGGACGTCGATCACGATCGCCCACCGACTCGCCACTGCCGAAGGCGCCGAGCATGTTCTGGTGTTCGACCGCGGCCGCCTGGTGGAGCGGGGTACCCACCGCGAGCTCATGGCGGCAGGCGGCGTCTATGCCGGCCTCTACGCCGACTGGGCCGCCGGCACGACAACCGTCTGAGCGCCAAGAGCCAAGAGCCAAGATTCTTGATTCTTGATTCTTGATTCTTGACTCTTGAGTAGCCTGCGCTGTGGATGACCGACCTGCTGTCCTTCGCCACGCTGTCCGACCCGCAGATCCACCCCGACGGGAGACGCGCCGCCTTCGTGATGTCGCGGATGAACTTCGAGGACGACCGATACGACCGTGAGATTTGGCTGTGGGATGGGGAGGCGGCCCGACGCTTCACCCACGGGCCGGGCGATGTCCGGCCGCGGTGGTCGCCGGACGGATCCAACCTTGCCTTTCTCAGGACCTCCGCCGAGGAGGGCGACAAGGCGCAGGTGGCCGTCATGGCCGCCTCCGGGGGAGAGGCGACGGTGCGTACCTCATTCGCCCTCGGGGCAGCCGAGGCCGAGTGGTCGCCCGACGGGTCGACGTTGGCGGTGGCAGGCACCGAGTGGCGGGCGGGTTGGGCCGAACTCGACGACGACGGCCGCAAGCGTCGGCCCCGGCGAATCGGCGGCGCCGGTTACCGGTTCGACACCCAGGGCTGGCTTCACGACCGCCGGCGCAACATCTACCTGCTGGATCCGTTCGCCGGCGAGCCCCGGGGCTTGACGGAGACCGACTTCCTCGACGGCGGCCTCGCCTGGCGTCCGGACGGGTCGGCGATCGCATTCATGAGCCCGCGTCACCAGCGGGCGTTCATCGACACCGGCTCGCAGGCATGGGAAATCGATGTCGCCGGCGGCGACCCGCAGCCGCTGGTCGAGGTCGGGAACTGGACCTCGGTCCACTACCGGCCCGACGGTGCCGTCCACCTGATCGGGATGCCCGACCTGTGGAGCTACCCGGGCGTGGCGGCGTTTTATCGGGTCGAGGGCGACGGTTTCGTCGAACTCGCCGAAGGCCTCGACCGGTCGTTCGCGCCGCCGGCGCCGGCGGTGGCGCCGGGTGGACCGCAATGGCTGGCCGACGGCTCGTGCCGCATTGTCGTTGAAGATCGTGCGGTCAATCGGGTGATCGAAGTGAAGCCCGATGGCTCGTGGATAGACGTTGCCGGAGGCGAACGGGCGATCACCGGGATGACCACTCGCCCCGACGGCGCGGCGATGGCGCTCACCTCCACTTCGGCGACCGACCCTGGCGAGCTCCGGTGGTTCGAAGACGGTGAAGAGCGAACAGTCACCTCGATCAACGACGAGTTTCGCAAGACCGCCGGGCTGATCGCCCCCGAGCACATCGTCGTGGAACACGACGGTGGAGACCTCGATGGGTGGGTGTTTCTCCCGAAGGGTGATGGGTCCGTTCCCGTGCTGCTCAATATCCACGGCGGGCCGGCCACCCAGTACGGGTGGGGCTACTTCGACGAATTTCAGCAATACGCCGCAGCGGGGTTTGCGGTGGTGGCGTGCAATCCGCGCGGCTCCAGCGGCCGGGGCACCGAGTTCGTGCGCACGCCGGTGGGGCGGTGGGGAGAGGACCGCCCGCCGGACCTCGAGGACGTGCTGGCGGTGCTCGATGCCGCTGTCGCGCGGTTCGACCGGCTCGATGCTGGGCGGATGGGGGTGATGGGCGGCTCGTACGGCGGGTTTCTCACCGCCCGCATCGTGGCGGTGGATGACCGATTCCGCAGTGCGGTGCCCGAGCGGGGCCTCTACTCGTTCACTTCCTTCGCTGGCACGTCGGACATCGGTTTCCGCTTCCCCCGGATGTACCTGGGGCAGTGGAAGTACGACGACTGGACCTCGCTGTGGGAGGCGAGCCCGCTGTCGCGGGCGCATCAGATCACCACTCCGTGCCTGGTGATCCATTCCGAGAACGACTTTCGGTGTCCCATCGAGCAAGGCGAGCAGCTGTTCGCCGTCCTGGTCGACAACGGAGTGGAGGCGGAGATGCTGCGGTTCCCCGAGAGCAGTCACGAGCTCTCGCGTTCAGGCAAACCCAAGTACCGGCGGGAGCGGTTCGATGCGATCATCGACTGGCACCGTCGATACCTCGATGTGACAACATAGGGGGACTACATGGAACCCACCCGCTTCATCTGGTTCGACGGCGAACTCGTTCCGTGGGAGCAAGCGACCGTTCATGTGCTCGCCCACGGCCTCCATTACGGGACCGGGGTGTTCGAGGGCATCCGGGTGTATCACACGTCGAACGGAGCGGCCGCTTTTCGTCTCGGCGACCACATGCGCCGGATGGTCCACTCGGCCAAGGCCTTTCGGATTCCGTTGCCCTACACCGCCGAGGATCTTTCGAAGGCCGCCCTCGAGCTCGTCAGGGCGAACGAAATGGCTGTCTGTTACTTGCGCCCGATCGCGTTCCTCGGTGCCGGCTCGCTGGGCCTCAACCCCACCGGGGCCACCAGTCACACGTCGATCGCCGCGTGGGAGTGGGGTGCCTATCTCGGCAAGAGCGCGCTTGAAGAGGGGGCACGGGTGCGGGTGTCGTCCTGGCGCCGTATCGGGCACGAGGCGCTCATCCCCAACGCCAAGGGGACCGGCCAATACATCAACAGTGTGCTCGCCAAGCAGGAGGCCGTCACCGCCGGCTACGACGAGGCGCTCATGCTCAACTACGAGGGCTACGTCGCCGAGGGGAGCGGGCAGAACGTTTTCCTGGTGAGGGACCGCATCGTGTCCACGCCGCCGAGCACGGCCGGAGCCCTCGAGGGGATCACCAGGGACACGGTGATGAAGCTCCTCGCCGACGACGGATACGAGGTGTGCGAAGCCCAGGTGACTCGCTCTGACCTGTACTACGCCGACGAGGCGTTCTTCACCGGCACGGCCGCCGAGGTGACCCCGATCCGTGAGATCGACGATCGGCCGGTCGGCGAGGGCCGCCCGGGCCCAGTCACCCGGCGTACTCAGCAATTGTTCAAGGAGACGGTCACCGGCGAACTCGAGCCGTACCGTCATTGGCTCGAGTACGCGTAGGAGATCTGGTGGGTCAGCAGCCGAACATCCCAATAACTGTCGCCGACCTGCCCCGGGCTACCGCCAAGCCGCCGGCAGCCCGTCGGTGGCGGCCCGATCGGCCGGGAGACCTGGTTTCGCCGGAACAGGTGCCATGGGGCGGAGCGTTCGGGACGCCCGGGCCTGACACCGGATATGCGTTGAGGCTGCTTCGCCGCCGCGCCATCGAGGTCCCGGCAGGGATGCGGGACGACGTCGAAGCCGCATTGATGGCCATCATCAGCGCCCGGTCGTCTGCGCTCGGCCGCGCACCCGTGGGCCCCGACATCGATCTCGCCATCGGCCTGCTCGACCTGCCCGCCGGTGCCGAGGCAGTCTCCGGTATCGCCCATGACCACTCGCGCCTGCGCCGCCTGGTGGAAGCGATTCCCCGCGACGTGCTGATGGGCCCGGTGGGAGGGAGTGGCGGCGAGTCGTGAAGATCGTGCGGATGCGCATACAGGGTGACGAGATCGTCTACGGAGTCGCCGAGGATGAGGGGATCACCGTCTACCGGGGGACGCCGTTCGTGGCCTGGGAACCCACCGAGACGATCATCCCGTTCGAGGAGGCGCATCTCCTTGCCCCGGTGTTTCCGACCAAGGTGGTGTGCGTCGGGCGGAACTACGCCGAGCATGCCGCCGAGTTGGGCAATCAGGTGCCGGAAGACCCGGTCATCTTCATCAAGCCCTCCACCTCTGTCATTGGCCCGGGTGCTCCCATCGTTCTCCCCAGCGAGGCGCTGGAGGTTCACCACGAGGCCGAGCTGGCGGTAGTGGTCGGCAAGGTCAGCCGGCATGTGGCCGCCGAGGACGCCGCCGCTCACATTCTCGGGTACACCGCCGGCAACGACGTGAGCGCCCGCGACCTGCAGAAGAAGGATGGTCAATGGGCACGGGCCAAGGGGTTCGACTCGTTCTGCCCGCTCGGCCCGGCGATCGAGACCGAGCTCGACCCGGCTGGTCTGCGGATCACTTGCGAGGTCAACGGCGAATTGCGCCAGGAGGGTTCGACCTACGACATGGTCTTCGGAGTCGCGGAGATCTTCGCTTTCATCTCCCGCGTGATGACGCTGCTGCCCGGCGATGTGATCCTGACGGGCACCCCTGCCGGTGTCGGCCCGATCGTGCCCGGCGATCGGGTCGAGGTCACCATCGAGCGAATTGGCACCCTCGCCAATCCGGTGGTGGCGGGCTCGTGACGGTTCGGGTTCGGTTCGCTCCGTCTCCGACCGGCCACCTCCATGTGGGGTCGGCCCGTACCGCGCTGTACAACTGGCTGTTCGCCCGCAACCGGGGTGGGGTGTTCATCCTGCGGTCCGACGACACCGACACCGAGCGCAGCGAGGTGGAGTACCACGAGGACATCCTCAGCGGGCTCCGCTGGATGGGCCTCGATTGGGACGAGGGTCTCGAAGTCGGCGGTCCCCACGGCACCTACCGACAGAGCGATCGACTCGACCGGTATCGCCAGGCCGCCGAGGAGCTCGTCGCCGCGGGCCACGCCTACTACGACCTCGCCACGCCCGAGCAACTGGAAGAGTCGAGGAAGGCCGCCCAGTCCGAGAATCGTTCGCCGGCCTATCGCGGCGAATACCGCGGTGAGGGAGTGGTGCCGGGCAAGCCGATCCGGTTCGCCATGCGTCGGCCTCACGCCACCGAGTTCGAGGATCTGGTGCGGGGCTCGGTACGGTTCGACCACGACGACGTCGACGACTTCGTCATCCTTCGGTCCGATGGAACCCCCACTTACCACCTGGCGTCGACGGTCGACGATGTCGACTTCGGCATCACCCATGTGGTGCGGGGCGAGGACATCCTTCCCTCGACCCCGAAGCACATCGCTCTCACCACCGCATTGGGCGCGCCTCCCGCAACGTACGCCCACCTCGCCCTCATCAACGGGCCTGATGGCAAGAAGCTGTCCAAGCGGCACGGGCACACGTCGTTGCGGGCCTACCGCGAGATGGGCTATCTGCCGGAGGCGATCAGCAATTACCTGGCGATCCTCGGGTGGGCCCCCGGGCCCGACGAGGAGATCGTGTCCCTCGACACGATGGTCGAGCGTTTCGACCTCGCCGATGTCTCCCGCAACCCGGCGGTGTTCGACCTCGCCAAACTCGAGTGGATGAACGGCGTCTACATCCGGGCGATGGCCGTGCCCGACTTCGTCGGGCGCTCGCTGCCTCTGGCCGAGGCCGGCCTGGGGCGCACCCTCGATGCGGGTGAACGCACCCTGTTCGAGGCGGTGGCTCCGCTCATCCAGGAGCGGGCCAAGCTGCTGACCGAGGTGCCCGAGCAGACTCGCTTCCTTTTCACGGATCCGATCGAATACGACCCCGGCTCATGGGACAAGGTCATGACGAAGCCGGAGGCGGTGGTCGCGGTCGAGGGAGCCATTGCGCGGCTCGATGCGCTCTCCGACTGGTCGACGGGCTCCATCGAGGAGGCACTCCGAGGAATGCTCGACGAGCACGGCCTCTCCGCCGGCAAAGGCCTCCAACCGATCCGAGTCGCCGTCACCGGTTCCTCGGTCAGCCCACCCCTGTTCGAGTCCCTCGAAGCCCTCGGTCGGGAGCGCTCACTGGCAAGGTTGCAGGAAGCCGCGGGGCGCTTGCGAGCCTGATTCAGCGGAAGCCCCGACCGCGAGCACCGGTTGAATCAACCGGCGGGCTGGGTCGAATTGCGAATTGCGAATTGCGAATTGCTCCCCGTCCGACGCGAAAGCGCCAGAGGTTTGCCGACACCGCTGACGCGTTTACCATTCCGCCCGCCTTCGGGGGTGGTGTAATTGGCAACACAGCAGGTTCTGGTCCTGTCGTTGGGGGTTCGAGTCCTCCCCCCCGAGCCAGGCGGTTCATGAGGACCGCATGGCCCCGTCGTCTAGCGGCCTAGGACGCCGGCCTCTCAAGCCGGTAGCGGGGGTTCGAATCCCCTCGGGGCTAC